>JAOPTQ010000127.1:0-776 GCA_051531915.1 Colwellia sp. | reverse complement strand
AGGGGAGTCCAATTATCTTCAAAGTGCATAAATTGCATCTTGAAGTGGTAAAGTTAGCCGATTGTGGATATAAAAAAACCTTGCAAGCAAAGTTTTAGGCTTAAATATATTGTGATATAAAACCTGTATATAATGGCTACTTCAACCACTGATAACTATCTTTTATCTCATTTTTAAATTGGTTACATAATTCACCAACAGGTGCTTTTATTTTTAATGCCCCGTATTGTTTATGAGCCTTAAATTTGATTTTTTCCCAACGCACACTTTCTATCGTGTTATGCCCTTCACTAAATGCTTTGATTCGAGATAACTCTTTGAATTTTTCCATATCTATTGGCTTGTCGCAATCTCTAGTTATATAAATTCCTTTACTTGCAGCTTCAATTAACATTGCTTCAATAGCGGCTCTATCTTCACCTGGATGTAGATTTTCAGCCATTAATGAGGTGCTAAATAGTGCTGAAATAAGTAGTATTTGTTTCATGGTATGTCCTTTTAAATCGTTAACAGTATCTGTAAATCATTGAGGTTTACGATGAAAAAATTGTAGCAAAGTAAGGAGCAAGGAACTGTAAATGATACAAACTAAAACGTTATCTTTTGTAATTTACTCATTTAACCTGAATTAGGGATAAAAAACCAAAAATAAAGGGCAGTAATTGCCTGTTCCGCGATCCGATCTTTCGACCAAAAAAAACAAGAAAGACAAAGGAACAGGCATGGATAATTTAGTTGAAACGTATTGTGATGTCGATGATTTTTGCAAACTATTT
>JAOPTQ010000126.1:0-25504 GCA_051531915.1 Colwellia sp. | reverse complement strand
TTTTTATCCCGAATTCAGGTTAGTTAACCAAAAAGCCACCGCAGAGGGTGGCTTAAATGAATAACAAATCTTAACTACTTTTGAGGTAAATTTTTAAAAATTAACGCTTCGCTATTTATACTTCGTGCAATACCATCGTCAGTGGCTCTAACACAGTTTTCTGTACACGGACTGATTTCACCATTAACTATTTCAAATACTTTCCAGTATTGCCCTCCTTTATTAGGAATAAATAATGTTTGTGTGCTCTCACCTGAATAGATATCAATTTTGGCTCCAGAGTCAGGTAAAACATTGTCTTCGCCACCAGAGAAGTTATAAACATAGTAAGTATAAATAGCATTTGGATCGATATTATTTATTGTAACGGTTTCAGGCCCATAACTTGATACGTCATCCGTATCTAAACTAGCATCGGCATTGGCGGGTGCCATATTGCTATAATAAACATGGTAACTTTCTACGCCATTAATTTTTTTAATCAAGTGACTTTCTAAATCATAGGGTGATTCACCCCATGTTAATACGGCTCTAAGTTGATCCTCGTCTAAGACTGGTGAAATTGAAACCTCTTTAGTTATATTAGTGCCGCCAACAATAGTTACCGTAGAGTAAGATTTAGCATATCCGTTTGCTCCTGCTTCTATGGTGTAATGCCCCGGAAATAATGTTAATTCAAGGCTACTTTCACCATCACTATTAATAGTTTGCGTTACCTCGCTTGTTTTATTATTTTGCCCTTCTCTAAGACTAATATAGCCATTTGTAAGTATTGAACCATTATAAGCATCTTTAATGGTTATATTGGTTGTACCAAAAGTGGTTGCCGAATCATTATCAATACTTAAACTAACTTCATATATTTTGGTTTCATCTTCAGTTAACGTTAATGAAGCTTCAATTTGTTTATAGCCCGGTTTGGTAATAATAATGGTATATTCACCCGCTGCTAAGTTTGATACTTCATAATCACCATTTCCATCGGTAAAACTTGAAAGCCCACCAGGGTTTAAGGTTACAAAGGCACCCGCTAAAGCATCGCCTGTAACAGCATCTTTAACACTACTTTTTAAGGTGGCACCAATAAAGTTAGTTTCGGTAAGGTTTTCATTATCAGCTAGCGTTGTAAATACAAAGTCGGCAGACTCTATTTTATCAACACCTGACTTTTCATAAGTTAGTAATATTTTAAAACCGACTAATTTATTATCAAACTGAGCAAAGTCTTCACCTGCAAATAAAGTAGCAAAAGAGAGTTCATTTTTATTGCTTTCGCTATTAAACACAAATTGCTGATTAATATTATCAGTGACTTTAAATGTGTAATTAACTTTAGTCGCTATATCTGGAACCCATAAATGATCAGTTTCTGAATATGTTAAATCAACACCTTTAGTAACAACTGATAAGCTTGTGATATTTATTGAAGCAAATTGTTCGTTGGTAAATTTAAATTTTGCTTTCTCCATTAAACTTGTAAAACTTTCTATATTTGAAACTGTTTCTATTGTTTTACTATCTGCTGTGCTTTTCCAATACCATGTCCCATCACTATTAGTAAAAGAGCTATCAATAGAAACAAGAGTTTTACTATATTCCTCACCACTCCAAAATTTATTTTTAATATAAGTTCTTTCGTTTGTCAGCTCTTTTTCAGGAATTAAATGCGCTTCTAATAACAAGGCATCAATTTGAATTTCTGAAGCATTTTTGATAACACCAAAAAGTTCTTTAGCATCTTCATCTCCAAATGAGTATTTCAACATTTCATAAGCAAGCTCTCGTTGTTCTTCTGATAAATCATTAGTTAAAAACAACCTATGTAATCGGTTATCATTATCAATATTTCCGAACTTTTCTTGTGAAGTTAAGTCACTAAAGTATGTTTTATATTGTTGTGAAAACTCCTTACCCAAAATCCCAAATCCATATGGGTTCTCACTTTCAGGAAACCAAATATTCAACAAATCCATTTTTAAATCATCTAGACCTGGCCAATATGTTCTATAATTTGGGTCAGTCATTAAATCAAAAGACTGATTATAAGTTTCTGAAAGAGGAAAAATAATTGGAGCTGTTTTAACTGCATTCTCTTTCTTCATTGAATTAGCCCAGAACGAAAAGGCTTTATCAACAACAAATCCCGTTGCCATTCCTGTTCCAAGGTTATGCAATATATTAATGTCTTTAGCCGTTTTCATAGACTGTATTGCCTCCGACATATTCGCATAACTATGCTGAATTAAAGTTTGAGTATCCGTTGGTAAATCTTCTATTGCCAAGTCTAGTGTGACGCCTACCGATTCAGATAAAAAAGTTGCTGGATCTAAAGAGACAGCTGCAATAGTCATTTTAGTGACTAACTTTGCATATTTTAAAGTATTGATTTGATCATCATCTAACTTTATATGACCAACCCACATAGCAATAGCACGATTAATATCAACTAATTTATCTTTATAAACATTCCATAAGTATGAACATTCATAATCTTCATCCCATTCTGTACAGCGTAAATAACCTTCAAAAGCACTATGCCAAGTACCATGATCATTAAATATGTTTTCACCTTCATTCCAAGCGATAATATTATTGATTGAGCTTGTTAATACATTAAATTTATATTCTCCATTATTATCTTGTTTCATTAATAAAGCGGCTATCTTGGCTCTAATTAGTTCTTCTGAATAAGTTGTTTGATCTCTATCAATAGTTTGAACAAATAGTTTTTCATGATTATTAGGATGATATTTTTTTGCCACATCTTTAATATAATCACCATAATCATCAATCAATTTGTTTATTTTTTTTAATGTTGGTTTGGTTTTTAATTGTTGAATGATAACTGTACTATTATTTCCCCAAGCTCTTGCCTCTAAAGTAGACAATGATATTTCAAACTTCACCACATGATTAACATAATCAATTTCACTAACGTTAATCACTTTTGGCTCATCACCTTGCAAAGAGACTTGTAAATTTCGTGGCTCTGATACTTGGTAAGGGTCATAGTTATACTCAATAATAACGGTATCGGTACTGCCTGCATTGCTATCAATAGCAAATTGCGCCAATGTCGTTTCTGAATTGGTTTGTAGCTCAGTAATTTTAATTTCAACACCATTAGTTAATGTTCCTGCTGGTGCTTTCATTTTAAGAGAGTCACTGATGGTATATTCATTATCAATGGTGCTGTCTTCTACTAATGCACTGACTTCTTCTAGTGGTTTATAAAAATTAATATTTTCACTTGCACTAGCT
Organism: Colwellia sp.; assembly: GCA_051531915.1. Classification (GTDB taxonomy): domain Bacteria; phylum Pseudomonadota; class Gammaproteobacteria; order Enterobacterales; family Alteromonadaceae; genus Colwellia. Next base: position 22,243 of record JAOPTQ010000126.1, on the reverse strand, counting down.
ATGTATACTTTATTCTCGCCATTAACTTTGTACAAAGTAGCGCTTATATATATATCTTGTGCATATTCACTGGTAGTGAATATTTTTGAAATATCATTACCGGTCACACCTTCTTCAGGAAGCCCACTCCATACAAGCGTGTAATTTTCATTTAGGGTTTCAATGCCTTGTATCTTTATCGTTAATTCTTCGTTTAACGCTAAACTAGTGGCTGAAACATCAAGCGCTATGCTTTGCTCTACTAAGTTTTTATAGGAGTAATCTTTAACTTGACCCGTTGAAGATAAATCATTACGAACAATATCTTCTTTAACTTTTTCAATCGCTTCAATGGGCAAACTGGCATTATAAATTTCTGCAATATCTTTTAAGCCAATGTATGCTTTATCAGTGGTTGAGAATCGAATAGCTTCTAATGATTCACCTTTAATAATCATAAAGTAATCACGCACTAAAGCTTCAGCTTGCGCTAGCGTTTGGTCATGATTTTTTACTAATTGATATTTTAGCTCGGTTAGTGGATTAATGTTTATCTGACTATCACTACCATCAAAAATAAATTGACTATGCATGGTGACTGTTTTGCCTGACAACTCACCAACAACTTCAATCATATAAACCAGATCTTTTTCAACAGCAGCCGTTAATGCATACATACCATTAGCATCGGTTGTTACATCCGTTAGTTTTTCACCACTTTCTGTACTAATGGTGATAGTAGCATTTACTAAAGGATCATCTTCTGCATAGCCTGTTATGGTGTAGGTTGTTGCTGTTGGTGGTTCAGGTGTAGGTGTTGGAGAAGTGTCATTATCACCTCCTCCACCACAACCGCTTATCACTAAAGATAAGCATATAAAAGGCAGTTGTCGTTTAATAAACAACCAATTAACTTTTAGTTTGTGTAACATTCTTTATTCCCTTGTTGATCGCTATGCTAAATAACTGACTTGCTATATGACGTAAATATACTCACGAGTATTTAACACTTTGTTACAACAAACATCACTCCCCAAACCGCGCATTAAAAATATATTTTTTTGTGTGACAAATTCACCACTAGCTTTCGTATCTATTTAAAACGAGAAAATAACTTTAAGTTTTCAGCTTATTTTTGCTTGTCATCTATGGCAAATCATTATTTGCATTATCTCTGCCTCTCATTGTTATTTTAATCTCAATAATAACCGTCTGGACATCCTCAATATTTTTAACAAAAACAAACTAATTTTAAATCAAGTGATTATGTCCCTTTTGATTTTTTTAATAATATTTAAATTGATCCACAAAACCCAATGTAGTATTGTAACTACATTGGGTTTATAAGTGGATGAGAAAATGACAATTCAAACAGTTTCAAGTAGAACCTTTAATCAAGATCCTTCAGCAGTGAAAAGAGCTGCGTTATTTTCTCCTGTTCAAATTACAGAACGAGGCAAAGTTTCTCATGTTTTGGTCTCTATAGAGCAGTATCAAAAACTAACGGATAGTTCAGAAAATATAGTAGATTTACTGGCAATGCCAGAGGGTTGTGATATTGGATTTGAGCCACCGAAATTAAATGGCTCATCAATTAAACCTGTAGAGTTTGATTAATGTTTTTATTAGATACAAATGTCATTTCAGAATTAAGAAAAGCTTCTATCAATAAAGCTGATACTAATGTGACAGAATGGGCGAGGAAGCAGTCTGTGGGTTTTTTGTTTATCTCTTCTATTTCGATTCTGGAGATCGAGATGGGGATTCTTCAAAAAGAACGTAAAGATCCTCAGCAAGCAGCTATTCTAAGAACCTGGTTAAACACTCATGTACTAAAGGCATTTTCTGATAGAATTTTACCGTTTGATACAAGCATCGCTATACAATGTGCAAAGTTGCATGTTCCAGACCCAAAATCTGAACGTGATGCTATGATTGGTGCAACGAGTAAAGTACATGGAATGACATTAGTAACCAGAAATATTAAAGATTTCAAACATATGAAGTTAGACCTTATCAACCCATGGCAATAGTCAAGTTGAAGTGGTCAAGTAATATTGGCCACAGTTTTATAGCTTAACCCGTATCTTTTTTCTGATTCATTTGGACTTAACCCTCCGTTGTACGTAATGAGCTTACAGCAGCATAGCTCAACTTCTCTTTTTTAAACTGATTTAATGATCGCAACCAAACAACCAGGATGCAATCATGTCAACCTCAGATCAATTAACAACCCTCGTTACGGCTTTTGAGCACTGGCGTAGCAATAGAAATGGCCGTCAAGTGCCAACCCCCAAATGCATTGCGTGAACAAGCCGTTGCATTACTCAAGTACTATTCTTCTAGCAAAATAACATCGGCATTACGGATCAGTGGCGGGCAGCTTAAGCAATGGAAAAATAGTGTTAGCTCCCCTGAGAATACACCGCAGTTTGTGCAACTACCTATTTCAGCACCATCTGCTCAAACACCTTTTAATGTCGAGCTCTGTTTTGCTCAATCGACAGTTAAACATTTCCTCACATTAAAAGTCACTCTTCAGACCGAGCATTAAAATATATTTTTTTGTGTGACAAATTCACCACTAGCTTTCGTATCTATTTAAAATGAGAAAATAACTTTAAGTTTTCAGTCTACTTATAGACTTTGAACTTTACCTATGGCTAAACCAAAACGCTTTAACAAAAATCAATTTGAAAGTAAATTACAACAGCTAATGGATAATCATCATTGTGAAAATATTACGGTGAATGATATGGCAGGATATTTTGAAGTTAATGTAGCGACTTTACGCCGTTGGTGTAATGAACATTTAGAAACTAGCCCTAAAAAATATATAGCTCAATATCGTTTGCTAAAAGCAAAAGCACTACTGAGTTTAGAAGTTAGTACATCTGCGGTAAGTAAACAGCTTGGTTTTAGTGAAATTAAAGTATTTTGTACCATTTTTAAACGATATGAAAAAATGACCCCTTTAGAGTACTCAACATATAGCAAGATACAAAGAACTGAGGTTATTAGTTCTGCCCAAACTAATAATGATATCAATGGGCTTAATGGCGAATAACATGATAAAAAAACGACCGTTATGGCGATAACAATTGCCACATTTTTAGCTACAGCAAGTGCTAATGCTAGTGTAAACAACATTAAAAACAATGATAAAATTAGTGGTGTAGCTTTTTATTTAATTCAATGATCTTCTGCCATCAATTATATTATTTACAAAAAAATGGCACTTGGTATCGTGGTAGTATTGAACATATGGGCAATAAATATAACTCATGGTCAAAAAATGAAGTTGTTAATTATCTTTGTCATTAGTTAGTTTATAGCTGAGTTAAATCTATTAAAATTTTCTTTAAAAGTGATCTTGAACATCATTATCATAAGATGTTAGAAATTTTAATATTTTCTAACATCTTTTCAAATTTGGCTATTTTAGAGCTTTCAGGTTTGATCTCACGTAATATATTTATTGCAAGGCTGAGGTTTTCAATTGCTTCTTTAGCGTTTTGGTTTTTGGCTAATGTTTCTCCATATGAGGCAAGCATTAAGGCTTTTACATAACCTTCAACTTTCAAATTATCAATTATTGTTAAAGCTTTTTCATGTGATTTAAGTGCCTCTTGATACTTCTCCGCATCTCTATTATTTGCCGCAATATTATGATGTATAATTGCAAGCCCAATAGAATCTTCTGACTTGCCTTTTCTATATGCGGCAAGAGATAATTTTAAATATTTTAATGCTTCCTCTGGTTGTTTTAAATCTCTACCATAAATTACTGAAATATTATTCAGGACAGCATTTTCCCTAGGATGACCGTTTGGTGCAATTTGGGTGTACATATCTAATGCATTTTTTAAGTTCATTAAACCTTTATCATATTGACCTAAATCGGCTTGTATTGAACCCAACTGCTGTAAGTGCAATGCAATACGAGGGTGAACACTGCTTTTATACATACCATAATCAATTTTTAGTGCTTTTTCGAAATGCACAAGAGCCTTTTCATTTTCATCTTCCATCATATATGAAGCACCTATATTTCCATGTATAGTGGAGATCATAAATAAACTTATCTCATCAAGGTTTTCCAAACCAAGCAATGCATCGTTATAGTATTTTCTACTCTGTATATATTGTCCTTCACTGTGATTTAATAACCCTAATAAATTATACGTTTCAAATAAAACCTTTCCTTTTGGTTTTTCATTTACAATATTTTCTAAAATATCTCTAGCATTTTTAAAATCACTTAAAGCAATATAAACTTGAGCTAATTCATTTTTCGCAATAATAACTTCTATTTCATCTTTAGCATCAAATAATGGAAAAGCCTCAAGGTACAACTGCTCTGCTTCTTTTAAATCACCTTGTCCTTGATATACTTTAGCTATTGCTTTAAGTATATGAGCTTTAACCCTTTTACTTTTCCAAACTCTGCCTTTAACTCGTTTTTCACTTTCTTTTATCAGCTCTTTAACTGTCATGGTTGTATGCATATCTATATCTGAAGATTCAAAAAGGTCCGTTAAAAAATTTGTAACTTCTTGACTAATAGATACTTGCTCATTCAACTTTACATTTTGAAAATAAAGATAAGATGCTCCAATAAAAACACATGAAGCAAAAGTAAAGGACAAAACAGTAGCAACTACATTTCGTTTGAATAATTTTAGAGTTCGGTAGAAAAAATCATTACTAAACTCTTTAATTGGATAGCCTTTTTGCAAGCTTTTTAATCGCTGAGCTAGCTCAAGAGTAGATTGATATCTATATTGAAGTTCAGTTCTAATCGCTTTATTTATTATTGAGTTAAGTTCTGGAAAATCACTTTTAAAAATAAAAGGTAACATTTTACCTAAAGAAAAAACATCTGTAGCAGCCGTTAATTGTTTCCCTTCAATTTGTTCTGGGCTTGCAAAATCATGACTGACCGCTTGCAAGTATTGCTTTCTTAATTCTGCATTATTTGTGTCTTCATCTATAGCTTGATTAACACGTCTGGCTATACCAAAATCCATCAACTTTGGCTCACCTTGTTTATCAACCAAGATATTCGAGGGTTTAATATCGGCATGAATCACCATATTCTGGTGTGCTTCATGTACAGCGCTACAAACTTTTTGAAATAGCTTTAATCGCGTGGTTAAGTCAAGCTTGTTGTCATCACAGTATTGATCAATAGGGACGCCTTCAACATACTCCATTACCATATAGGGTAATTCATCATCAGTAGTATCTACGGTAAAAATTTTGGCAATATTTACGTGAGTTAAATTGGCTAAATGTTGTGCTTCTCTTTGTAAAAAGTTTTCTCCTGCTAGCGCAGCAATGGAAGGAAAAATAAATTTTATCGCGACTTTTTGTTGAAGTTGGCCATCATTTCGCTCTCCAAGGTACACAACGCCCATACCACCTTGCCCAAGTTTTTTAGTCAGCTTATATTGCGCTACTTGAGTATTCAGTAATTCATGAACTTGGCTGTCATCAGCTAGATTTTCAGCTTGATTATTAATTAAATCGTTAACAAGCGTTGCTTTTTTATTGGCTTGGTATGCGGCTATTAATTTAGAGCTTTCGTTAAAAAATTCATGCTCTGAGGAGATTAAGTTTAAAAGTCTTTGCTCTAAGTTTTCATCGCCTTCTTCAAGTAAAGTTTGAAAAAGATGAAATGCATTTTTATAATTCATGTACCGCTCTTATTTTTTTTATAGTGAAGTGTTTTATGATGAGTACTTTATAATGATATTATTTGAATGTTTAAATTATTTGAATTTGAGCTCGCAAAAATGCTTTACCCGCGTTTAAGTCTCGGTAAATTGTTTTTTCACTTACTGAAAAGCTTTGGGTTAACTTAGCAATAGATAAACCTAAAAAATAATGTTGTAAAGTGATTTCAAAACACCGTTTAGAAAGTGCTTCAAGTTTTGATAACGCTTCGTCAAAAAACAAATATGCTTGGTTATCTTCACTATGAAAAAGCAATTCGGTAACACTTACTTGTTTTGAGTTTCCACCTCTTTTTTGCGCATTTTGAATTTTTAATTCATCAAGCAGCATTCTACGAATAAATAACGCGAGGAATTTATAGTATTGTTGCTGATTTTCAATAATTTCATCTGGATAGGGTAGTTCCATCAATACATCATGCAATAATGATGTTGGATTAGGCAGCGGTTCAAAAGTGTTGTTTTTTTCGTTTTCTACCTTTTTTTTATTTAGTTGATCATTAGTAATATTTTTAATATGAAAATATATTTGCTCTTTCAATATATTACCACTGTCAATATCACCATTTCCCCAGTCATTTAACAATACCGTAATGTTACTTGTTTTTTTAGATTCAACCACTTCTTCAATCACAAACAAAGCCCCTTTCATTTAATGGTCATTAATTACGCATTTATATACGAGTATATAATTGTAAAACAAATATCAATGTAATTTTTTTTCATAGTAAGATCAATAAAATTAGCAGCTTACTTTCTAATATCTTATAACAATATCCGTATATGGGTATAGCAATTTACTTTGACCCTGCTGTTTTTCTATTGAATGTAAACTTTTCCATTTGAGCGTGATAAACAGACCAATCAAACTCATACTCAAAACTATCCGCTAACGCATTAATACTTTGCTCTCTAAGTTGCTGATAGTCGACTGCATCAAAATTATTACCATTACTAGCCCAAGTTAAAATGGCATTTAGGGTAAGCGGTTTATCCATTAGTCCATGCCAATAACTCGCAAATATTTGCTTGTCTGTAGACATAACACCGCCACCAATGTCCTTAACACCCTGCTCGCTGGTGACTAACGACAATAAATCATCTTGGTCAATATTACTTTCGCCCGCATGAATTTCATAGCCACTGATAGGAACGCTTGTTTGCTCTGGAAAGGTTATTCTTCCTTGTGTTAACGTCAATGCTTTATCTTTTGTTAACCGAGTATTAATGGGCAAATACCCTAAACCTTTACTAGTGCCACCCGCTTTTGATTCCAGACAGTCAGGATCATCAATAAAATGACCTAGCATCTGTAATCCACCACAAATTCCCATCACTTTACCGCCATAACGTAAGTGTTTAGCAATCGCTTTATCCCAACCCTGCTCTCTAAGCCACTGCAAATCAGCTTGTGTGTTTTTTGAACCCATTAAAATAATTAAATCGGCTGGTTCAAACCTTGGCGTAAGTTGTGGTCCAACTAAAATAACATTAACTTGTGGGTGAGCGCGTAACGCATCAAGATCATTATGATTGCTGATCCTAGGATACACTGGCACCACTACCGTTAATTTTGCGTTATCAATCTGTTGTTCAATAGCAACACTGTCTTCACTATCAAGATAAAGACCTTGTAGATATGGCATTACCGCCAACACAGGTTTACCTGTTTTTTTCTCTAGCCAGTCATTGCCTGAAGTTAACAACGAACGGTCACCGCGAAAACGATTGATGACAAAACCAATCACGCGATCTTGCTCGCTCTGACTTAAACAATCGAGCGTACCGGTTAAATGTGCAAAAACGCCCCCACGGTCAATATCGGCAATGATAATAACCGGACAATCAACAGCTTCAGCAAAACCCATATTGGCAATGTCGCGATCACGTAAATTAATTTCTGCGGGGCTGCCTGCGCCTTCCACGACAATAATATCAAATTGCTCGGTTAAACGTTGATGCGCAGCTAGTACCGCTTTCATCGCTGTAGGTTTATATTGATGATAACTCGCCGCATCAAGTTGTTCGGCAACTTTACCATTGATAATGACTTGGCAACCAATATCGCTACTGGGCTTGAGTAAAACAGGATTAAAATCAATGATGGGTTGTAATCCGCATGCTTGAGCTTGCAATGCTTGAGCGCGACCAATTTCTCCACCGTCAATTGTAACTGCACTATTAAGCGCCATATTTTGTGGTTTAAAAGGTGCTACCTTATGCCCTAGCCGTTTTAATGCGCGTGCCATTGCACAAACCATGGTCGATTTACCCGCATCAGAAGTCGTTCCTTGAATCATGATGGTAGTGGCTTTTTGTTTTTTAGTAAGCAAAGAAGTAACCAATAAAAAGCAACCAAGACACCATTAGCAATAACCAAGGTATAATCCCTTTACTCTTCTTATATTCAGAAGGTGATTGAGCTTGTAACGACGTTGTATCTTCATTATCAGCAATACTTACTTTGATACGCTTTTTACGCAATTTATCTTGCTCACGCATTTTCGCTTTATGCTGTTTTTTATATTGAGCAATGCCTTTTTCAATGCCTGCGGAAATGAGCTTTGTTTGCTCTTTCGTTTGCCCAACTTTTTTAGTACCACTAGCAATTAACACCGCTTGAGCTTGCGATTCGTTTGAAATATTTTTATTTTTAGACATGAGTATTCCTAGGTTACTTGAAGTGCTAAACAGTTAAGTAACTGATTAAAATCACTGGCAACAAAATCAGGCTTATAAGAAGCAATATCTTCATCATAATTATAACCATACTCTACACCAACACTTTGCATATTAGCTTGTTGAGCGGCAATAATATCGTTCTTTGAATCGCCTATCATCAAGCAATATTGCACGGCAATGTTCAGTTGTTCGCTTAAATGTAATAAGGGTAGTGGATCTGGTTTTTTCGCAGGTAAACTATCGCCCCCTAAGACCTGTTCAAATAAATTATTTAAGCCTAACTGCGTTAAAATAGGCGCAACAAACTCAACCGGTTTATTTGTAACAATGGCTAAACGATAATCGAGCGACTTTAATATTTTTAATGTTTCAAGCACATGAGGATAGAGGACGCTGTTTACACACACGTTATCGCGATAGCTAGCTAAAAATATTTTAAGCGCTTTAGAGACATATTCTGCTGACATATTTGATGCCATGTTTAATGCTAGTTGACTATTATGATCTGTGCCGTTTAATGCGCGTTCAACCAATACCTGAGCGCCATTACCAACCCAAGCTCTAATTTGCGATTCTGAAACCACATTACGGTCTAACGTGAGAAGCATTTCATTAATGGCACTAGCTAGATCAGGAACGCTATCAACCAATGTGCCATCAAGATCAAATATAAGTAATTGTTTATCGGTAAAATTCAAAATTATAACTCGCTTATGATTTCTTTATATTAAGTGGTTATTGTAAATTATATCACCGTAAGCAAAGTGGTAGATAGTTATACCATTAATACCAATAAATTAGAGAACACTTATTTATTGGTATTGGTACTGTATACCTTCTGACATTAATATTGAGAATGCTGCGCGATCAACACCATTCTCTAAACGAAATAAAAGCTTGTTCCGACCTTTTTTTAAGCTTATTTTTCGGTGACCTTCACCTTGCTCCCATGCTTTTTCAGCAGCAGAGCTTTGCCATACGAGCATTTTATTAATCCACATTTTTGATTGATCATCGCTAGCTATTGCTAACCAAACATCACGTTCACTATCACTATAAAATTCACAATAGGCGTAGTAAACCGCGTAATCGGTATAGTCAGGCGGAATGATAGGAAAATGGTCATACTGGATATGTTGCCATTTCAAGAGTTTATTATATTTTCCGAGGTACATTGCATTTAAATCAATAGCCACTTCGGGGGGGAAACGCGTATGAATATTTTCTCGATTATTATTAGGGAATGGACCAATAAAATACCAAGAATTGAGTGCTAGCCATTGACTCGGTTGAGTGCCTTTTATCAGTTTACGCGAAAAATAATAGTGGTTATTAAAATTAGTGTTGGCATATTTAGAAGTTGAGCTAGTACTCTCCCCTATGCTTGCTACCGTTATACCGTTTTGTTTATTTATTTGCTGATAAAACTTTCGCATTTCTTGGCTTACGTCTTTGATATTACCTCGACTAATTTTACTGAAATGATTTTCAATAGATAACGGGCTATTAGTATCATAATCACTAAAAGGGCTTTTAGAAAAAGCATTCTGTGATGCATTCTGATGTGATGCGCTTTTAGCCGTAAAAGTTGAATTACCCTGCGATTTACTTTGTTGACTTAATTGAATTTTTTCAAAAATATTTCGCATTGACAACTGATTATCGGTTGTTTTTTGCTGTTTTTGTTCATCCGATAATAGCGGCTCTTGCATTGATACTTGTTCATTTTCACTATCATTTTGTTGATTATTTTTGTTTTTAGCCTCTTCCTTTAGCTTTTTAAATGCTTCTTTTGCCGCTGCCATTAATTTATCTTCATTTAATTTATTCAACGGCTCATTTAAAGATTCACTTAAAGCCTCATTTAAAAGTTCATTTAAAGGTAATATAGGCTCTAGCGCTTTTAGTTTACCGGTGAGTATATCTTGCTCTACGTCTTTAATTTCACTTAATAACCGCTCTGATTTTTTATACAAATCATCAATATCTAGCGCCTTATTATTGGCTTGCTGATTTTTTAAGCTTTGGTTTTTATTTTGGTTTCTAGCCGTGTTTGGTTTTTCCTCTTCTACTGGTTGTTGTTTATCTGGAATTTGCTTATCTGAAAGTTGCTTATCTGCAAATTGATCGTATTGAAGTTGGTCAAGCATTTTCTTGACAGCTTCCATATCATCAATGCGTTCTTGCATTGCTCGTTGTCGACTGGTTTTTGTATATTCACTCGCAATGACTTGCTCAGAAGGAATGATAATTTCTGGCATTAAGCGCTCCCAATTAGAGAGTACTAAAAAGAGTAACCAACCATGTAGATAAAGCGAACTAACAAAATAAGCCTGTTTTTTTTTCTTGTCAGTAGTCGGCTGCTTAGTTAAGCGCTTGGTTAATCTTTTATTAATATTCCACACTGGAAGCAGCCCTAATACCAATATTATTTAGCCCTTCAAATTCACATAAGTCTAATAAATGTACTATGTGCTGCAAAGGTGTATTTCTATCACCATCAATGCGAATTCGTCGGTTAGGATCTTTGACTGCTTGTTCTTTTAATAGTTGATGTAATTCATTCGTGCTAATTGATGAATGATTAAATAAAATTTTTCCACGATGATTAATGGTAATAACTAAAGGCTGTTGGGATAGCTGTTGCTGTGGTGCATTACTTAATGCGGTGGCCGACTCGGGTAATTGAATAATCAACTCTGTAATTTTTTGCTTTTCATCATTTTTTTGTTTTTCAAAAGAGGTAGCCACTAAAAAAAAGATCAGCAATAAAAATATACAATCGAGCAAAGGTGACATATTAGGCTCGATTGACTCGTTATCATCTAAATTAATTCGCATTATTTGTTTCTTTCCTTGATAAAGTATTGGCTGAATTTTGGCCTGATATTTTATATTTTATATTTTATATTAAAGATTGAAGATTAAAGATTAAAGATTAAAGATTAAAGATTAAAGATTAAAGATTAAAGGCTAAACACGTTGACCAAACCAATCGCCTGTTAGCGCATTAATTTCTTCTTCTAATTCAATACCAAAAATCACTGTTCTACTTTTAAAGTAATGATGAAAAGCTAATGCCGGTAAGGCAACACTTAAACCAGCAGCCGTAGTTACAAGTGCTTTTGAAATACCATCGGCTAATAATGTTGGATCGCCAATTGACCCCGTAGCAGCCACCACATAAAAAGCTTCTATCATCCCTAATACTGTACCTAATAATCCGGCCAATGGCGCAATTGTCGCGGTAATGGCTAACGGATAAGCTTTTTGTAAATGGCGACGTAAATCCATTGATGCAATGTCACCAGCACCGGTTGAGATAATATGTAAACTATGATCTCGGTGATGATTAATAAACGCGAGCACTTTACTTAACGTACAATCGAGAGAATCACATAATGTTGCTATTTCTTGATGCTTCCCTTCTTGCCAAAGAATGCGCACTTGTAGCGTTAAGTTTTTGGGATTAATGTGTTTTTTTTGTAAACCATTAAAACGCTCAAATATAACGCCTAAAGCAACAATAGAAAGTATAAAAATGACAACACCGGTTATCCCAACTAAATGAAAAGTTTTCATTAAAATATGTTCTTCGGCAAGAGCCAAGGGAGAGAAAAATAATAAGGTGAGTAATAGTGAAGCTAGTCCTTTATTCATTAGGGATCCTTTTTTTACTTAATTATCTATTTACCAACCCTCTTTTATTAACAACATATTAACCATGTTTTTATTAAGTAATTGATAAAACGTTATTTATTAAATTAGCAGAATTATGCCTTGATATTACATAGGTGTCGATAATAAAACTAAACAATTTCTAAAACACAAGCCAAAATAAAAAACCAACAATAGAAAAAAGTAAAACACCAGTAATTGCCACCGGTGGCAATTACTGGTAATCTACTGAGTAGCATATAATTAACAAACACTTAATAATGAGAGTAATATGAAACTTAAATGGCTTCTAACTTGTAGTATCATGAGTGTCATAGGCTTATCTGGCTGTTCGTCCGATACTTCCCCTGAAACTACTCCCCCAAAAATTAACCATGCACCCGTTGCTAATTTCAGTTATCAATTGACTGGTTCAAATGTTAATTTTACCAACCTTTCATCCGATGAAGATGGCGATAGTTTAACGTACCAATGGCAATTAGGAGCAGATTATAATTCAACTGATTTTGAACCTTCTTACCAATTTTCTAGTGGTAGTCATGTAGTGATCTTAACCGTTAGTGATGGCACTACAAGTCATCATTTTCAAAGTACCATTGTGATAGAAGAAACGCTTAAATCAATAGTATTACAAGCCGAAAGTTATGATGATGCTTTGGCTGAGATAAGTTCAGAAAACGGTGATACTGTAATCGGCTCCTTTTATGGTGGTAATTATCTGTTATTTGAAGACGTTGATTTAACAGAAATAAAACAAATAAGCACCGAATATGCCAGTGAAAATAACACTAGCCACTTAGAATTTAGAGTAAATAGCTTTGATGGGCTATTAATTGCCTCATCTAAGTTAGATTCAACCAGTAATTGGCAAACTTTTCAACGTAAAACCAGTTTTATCATTAATGAAGTCTCTGGACTTTATGATTTATACATTGTGGGTATTGATGAAAATTACAATGTAGTGGCTAACTTAGATGCTTTTACACTCAGTGCTGAGGAAGTAACAACACCAAATAACAATGCTTATTTATTAGATGAAGACAGTGATGCTCTCTGCGATATTACAGCCATAATAGATGATAAGCATGCCGGCTTTAATGGCAGTGGCTTTATCGACACTGAAAATCAACTAGGCACCATGATTGCTTGGAATATTAATGTCGCAGCCGCGGGTATTTATTCTCTAGAGTTTAACTTTGCCAATGGCGGCAGTAATGATCGCTCCGGTGTTATTACTATTGATGGCGCAGCAAGCCAAGCGGTGACATTAGCCGCTACCGGTGGTTGGGATATTTGGCAAACTGAGGCATTAACCGTTGCTTTAGAAGCCGGCAATAACCAAATAGCGATAACAGCAACAACAACTGACGGCTTAGCCAATATAGATCAAATACTTATTAGTGGTAATGATATTGACCCAACAGATCTTATTTCAGCCGGTGAATGTATTAAAAATATAACGCCAATACATGATGGACCGCTGCTTGAACAAGCAGGTAATCCGGTACATAGCCGTTATTTGAAATATAAAAATGAATGGCAGAAAAGCCAAGCCGATATCATTCTTTCCTACCAATATGATAACGGTGGTTGGCCTAAAAACAATGAATATATCACCATGGGCTCAGGCGGTTCGGGTGTCGGTGCAACCATAGATAATGGCGCAACCACATTAGAAATGACATTTTTTGCCGATCTTTACCGTCAAGATGGTGATGTTAACTATCGTGATGCAGCACGAAAGGCAATGACTTATTTACTTGAAGCCCAATACGACACTGGCGGCTGGCCACAGTTTTATCCACTTAAAGGCGGGTATGCCGATCATGTTACTTTCAATGATGATGCTATGAGCCGAGTGCTAACCGTACTTCATCATGCTGTTCAACAATCGGAGCCATTTGATGGTGATATTTTTACCGATGAAGATAGAGAAAAATTTCAACAAGCGATAAACAGTGGCATTGATTATATTTTAAAATCACAGTGGCTACAAAACGGACAACTTACCGTGTGGTGTGCCCAACATGGCGCCACAGATTACCAACCGAAGGCCGCTAGAGCTTATGAACTTGAGTCATTAAGTGGTAGTGAATCTGAAGAAATAATTGGCTTTTTAATGACTCAGCCACAATCACCGGCAATAAAATCGTCAGTAACAGCGGCTTTAGCTTGGTATAACAGCCCTAATACTTACCTTAAAGATTTTGCTTATGATAAAAATGTTGAGGAAAAGTTTGTCGCTTCGCCTGGTAATAAAATGTGGTATCGCTTTTACAATTTAACCACCAATCAAGGTTTTTTTAGCGACCGTGATGGCGGTACTTATTATGATATAATGGACATCTCTGCAGAGCGAAGAAATGGCTATAGCTGGGGAGGAAATTACGGTAGTACATTGCTTAACTATGCTGCAAGTGTCGGTTATTAATATCTCTAATCACTACCTCATTAAACCTTAAGAGATTAAAACCAATATAGTCATGATGTTTCATGGCTATATTGGTTCTTCCAAATAACAGTAAATTATATTGAATAAATTCTTATAAGTTTCTTCTTTGGTAAGAAAAAAACCTAACGACACTCCGAAAATAAGGTGACATTTTTTTCAATAGATGCACTAGGCGCATTAAAAGGCTTAGTCGCGTTATTTCCGGCAACCGCCAATACATAATTAACTAGCTCTTGCCCAGCCGCTTGAAAATAACGGGTAATCATCGCTTGAGAATTATGGTTGTAACGGCTCACCAAATCACTCATAGAGCCTTCTGACTCGCCCGATAAAATACCTTGGTAAGAAAGATCACGCTTGGTCGCGGCTTGTAATTGACAATTATCATCACTAAACCAAAGAGCCGTGCCCTTAGGATTTAATGTGCCCGATTTTACTTGAAATATTCTTTTCGTTAATTCATTTAATGACGCATCTAGACTATCTTTTTCTTGAAACTTGCGATTGATCGCCATAACGTTATTATCAAATTGTAAATTAGCACCTACTCTCAAACTGAAAACTTGTTTGCGATAATTAATAAACACATTGTTGCTGACATGTGCCGTACCACGCCTCATTAATGGTACTCTTCGCGCAGTATTACCAAAGGTAAAGTATTTATCACCGCGCGTAATAAAAGCATTATGGTGCATGGTAGTGGCTATTTGGCTGTTTATCGCTCTGCCATCGCTTGCACCTTGTAAACTTGAGCGCTTAACATCATAAATTTTATTAAACGACATAGTGATATTGTGTGCACCCATTTTCACATCAAACGCTGAATCACCGGTTAAATCAAAAGTGTTTTTGTGGATCCAAACATTATAAGATTCATCGGTGGTTCTTACCATATCAGGGTCTAATTGATGATCTTCAGTATGACCTGCACCTAAAAAGCTAACATGGGTAACAATGACATTATTCGATATTTTTACCGTACCACCACGTTTATCTTTGTCGATAGAAAAACCACTAAATCTAAAATTCACTTTACTCATACGACCATCAATCGTGGTATTTGAGCGTATTTTTACATTTCTAACCGGCAACGATTTATCATTTAAACGCTTATTGAAAAATTCACTTTCACAACTTGCTTGGTCAATACTATTATTTTCGCACCACGTTCGGTGATCAAGACACTCAGCGACAGTGCTATTACCCAAAGCCGTCAATATTTTAGCTCTATTACATTTCAACCGATACATGGCAATATCAACCGTATTGGCAAAATCATTTTTATCAAAAACAATCCAACGATATTTATCTGAACTCACCGCATCATGAATTTGTTGCTCTACTGTTTTTTCAGTTTGTTTATTAATAATAACAAGTTCACTGCTGCCATTAACATCATATCCGCCGGTAGTATTTTCACCAAAGCCAACTGGCTTACCTAGTGATGTTGCTAAGCATTCAATAATTTCTTGATCAGACGTTAAGCCACTTTCACGCCAGTTGACACTCGCGTCATTGACTAACAGATCACAAGCCGCTTTTTTATCAACAGCTAGTACATTGTCATTACTAGTAATATCAACCGAGAGGTCAATTGAAGGTGTAGAGATTTTAGTCTTTACAAGGCTAGGCTCTTGTTCTGGCGCTGACTTTTGTTCTAGTGCTGAAAAATTTACATGACTACAGCTAGCAAGTAGTAATAGTGTGATTAATGAGGTAAATCGTCGTGAAGTTTTCATAAATACCTATTTATGTGTTTTAAGAAAATGAATAGTATTGTAATTTTGTGGAATAAAAAATGCCACCGGTGGCAAAGAGGTCTTTATTAAACAGTATTATGGTCTTTTTTGTCAATATAATTTATAACTTTATTGTTGGAAGCACTTTGTTAAAGCGTAAAAGATCTGCATTTCCTAAGTCACGCCATCTTCTGTAAGGGGTTAATAGAGCTAAAAGATAGCCCTATTAAATTTTTGTTGAATACTTGCTGAACTTTATTTTTTGAATAACTTGATTAAAAATTAAGAAAGCGATGAACCGTTTTTTGCTGGTAACAGTCACCTTTTTCTACAATTATCGTAGGGAAATGTGGATGATTAACCGCATTAGGGTAGCCGTGAGTTTCTAAGCATAAACCATTAAATTTTGTTAATGCCTTACCTTGAGTGCCCATTAAACTTCCGTCAAGAAAGTTACCGCTATAAAATTGCACGCCAAGTTCAGTGGTTAAAATTTCCATCGTGCGCTCAGAAACAGGATCGTGTAACGTGGCTACTTTCATCAATGACTGATCATTTTCACGGTTGGCAATATAAAAATGATCATAACCATTGTCTAACTGTTGAATGTCTTTTCCGACAGTTTTAGCTTGATTAAAGTCAAAAGCACTGCCCGCAACGTTGATAAATTCACCATTAGGAATATGCTCTTCATCTAACGCTATAATTTTATCCGCATGTATTTGCAGCTCTAAGCCTAAAGCATCGGTAGTTGACGTGCCGGCAATATTCCAATAAGCATGATTGGTTAAACAGATTGGCGTAGTTTGATCAGCAACCGCTTTATAAGTGAGCGATAATTCATTATTTTCGTTTAATCGATATTCTAGTTCAATATCAATATTACCCGGAAAGCCTTGATCGCCATCAACACTGCGTAATTGATAAATAACCGCAACAGAATTTTCATCTTGTTCAGTTTTAAATTCCCACATACAAGTGCTAATGCCTCCTGGGCCACCATGTAACTGATTATTACCTTCATTTTTGGCTAAAGTAATTGTTTTTCCTGCCAACTCAAAGGAAGCACCGCCAATTCTATTGGCAACACGCCCCGCAGTTATACCAAAATAATTAGGGTTTGTTAGCCAATTGCTTAAATCTTGATAATTTAAAACAACATCGATAGGCGCAGCGGCTTTATCTTTCGCCGGTATTGTCATAGACCAAATACTGGCACCTAATGCTGAAAGTGTTACCGTTAAACCGTGACTATTGGTTAATGTCACTAAACGAATAGCGTGTGAAAAAGAAGAATGGTTTGCTTGTGTTTCAACAATGGCAAGTTTTTGCATGGTAATACTTATTAATCCTATATTTGTTGTATCGACTATTTATATGCCCGTACCACTTGAAGATACAGGGTTCAGAGTGCAGTTTGATTAGTCTCGGGTATAAACTAAGTGAATGTTAAGGCAGCAATTGATAGTTATAGTATTTTAAGCTATTTATTCTCAACCGCTTCTTTAACACTTTTTTCCGATTCTACTAACAATTGCAACATTTGCTGTTCAGCTTCAACAGCATCTCCTTTTTCGATGGCTTGATATATGGCTTTGTGACCAGGTAGGGCGTCAGTATATTCTTGCTCTGTTGAACTACTTAAACGGAAAATTCCCGCTAAAGCTGTCTGAATGGTTTTACCTAATGAAATAATAAAATCATTATTAGTGGCATCTAAAATAGCCATATGAAATTCAAGATCGCTTGAGAACACTTCGTCTGTGCCTGTTTTTGCTTTTTCCATTTTCTCATAAGCCTGAGCAATAATAGCAACTTGCTCTGCGCTACGGTTACAAGCAGCCAGTTTTGCCGCCGCGGGCTCAAAAACACAACGAACCTCAAATAAAGCTTCATAAAAAGCTAACGAAGGTTCTGTTTGAAAAAACCAATCCAAAATATCAGAATCAAACATGTTCCAATATTTTTGTTCTTTTATACGTGTTCCTAGTTTAGGTCGAGATTCAATCAGACCTTTAGCGGTTAACGTTTTGAACGCTTCACGTAAAGCAGTACGTGACACCCCTAACTCTTCACCTAACTTGGTTTCATTAGGAATATATTCACCGGGCTGGTAGGTACCACCAACAATACGAGAGCCCAGCTCACTCGCCACCCATTTGTGGATACTCTGTGGTCGTTTACTCATCGTTTTTGCCATGCTAATACTTCCCCTTATGAAACCTTATTAAAATCCAAACATAACAAAACGTCTTCGAATTAGCCATATTATTGAAATAAAAAACAAATTTTACAACAGATATAACAAAAATAATACTATCTATTAATTGGCAAATAAAATTAACTACACTATATAATAACGCTCTGATCTTTTTATGCATAGCAAGCAGATAGTTGAAATATATTACCTACGACTATTTAAATAGTTATTTATTTCAAAATAGCATTTGTGCTATCATAATACAAATAAACATTCTTAATGTAAAAGGTAAATAATGAACTTACTTGAACAATTAAAAAAAGTGACCATTGTTGTTGCTGATAGCGGCGATGTCGATTCAATAAAATCATTGAATCCAACCGATGCCACCACAAACCCTTCATTGATATTACAAGCAGCTAAACTACCGCAATATCAACACTTAATCACTGAAGCAATCAATAAAGCAGGATCTGATGTTGATGATATTTGTGACCAACTTATTGTTAATTTTGGTTGTGAAATTTTAAAACACATTCCGGGTAGAATTTCGAGTGAAGTTGATGCTCGTTTATCTTTTGACACGCAAGCAAGCATTGAAAAAGGTCGCAAGCTAATTGCACTTTACGAGCAAGCGGGCATTAGTAAAGACAGAGTATTAATTAAATTGGCATCAACTTGGCAAGGCATAAAAGCGGCTGAGCAGTTAGAGCAAGAAGGTATTTCGTGTAACCTAACGCTATTATTTAGCATGGCGCAAGCAGTTGCCTGTGCTGAAGCTAACATTACCCTTATTTCTCCTTTTGTTGGCCGTATCTTAGATTGGTACAAAAAAGCAGAAGGCAAAGAATTTGTTGGCGCTGATGATCCCGGTGTACAATCAGTAACCGCTATTTATGATTATTATAAAGCCAATGCTTATAATACCGTTGTTATGGGTGCTAGCTTTAGAAATACGCAAGAAATCATTGAGTTAGCTGGCTGTGATTTATTAACCATTTCTCCTGCGCTTTTAAATGAATTACAAGATACTGAAGGTGAATTAATCACTAAGCTTTCTGCTGATAAGCCATCAACCACTCCACCAATTAAAGGCGTTGCATTAAACCAAGCAAGCTTTGATTGGCAGTTGAATGAAAATGCGATGGCTACTGAAAAACTCTCTGAGGGCATTCGTAACTTCGCCAAAGATCAACGCATACTTGAAGATTTAGTGAGTTCTTTACTTAAACAAAACACTTAAGTAACACTCAAAAAAAGCAGCCTTTGATGGCTGCTTTTTTATTTGCAAAATTTATTTACTTAGTTACTTATTTACTTATTTACTTATTTACTTATTTACTTATTTAGTAAAATCGTAACTAACGCTTAACCTTATTCAACTTTAAACATTCACAATACTAGCAAGGATAAAATAATGACTTCCACTAGACAGAATCTCGCCAATGCCATACGCGCTCTTAGTATGGATGGCGTTCAAAAAGCACAATCTGGACACCCCGGTGCACCAATGGGCATGGCAGATATTGCCGAAGTGTTATGGAATGACTTTTTAAAACATAACCCAAATGATGCCACTTGGTCTGACAGAGACCGCTTTGTATTAAGTAATGGTCATGGCTCAATGTTGATCTATTCACTACTACATTTAAGTGGTTATGATTTACCCATTGATGAACTAAAACAATTTCGCCAATTACACTCTAAAACACCTGGTCACCCTGAATACGGTTACACCGTTGGCGTTGAAACCACCACAGGTCCATTAGGCGCTGGTGTGTCTAATGCGGTTGGTATGGCGATTGCTGAAAAAACTTTAGCCGCACACTTTAACCGCGACAATTTTGATATTGTAGACCATTACACGTATTGTTTCTTAGGCGATGGTTGTTTAATGGAAGGTATTTCTCATGAAGTATGTTCATTAGCTGGCACTTTAGGTTTAGGTAAGTTAATTGCTTTTTGGGATGATAACGGTATTTCTATCGATGGTCATGTTGAAGGTTGGTTTACTGATAACACCCCTGCCCGTTTTGACGCTTACGGTTGGCATGTAATTTCTGATGTTGACGGTCACGATCCACAAGCAATTTCTGACGCTATTGCGTTAGCTAAATCTATTACTGACAAACCTACCATGATTTGTTGTAAAACCACCATTGGTTTTGGTTCGCCAAATAAATCAGGTACGCATAATTGTCATGGCGCCCCTTTAGGTGATGAAGAAATTGCCGCGACACGTGAATTTTTAAACTGGCCACATGCGCCATTTGAAATCCCACAAGATGTTTATGAGGGTTGGAATGCTCATGCTAAAGGTGAGTCAGCCCAAAGCCAATGGCAAACACTGTTTGATACCTATAAAGCACAATACCCAGAGCTTGCAGGTGAATATCAACGTCGCGTAATCGACCAGGCTTTACCAGAAAATTTTGACGCTAAAGCATCTGAGTTTATTAATGCTTGTCAAGCCGATGGTCAGAATATTGCCAGTCGTAAAGCCTCACAAAACACCATCGAAGAATTTGCTGGTTTATTACCTGAATTATTAGGTGGCTCTGCTGATTTAGCCGGTTCAAACTTAACCTTATGCTCTAAATCAAAAGGCATTAGTGCCGATGATGCTGACGGTAACTACTTATTTTACGGTGTCCGTGAATTTGGTATGAGCGGCATTATGAATGGTATTTCTTTACATGGCGGTTTCATCAATTACGGTGCCACTTTCTTAATGTTTATGGAATATGCCCGTAACGCAGTAAGAATGTCAGCTTTAATGGGTATTCAAAACATTTTTGTTTACACCCATGACTCTATTGGTCAAGGTGAAGATGGTCCAACGCATCAACCTATTGAGCAAATCGCTAACTTACGACTAACACCAAACTTAAACACATGGCGCCCATGTGACTCGGTTGAGTCTGCTGTAGCGTGGAAGTCTGCTGTACAACGTAACACCGGTCCAAGTGCCTTAATCTTTAGCCGTCAAGGTTTACCACATCAAGACCGTGATAGCGCACAAGTGGCTAACATTGCTAAAGGTGGTTACATTTTAAGTGATAGTGAAAGTACACCTGACGTTATCTTGATTGCTACTGGCTCTGAGGTAGGTTTAGCAACAGATTCTGCTATCACATTACGTGAGCAAGGTCATAAAGTACGTGTTGTATCTATGCCATGTACTAACGTGTTTGATGCGCAATCAAGCGATTATCAAGAAAGTGTATTACCGGCAAGTGTGACTAATGTTATTGCTATTGAAACAGCGCATGTAGATTTCTGGCATAAATATGTTGGTAAAGCAGGAAAAATTATTGGCATGTCAACATTTGGTGAATCTGCACCTGGTGCCGCTTTATTAGAGCATTTTGGATTTACTGTTGAGCGTGTTGTTACAACGGCAACCGATATGATTAATGCTAGTTAACACCAAGTAATTAGCTCTGTATTTATCCAAAATATTAGCATGTTGCTAGCGCTCGCTAGCAACATGCTTTTTTGATCAAACACTTTTATTTACAGCCTATATAAATAACTCAGGAAAACCTTAAAATGAAGAGGTTTATATCTTGGTAGATCGACACGAGCGAGGCTCTACGTTTTCCTTTCTTATACCAATCTCACTAAATATGTGATCATTTCTACTTGCTAAAATCACCAACTACAGTGTTATTTATTTAATAATTAGAACAACTAGTTATTCAAATAAATGCCTTGTATTTGGCAATTTTCCCTGCGTATAAAGTAGATCACCTAATTAATGAAACTGGTATTA
>JAOPTQ010000125.1:21975-31832 GCA_051531915.1 Colwellia sp. | reverse complement strand
TTATTTCACCTAAAACTGCTGTAAAAAGCATGCATTAATTTATAAGAAGAAATAATCGCTGAATTCTGCATCTTAAGGTAACATGGGCTCATCTATGATTTATTACGGGTGATTTAATTTTTACCGGTAGTTACCCTTATTCAGGTTTTATCAGCGTTATGAGTGTTTCAGGTTTAAACCGTATTGAGAAAAAAGCCGCATTTGCCTTAGCTAGTGTTTTTGGTGTGCGCATGCTAGGTTTATTTATGATTTTGCCGGTGTTTGCTATTTATGGTGAACAGTTGATTGGCTACGATCCCATTTGGTTAGGGTTAGCGATTGGCGCTTATGGTTTAACCCAAGCTTTATTACAAATTCCTATGGGAATGCTGTCGGATAAATACGGCAGAAAACCGGTGATACTCGTTGGTTTAGTTGTTTTTTTTATTGGCAGTGTTGTTGCCGCTATGTCCGACACCATATATGGCGTAGTTATCGGTAGAGCTATTCAAGGCATGGGGGCTATTGCCAGTGCCATTTTAGCTTTAGCAGCAGACTTAAGCCGAGAAGAACAGCGGCCGAAAGTGATGGCAACTATTGGCATGTTTATTGGTTTATCTTTTACCTTCGCGTTAATTTTAGGCCCTATTGTTGCAGAGGGTGTTGGCTTAAGCGGCTTGTTTTGGTTTATCGCATTATTAACGATTGTTGCGATGTTTATTATTCAATTTATGGTGCCATTTTCAGTCAATAAAGCACCGCGTGGCGATAGTGTTGCCTTGCCCGCACAACTTGGAAAACTGCTGCGTAATCCGCAATTATTTCGCTTAAATTGGGGAGTATTCATTTTACATATGGCGTTAACCGCTTGTTTTATTACTTTGCCTAAACAATTTGTAGCCAGTGGTTTAGCACTAGAAAGTCATTGGCAAATTTATCTACCAACGTTACTGGGTTCATTTGTATTAATGGTGCCATTTATGATTATTGCTATTAAAAAACAACAAGAAAAAGCGATGTTTAGTGCCGCTGTTGCCTTGTTAACTTTAGCATTATTTTTATTGTGGTTATTACCGACGAGTTTGTGGAGTTTATTATTCACTGTGGTGTTGTTTTTTACGGCTTTTAATTATTTAGAAGCAACCATGCCTTCTATTTTATCTCGTATTGCACCGGCTGGCGTTAAAGGTAGTGTTATGGGGATTTATTCAAGCAATCAGTTTTTAGGGGCATTTTTCGGAGGCATTATTGGTGGATTTATTGCCAGTAATTATGGTGAAAAAATGATATTTTTGGTCATGGCTATGGCGAGTTTGTCGTGGTTATTACTAAGTTTTAGTATGCAAGCATTGAAAAAATCTAAAAGTTTTAGCTTTGCAATGAATATTACTAGTGAAGACAAATCTCAGCAAGTCGCTGAATTACTGATAAATATGCCGGGTGTTATTGAAGCAACATTAGTGCATACCGAATCGGTTGCTTATCTTAAAGTTGATGATAAAATGGTTGATATGTCAGCCGTTAAAGCATTGTTGCAAGGGTAAATTTGCAAGAAAAAATACAGTTTTTCTCTACCTGATGAACCTTCTGCTAATATCTAGCATTACCTTAAACATTGTTTAATTCTCATCATGAGCATTATCATAAATATCGCTTACCCATAAATGCGTTGTCTCAAAATAGGCACGTCTTGTCGAAAAAGTGATCTTTATTTTCCTCTTTGTTATACATTTATTTATTTTTAAAATACACGCATTTGCTGCTTGAATTGCTTGCGTATAATCAACAGTGCAGGTAGTGTTTTATACTATCTCTGAGTTAATATGATTAATATTGTGGATAAATATAGCATTGAAAGTTCGCTTGAAATAGAGCCTCAAGCTTTCTCAAAACAGAATCATCAATTCTGGGTATTACAAATATTGGGTTGGCTTGGTTACGCCTTTATCGTTTTTTTAGCTATTATACGACCGCAGTTTGACGATCCTAATTTCAATCTGTCAGGACAAATGATTAACCTGATGGTTGAAACAATGAGTGGCTTCTTTTTATCTTATTTACAGTGGTTGCTTATTCAGAAAATTGTTCACCTACCACTAAAAAAAATACTGTTGTTGAGTTTTAGCTTTGCGGCTATTCTTGGAATGGTATATAACATTATAAAACTCAGTGCTTTCAAGATTATTGTGCATCATCAGCAATGGAATGAAGCCTGGGATATGTTGGAATTTGGAGGTTGGTTGTTATTTTCTTTAACCACTATGTTTGCCTGGACATCCATATTTTTCATTATGTTGTACAACACAAAATTGCAAAAAGAGCATGAAATGCTCTTAAGAGCACAGACTTCTGAAAAAGATGCGCAATTACAAATGCTCAGGTATCAGCTAAATCCACATTTTATGTTTAATACCATGAATGCAATTTCAACACTTATTTATAAGCATGAAAATGATAAAGCGAATGAAATGCTAGACAAGCTTTGTGAATTTTTCCGCTATACTTTAGATCAGAATGAAAAAAGTAAAACAACATTACAAAAAGAACTTGAATTGCTCGATATCTACCTTTCAATTGAGAAGGTTCGATTTGCTGAACGATTAACCATTAATAGGCAGGTTTGTGATAGTGTTTTAGATTGCCAAGTACCGAGTATGTTGTTGCAGCCTTTGGTGGAAAATGCCGTAAAATATGCCATTGAACCGAGAAAACAAGCCGGATTTATTACCATAACAGCTGAAAAAATAAATGATAGATTAGTGATTGATGTGTTAGATAATGGCAATGGACAAAACCAAAATGTGAGTAATGGTTTAGGGATAGGTATAACCAATACAAAGGCACGTTTAGAGGCGATGTTTAATGGGCATTATGATATAAAGATAGCTGAAAACAGTTATCACGGTACCACCGTCACTATTTCAATGCCGTTGAAGAAGTAAGTGTATTATGCAAAAAAAACCACTGACCGCCATTCTAGTTGATGATGAGCCGCTTGCGCTTGAGGGCTTGAGACTACGACTGGAAAAAATTCCTGAAATAAAGGTTATTGCAGAAGCGAGTGACGGAGATCAGGCTATTTCGTTATGTCATGATTTATGTCCTGATGTTTTATTTTTAGACTTACGGCTACCTGGGTTAAATGGTATAGAAGTTGTGCAGGCATTACAGTCAGATATTTTACCTATGGTGGTTTTTGTCAGTGCTTATGGTGAATATGCGTTAGATGCTTTTGAATTAAATGCCATTGATTATGTCATGAAACCGGCAAATTTAGCCCGTTTGCAAAAAACGGTACAACGTATTGTACAAAGGCATAACCCGCAAAATTCCGATAAAGAAAAATTTAAATTATTAAAAGCGCTAGGTGACTCTTCTGGTGTTTCAATTTCAGAGTTAGAAAACTGGTTATCGTCTGATCAACCATTGCCCTCCGCTTTTTGCCAAGAATTAATTATTAAAAATAGTGATAACGAAAAAGTATTTTTACCGGTTACCGATATACGTTGGATTGATGCTGCCGGTGACTACATGTGTGTGCATACCGATAAAGAAACTCATATTGTACGTATCACCATGAAAAAATTGGAAGATCAGCTAGATAAACGTGTTTTTAAGCGCATTCACAAATCAACCTTAGTCAACGTTAACAGCATTAAAAGTATTCGTGCGTTACGAAACAGCGAAAGCACTTTAGAGCTTGGTGATGACATATACTTAAAAGTAAGTCGACATTATAGTTCTGCTATTCAAAAATTAATTGAATCAAAAAAAAGATAAACCTCTTGTCTTGTTTTTGTCTCGCCTTGTCGCGCTGATAACACAAAAAACAACAACACCGCGTTAACTTCTCCTGATACCGCATTTCATTTGTAACATTGTGTAATTTGAACCAATATATTTGTAGGGAATGGTGAATACGCATAATAAAATTTACGTATCACTGTTTAACTATCGAGTCATTTACTTGATGTCATTAATACAATTAATAAAACCAATAAGACATTCAATAAGTGACATAACGATAAGCGTTACTATTTGGGATATAAGTTATGAGAAAAGTTGCAAGAAAGATCACACAATGGTGTGTTTTGGTTTCAACAGTGTCTTTACTGGGGTGTGGTGGTGGTGTTGAAACACATACTGATCCTAGTAAGGTAGATCCTCTACAACCGGTGAGTGACTGGGAAATGGTGTGGAGTGATGAATTTGACGGCACCGCAATTGATGCCAACAAGTGGACTCATGAAGTTAATTGCTGGGGCGGTGGTAACAACGAGCAGCAATGTTACACAGAAGATGCTCAAAACTCCTTTGTCAGTGAAGGCTCACTTAAAATTGTCGCATTACCTGCAGAAGAAGGCGCGGAACTGCCTTATACCTCTGCTCGTATGGTGACTAAAAACCAAGCGGATTTTAAATATGGTCGTTTTGAAATACGCGCTAAAATGCCGTTTGGTCAAGGAAGTTTTCCCGCATTTTGGATGATGCCTACTGATGAGACTTACGGTGGTTGGCCAAAATCAGGTGAAATAGACATTCTTGAAACCCTTAATTTAAAAACAGTTGATGAAGAAGGCAATGTTGAAAGCAGTATTCACGGCACATTGCATTATGGTAAAGAATGGCCTGATAATGTTCATTCAGGTACTTCATATACTTTGCCTGATGGCATTAACCCCGCGGATGATTTTCATACCTATGCTATAGAATGGCAAGAGGGTGAAGTTCGTTGGTACGTTGACGACTACTTATATCAAACACAGCGTCAATCGCAAGTACGTTACAACAGCAAAAATCAAGGCGTTGGTTTATCTCATCGTGGTTGGTTTACTGAATATTTTGATGCGATTACCGGTGAGTTAACAACACATTGGGATGCTGCGCCGTTTGATCAAGACTTTTTCATGATATTAAATAATGCTGTTGGTGGTGATTGGGCAGTAAACAGTAATGATCAGGGTATTGATGCAACCGCTTATGAAAATGGTCAAGTCTTTGAAATTGATTATATTCGCGTTTATCAATGTAATCAAAACCGAGATACCGGTAAAGGTTGTGAAACCGTACGTGGTGGTTACGACAGTCTTGACGATGCGTTAATTGAAGGTGAAGCGCCAATTCCTTCGCCACCAAGCGTTGCTATACCACAAGACCTAACTATTTTTTCAGGCACTGAAAATCCCAACTGGCCTGCATGGGACTGTTGTGGAGGTTCAACTCCAACAGTTGTGGTTGATGCAGATAAAGGTAGTGTGATGGAATTTTCTGTTGGTGTAGAACCAACGGTAAATGGTTTTATTACTAAAGAAGATAATATTGTTGACCCAGAGGGGCAAGCAAGTCCATTTGATGCCTCTCCTGCTGTTGAAACGGGCGTAATTTCATTTGAGTTAAATATAACAACTATGCCAAATGACGCAAGCGCGGCTTGGTTCTTTAAAATTGAATCAGACAATGGTGCTACTGCTGTTGATTTTCAACTTTCAGAAAGTGTAGAAGGTGTAGCGCCAATAGAAGGTATGTGGCAAACCTATACATATTCATTGAAAACCTTAGATGAAGCGGGTTTAGATTTAAGTGCCATTGATGTTGTTATGGTATTTCCTGCTTGGGGGGCCGGTGAAGGTGCCGTTTATCAAATGACAAATGTTGAGATTGATTCAGGTGTTTCAACACAATCACCCAAAGTGGTAATTTTTGAAGATGCAGAAAATACCAGTTGGCCAATGTGGGATTGCTGTGGCGGTTCTACACCAATGGTTGTTACTGATGAAGATGCTGCTCATGGCACTGTTGCTGAGTTTGCTATTGGTGCTACAGCGACAGTTATGGGTTTTATTTCAAGAGAAGCGAATATTATCGACCCAGATGCGGTTCCTACTCCATTTGACGCTACCAGTATCTTGTCTAACGGTGTGGTGCAATTTGATATGAAAGTCACCTCAATGCCTAATGACAGCAGTGCAGAATGGACATTTAAAGTTGAATCGGATAATGCGGCTACGGCTGCTGACTTTCAACTATCAAGCAGTGTTGAAGGTGTTGCGCCAAGTGAAGGTGTTTGGCAAACCTATACCTTTAAGTTATCAGATTTAGAAATCGCAGGATTAGATGTTAGTGCTATTGATGTCTTGATGATATTCCCTACATGGGGCGTAGGTGAAGGTGCTATTTATCGTGTTGATAATGTAAAAATTTACGATCCTAATGCTGCTGATGACTACAATGGTTTTGTTTTATTTGATGAACAAGTGAAAGAACAATGGACTATTTGGGATTGTTGTGGTGGCACAACACCAGCGCTTGAAAATGATGATGCCGCCCATGGGTTGACGGCTGAATTTGTTATTGGTTCAGAGCCGACAGTAATGGGGTTATTAGCCGATGATGATGTTTATATAGACGCCTCAGCGTTATTAGCTGACGGTATTGTGCAGTTTGAGATGAAAGTGACTTCAATGCCAAACGATACCAACGCCGCTTGGATATTTAAAATTGAAGCCGGTGATGCTAGTTCGGCGGTTGAACTTGAACTAAGCGACAGTCAAGAAGGTGTAGACCCAGTAATTGACCAATGGCAAACCTATACGTTCTCATTACAAAGCTTATTTGATGCCGGATTAGATATCAGCTCAATTGATGTGTTAATGATTTTCCCTGCTTGGGGTTCGGGTGAAGGTGCGGTATATCGCCTTGATAATGTGGTTATCAAAGCACCTTAATTACTCGTTAATTAAATAGTCGAGTGACACATTGTCGCTCAAAAGAAACTAATTTTAAGAAAGTAGGGTTAACATGAAAAATACAAAATTTTCCAAAAAACGCTTAGCCGTTTATATTTCTGCAGCCATTACAGCAGGTTTTAATACTAGTGTTATGGCTGAAGAAGCCGAGTTACAAGAAACAAAAAAACAAGAAATTGAAGTCATTGAAGTTCAAGGTATCAGAGGTAGTTTAACGCGAGCCATGAATGTTAAAAGAGATATGTCGGGTGTTGTCGATGCTATCTCATCTGAAGAAATGGGTAAATTTCCAGACAGTAATTTGGCGGAATCGTTACAACGTATCACCGGGGTATCGGTGAGTCGAAGTAATGGTGAAGGTAGTCAGATCACTGTGCGTGGTTTTGGCCCCGATTTTAACCTTGTTACCTTAAATGGTAGACAAATGCCGGGTACAGGTAACAGCCGTTCATTTAATTTTGAAAACTTAGCCTCAGATGGCGTTTCTGCATTAGAGGTATACAAAACTGCTAGAGCGGAAAAACCTACTGGTGGTTTGGGCGCAACGGTAAATATTGTTACGATAAAACCATTGTCTAGTCCAGGTGAAAAATTATCAGTGTCAGCAAAAGCGATGCATGATAGCTCTAATGAAGCGGGTGATGATGTTACTCCTGAATTTTCAGCTTTGTATTCAAATACTTTTGCCGATGAGAGTTTAGGCTTTGCCTTTGCAATTAATCATCAACGCAGAGATTTTCAACAACAAAGTGCCAATATTCAAGGTTGGCAAGCTAATGTTGATTTACCGACTAATTTAGATCCTGACTTGGTTATTGACCCAAGAGCTATCGATGATGAAGGTAATCGTATTGGGGATCACTTTTTCCCTCGTGATATGAATTATGGTATTTCAGACACTCAACGAGAAAGAACCAATGGCTATGTTGTTTTTCAATATGCGCCTATAGATGATGTTATTTTAACGCTTGATTACACCGCATCAAAAGCTACTACCGGTAATAATTCAATTGGTTGGGGGCTATGGAATGATTATGGTGGCAATATTAATAGTTATGAAATAGATGAAAATGGCACGGTTATTTATGCTGATATCAGTGGTAACGATGGTTCTTTTACAGCTAATCGGGGAACGACTGAAGTTGAAGCTGAGTCTATTGGCTTTAATATTGATTGGATTGCCACGGATACACTTTATTTTCGTGTCGATTATCATAATTCTACTAATAAAGCAGATAATGGTAAAGACAAAGGTATGGGCAGCCAAGGCTCATTAGTGTTGGGCTCAGATCAGTTAAGTACTAAAATTTATGATTATCGTACGGGTGAAATACCGCACGGTGAAATATTGTGGAACAACGGTACAAATGAGTTAGCAACCAGTGAAATTGATTCACATTTTAGCCAATTTACACACAGTCCTGGAGAATCAGAAGTTGAACAACTGCAACTTGATGCTACTTGGGAAAATGATATGTTTGATATTCCTTTGGTAGATATTAAGTTTGGTATAGCGCGCACTGAACAGAAAATAGGAGGTTCTAGTGCATGGAGTGGTTTAATTGGTGGTTTCTTGTTTAATCCAAACTATACCGCGATGTTACCTGACGGTATGTTTACTCGGCACAATACTAGTAAATTTTTAGATGCTTTTGATGGTGGCGGTAGCGATTTAAGTACCAATTATTATTACACCTTTGATTTTGATGAATTGGTAGCTAGATCTACAGCGTTTTTAACCAATGATGTTTTAGGAGGCGATGATTACTTTGCTACAACGGCTTATCATGATATGGGTACAGTGACATCAAGTTCTGTGCAAGAAGACACCAGTAGTATTTATATTCAGGGATCTTTAGAATTTGATGTATTTGATTTTCCTGTACAGATGAATATTGGTGCGCGCTATGAAGAAACAGAAGTCACTAGTGAAGTGTTACAACCTGTTCCAACAACGGTGTGGTGGAAAGGCGGCAGTGAATGGCATACTCAATACTTACCGGGTGAAAATAACTTTATTGAGCTTACCGGTGAGCATGATGTGTTCTTACCTATGATTGATATTAAAGTTGATATCACCGATGACTTAGTGGGTCGTGTGTCATGGGGAAAAACAATTGCTCGTGCACCATTGGGAAGTCTGGCGGGTGGACGAAATCTTTCTGGCAGTCCTAAAATTGGTTCTCGAAATGGTAGTGAAGGTAACACCAATCTACAACCTTATGAATCAACCAACTTTGATTTGAGCTTTGAGTATTATTACGCGGATGCGAGTTATGCTTCTGTTGGATACTTTAGAAAAGAGGTGAAAAACTTTATTGGTAGTCAA
The DNA here is from genome assembly GCA_051531915.1 of Colwellia sp. Taxonomy (GTDB): domain Bacteria; phylum Pseudomonadota; class Gammaproteobacteria; order Enterobacterales; family Alteromonadaceae; genus Colwellia. Next base: position 22,778 of record JAOPTQ010000125.1, on the reverse strand, counting down.
ATTGCTTCAACGACCATTGACGGATTCAATGATATTTACTTAGGACCTCGATGGGTACAAGCCGTTGCTGATATTGAAGCGCGGGATGAACAAGCGACTAATGATGCTATTTTTGCCCAAATTCAAGCCAATGGTTCTGCATTAAATGATCAGGGTTATTTGGTGCCAACGGCTGCTGATTCGCTTATGGATTGGGATATCACTCGTCCATTTAATGCACCCGACAATAAAACAGTTGATGGTTTTGAAGTTGCCTTTCAACATGTGTTTGGTGAATCAGGCTTTGGCGTAGGCGTCAATGGTACTATGGTTGATGGTGATGTTGAATTTGATGTAGAAAGTTTAGATCAACAAACGCCATTAACGGGCTTAAGTGATTCTGCTAACTTTCAAGCCTTTTATGAGAAAGATGGTTTGTCGGTTAAATTGACTTACGCTTGGCGTGATGAATATTTAATTGGTGTAGGTCAAAACGAAGGTTCATCAGATAACCCGCCACAATATGCTAAAGAGTTTGGTCAGTTAGATATGAGTGTTAACTATGATGTAACTGAGCAACTAACAGTGTTCTTTGAAGGTTTGAATCTTAATGATGAAACTGAACAAGGTTTTGGTCGCTATGAAGAGCAATTTTTATATGCTCGACAATATGGCCCTCGTTACACCTTAGGTGCTCGTTATAGCTTTTAAATTGTTATGAAATTTAACAAGGACAATTTAACAAGGGAACTTAACGCGGATAATAATGCCGTGTTAAGTTCCTTTTATTTACAAGCAATAAGTAATACCAAGTGAAAAAATGA
>JAOPTQ010000125.1:481-21905 GCA_051531915.1 Colwellia sp. | reverse complement strand
ACTCGCCCTTCGGGAACTCAGTAGCAAACTAATAACTTCACAAAATGACTGAAATATAGAATAACTATGTTTAACTTATTTTGTTTGTTCTAAGCTCGCTACTGTAGTTCTAAGTTGAGCTATTCATTCTTTCAATTGGTATTAGCAAGTCAAATAAGTTAAGAGAGATAATAATGAAGTATTCTAAATTCACGCCAAAAGCCTTATTGTTGATGCTTTTCCCCGTGGTCATTTTGGGTTGTAATCAATCTAAAGTGACGGTTGATGAAAAGCTCACGATAACAGAGCAACCAGATAACAAAACAAATGCCATATGGTCAAAGCTGAATTTTGATGTAAAAAAAGACCCCGTGCTTGAGTCAAAAATCAGTGAAATATTATCTGATATGACCTTAGAGCAAAAAGTTGCTCAAATGATCCAACCTGAAATTAGAGATATCACCGCTGAAGATATGCGTAAATACGGTTTTGGCTCATATCTAAATGGAGGAGGGGCTTTTCCTAATAATGATAAACATGCAACACCACAAGATTGGATTAATTTAGCTGAGCAAATGTATCAAGCGTCAATTGATGACAGTCTTGATGGCAGCAATATTCCAACTATGTGGGGTACAGATGCCGTGCACGGACACAACAATGTTATTGGTGCCACCTTGTTTCCACATAATATTGGTTTAGGTGCTGCCAACAATCCTGAGTTATTAGAAAAAATTGCCCAAGTTACGGCAACAGAAGTAATGGTTACTGGCATAGATTGGGTCTTTGCCCCTACTGTTGCCACCGTCAGAGATGATCGTTGGGGGAGAGCTTATGAGGGCTATTCTGAAGATCCAGAGATTGTAAAAACGTATGCATCAGCAATTGTTCATGGTTTACAAGGAAAGGTAGGCAAAGATTTTTTAGCGGATAATCGAGTTATCAGCACGGTAAAACACTTTGTCGGCGATGGTGGTACCGTTAATGGTGATGATCAAGGTAATAATGTTTTATCAGAGCAAGCGTTACATGATATACATGCGCAAGGGTATGTCGGTGGTTTAACTGCGGGTGCTCAATCGGTAATGGCATCCTTTAATAGCTGGCAAGGTGAAAAAGTTCATGGCAACCGTTATTTATTAACCGAGGTATTAAAAAACAAAATGGGCTTTGACGGCTTTGTTGTTGGTGATTGGAATGGTCATGGTCAAGTTAAAGGTTGTTCTAATGAAAGTTGCCCGCAATCGGTTAATGCCGGTTTAGATATTTTTATGGTGCCTACCGATGCGTGGAAGCCTCTTTATGAAAATACTATTGCCCAAGTAAAAAGTGGTGAAATTGCCTTATCTCGAATTAATGATGCGGTAAGTCGAATTTTACGCGTTAAACTCAGAGCCGGACTTTTTCATAAACCTAGCCCCGCTAATCGTCAATTTTCAGAAAAAACAGAGTTGATTGGCAGTGAAGCTCACCGAGAAATTGCTAGACAAGCAGTACGTGAATCGTTGGTATTATTAAAAAATAAAGATCAATTATTGCCTTTATCACCTAAAAAGACCTTTTTGATAGCCGGTGATGCGGCCAATAATATTGGTAAACAATCTGGTGGTTGGACAATAACTTGGCAAGGCACTAATAATCAAAACAGTGATTTTCCTGGAGGCAGTTCTATCTTTGATGGTTTTGCGCAACAAGTAACCGCTGCAGGCGGCACAATAGAGCTGAATGAAGCTGGCGATTTTTCACAAAAACCTGATGTAGCTATCGTAGTTTTTGGCGAAGAGCCTTATGCTGAGGGGCAAGGCGATAGAGGAAACTTGGCTTATCAAAATGAACATAAGTCAGATTTAGCGTTATTAAAACGATTGAAAGCCCAAGGTATTCCCGTTGTTTCACTCTTTATTAGTGGTAGACCAATGTGGGTGAATGCCGAGCTGAATGCCAGTGATGCGTTTGTTGCCGCTTGGCTTCCCGGCTCTGAAGGAAAAGCAATTGCCGATGTATTGTTAACCGATGCTAACGAGCAAGTGCAATATGACTTTACCGGTAAGTTATCCTTTTCTTGGCCTAATTCACCCACACAAACAGCCAATAGATTTGATCAAGATTATCAGCCTCTATTGCCTTACGGTTTTGGCTTAAAATATGGTGAACAAAGTACTTTACCTGATAATTTAGTTGAATTTTTTGAGTTAGCGAACAGCAAAAAAAATGATGTGGAAATTTTTTCTGGTAAGGCAGTTAAGCCATGGAAAATGCTATTAACTTCAGGTGAACAAACGCTTGAACTTTCATCTAATAATGCATCATTACCCGGTCTTTCTTATCGAACAGTAGATAAAGTAGTGCAAGAAGATGCGTTTAGAATTCAGTTTTCAGGTAAAGCGAAAGCGGGCATTAAATTCAGCGCCGGTGACGGTTTAGTTGAAGATCTTGGTATGACACCCATAGTGTCGTCAGCACTTGTTTTTTCGGTTAAAAGAACTAGCGATATTGCTGCAAAGGTAATGTTATCGATGCTCTGTGGTAAAAGTAAGAGCGAACAACAAAAGTGTCATGCTAACCTAGATATTACTAAGCAGCTTGCTCAAATACCCAAAGGAGAATGGCAAAAACTTTCAGTTGCTTTAAGCTGTTTTGATAACGCGGGTGTTCAGTTTGGTAAACTCGCGTCGCCGTTTGCATTAACCACAACAGGCGAGTTAACGCTTGCTATTAGTGATATTAAATTTGCTGAAAATGCTGCAAGAACAGCCACGGTGCAATGTAATTAATCGTGAATTTAGCAATGCTGAGATTGAGATAATAACCATAGTGTATAAAACTATACCAATCGGACTAATTAATCCGATTGGGGTCTTCGCTCAGGCTAGGTAACTATGATAAATATCAGGTTTTTACTGTATATAACCGGCCTCTGATTATTACTATTTTATCTAGTTTTCGCCAACCTTCACCTTATATCTTCTTCCTTTCTAGTTATTTTATTGTCAGTTTTTTTTACACTTTTAATGAAATCTATTAAAATTCTGTACTTAATTAACTGTTTTACTTATATAAAAACATTCTGGTTTGCTTTATGCTTATAAATTAAAAATATATTATTTTCTTTAAAGGAATGAAAATGAAGATCATTAAAACCCTAATTTTACTTGCATCATTACTAATAACATCTTTTTCGCAAGCGGGATTAATTACAACACAAGAAGCCGCTCTCGATTCTATTTTTTCTCAAGCAAGCTTTGGTGATAGGGCAATAGATATTCGCATTGGCGTTGCAACTGAGCTAGTGTTTCCTAGTTTGTTAGATGTAACTTCAAATGCAGAAGTATCGCAATTATTTGGGTTACATGTAGGTTTATCAAACATTGTTAATTTTTACTTTGTTGATACTATTAGTGCTTGCGGTGGTTCTATTAACACATTAATCGTTGGTTGTGGTGAGTCCCCTGGTAATGACTTTGTTGTTGAATCTTCCTTTGCTGCTGGGGGGTTTGGTGGTGAATTACTTGCCCATGAATTAGGACATAATTTAGGTCTTGGCCATTTAAATGGCAACTATTTAATGAACCCTTTTCTTAACAATTTTACCGAAATAACAGCTAATGAAGTAAACATAATTCATAATAGTTCGTTAGTAAAAACAGATGGTAGCCTGTTTTGGATTGATATTAATCCGGTACTGATTGTTGCAACGGCAACTAAGCCTAGCCCAGTACCTGAGCCAAGTCTTCTGTCGTTGTTTTTAATTGCTTTTGGATTTATGTATCAAAACCGGATAAAGAAAAATAGCTAAGGTTATTGTTTTATCAACCTACGCTTAATGCGTGTTATTGTGTTCCAAGTGTAGGTTTCTCGTAGGAATTTTTTAATGTCGCTCAAAAAGCTATTGTTAATTTTGTCTAGCTCAATTTTGTTTTTTTTGAACACGTCCCATGGCGAGAATAGTGCAGATAAAAGCATTTGGATAGAAAGCTGCCCAAACAATAATTTTTGTTTTATGCACCCTCAAGATCTGCATCCAGTTAAAATCCAAATAATTGACTCTAATGCAGGGCAATATCAAAATGATAATACAGAACTTAGTTATGATTTAGGTTGGTATGCCTCGCAATTTAATGAAATGAGAGAAGCCCAAATTGATTCTATAGAAATTGATGGACTCTCCGCGAGTATTTTAGTGCAGAACAAACGCATGGCTCTGAGAATTCCCCAAGTTAAAGGTAAGGTTCGTTTTTCAATGCTAATCGAATTTAAAAAAGAACTACAGCTTGAACAAGGGCGAAGGATTTTTACTTCAATTAAATTCATGGATAAGTAATCCTGATTTAACAGAGTGTAGCTTAGTCGAGATTATCTAGCATTGACTTTTCAGTGCTTTGTTAGCTTTATCGTTTGCGATAAAGCTTTGAACTATATTAAAACTCGGTCGCTTGCTGCGGTCGAATTTTTTATTTGATTACTGTCATATACTACTTGATGAAAGATTGCGACATAAGTCACAGTTTTTTCGTTTAAATTCCACCACGAATATGTTGTTTAACCTGTGTTTGATAAAACCATTTTAATTTTTCATCTAAATCATGACTTAATGGCTGAAGCTCACTCACTTGAGCATTGCTAATAACCTGTTGAGTATGACTTGCACCTGAAATGATAGTACTTACTTGTGGTTGATCTAATAACCAACGTAATGAAGCCTGTAATAGACTCAATTTATCAGGTAAAAATGTTTTTACTTGCTCTGCTAAATCAACACCGGTTTCAAATTCAAGTCCATTAAAAGTTTCGCCCACATGGAAAGCTTGACCATTTTGATTATACTGGCGGTGATCTTGCGCTGAAAACACCCTGTTTTTTTGCATTTTACCACTCAATAAACCACTTGCTAAAGGTAAACGAGCTATAATTCCGATGTTTTTCTCAGCAGCTAGTGGTAACAATTTTTCAATTGCATCTTGCCTAAAAATATTAAAAATAATTTGTAAGGTTGCCAACTTAGGAAACTGGCAACACACTAATGCATCATCAATAGCTTCAACACTGGCACCAAAGTTTTTAATCAAACCTTGTTGCTGAAAATCTTCCAGCCAATCAAAAATATCCCCTGCTTTTAATATGTCAGGGGGTATACAATGTAGCTGCACTAAATCTAACGCCTCAACACCTAAACGGGAAATTGAACCTTCAATATTTTTGCGTACTTTTTCTTTAGTGTAGCCATCGGGAAATAATGCACCATCACGCCCGACTTTAGTAATAATGATAGGTTTTTTACTTTGTGTTGCTAACCACTGACCAATACGCTGCTCACTCACACCGCCACCGTAAACATCTGCGGTATCAAACAAATTGATACCTTGTTCAGATGCTGTCGTTAATATTTGCTGCGCTTGAGTATCTTCAATAGGTCCAAAATCATTGCCTAATTGCCAACAACCTAATCCAATTTCAGACACTTCAAAACCTGTGCGACCTAAAACTCTTTTGTTCATTAGTTATTCTCTACTTAAATTACAAGGATAATCTTATTTAATAAATTCTAAATTTGCATCTAACGGCATCATATCAGGCAAGATTAAATGGATCAAACCAAGGATAACTAAATAAAAAGATCGGAAAAAAGATTGAGATAGCAATAAATTAGTTAATAATTTTTTTAACTAATGCACACTGACCAGGTCACTTTTTATGATTTTTGTTTTCAGCTTAGACTTCAAATTTTGAATCGATTTATTAAGCACTATATCTTTTTCTAATTTCAAATGTTCAGGTAGTCTCTTAATTAATATATTTGGGCTTATGCCATAGCCAACAAATTCTCTCCCGTCAGGATAGGTATCACGTTTAGCACAGATCCTTAAAGCCCCTCCTCCAGGTAAATCAAAGAAAATAGGTTGCCCAGTGCTACCATAAGTTTTTTCGCCAATAGTAGTGAAGTGCTTCAATTTATCAGCATAGATCAAGAAATCTTCTGCTGCGGATGCGGTATGCCTTCCAATTAACACAAAAGTAGGCACTATGTGATTATTACTTATTTTTGCTTTAAGCAATTCCATAGGACCAGACTCCCACGCATTATCTTGAGCATAATCTTCATACTTTTTACTATAATTACCCCACGCCTTGTATGCTGCTATATGTTTTCTAGTTTTCCAGATAGAACCTTCTAGATCTTTATTTGTAAAATGAGACAATATTTCAGCGGCAATATTTGAGTTACCACCGCCATTAAATCTAAGATCAATAATTAGAGCTTTAGACTTTTTTATATCTTCATATGCAGAATTAAAATTTTCCAAAATTTTCTCATCATGAAAACCATTTAAAGATATGTAAGCTATTTGATTTTCTAACCACTTAAATTCAAACAGTTCCCCATTAGAGTTGGGCAATTTTAGTGAACTTTTATTTATTTTCTTTTGTCGTGAATTTCGTTTAAGTGAAATATCTTTGAGTTCTCCTGAAGGTGTTTTTATAGTGAAGTTTACTTTACTGTCAGGCACCCCTTCTAACATCTTTCTTACCGCATTATTCCACAGTATATGCTTAGTTGAACTAGCAATATAAGGCATGATATTAGTTTTCAGATGATTTTCTAAATCAACGCCTTCTACTGAAATGATGGTGGAACCCAAAGGAATTTCTGTTTGTAATTTCAGATCTACTTTACTAACTACTGCTTGATGGTTAGCTTCGGTTATGTTGATTGCTGGCCAATCAACATATTTTAATGAAAGCCCTTTAGGTAAGTAAATGTTTGTATGACCGTCTTGCAATAAAGCATTAAACTTCATCAATTCACGGTAATACTCATAAGTAGTTTCAGTCGCGAGCACTTTAGGAATAAATTCTCTATATGCTTTATCAAAATCTAAGTCAGGTACTTGGTCAAAAAATGCAAAATTATAACTCGCTTCTTTCCAAAATAAGGATAAACCATACAACTTTTCTTCTTTTGATAAATTATCAGGTGTACTTAACGTTTCTTTGGAAGAAACTGGAATTGATACTATCAGGAAGACCAAAAAGAAAGGGAATAAAATATTTTTTATCATTTAAAACTGTCCTTAGTAGGTTGAAACTTCGATATGAACAGGGGAGGAATCAACTGTATATTATGGATACATATAATTCATATCCGTTCCGTAGTTTATATCTATTTTATATTAATATCCCATAATTTCAATAAATTAGAAAGTACTAAAATCAAATGATTATTTTAGCATTAGGGATTATTGATGCTTTTTAGTAATACATTTTACAAAAAATATCACCATTTATCGTAAAAGCAATAAGTTAGAGTAGGTTTGATTAAAAACCAATAAATTCAAAGTATCAGATTAAGTCGAATTTGGCATCCGTTTGGATTCATTGCACTTGAGTAATGTAATGATTTAATTGATTGCTACCAAGCACCACTTCAATATAATCTTCTTGAAATTTCCCCATTAAGGCTAAACCCATGGGGGAATTTTCTGTTATTACCGTGATATGTTGGTCTGCTAATTGACAACGAAAACCGCCTGCCGCAGGGCCAATAAAAAACCAAATTTTCTGTTCATTCTTAGCGCTAAGCTGCACTAAAGCCGACTGAATTATTGGCTTGTTCTCATTAAAATCGGTTAACGTCATACTTTGATATGCATTAATTGCCGATTGCAATTCTCGTACGCGTTTTGATTGCCCTTCGGCCAGATAACTGGCTTCAATAGCAAGCGTGTCGTATTGTGTTTCGGCTACACTTTGGTCATCTACTGCCGCCGCATGAGCTTCATTCGCCGCACTAACCGCTTGATTTAATTCTTGTTCAAGTTCATTAATAATTACAGCAACTAATGCCTGTTTGTTAATTTTTTTTATGCTCATGTTCATTTTAAAGAGTTTATACCGATTATTGCAGATTCTACTACTATTAATGATCGATCAATAAATATTTTTTAAGTGATTTATCCCCTGATAAAATCAACTTGTGTTTTTCGGTGGAAATGCGTAAATTAACATCCATTAGCTTAACTGGTACGACCAATAGGAATTGACATGACAATATCAAGTGCTTCAAGAACTTCTTCTACTGACGTTTCAACAGTAAAGCCATTTCCTCATTTACTTGCGCCGCTTGATTTAGGTTTTACCCAATTGGCAAATAGAGTGTTGATGGGCTCAATGCATACTGGGCTTGAGGAAGAAAAGGGTGGTTTTGCTAAGCTTGCTGCTTTTTATGAAGCACGCGCTAAAGGTGGTGTTGGCTTAATTGTTACGGGTGGTGTTAGCCCTAATTTACGAGGAAGAATTGCCCCATTCGGTAGTGAGTTAAGTCATTTTTGGCATGTTAAAAAGCATATTCAAGTTACGCAAGCCGTGCATAAATACCCCACAAAAATATGTTTACAGCTATTGCATACTGGTCGATATGCTTATCATCCTTTTAGTTTAGCGCCGAGCAAAATCAAATCACCTATTACCCCTTTTACCCCCAAAGCAATGTCAGTTAGACAAATAAACGGCACCATTAAAGATTATGCCCATTCAGCAAAATTAGCCGCGAAAGCAGGTTATGACGGTGTAGAAATAATGGGCTCAGAAGGTTATTTAATTAATCAATTTTCTTGTTTACGCACTAACCAGCGTAATGATGAATGGGGTGGCGGCATTGAAAATCGTATGCGCTTAGCCATTGAAACGATTAAAGCGGTACGCGCTAAAGTAGGTGAAAAATTTATCATAATATTCCGTTTATCAATGTTAGATTTAGTTGAAGGCGGCAATAGTTGGGATGAAGTTGTCACAATGGCAAAGGCGGTTGAAAAAGCAGGTGCAACGTTAATTAATACCGGCATTGGTTGGCATGAAGCAAGAGTGCCAACCATTGTTACTTCGGTTCCACGCGCTGCATTTACTTGGGTTACTGAGAAAATGAAGCAAGAAGTGTCTATTCCTTTAGTAACAACAAATCGCATTAATACCCCAGAAGTTGCCGAGCAAGTTTTGTCTTCTGGGCAAGCGGATATGGTGTCTATGGCAAGGCCTTTTTTAGCGGATGCTAATTTTGTCAATAAAGCCTCTGAGAATAAGTCAGATGAAATCAATACCTGTATTGGCTGTAATCAGGCGTGTTTGGATCATGTTTTTCAACAAAAACGGGCGTCGTGTTTAGTTAACCCTGTTGCTTGTTATGAAACTGAACTGAGTTTTGAAAAAACAACGAAAAGTAAAAAATTAGCCGTTATAGGCGCAGGTCCTGCGGGATTAGCATTTAGTGTTTATGCCGCGCAGCGAGGCCATCAAGTTGAAATTTTTGATCAATTAAGTGAAATTGGCGGTCAATTTAATGTCGCTAAGCAAGTACCCGGAAAAGAAGAGTTTTATGAAACGCTACGCTATTTCAACAAACAGTTATCTTTATTAAAAATTCCAGTTCATTTGAATGTTACCCAAACGAGTGAAAAACTATTACAAGCGGGTTTTGATGAAGTGGTTTTGGCAACAGGTATTAAACCTAGAAAATTAGCGATTGAAGGCATTGAACACCCTAAAGTGAAGAGCTATTTACAAGTGCTTCGTGATAAAGAACTTGTTGGCGAAAAGGTTGCTATTATTGGCGCAGGAGGTATTGGCTTTGATGTTGCCGCTTATTTAGCTGAAGCCTCGTCGTCAGATACGATATCGCCAAAAAAATCACTGACAACGGATCTTGAAGCTTGGCTTAAAAACTGGGGCGTAGATAAAAGTTATCAACATTCCGGCGCTTTGTTAGCGACTCAACAAGATGACCATGTAGCCAAACGTCAAATAACCTTATTACAGCGTAAAACAACTAAAGTGGGTAAAGGGTTAGGGAAAACATCGGGTTGGGTACACCGAGCTCATTTACTTAAAAATGAGGTGAAAATGATAGCGGGTGTTACCTACAAAAAGATAAATGATAGCGGTTTATTTATTGAGGTAAATGGAGAAGAGCAGTTACTTGATGTTGATCATGTGATTATTTGTGCAGGGCAAGAGCCTAATAGAGATTTACAGCAAGCACTTATTGAGGGTGGTTTAACGGTACATTTAATTGGTGGTGCTAATGTTGCAGTGGAGCTTGATGCCAAACGTGCAATTCGCCAAGCGGCTGAATTGGCGATGGTGATTTAAGCCTTTGCTTTTTAGTAGGTTTTTTTTGGAGGATTTTTCATAAGCTATTTACTTTAAGTCACTATAAAACAACGCTATACTGCAATTAATAAATCAACCTATTGAAGTTTTTAATGAAAAATATAGTTGTTAGCGGTAATGATATTGAAGTTTTTTCTTCTCCTAAACAATATAAGCAACAGCTGTTATTGCTGATTGCGAATGCGCGGCAACGTATTTATATTACTGCCTTATACCTTCAAGATGATGATGCAGGCAGAGAAATATTACATGCACTTTATCAAGCTAAAGGTAATTATCCTGAATTAGAGATTAAAATATTTGTTGATTATCATCGGGGACAACGTGGCTTAATTGGTGAAAAAGAAAGTTTAGGAAACCGAGCTTTATACCTTGAACTAGCTGAACAATATCAGCAACATATTGAAATATATGGTGTTGCTGTAAAGCGTAAAGAATTATTTGGTGTTTTGCATTTAAAAGGTATGGTTTTTGATGAGCAAGTGTTTTATACCGGAGGCAGTATCAATGATATTTATTTACAACAATCAACGCGCTATCGATTAGACCGCTATTGCCTTATTAATAGTGCCGAGTTGGCGGCTTGTTTTTGTGGTTATTTAAATGAAATTTTTGTTGATTCAACATTAGCGCCTTTGCTTAATCAACCAAAATTGCCGACTCAGGTGCAACAAAAACGTAATATTATTGCCCTAAAATCACGTTTAAAAAAATCTGCTTATCAGTCAGCTTTACCACTTTCCGCTCGAAAATCGTCAATAATTAATGATCCGGTAACTATAACGCCACTAATTGGTTATGGTCGACGCGGTAATAAATTGAATAAAGTTATTCGTCAGATAGTACAGAATTCTCAACATAGCTTGTTGATTTTTACTCCTTATTTTAATTTACCACCCGTATTAGCACGTGATGTTATTAAAGCACTTAAACGAGGTGTTAAAATTACCATGGTGGTAGGAGATAAAACGGCGAATGATTTTTATGTTGCTGATGAAAAAGATTTCAGCACTATTTGTATTGTACCTTACGTGTATGAAATGCTGTTGCAGCGTTTTATGAAACGCTATCAGCATTTTATGGATGAAAATTTACTTGATATTCGTTTGTGGAAAGATGGCGATAATAGTTTTCATTTAAAAGGCTTAGTGGCTGATAATCGTTATCATTTATTAACTGGTAGCAATTTGAATCCACGGGCGTGGTCACTTGATTTAGAAAATGGCATATTGCTTGACGATGTTTCTAACTGTTTAATGGCGAAAGTAGAACCTGAGCTTGCCAGTGTTTTACAAAACACCACAAAAGTAAATAACTATAAAGAAATAGAAACAATTAAAGACTACCCTGAAAAACCAAAAAAATTACTTAAAAAGATACAGCTTACCCAAATTGATCGTGTTTTAAAGCGGTTTTTGTGAAGAATTGTTGAGAATAATTACTTTTGTTGGTTCACTAGACGTTTAATCAAATAGGTATAAGCTCAACAACTTTTACCTCGTTCAATTTTATAAGGTATTTGCTCAGCATGTGTGGCTTGGTTGATAAAAAGTCGCGCTGCAGCACTGCCTTTTTCTTCACTATTTTGATGAATGGTGGTCAAAGGCGGGTTAGAGCGTAGCACTTCCTCAATACCATCAAAGCCAACTACTCTAATATCTTTTGGCACCGAAAGTCCCATTGAGTTTATCTCTTGCAGTGCAGTTAAGGCAATCAAGTCGCTCATACAAAGCAATACATTCGGACGAGGGGTTGAGCTTAGCGCTTCTTTAACCGCAATTAACGCAAAATGATAACTACTTTCAGGAATATTCCAAACACGATCATTTAATAATTGTGATCCTGCTTGGTCTATCGCTCTTTTATATCCAATCAAACGTTGATGAGCAATCGAGCAATGTATATCTAAATTAGGAGTATCATAAACTCGACAGGTTAATTCAGTATCAAGTAAACGCAAACCAAGCACGGCAATATGGTCATTCTTAGAATGCAATGCTAGTTTGGCAATATCAAATGCGGCACTTTCATTATCTATGCCGACAGAAGCTTTGCGATCAATATCAAAATCAGCAGTAACCACTTTTTTACGGGTCAGTCGTAATTGCTCGATTAATTCAGTATTACGGGGACTGCCATAACAGATAAAACCATCGACAAAATCTGACACCGCATTTATATTCTCAGAAGCTCCAGAAAATAATAATAAGTTAACATGATTTTTTTCTAAAATAGAAGATACGCCTTTAACAAACTTACTGGCTACAGGATCAGTTACCATATAAGCTACGCTATCTGGTAATACCAAAGCGACAATATTGAACTTTCCTTTTCGTAACGATTGTGCGGCTTTATTAGGCCCTGAGTAACCTAATTTTTGGCAGGAGGCTAAAATATCATTTCGACGCTTTTCTGATAATTGATCTGGGCGATTAAAAGCATTAGATACAGTCGCATTCGATACGCCCAGCTCTTTGGCAATAGACTTAAGTGTCCATGTTTTTTCTTCTGACATATTAACCTTATAAGACGCCAATTATTAAAGAGTAGTTTAACAGCTCTGACGTGATGATTTCAGTATACTTTTATGTCAGTTAAAATTGAACATGAGTTTGAGTCTTTTCCTATGTATAAAATAGATCACCTAATTAATGGAACTGGTATTACTCGTTATGGGGCAATCGAAGTAAATCCAACCGACACCACTGTTCTTAGGTTTTAGCAGAAAAACTTTCAAGATAAGTGAAGTTATATAATAAAGTACTACTCTGACAATAAGCCCTGCAGATTAATTGAACGATTCAAACCAGCTTCGCTTATGTTAATTACTGCGTAATTTGTGGTTGAATTTATTGATAGAACAGCGCTATCGTTTTCCTTTATCCAAGACATTTTTAAATTACCGTCCTTGTAATACACTGAAAATTCTCCGTTAAAAGCGCTAGAGTTATTGCGAATACCTATTAAAGCAAATAATGCTTTAGTTATCGGTTTTGTTAATGACTCTTTGATGCGTTCACTATTAAGGTAAGGGCGATTAATATCTCTGCCGATCTGACTTTTTGCTAGTAATTCCATATCATTCGTTTGCGCTAACAAGCCAGCATAATATACTTGTGGTGTGCCGGGTGCAAAAAATTGAATAGCTCTAGCCACTAAATAGTCGAAATCATTTTTGCCAAGGGCGTCATAATAAGTGCAGTTCACTTGATATAAATCGACATTGCTCGCTGCTGCTCCCGTTGCTAGCTTACTTTGCCCACAACTTTTAAGATGTATATTTTCTACTAAGGCATCAATTTGGTTGATCGTTAACAAGCCTGCTTTGCCATCCATAGGACCAACATCTATGATACCAATACCATCGTGGGTATCTAATACCGTAATACAGTTTCTTGGTGAAATAGTTAGCCAGTTAACTAGAGCGCTAAAGTCTTTATTGAACAAACTGTGTAAAATAAGCGGCGGTAAGGCAAAATCGTAAACTTGATCAACACGTTTAGCTATTTCAATTTGTGTTTGGTAATAAGAGTGGATTTCTACCAAGGTTTCAATATCAAGCTTATTGGCTTTATGTGTAAGTTCATCAATAAATTTGAAAGTTTCTTCCAACATAAAACAGCTGCTGCCAGCCTTCTTAATCGCATAACCGGCCGCATCTAACCGAATGGTTTTGATTTTACTTTCAGAGAAGGTCGTTAAAATACGTTCTAGATACGCTTGACCCACTTGTGAGGTAACATCAATATCAATTTGGTTATCGGTAAACGTCGTCCAAAAATCAGATGATTCATTCTCTGGCAAGGTAAATTTCGTAAAGCAGCTGCCCGGACGAGGACGATAAATATTTTCTTGCTGCACTTTATCTAAACCGTTTGGGAAAACTTTTTCTTTGGTTAAGAATAAATCCCAATAGGCGGATTTTTTGCCATTGCTAAGCACATCTTGAAATTCTTTTGATTGTGCCGACATATGATTAACAATGAGATCAGCCATCAAGTCATACTCTTCTCCTAAGATTTTAACGTCTTGCCAAGAGCCTAATCGACTATCAACTTTGGTATGATCAATAGGATCGAAACCCGCGTCACTCCCATCAATAGGATAATAAAACGGAAGTAAATGTATACCAGAGAATAGATCTGTTAACTGGTTCTTAAGAATATTATTTAGCTCTTTAATTGTTGAACCCGTCAACCTATCTACATAGGTTATCAACTGCACATTATTTTTCATAATTTACCCAATTATTATTTAAGTTGAATCTTAATCGATTAAGATATATATTCTACTACTCTGTAATTATTTTCAAGAATAATTTTTATTTATTTATCACCTTGGCAAGTAATTATTATTTTTTTATTTAAATAGTTAATAAATTTATAGTGTTAGCAGTTAACTCTATAATATAGTTATGAGGAGAAGGTTATGAGTCACACGAGCATGCCAACATTAAGCACATCAACAACAAAAGATGCATCAATACTTCGTATTAAGTTATTAACATATATGATGTTTTTTGTCTTTGCTATGACATCAGATGCAGTTGGTGTCATTATTCCAGAGCTAATCAAAACCTATGATTTAAACCTAACACAAGCAAGCGCTTTTCATTATGTGCCGATGATATTTATTGCTCTGAGCGCGTTATTCTTAGGTTACCTTGCCGATAAATGGGGCAGAAAAAGCACTGTCATTATCGGTTTGTTAATCTTTGCACTGTCTTGTTTTTTATTTGCCGCCGGCAGCTCATTTTTATATTTTCTCGTGTTATTAGCTTCGGTAGGTATAGCGGTTGGCTTATTTAAAACGGGTGCCTTAGCGCTTATTGGAGATATTTCAACATCAAATAAAGAACATACCGCGACCATGAATACCGTCGAGGGATTTTTTGGTGTTGGCGCTATGGTGGGTCCAGCTATTGTTAGTTATCTGCTTATTTCAGGGGTTTCATGGAAATATTTATATATCTGCGCAGGAGTGCTGTGTGCTTTATTATGTTTAGCAGCAATGAAAACCAATTATCCTAAAACCCAAAAACATGCTGAAGGGCAAGTCAACTTAAAAAGCTCACTAGCAATAATAAAAGACCCTTATGCCATAGGGTTTTCACTAGCCATTGCTTTATACGTAGCTACTGAAGTTGCTATTTATGTGTGGATGCCAACCTTGTTGGTTGAATATAACGGATCTTTGATCTGGCTAGCTACATATGCGCTTACCGTATTTTTTGCTTTACGAGCTGGGGGAAGGTTCTTGGGAGTATGGATGTTAAAGTGCTTTACTTGGCAACAGGTGATGTTCTGGTTCTCTTTGGCGGTAATGCTTTGTTATCTAGGTACTGCAATAGTTGGAGTTGACGCTGCAGTAGTGTTACTGCCATTATCTGGCTTGTTCATGTCAATGATTTATCCAACGTTGAATTCTAAAGGCATTAGCTGTTTTCCTCAAAGTAAGCACGGGGCTATTGCCGGAGTAATACTGTTTTTTACTGCCATTTCAGCCGCTATAGCACCTTTATTAATGGGTGTTGTTAGCGATATATTTGGCCATGTTTCTTATGGTTTCTATTTAGCGACATTTTTTGCTGCAGTATTAGCCTTGCTGGCTGGTTACAATCTACTTAAAAATCCAACGCAAGATAAAATTTTATAGCGTAAATAAATATTATCTTTTCAATTGGTTGATTCAAAAATAGCATAAATTTTAATTGTATTAAAAATAAACACTTGCATTTTGATAATATTTTAGCCAACATTTACTTAATCGATTAAGTTGGTGTTGGCTGATGCGATGAACACAAGCTTTCGATTACTACAAATAAAAATTAGAACGTAAAAAATAGACTATAACTATAAATAAACAGCAGGTGAGCATATGAAACACAGTAAATGTAATAAATTTATATTAAGTACTTTAGCGATGGCTATTTGTGCCAGTTTAAGTGCTGCGGAAGTAAAGCCAGAGGCAGAAATTGGGGTGAACAAAAAAGGCTTAGATTTTGAACGTATTGTCATTACGGGTGTTGCTAAAGGTACAACAGTTATGGCGTCAAGTGTTTCTGTTAGTAGCCTTTCAGCTGATCAAATAGAAGTAACGACGCCACGAACTACGGCTGAAACTTTCAGAGCAATCCCCGGTATTCGTTCTGAATCATCAGGTGGTGAAGGTAATGCAAATATCGCAGTTCGAGGTTTACCCGTTGCATCAGGCGGCGCTAAATTCTTACAACTGCAAGAAGATGGTTTACCTATTATGCAATTTGGTGATATTGCCTTTGGTAATGCGGATATTTTCCTTCGTTTAGACAGTACTATGGCTAGCGTTGAATCTATTCGTGGAGGTTCATCGTCTACTGTTGCTAGTAATGCACCAGGCGGAATTATTAACGTTATCAGCAAAACTGGTGAAAGTGACTCAGGTAGTATATCAACAACCATTGGTTTAGATTATGACAGCTTGCGCACAGATTTTGAGTTTGGTGGTGAATTAAACAGCTCTACTTACTTTCATATTGGCGGATTTCTTCGACAAGGTGAGGGAGCTCGTGACGCAGGTTATACTGCGAATAAAGGCGGTCAAATTAAAGCCAACTTAACTAAAGAATTTAACGATGGTTATGTACGTGTTTATTATAAACATTTAGACGACAAAGCAATCAGTTACTTGCCCATGCCAATGCAAGCGGATGGTAGCTCATTACCCGGCTTTGATTCTCAAACTGACACGCCACACTCAGCTTACTTATTAGAAACATTATCATTGGGCGCTGACGGAGAAAGACGTCGTGGCAGCATGCAAGACGGCATGAATCCACAAGTTGACTCCATTGGTATTGAGGCGGTATTTGATTTAGGTAATGACTGGGAAATTGAAAACCGCTTTAGACAATCAAGTGTTAAAGGCACATTTAACTCACCATTTACCGCTGGAGTAGACTCAGCCACAAACCTTGCCGAAGGTATCGCAGGTGTCGGAGCAACATTAAGCTATGCAAACGGCACTATGGCTGGCGAAACTTTAGATGGCGACACACAAGCAATGAACATTGTTACTTTTGATGTTGAAATGAGTGATTTTAGCTCATTGGTTAATGATCTTAAATTAACCAAGAACCTTGGTGACACTAGCATCACAGTGGGTTATTACAAAGCACTACAAAATATTGAAATGTCTTGGCTGTGGAATTCCTATTTAATGGAGCTTAAAGGTGATAATGCCTCACTACTAAACGTAACATCCGCCGATGGCACAAGCTATTCTGATAATGGTTTATATGCCTACGGAGTGCCATCATGGGGTAATTGTTGCCAACGTAATTACGACATTGAATATGATATCAGCGCACCTTATTTGGCATTATCATCACAACTTGGTGATATTACGCTTGATTTAAGCGTACGTCATGATAGTGGAACCGCGGTAGGTTCATACGCAGCGGCTGTAGTATCGGAAGTGGATATGAATCGCGATGGTGTTATTTCTAAACCGGAAGAAAGTGTTGCTTCAGCTGACAACGCCAATGCATCTATCGTTAATTATGATTGGAGTTATACTTCATATTCATTCGGTGCTAACTATCAAATTAACGATAATCTAGCTTCTTTCGTTCGTTTAAGTCGTGGTGGTAGAGCTAACGCAGATCGTTTAGCTTTCGGTAAAATCAATGCTGATGGTTCAGTTGCTTCAGCTGATGCGATTGACTTTGTTGACCAGTTTGAACTAGGAGTTAAATATCGTCAAGACGCCCTGTCATTATTTGCCACAGCATTCGCAGCGGAAACCGAAGAGCAAAATTATGAAGCAACTACGCAAAAATTCTTTGATAGAGTATATGAAGCTTATGGCCTTGAGTTAGAATCTACTTACTTTATTGGTGATTTTGATTTTCGAGGTAACTTAACTTGGACGGATGCGGAAATAACACAAGATGCTGTTAACCCTGATGTTGTTGGTAACACGCCAAGAAGACAAGCTGATTTAGTTTACTCATTAATGGCGCGTTATAACTTTGACTCAGGCTCTGCGGGTTTAAGCTTTATTGGTACTACAGGTGCTTATGCTCAAGATAACAATGACTTGAAATTTGATGGCTACACAACTGTAAATGCTTTCGCAAGTTATATGTTATCTGACAATTTAACCGTATCTGTTAACGTAAATAACCTTTTCGACACTATTGGCATTACCGAAGCGGAAGATGGATCAGTGCCCAATAACGGCATTATTCGAGCAAGAACTATTAACGGCAGAACAAGCAGTTTAACCTTAAGATACGACTTTTAATCAAGGTTTAACTTGTAAATACTCACAATAGTCCACGCTATAAAAACAGCTATAGTGTGGACTTTTTTATGTTCAAGATGAACGATGTGTCGCGTCATGAGGATGTGAAAAAACGTATATAAGGTATATTTATGATTTCTTTACTAAGTTATGGCGAAGCCCTAATTGATTTTTTACCTGATAATAATAACAACAGTTATTACCCACTCGCTGGCGGTGCACCTGCCAATGTCGCCGTTGCTTTTGCCAAATTAGGCGGGCAAAGTTATTTTGCCGGTGGTATTAGTTTTGATAATTTTGGTGAGCTGATACTTAATGAACTTGAAAAAAATAATGTTAACACTAGCTATATTCATCGCACCAAACAAGCTAACACCGCTGTGGTACTGGTAAGTTTAGATAAAACTGGTGAGCGTTCATTTAATTTTTATCGTCATGAAACCGCTGACACTCAATACGATAAAACGCAAATAGATAAAATTAATTGGCAAAACATCAACATATTTCATTTTTGTTCTAACACGCTAACCAATGCAGATATGAACAACAGCACCTTGTATGCTCTTAAAAAGGCTAAGCTTAATAACGCCTTAGTTAGTTTTGATGTCAATCTTAGGCAGCAACTTTGGACTGATTTAGGTTTATTGCCCGAGCGAGTTATTGCCTGCCTCAAACTCAGTGATTTAGTGAAATTTAGTAGAGATGAAGCTCAATATTTAGCGCTAGAGGCAGGTAAAAGTTACCAAGAATATATAAACAGCTTAATTGAAATGGGCATAAAACTTATTGTAATAACGGATGGACCTAATCCTGTAGAGATTGTTACGTCATCATTATCAACTTTTATTGCCGTGCCTGCTATCAAAGCCATTGACACTACCGCAGCCGGAGATAGTTTTATCGCAAGTTTCCTGTTTTCAATATCAAAACAGACTAGCTCTGACACATCAATCAGCTCACTAATAAAAAGTGAGTTGATAACTCAAGCGGTACTATTTGCAGCAACTTGTGGCGCATATACTTGTCAAAAAAAAGGTGCCTTTGCCGCTTTACCCGAAATAACAGATATTTAGTAAAGTTTTTATAATTAGATTGACTTATAATGATCGCAATTGACTTTGTATGATTTTTATCTTTACAGTGTTTTTCACTGTAATTATCAAAATTAAGAGGCTTCTGTGTTCAAATTTATAAAATCCTATTTTTTGCTCTATCTATTATCTGCAACTATTCTGTGGGTTAGCCCTAGCTATGGAAAAGAACTTGCTAAAGATAAGCTTTTATATCAAACAAATTTTTCGACAAAAAACTCAGTAAAAAATTGGAAAATGGAAGGTCCTGGACAGCTTGAATTTATTGATTATTGGATGCAAATGTATTCACCTAATCAGCAAATGCATCACGTTTTTTGGTGCCCAATAGAATTCCCCGATAGTTTCATTGCTGAGTGGAAGGTGCAAAATTTAGCGACAGAGGCTGGATTATTGATCGTCTTTTTTGCCGCTAAAGGTGAGCAAGGGCAAGATATTTTTTCAGCTGAGTTACCAAAGCGTGATGGCACTTTCAAACAATACACCAAAGATAAAATTAACAGTTATCACATTTCTTATTATGCAAACGCCGCTCATAATCCAGATAGACCAAATACAAACCTAAGAAAAAATAATACCTTTACGCTGCTACAGCAGGGTAAAAAAGGCATACCTACCAAATCAACTGATATCCACCAGATCCGCTTGCTCAAGCAACAAAACTTGATCCAACTGTATATTGATCATCGAAAAGTTATTGATTTTACGGATGAAACTAAACCGGCTCTCATGGATGGAAAAATAGGCTTTAGACAGATGAAGTGGAGTAAGTTTCAATATCAAAATTTTAAAGTATGGTCGATAAAAGAGTAAAACTTCAAATCACAATCCAATCAACTTGAGTCAAATATTATAAATGATGATTGTTTGTGACTGGTATATCATTTAAACTTAACATTGTAACAGTAGATGGCGACTAGTTAGCACGCTAAATATTGTTCTGATACTAAATCACCATCAAAAACTATTTAAAACTACTTAAAACTAAAGAAGAATTAGCCATGACAACTGAAATTGAAAATCGTTATGCCGTAGGGCCTAACGAAGTAAAAAACTATGATACATCACAACTAAGAAATGAGTTTCTTGCTGAAAATCTAATGCAAGATGATAAAATTTATTGGGTTTATACTCACTATGAACGCTTTATGGCTGGTGGCGCAGTGCCAATAAATAAAACCTTAACCTTAGAAACGGTTGATGCACTTAAGGCTGATACATTTTTACATGGTCGTGAATTAGGGATAATTAATGTAGGCCAAGCTGGCATAGTAACTGCCGATGGCAAAAAATATCACTTAGGCTATAAAGATGCATTATACCTTGGTAAAGAAACTAAAGATGTCACATTTTCAAGTGATGACAGCGCTAAACCAGCACGTTTTTACTTAAATTCAGCCCCTGCGCATAAAAAATATCCAAATAAATTAGTTACTAGAGCAGATGCTAATATATTACACATGGGTAGCTTAGAAACCTCTAACGAGCGCAATATTAACCAAATGCTAATTAATGGTGTTGTTGATACTTGCCAATTGCAAATGGGTTTAACCGAATTAAAATCGGGCAGTGTTTGGAATACCATGCCTGCACATCAACACGACCGACGCAATGAAGTATATTTCTACTTTGAAGTGCCCGATGATCAAGCGGTATGTCATTTTATGGGTGAGCCACAAGAAACTCGCCATATTTGGGTTCACAATGAACAAGCGGTAATTTCTCCCCCTTGGTCCATTCATTCGGGTGCAGGAACACAAAACTATAGCTTTATTTGGGGAATGGCAGGAGAAAACCTTGATTACAATGATATGGATAAATATCAACCGGATGAATTGAGATAGCTCAAGCCTTCAAGTTGCAGCTAATATGCAAAGACTTATACCAAATTGATTAAGTTCTTTCCC
>JAOPTQ010000125.1:0-334 GCA_051531915.1 Colwellia sp. | reverse complement strand
AATTTAATCAAATTGGTATTAAGTGGAATAGTGCGTTTTACATTTTAACCGTACACTTTCATATAGGGTAAAATTCTATATTCTTTGCCGTGTTTTTTGTGTTTTTCGCGAGTATTCAATAAAAAACAGTTACAGTTTTAGTGTAAAAGGATAAAGGATGTAACTGTCAAATAACGGCTAAATTTAATAATATCAATTGGCTAAATTTTTTTTTTATGATCTGCGAAAAAAATAAATGAATTATTAGTAAAAAACCGTTGGAAATAATTGTTTTCCTCTATAGTCCGCTATAGAATTGTTCCTCTTAAATTAAATTTTCAAATGAAACGAATTA
>JAOPTQ010000124.1:204-26686 GCA_051531915.1 Colwellia sp. | reverse complement strand
TTATTTCACCTAAAACTGCTGTTTACTTATTATTTACTGCATTGATTGACTACATTAACTTTCCCCTTTATATTTTCAACTTACTAGGTGTTATTAATACAAGAATAAAAATGGAAGTAAAAACATGTCATTTGTTACCTTTGTCAGCCAGCTTTTCTCAAATCCGATTTTTTTAAAACAATCTTTTTTTAAGCAAAATATCGCCATAGAAAAAACAACAGAGCAGGTTGCGAGTTCTTTAGCGCCGACTAACTTACTCAAAAATGAAATAGATCAAGTTTCAAAGTTTTATGATCTTATTATAGATTTCTTTGCCAATTATAGTTTTCAGCTAATTGGCGCGCTGATTATATTTATTATTGGTTACCTATTTGCAGGAAAAATTGCAACATTAGTGCTGCGTTTATGTGAAAAAAATAAACTTGACGTTACCTTAAGCCGATTTATCGCCAATACCTGTAAAATGTTAATTGTGGTGATGATAACAATTGTTTCATTAGGAAAACTCGGTATTAGTGTTACACCATTTATCGCTGCTATTGGTGCCATTTCTCTCGGTGCAGGTTTAGCATTACAAGGCTTACTAGCCAATTATGCGGCCGGTTTTAATATTATTTTAATTCGACCTTTTGTGGTTGGCGATACTATTACGGTACAAGGTGTTAAGGGAATTGTTGAAGAAGTGTTACTTGCTTACACTATTTTACGCGATGAAGATAACGTTAAAATAATGATCCCCAATAAACATATTGTTGGTGAGGTTTTACATAACTCTAACGATGACTCATTATTAGAACTAAGTGTTGGCATTGCTTATAAACATAATCCTCTTGAAGTAATCCCTCTCCTTGAAGAAACGTTTAAGCAACTTGATTTTGTCAGTGTATCAAGACCTCCACAGATAGGTATTGATGAATTTTCTGATAGCGCAATTAGTATTGCAATACGTTTATGGACACCAACGCACAATTTTTATGATGCTAAATATAAAGCTTATAAAGCCATATACTTAACCTTAGAAAAAGAGAATATTACCATTCCATACCCTCAACGTGATGTTCATTTAATTCAATCTTAAATTAACTTACTTTCTAACCTTTATACCCAAGCTACTTCAAGATGATAGTTTCAAGTGGTACGGGTATATACCGGTATCACTTGAAGATGCTTATTCTTTCACCCCTAATAAATCACGAACAGTTTGAGAAATTTCATCAATTCTATTTACGTCAACAGGCGCAATAAAAATGGCATCATCTCCGGCTAAAGTGCCCAATATGCCAGAAGCTTCACCCATACTGTCTAACATTCTAGAAATTAATGGTGCGCCACCAATGCCTGTTTTTACAATAATTTGCATATTATTATGCTTAACGCTCAGCACAACAGACTCAATTGACTGTTTAGACTTAGGAACAGCTAACTCATCAGGCAATATATAAATCATATCATTGTTAGCATTACGCGTTTTTACCGCGCCAAGTTTCGATAATAGTCGCGATATTTTCGCTTGTGACATATTAGTAAAACCTTGTTGAGATAATGCTACAGCTAGCTTCCCTTGAGAGCCATAAAACTGCTCTTTAAGTAAAACTTTAAATGCTTGCTCTAATTTAGACTCTTTTCTTTTACGAAGACTTGTCATCTATATACCTAAAAAGTGATATTAATCATGTTATTCTACACTAGGTGGTACAAAAATCACCTTCTAGTGTATTTATATTCGATTATATTGCATATTTCATGAACAAAACGCCATTGATTGCTTAGTTTTTATCCAATTAAAGACATCCATGCCTATTTAAAAAAGTGTGAAAACTTTGTGATAATTTTGTGATCATTTAATAATGAAAGCGTGATAAACGCGTGACTACCCTGCAACAATATCGTTGCATAATTCCTTTTGATCTCTACCAATACTTATTTAACACAAAAGGAAATTTCCATGAAAGTAATCAATACCATAATAAGTGCAAGCGCACTTATGTTCATGAGCTCAACAGTATTAGCAAAAGATTTATCGATAACCCTCACTAATCTCACTCACGGTTTGCATTTCACGCCCATTCTTACTGTTGCTCACACTAGCGAGGATAACATATTTATGTTGGCAAGCACGGCTACAGATGAACTACAAATGATGGCTGAAGGAGGTGATATTTCAGGTTTAGTCAGCCTAATGTCTAATGCAAACGCTAATATGAATGAAAATCCTGCCGGTGGTTTACTCGCGCCTGCTATGTCAACCACTTACACATTAACCAATGACACAGTAAATACTCACTTGTCGTTGGTAACAATGATCCTACCGTCAAACGATGGTTTTGTTGGTTTAGATAGTTGGATGGTCCCCGAACAATCAGGTACTTACACGGTATATTTAAATGCCTATGACGCCGGAACTGAAGCAAACAATGAATTAATTAATGGCGGAGGTTCTCCAGGTGTATTGGGCATTCCCGCAGCCCCAGGCAGAGATTCTGGAACGGGTGGTACTGGCGTAACTGACACCGAAAGCAATACGATGATTCATGTTCATCGTGGTTCCATTGGCGATGATAATATGAGTGGTGGCAATAGCGATTTGAACAACAGTATTCATCGCTGGCTTAACCCTGTCGCTAAATTAACAATCGTTATTCAATAAGGAGGCAACATGTTAACTTTAGCATCAAAAAGAATTTACAAAGCGTTAGCATTAACATTTTTAACCTTAATACTATCCGCCTGTAGTGATGATAATGACGATGAAGTGGTCATAGTGCCGCCTCCTCCTTCGCCTGCGGAGTACAGCTATACCGTTACATTAACAAATCTTAGTTATGCTCAACCCTTATCTCCGCTTGCTGTGTTATTACATGGTGATAGTAATATGTGGATGATAGGCGAACCGGCATCACTCTCACTGGAAAAGTTAGCCGAAGGTGGCGACAATACCGATCTGCTTGCTGACAGTGTTGTTTTAGCCTCTAGTTCTGGCGATGGCGTTGTTTTACCTAGCGCATCTTCAACCGTAACCGTGACCACAACAGATAGATCGGCAACTTATTTCACCGCAGCAACAATGTTGGTGAATACAAATGACGCTTTCTCGGGTCTAAGTAATATAGATATCTCAACCTTGGCCATCAATGATAAAAAATCATGGGATTTACCCGTTTATGATGCTGGCACAGAGTTAAATACTGAGAGTATGGGCACTATTCCCGGCCCCGCTGATAGTGGTATAGGTTTTGATGCCACTCGTGATGATGTTAATTTTATCACTTATCACTCAGGTATTGTGAGTCAAGATGATGGATTATCTACATCCGTTTTAACTCAGGCTCATCGTTTTGATAACCCTGCGATTAAACTTACTATTACACGAACGCAATAAAACTCATTTGCCCAAAAATTACCATGGCAAATGAGTTTTTGGGCAAAATATGAAAGATAAAATTCTAATTATTGAAGACGAAATCGATATTGCCAAGCTAATTCAAGTGCATTTAACTGAGTTAGATATTGACTCAGATATTTACTCACAAGGCCAACAAGCATTAACTCAAGCATTAACGCACAATTATCAACTGATATTGCTTGATGTCATGTTACCCGGCATTAGCGGCTTAGATATTTGTCGTCAAGTTCGCTTAGCGAAACCGCTGCAGGCTATTTTAATGTTAACATCAAGAACGTCAGAAACTGATAGAGTATTAGGCTTAGAATTAGGTGCTGATGACTACATGACCAAACCTTTTAGCGTAAGAGAGCTACAAGCAAGAGTGCGCACTCAACTGCGTCGTGTGCATGCATTAAGCAACAAAAATAATCATATCGACATACCGTCAAATACAATAGTGAATACTGGACAAAATAAGCAATACACCACATGTATTGGTCAATTATTAGTTGATCATTGCTATCATAAAGTCACCTATAAAGATAAAGCGATTAACTTAACCTCAACCGAATTTGAATTAATTGATTTTTTCTGTAAACACCCGGATCAAGTTTTTTCACGATCACAATTACTTGATAATGTCTGGGGTTATCATCATAACGGCTACGAACACACGGTAAATTCTCATATAAATCGATTACGTAATAAATTAGAAGAAACCTCAAATGAACCACAAATAATACAAACCGTTTGGGGGGTTGGTTATAAACTCAACTCGGCGGGCGTACACCCATGATAACTTTTGATAACTTTTCCATTCAGCCTGCTTTTATGAGAGCCACACTATGACACTTTCTCTTTATCAACGCTTGGCTCTTGCCATAGGTATCGCCTTTATTATATTAGCCTCTTTACTGTTTTATTGGAGTAACTCTCTGGCCGAGCAGTCCAAATATCAAGCAGAGCAAAAGCTACATATTCAGCTAGCCGAGCATTTAGCGCATGATAATCCATTACTGCAAGACGGGGTGTATAACAAAGCTGCCTTAGAGAACTTATTTCACACCCTAATGCTATTAGGACCGGCATTTGAGTTCTATTTTCTTGATCCTGCTGGCAATATTATTACCTATTCGGCTGATCCAGATAAAATTAAACGACAATCAGTCGATTTAAGCCCCATTGTTGCTCTGATTGCCGACCCGTCTTCTGTGCCTATTTTTGCCGATGATCCACGCAGTGAGGCTAAACAAAAAATATTTTCTGCTGCGCCTATTTATCGGGGAGAAAACCTACAAGGTTATTTGTACGTTATTATTGGTGGTGAAATTTACGACTCTATTTTCAGCCAAGTAGAAAGTGATGAATACCTGCAACAATATGGCAGTATATTCATTGGTGCGTTGGTATTACTCTTAGTGCTGCTATTATCAGTATTTCACTATTTTACCGCCCCCATCAGAAAACTAAGCGATGAAATGCAATTGATTAAAGCGGCTAAGTTTGATCAAAACAAAGTCAATTTAACGCCATGGCAAAACAAACATGCCAATGAAATACACTTTTTAGGCTGTACTTTCAACGATATGATTGCACAAATAGACCTGCAATTTTCGCAACTTGCTGAAAATGATCGTATCAGGCGCGAACTATTATCTCACTTATCGCATGATTTACGTACACCACTTGCCACAATGCAAGGTTACATCGAAATATTAACCCTTAAAAATGCTCAGTTAAGTCAACAAGAACGTAGTGATTACTTAGCCATAGCAGGCCGAAATGCGATGCAATTAAAGCGCTTAATTGATCAAATTTTTGAATTAGCCCACCTTGAAAACGGACAAGTCAGTGTTAATTTAGAAGTTTTTTCTATCGGAGAATTGCTGCACGACATCACCGCAAAATTTTCCTTAAAAGCAAAAGACAAACAAATTAAGTTAACACTACAACCTGAACAATGCCGTTTTATGGTTTACTCCGACATCGCTAAATTAGAACGCATTACCACAAATTTATTAGAGAATGCACTAAGGCATACCGATAAAGGTGGCGCTATCACGATAGACGTTTCACAGTACTCAGATAAAATAAAAATTTCTATCATTGATAATGGTACAGGAATTAGTAAAGAAGATATAAGCTATATTTTTGATGCTCGATATAGAGCAAGCAATGCTAGTGAAGATAATAACTTACATGCAGGTTTAGGGTTGGCCATTAGCCAAAAACTGAGCCGAATTTTAAATTCAGAGTTGTTTGTTGATAGCCAATTAGGCGAAGGCAGTTGTTTTTATTTATCAATACAACAAGCCATTCATTAGCAACGTTTTAATAACAGATAAAAAAATACCGCAGCTCAGCACTCGCGGTATTTTTTTACACTAGAACAAAAAACAAGTGATTAGAACAGCTCTTCTGCAACTTGAAACAGATCTGAACGATCTGGACGCTTCATGTTTTCAATTGCATCAATAATATCGTGGTGAACCAGTTCTTCTTTGACAATACCCACACAACGACCGCCGTGACCTTCCAATAACATATGTACCGCATAGTTACCCATTCGAGAGGCCAACACACGATCAAAAGCCACCGGACGACCGCCACGTTGAATATGCCCCAAAACTGTTGCACGAGTTTCACGCCCAGTAACCGCTTCAATTTCTTTAGCCAATTGGTTAGCATCAGTCATCAACTCAGTTAACGCGATCATCGCATGTTTTTTGCCTTTTTTCATACCATATTGAATGTTCGAGATTAACTTCTCTTTATCCAATCCAGTTTCCGGAGAAATAACATATTCACAGCCACCAGCAATCGCAGACATCAGCGTCAAATCACCACAATGACGACCCATAATTTCAACGATAGAAATACGTTGATGAGAAGATGAAGTATCACGCAAGCGGTCAATGGCATCAATAACCGTATTCATAGCGGTCAAATAACCTATGGTGTAATCGGTTCCAGCAATATCATTATCAATAGTGCCCGGCAACCCAATACAAGGGAACCCCATTTCGGTCAGTTTTTTTGCCCCCATATAAGAGCCATCACCACCGATGATAACGAGTGCATCAATACCATGCTTTTTCAAATTCTCAATCGCTTTTAAACGTACTGATTCTTCTTTAAATTCGGGAAAACGCGCAGAGCCAAGAAACGTTCCTCCTCGATTGATAACATCAGAAACACTTGAACGCTCTAACTTCAGAATGCGATCTTCAAACATTCCCTGATAACCATCGTAAATACCAAAAACTTCTAAGCCTTTGGTCAGTGCAGTACGGACAACTCCGCGTACTGCTGCGTTCATTCCAGGGGCATCACCACCACTGGTTAATACGCCAATGCGTTTAACTTTAGTTTTGCTCATTTACATTCCTATTTAAGATTTAGATATTTGATATATTTAAGATGTTGAATACAATTGGCAAAATTATACCATTTGTGACCATTATAATCACTTTTCAACATTGACATATAACAAAAAAAGACTTGATACTAGTTAACATTAACTAGGAGGAATAATTAACCGAAATAGGAATTGTTAATATTTTTCGTCCTTGATACTTGAGCCAATAATAGATTATAGCAAAAGTTATAATGACTAAGGCAATACTGATACTCGAGATCAGTGGCGTGACCAAGATATTACCTACTTGAAAGCATAAGGTAGCCACTAAATAAGCTAATGTAAAACTCCAAATAGCGGCAAATCCTGCCCAACGACTACCGACTTCACTTTTTATAGCGCCCATTGCAGCGATACAAGGGGTATAAAGTAAGATGAACAATAAGTAACTAAAAGCACCAAGCGAACCAGCAAAGGCAGCTTGCATTATTTGATACGTACTTAACTCCACATCTTGATCTTTAGCAACTTGCTCTAAATCTGTTAAATCACCCACCGCCATACCTAAAGGATCATCTGGCGTGATACCCAATAAATTTTCTTTAATGCTAGTAATACCTTCATGCCAACTTTCAACTAATGACGGCGCTGCTTCATCTTCACCTTTTTTCGGTGAGTAGAGACTATTAAAGGTAGCAACCAGTACTTCTTTAGCAAAAATACCGGTAATAATACCCACGCCAGCTTGCCAGTTTTCTTCTTTAACACCCATAGGTGATAATACGGGCATCACTATTTTTGCACCTTGGCTTAAAATAGATTGCTCACTATCTTGATGACCAAATTGCCCATCGGTGCCAATAGAATTAAAAAAGTTTAATAAGCACACCACAATAACAATAGTTTTGCCTGCGCCAGTAACAAAACTATAAGTACGCTGCCATACTCGTTTGCTAATATCAGCCAACTTAGGAATTTCATAATGAGGTAATTCCATAATATTTAATGAACTTGTGCCAGACAACACTGTTTTTTTCAATAAATACCCCGTACCAATCGCGGCAAAAATACCGATAAGATAAAGTAAAAAAACTAAATTCTGCCCATTTTCAGGAAAGAATGCTGCGGCAAATAAAGCATAAACAGGTAAACGCGCGCCACACGACATAAAAGGAGACATCATTACTGTGGTAATACGCTCTCTTTCACTATCTAACACTCGCGCTGACATTACGGCTGGTACAGTACAACCAAATCCAACAATAAGCGGAACAAAAGCCTTACCCGGCAAACCAATTTTTTGCATAACACTGTCAACCACAAAGGCGGCTCTAGCTAAATATCCAGAGCTTTCTAACAATGATAAACCAATAAACAAACAGGCAATAACAGGAATAAAAGTAGCAACTGTTTGTATGCCGCTACCCACACCTTCAACAATTGTTAATAACCACTGTGGTAAATTTAAAGGAGCAAGAAAATGTAAGGGGTAAGAAACAAAAATTGTGCCGCTAAGAATATCGAAAAAGTCAATAAAAGCGCTACCAACATTGATAGCAAACATAAATAGCAAATACATCATTCCTAGAAAAATAGGAATACCGGCAACGGGATGAAGTGCAATGCTGTCTAATTTGTCGGAAAAACGAACACTACTTGTTGCTGCTTTACCTGCTCTGTTAAGTATATCTAAAACATAATCTTGTCGAGCTTGAATGCTATTAACACATTCACCGTTTAATTGAGTTTCAGTTGATGGCGTTGGCTGCTTATGCTCTTGCAACTTATCTTCTTGCAACGGTGCATTCGCTAATAACAATAGCTGTTCTTCAACTAATTGCGTCGAGGCTTTATTTTGCGCACTGATCGCTAAAACCGGGCAACCCAGTTCGGCACTTAACTGCTCAGGATCAACCGATAAATGTTTTTCTCTGTCAGTTTTGTTAAGCACCACTAGCATCGGAATGCCAAGTTCAACAAGTTGTGTTGTCAAATAAAGTTGGCGGCTCAACTGGGTTACATCAATAACATTAATCAAATAATCAATATCATTTTCTTGTAAAAACTGCTGTGAAATAGTGAGATCTTGTCCTTGTTCGCCTCGTTTCGTTAACGAGCTTAAACCGGGTAAATCAGAGAGTAATACGGGTTGGTTATTTAACTGAAAAGTAACTTTTTTAGCGGCAACCGTCACACCAGACCAATTGCCGATTTTTTGTTTGGCACTAGATAATAAATTGAACAGAGTGCTTTTGCCTGAATTTGCAAAACCAACTAAGGCGTAATGCTTGCCCTTAACCATAAAAAATACTCATAAAAAATACTCTTGAGCTAGGCTCGTAACGAGTAAAAACTAAAATTATGCGACCTGAATTTGCTCAGCTATAGAACGTTGTATACTAATTTTAGTATTATGTAATCGAAAAGCTATCGGCCCATTAAAAGGCGCTTTATGTGCTAAAGCAACTTCGGTGCGTAAAGAAAAACCCTGTTCAAGTAATTGCGTTGCTATCCGTGCATCAAGCGGAAGTGCACTAATTTTAAATACTTTGTTTTTAGGTAAATCAACTAAAGTCATCTATTTACACCTTACTACAAATCAGAGCTTCTAAATGAGTTGAATTGTTAATGAGAATTACTACTATTTAAATTCTACACGGTTCGATGCTTTAAAACAATAAAAACAATCAAGGATGATAGTTAACTTTGATTTTGATCAAGTTCAATTTCAGCCTATAATCATTCATAATAATTACCTATTATTTTAGTTTATATTACTTCGCTTAACATTTTCAGTGCTACTTTCATCACAAAGTAACCACATGCTTTGATTATATAAACGCATATAGGATAACTGCTTAGTACGTGCATTTCGTTGTGCTTCGTTGCTTATAACATCACCAGTACCCGCTCTATATTTTTTACCACAACGCGCTATAGCCTCCTTAAACTCAGTCGGCTTAATGCCCGGAACAGTAATGCTACGCCCACTGGTGACATACAATCGGTAGTCTTTATTGGTGGTCGCTTGCAATAACTCCGTTGCTAACGCTTCTCTAGTGCTATTTGGCATTTGACTTTGCGCTTCAAGTTTTTTTTCCTTTTTCGTTTCATCTTGAGTTTCATGTTGAGAGGATAACGCATTTTTTTTGTTACCACTTGCATTACAGCCCATAATCAATAACGACATTACTACCAAAACTAAGAATTTATTCATTTATTTAACACCTTTGCTCAGCACCGTTATATTCACTGTTTTTAACCATCGAGACAATAAAGCCATACTACTGAGTAACAGCCAGAAAACACTACCACCAGAGGATGAATTCACCGGTTCAGGTGTGGCAACAACCGTTATTTTAGCGGTAAAAATCTCACTAGACACGGCGTTTACCTTAGCAATAACGTCAACAAAAAGAGTGCCCGAAAAGTTAGCATCTGGGGTTACGGTTGATTCTGAAACAACATAATCATTGCCACCTGCAACGGTAATTGACACCTTTGCAGTGTCAGAAAAAGTACCACTATAAGTAAACATGTTTGCTGTTAACTGAACGCTACTGCCTTCTTGCACAGAAATACTCTGTTGTGCATCAATGTTGATATTTTCGGGAATAATCGCTGTTATAGTAAAATCGCCCTGATTCACAGCGAAAAAGATATTATCGCTACAGGCTATTTTAAGACGACTTTTTTCTGAGTTAGCTTGTTGATTAGTGATACTTGCTAAAGAAATATCGGCACTACCATTATTAGCAACACCGCTAGCTAAAACATACTCAAAACTGTTACCGCCATCACTTGATAATAAAATATCGACACTTGCACAACTAATAGGAACAGCCGTTGTTTCTGCTACATTCCAGTAAACGGTTTGATTCAACACCGACCATGTATCATTAGCTAAAGGCGATGTCACCGCAAAAGCTTCACTGGTGTCCACAACAAAAACTCTCATGGCATCAAAACTAACGCCACCATTACCATCTCGCACCATTAAGCGGAAATTTACATTGCGTGTTGTTGTCGGGTAAACCTCACCGATAACTGTCGTATTTTGCAGTACATCTTCCATTCTAGGCAGTATTCTGATCGGCTCAGCGGTAGGTTGCCAAACTCTAAATAAAGGTCGTAAACCATCATCAATCATGTCATTAGAAGAGTTACTTGATGTACCTAAATCAAACTGCTCCCAACTGTACATAAGTGTATCACCATCAGCATCAGTCGCACTTCCGGTTAATATAAAAGGGGTCTGTGCCGGAATAGTAAAATCTTTGCCGGCATCAACAATAGCGGCATTATTGCTTTGGGCACTATCAGCACCGCAATTTCGACCATCAGAACTGTTAATATAGGCAGAGACTTCATCAATAGATTTAGCATGAAAAAAGGCATCCGAATTATTTTGTAAATCTTGACTACCACACAAGCCTGCATAGCCCATAATAGTGGAAGCACTACCCGGCTCATAAGCCGCAACAAAATCACGATTACCATCACAGCTGCCTTCAACACCATTAAAGGTATGATTAGCACCAAACTGGTGCCCTACTTCATGAGCGACATAATCAATATAAAAAGCATCATTAATTGGATTAGGATCACCTGTTACCCCGTCACCTTTATAGCGTGTATTACAAACGCCACCTAAGATAGCTAAACCGCCACCACCCGTGCTAACAACATGCCCAATGTCATAATTACTATTGCCAATAAGATCATCGATAATTTCAGTATTAATACCACCATCGTCACTATTGTTAGCGAAAGGATCGGTTGCGGGGTCGGTAAAAACAAGTAAGTTATTATTGGCAACTAACTCTAATTTGATCGAAAAATCACGTTGATAAACCTCATTTAAACGATTTACCATAGTGATAATTTCAGCCATAGCACTGTCAACAGTACCACCATTAAATTGCGTATATTCACCAACAGCAGAAACCGCTAAACGATAAGTTCTTATGGCTGTTGATTTCGGAGCACTTTTGGAAGCTCTATCAACAGAGCTTTGCTTAGTTTCATCAATTAATTGAGATAATTTGTTTTTAGGGGAAAATAATTCAATTGCTTCAACACCCGCTAAGTGGCTCGCATCTTTGCGGTAATAACTTAAATATCGCTCATTTTGTAGAGTACTACTGTAAAGAAAAGACGTCTGAATTTGGGTTAAACTTCTGCGCTCAGGATCAATATAAACCAACTGACCATCATAATGAAACATACCATGAAAGCCATTGGGCGTGATATCAAAACGCCCGGTGTTTTGTTTATTATCTAACTGATATCCCGTAAAGGTTTTAATGTTAGCGTAATGCTCAGCTAAGCCGTTTGCCATCACCGAAGTATGACGTAAACGATAATCAACCAATTGTCCGTTAGGCAATGGTAATGAAACAATGAATGCTTGCTGCTCACCTAATAATAACTGTTGCAACTGAGCAATATTTGCCGTTAATTTTTGTGGATTTTTAGCTCTGTAAGCCGGTATTTGTTGCTGATCGCTCTCTATTTGCAGAGATTTTTCACTACGAATTTTCCATTGACTAAATTGGCTACTTTCATCAACACCTTGATTTGAAGCGACAGCAACAAAGCTCAATAACGATATAACGGTGCCTATAAATAGGCAATTTAAGCCCTTTGTTTTAACCATAAAAATAACGCCATTCATATTTATACCTATTCCTAATAAAGAATATTTTCATTACAAGAATAGTAGCCTTAACCTTATAAAAAAACCACCAACATTAAAGTGAAACTATTTAGTTAAACTAAAATAAAAAAATTAATTATTTATTTACTTTCAAATATATACAATAGAGCTAGTCAATTAAATGTAAAGAGCTATTTATTCTAGTAGCGTTATAAAAAACAAATGTAACTTATTGACAGATATACTCAACAAGCCTAAATTATGTACCTGCCATTGGTGTTTTTCGACTTTAAAAATGATAAATACTCAATGTGATTTATTAAAACATGTGAATTCCAAGATTTTACCAAAACCGGATTTATAAACATATTTTTCAAAAATTTTTGCAGGGAATTAATTAAATTACAGTGAGGTATACCAATGAAAAAAATGTCTGCAATAATTTCTATTTTTCTTTTTATAATTTCTTTTATAGTCCATGCTGAAAAAGAAGAATTATCATCAACTCAGATTAAAAAATATAAAAGTGGTATTTTTGAAATTGTCACATTAAAGTTAAAAGATAATGCTATTTACAAAGAAGAATTTCCGCATAATTTAATTCCTTTTCACCTAAGAAATGATAAACAACATAGTGTGGGAACTGCATTTTTAATTAAAGACAATACTTTTGTATCTGCGGCTCATGTGCTTAATATTGGCTATTATTCTCTACTATCAAAAAACTATTCAGTTCGTGATAGTAAAGGTAATTTATTTAAAATTAAAAATATTGAAAAATATTCTAACTATAGAGATTTAGTACAATTTACAGTGGAAGGAGATACGTCAAAATACCATAAGTTTATTTTGGGGAGCAACTATGAAGAAGGTGACATTGTATATGCTGCAGGCAATGCCCTTGGTGAAGGGGTTATTTTTAGAAAAGGTTCTTTAACTTCATTTACTTATGAGCCTATCGACGGTCAATGGAAAGATATTCGCTATTCAGCAGCGGCATCGCCTGGAAATAGTGGCGGCCCTCTTTTAAATTTAAAAGGGGAGGTGGTAGGAATAGTTACTAAAAAATCTAAAAGTGAAAACCTTAATTATGCGCTGCCAATAAATGAGTTTATTAATTTCTCTGATAGTACGGCTGAATTTTATAATAATCAAATGGCAGAAGTTGAAGCAACTCAAAGGCTCAGATACTCATGGAAATATAGCGCTGAACTGCCTCAAGAAATAATGAAATTAAGAAACTTAGCTGAAAAAAGCTTTTACGATCGATTCACTAAAGCCCGAGTTGATTTTGTCAAAAAATTTGAAAAAGATATTTTTCCAAAACATAAAAATATTGATAAATATTTAAAAAATCAAAGTAACAGCTATATGCTTTCATCTATTGATATTAATGGCAATGGTGAATGGTTCCTTTTCAAACCATCAAATTCACAGAGCATTAAAATAAACAAAGACCAAGTTTTATACTACGATAAGAGCGATAAAATAATCGGAAACTATCAATTTATTTTAGATAAACCTAAAGAAGTGCCTTTAAGAGAATTTATTAAAAATAAAAAAAATATCCTCGATACATTTTTTACTTCCATGCAGTGGAATCGAAGAGTAGCAGATACACCTGTTTATATAACTTCTTATGGAGAGCCTAATTATGAAGAATCATATGAAGATATATATGGTAGGGTTTGGCAAATGGCAACTTGGAATGATCAATATTCTGATAGAGCTATTATGATTTATTGTTTGCCTACTCCTGTTGGTGTTGCATGTGATTTAATTGAAACATCAACGGGATGGTTAGAAGTACAAAAAACAGGCTATAAAGATAACCTTAATCGAATAATGCTTTCTTATACGGGGAAACTTAAACAATGGAAAGAATTTATACAGCTTCCTAAAAGCACTATCCCAAAACAATTTTATAACTCTACCGTTAATATGACTGAAAAAACGTTTGATTTTTCACTGGGTGAATTTTCAGGAAATTTAGAGAATTTAAAATTAACAAGTGAAAGTGAACTCTATGTGGTTATTGAAATTGATCCTAACAATATTAATGAACTAATGGTTGGTAATATTACTTTCACTCCTAATTCAAATGAGGATGGTACTTACTATGTTTCCAAATATTATAACCAAGGTGAAAATGCGTCTGATAATTACAACGATTTTTGGAAAAAATTTACCACACATAAATCCCCATATAATTTTGAAGTAATCAAGGAAGGAAAGGTTAATAGTAAATATATGAACTTTCAAAGCAAAAATGAAGCACTTAAAGTTGTGAATAAAATCACAAATGAAGTTGGTTATTTAGCCGTTTGTAAGCTTCAATCTGAAGTTAAAATAGATGAACTTAATCACTTATGTGATGCTTTTATCAATGGACTTAACTAGTTTTTCATAGATTCACATTAATCCGTTTGGTATAGCAATAATCAGCGGTGATCAAAAGCCCCCTAGCCTTAACCCTATAAAAAAACCACCGACAATGCGGTGGTTTTTTCAAACACTACAATTTAATGAATATCGACTAAACCGTTTCAGGTAGAGCTGCGTTCGCTACTTTTTTCTTTCGAGAAAATACGCCACGAAGATCTTCAATGATCATATATAAACTAGGAATAAGTACCAAAGTAACAATGGTTGCAAACAATACACCAAAAGATAACGATACGGCCATTGGAATAACAATTTGTGCTTGAGCACTGGTTTCAAAGAATATAATAGGCACTAGACCAATAAACGTGGTTGCCGAGGTTAACATTATTGCTCTAAAACGTTTCGTTCCTGCATGTATAACTGCCTCTTTTAAACGTTCCCCGCGTTTTCTTGCTTTATTGACATAGTCTACCATCACCAGTGAATCATTAACCACCACACCCGATGCCGCTAGAATTCCCATCACAGATAAGGCACTAAGATCCATACCTAACATAAAATGACCAAATACTGCGCCAATAATACCAAACGGGATCACTATCATGATCATAACCGCTTGCGAGTATGATTTTAACGGTATAGCAAGTAGAGAAAAAATAACCATGAGTGAAATAGCAAAATCACGTACTTGATCCGCAACACTATCCATTTCTTCCTGAATACTACCCGACACCTCACTTTTAACTAATGGGTATTGTCTTAATAATTGAGGAATAAAGTTGTCTCTAATATCTTTAGCAACTTCAAACGGTTCAACCTGCTCAGCGTCAACGCTACCCCAAACATTAATGGTTCGGTTGCCATTTTCACGACGAATACGGGTAACACCATCCGTTAATATAATAGTCGCTAACTCCGACAGCGGTAATTCTGCACCATTAGGTGCTTGAATCATAACATCGTCAACATGACCAACAGAGCTACGCTGATCTAAAGGATAACGCACCATGACTTTAACTTCTTCGCTATCACGCAATATTCGTTGCGCCTCTAAGCCATAAAAACTATAACTCACTTGTGAGGCAATGTCCGCCAACGTTAACCCTAAACTGTAAGCAAGCGGTTTTAATTCAAACTGCACTTCTTTCGCACTGGTTTGGCGAGAATCATTAACGTCACCAACACCTTTAAGTGAGTTTAATTTCGCTTTGAGCTCTTTCGCTGCGGCTAATAATTGTGCATCATCTTGACTTTCTAACCTAAAGGCAACGTCCCCATCATCACGACCGCCACCAAATAAATTATCACTAATGGTTAAGCTTTTAACGCCGGGGTAATCAGGAATGGCATTTCGCCATAAATCAGCTAGCTCAAAGGTATTAATGGCTCTATCTTTAGGAACAACTAACTTCACCATAACCTGACCACTTATTCTGCTACGTAGGTCAACTTGCATGTCTGAAATCATTGATGTGCCATATTCTGCTTCAATGTCTTTATCAATTTTATAAATAATGCGTTCAATATTTAATAAGGTTTTTAACGTTGCTTTTTCTGACGCATCAACATTCATTTCAATGCTAATGCGTGGGAAGTCATGAGGAATTTTGGGTTGTC
Source organism: Colwellia sp. (assembly GCA_051531915.1). Taxonomy (GTDB): domain Bacteria; phylum Pseudomonadota; class Gammaproteobacteria; order Enterobacterales; family Alteromonadaceae; genus Colwellia. Next base: position 10,282 of record JAOPTQ010000124.1, on the reverse strand, counting down.
CAATAAAGCGAACAAAACCACCTGCATATAAGCCACCACTAAGTAGCATTAAACTAACAAAAAACATCAACACGGCATAACGATATTCAAGGAAAACCTCTAGGCTTGGTCGATAAATATTATCAATATAATACTTTAATTTACTATCAACCCATTTGCGAACCCTATCGATGGGATTTTTAGGGTTAAACTTTTTAATTTTCATTTTGACCAAATGCGCAGGCAAAATAAGTTTTGATTCAATCAAAGAAAAAATTAAACACAACACAACCACGCCGCCAATAGCTTTTCCAAAAGCAGAAGACGGCCCTTCACCAAACAGAAAGGGCACAAATACTGCAATCGTGGTCAATACGCCAAAGGTTGCAGGCATAGCAACACGCTTAACACCGCGAATGACATTGTCAGTTGAATGTCCATGCGCTTCTATTTCATCATGAGCACTTTCGCCCATAACAATGGCATCATCAACCACTATTCCGAGCACTAAAATAAAGGCAAATAAACTAATAACATTGATGGTGATATTAATAAATTCCATTGGCATCATTAACAAGGTACCTAAGAAACACACAGGTAAGCCCATCATTACCCAAAAAGCTAAACGAACCCGTAAAAATAAGGCTAGCATCAAAAAGACTAATATTGCACCACTTTGCATATTGCTTAGCATCATGTTTAAACGACCTTCAAGATAGTAAGTCATATCAACCCATGTTTCTAGCTTAACGCCTTCAGGTAGTACTTCTGCTTTTTCTGCTACATATTTATCCATAATTCGTGCAATATCGGTAATACTTTGATTATCGGCAGCACCAATAAAGATAGTGACAGAATTTTTACCATTAAATTTAGAGTACTGTAGACCTTCTTGAAAACCATCAATAATGGTGGCAATTTCTCCTAATAAAATCTTAGTACCATCTTCAAGCGTAATAACAGGAATTTGCTCAAACTCATGGCCGCGATATGCTTGATTCTCAACACGTAAATTTATATAACCGTTTTCAGCTCTAATTTGTCCCGCTGACATATTACGAGAATAACTGCGTACCGCATTGGCTACATCGTTAAAACTTAAACCATACTCACGCAATCTGTCTTTACTCACTTCAACAGAGACTTCATAACCTAAACCGCTGTATAAATCAGAAATATTAACTTTAGGTAACTGTTGTATTTCATCATGTATTTTACGACCTAATTCTTTAAGTTCGCCATTACTTAAATCACCGTATAAGCTTACATACATCACTTCTTGACGAAATTTTTCACGCTCAACTTTAATTCTTTCCATGCCATCAGGAAAACTAGAAATTGAATCAATGGCCGATTTAACTTCTTCTAATACCACTTGTGGATCATAATCAAGTTCAACCTCAAACCAACCATTCGAGTAATTACGGTTTGAATAAGTAATAACACGCTTAAGACCTTGCACCGTTTCTAGTGCTTCTTCGATTTTAATCGTTATGCCCTCTTCCACTTCTTGTGGCGCGGCACCCGGATAAGGCGCGGCATAGGAAATCCAATTAATTTTAACTTGCGGAAACATTTGTTTGTTAATGGTTTGAATGGTTAAAAAACCGCCCACTAAAATAAAAACCATCAATAAATTAGCGGCAATACTATTACGCGCAAACCAAGCAATAAGACCTTTGTTGGTATCTATTGTTTCGTCTTTAATGGCTACTTTAGAGGGGGTTTCCTCTGAGTTATTGTCAATATGAGAAGTAGCCATTTGTTACTCTCCTGAATCGCTATCGTTGTTAGCGACTTGTGTCGGTGCGTTTTCATCAACCACATCTTCTTTTTTCTCATCATCCGTTGCCAACGCTAGCTTCATACCATCAACAGGGTAATCTAATGCCGAAACAATTAATTGATCGCCATCAAGCAAACCATGAGAAACAATAACGTTACCTCCTTGTTCGCGAACAATGTCAATCACGGCATAATGAAGTTTTGATTCACTACTTAAGATTGCTACCGTACCATCAACCACTAAATAGCGAGGAATAATACTGGCACTCGCCACTTCAACACCCAGAATTTTAGCTTTTACGTATGAGCCAAAACGCAAAGGCATCTCATTCACCGCTTTATTATTCACTTTTAAATGATAGGGATCTTGAATTTCAGCAATTAAATAGCTCATCCGACTTTTGTTATCAATAACGCCTTCGTCTCTCGTTATTTCTGCCAACCACTGCGTTGACTTTCCAGCATAAACACCCGTTAATTGCACTTGAGCGTTTAATCCTAGATTAGTTAAAAATTGCAATTGATTATCAGCTACGGGTAAACGGATTTCAGCAATAGCTGTACCTAAAACTTTACCAATTTGTGATCCTGTACTGACAAAAGAGCCTAAACCAATATTGCGATTATCTATCATGGCATTGTATGGCGCTCGGATTTCAGTACGTTCTAAATTGCGCTTAGCACGCAAAACGCTTGCTTGTGCTGCTTTGACACGCGCTAGCTCTTGAGCAAGCTGAGGTTTACGTAAACTCAATTCTGTGGGTGAGGTATCGGTAATTTGCTTCCATTCACGTTCGGCAACTTTACCTTGAGCAACTTCTTTTTCTAACGCTGCTCGCGCTGAAGCCATAGTAGCCTGAGCATCTATTAATGCCGCTTGATAATCATTAGGATCAATACGGGCTAACAATTGACCTTTTTTAACAAAACCACCACGAACAAAAGTATCAGAAAGTTCAACAATTTCGCCGTTAACTTGAGCAACCAAGGTTGTTTCATATTTTGGATTAACAATGCCATATGAACCCACTTTTAACGTCATTGCTGCAACATTAATGGTTTCAACAGCAACAATAGGCGTATTATCAACTTTTGCTTTTTCTTCAGGTGGTTTTTTCATACTTTTAAAACCAGCAAAAGCAATAACACCAACAACTAAAATGGCAATAGGTATAATTATTTGTTTTTTACGAGCCACGATATTATCCCTTAATAAAATTTAATTTTGTGAATGACCATATTTTTATGGCTATTGTTATAATGTAAATAATAACTAATTATTTGTAATCAATGTAAACAAAGATGTAACTGTCTATTACAATATTTACGCCGCTTTTATTAGAATGGTGAATAAAACCAACACAATTTAATTTTATCGCTTAATATCAACAACATAAAAAGCAAACATTAAAAAAAATAGTGATGTTATAATATTTTATAAGGGTGACATTAAAAACTTGTTAGTTTATTTCACCATTTATTAAACTTTTTCAAAAAAAACTGGCAAAATAAACCAATTTATTAACTATTTATTTATCTATTCATCTTTAAAGAGAGAGCGCGCATGCTTAATAAACTGAGTAATCTTTTCAATAATTTAACCCTTGATAATTCACAAAATAGCAAAGCGTCACTTTCTATTGAAATAGCTTGTGCTGTTTTACTGTGTGAAGTAATGCGTGCTGATAATGTATTTACTGAAGACGAACAAAATAAACTGAGTGAATTATTAACCAAGCAATTTAACTTAACAGCACAAGACAGTGAAATAATACTGACACAAGCTTTTGAACTGAGTGAAAATGCCAGCGATTTTTATCAATTCACCTCAAAAATAAATCAGTATTACTCACTTGAGCAGCGCATAGAAATGGTGACCTTACTGTGGCAAGTTGCTTATGCTGATGGCGAACTCGCGAACATTGAAACACATATTATTCGAAAAATAGCCGACTTATTACACCTTCGCCATAGTGAATATATCGCAACAAAAATAGCGGCGGAACAATTTCATCATACCAAAAGCCATTAGCGCACATTTTATGAGTGAGCTTTTAATGAGTGTACTATTAATGAATAAAATAAAAATTAAACCGACACTAAATCGGTTATTATACTCATTACTATTTACCCACTTCACTTAAACTTTAACCCTCAGGTTCTTTTCTATGACAAACACTAACGCAAGCATCGGCAAATACAACACGCTTAACATTGTTGCGATCACCGACAATGGCGCTTATCTTGATGCAGGAGAGTTAGGTGAAATTTTATTACCTAATCGTTATTTACCCGATAACTGCCAAGTAGGCCTTCGTGTTGAAGTTTTTATCTATCTTGATTCTGCCGAAAGATTGGTGGCAACAACGGAAAAATCACTAGGACAAGTAGGCGAATTTGTTTCTTTAAAAGTAGTACAAATAAACAAAATGGGCGCTTTTTTAGACTGGGGCTTACCCAAAGATTTATTGGTGCCGTTCAATCAACAACACACAAAAATGGAAGAAGGTAAATATTACCTTGTCTATATTTTTATTGACCAACGCACTGAGCGCATTGCCGCGTCGAGCAAATTAGATAAATTTATTGATATTTGGCCCGCAGAATATAGCGAAGGCGATCAAGTTAATTTAACTATTGGTAGTAAAACAGATCTCGGTTTTAAAGCAATTGTGAATGATTTACATTGGGGTTTATTATACGACAATGAAATATTTCAGCCTTTGCGTATTGGCAAAAAAATAACTGGTTACATTAAGCAAGTACGAGAAGATGGTCGTCTTGATTTAATTCTCACCCGTGGTAGAAAAAACACCGTAACAAGTTTTTCAGATAAACTACTAGAACACTTAAAAAACAATAATGGTTTTAGCCCATTACATGATAAAAGCGCGCCTGAATTAATTAAAAACACCTTAGGGGTAAGTAAAAAAACCTTTAAGTCTACTGTTGGAAATTTATTAAAAAAAGGCAAAATCACTATTGAAAGTAATGGTATACGGTTAAAATAACTCAAATAATCCATAGCCATGACACTTCAAGATGCCGGTTTGAGCACCTTGAAGTGGAGCGGCTATATCATTGTGTTAAAAACTTCCGCGAATACCAATACTGAAATTACGCCCTGGTAACGGAGCTACCTCTTTTAAAAAAGAAGCGTGTACTTGTGCATTTTCATCCGTTAAATTTTGACCTTTAAGATAAAGTACTAAATCACTACCAATACCGTCTACATAATAATTAACATGTGCATCTACCATAGTGTAATCTGCTGTTTTTGTTTCTAATTCGGCAATATTATTTTGCTCAAAATAGTGATTAACACTTAGCTCACCATCGAAGCTGTCCCCTTGATAATTTAATAAACCACCAAGACGTACCGGCGGTATGCGCGGTAAACTTTCTGAACTATCGCTAAGCTCTGCTCGAATAGAGTCACCAAATATAGTGGCTTTAAAAGCACTTGATAATTGATACACTATTTCAGCCTCAACACCATACATGTCAACATCACTTTGTTGATAAATTAAAATAGGTAACGCGTCTTCATCACCATAAAACAAACCGGTGTTTTGTTGATAATAATAATCATCAACATGATTATAAAAAGTACTGATCACAAAGCCTAAGTCACCCTCAAATTTACGCCACGTTAAATCTACGCTGTATGATGTTTCTACCGCAGGATCTATTGGCGATAATTCTGCATGCAGTTCATCTCCTTCTTGTTCAAGCATAAACAAAGCACCAACCTCAAAAGTACTCGTGCCAATATGTGGTCCAAAAGAAAAAAGCTCTGCCGCTGAGGGAGCTCTTTGCGAAAACGCAGTAGAAAACCCTATATTATAACCGTCTTTATAATCCCACACTAAACCCGCAGAAGTACTTATGGGTGTAAACGTTTGTCGTTCAAACGAAACAATTTCTTGATGGTCAACATCAGTTTCTTCATGGTTATGATCATGATCATCCTCAAAACCAATTTCACTATCATTCGCGGTAATATTGACTTGCTCAATACGTGCACCAAGCTGTAATAACACCTCACCAAAATGCTTTTCTTCAAGCCATGCAAACGCATAAGTTTTAGATTGAGATGGCGGCGCAAAAGCTTCTTCACCTACGGCTTCAAAGTCTGAGCTTTTATAATGCATGGTCCAAGCGCCTTGCCAACCTTTATATTCTTGATGATAAACATCGGCACGCGCTTCAATACTTTCATTACTAAAAGTAGTACCAACAGACTCCCCTTCAATTTCTTGATGTTGATAATCAGTGAAAGCAAATTTAGTGGCTAACTGTTTAATAAAACTATTTTCAACATTATACTCACTTAACAATTGCCAGCGTTTTTGTTTCATTTTTGCCGACACATTTTCATCCGAAACTTCTTCACTATCATCATGTTCATCTCCGTGTTCATGCTCGTCTTCGTGATGGTGATGATGACCCGGAATGCCATAGTCACGATTCATTTCACCATAAGAAAAACCCACAAAGCCTTGATCAAATAAATAGCTGCTGCCTAACGTAAAACCATCAGACTGCGATGCACTATTTGCTAAATGCTCCGTCGTAGCTTCTTCATGGTCTTCATCAGTGCCTTCCTCGTGATCTTCTTCGTGTTCTTCTTCATCATGATCAAGTTCCGTGTTGGCAGCTAATTTATAATTGCCACCTTCGCGCCAAAATGCATCGACATGCAAGGCGAAATTTTTATGACCTGTTTGTCCACTAAATGACGCTTGGTTTTCATCAGCCACATCGTTATGTTGTAACAACCATTCCATTTGATTTTGAGTAGAGGTAGGTACTCTATTATCAACAACATTAACAACACCACCAATAGCACCACTACCATAAAATAACGTTGCCGGACCTCGCAGCACTTCAATTTGTGTTGCGGTACTGGTTTCAGTTGTCACAGCATGATCTGCGCCAATGCGTGACGCATCACCTGCGTCTAAGCCATTTTGAGTAATGAGTACTCTTGGCCCATCTAAGCCACGGATGATTGGGCTACTCGCAACCGAGCCATAAAAACTAGAGTGCACGCCCACTTCATTTTTAAGCGTTTCACCTAAGGTTGAAGTTTGTTTAAGTTTAAGTTCATCACCAGCAATAACATTTACTGGTAATGCTGACTCTATTGACGAAGAGTGTAATGGCGTTGCAAAAATATCAATCACTTCCAGTACAGAAGGAGATAAAGTAACAATAAAATTTTTGACGTCATTTTCTGTGATCACAATGATATTATTCTTGTGAGAATAATTTTTTGCACTGGTATGTAGCTCAAAAGAGCCTTTATTTAAATTATTAAAAATAAAATAACCGTCTTCATTCGTCTGTATAAATTGATCACGAACATTTAAACTTAGTGCCGCATTAGTGATAGGTTTTCCTTTTACATCAACTACTTTACCTGAAAGTTGTTGAGCAAAACTAACCGAACTAAAGGGTAGTGTTAATAGTGAAAAAGCGAATAAAGGTAAATAAGTTTTACGTTGAAATTGCATAATAGCCATGGGTAACAGTCCAAAAAATTCAATTTGATAAAAGATAAAAAATAAAAAATAAAACAACGTAACTATTCATTAAGCTTTTATTGGAGCATGCCCGTGGTACTAATATAGAGAATGCATCGCATTAAAAACTCGATCTTCGATTCAGCTTTATAGTTCCATACAAAAACTAAATACCTACGTATTGTAGGCAAAAACATCTCGAAAATGACGTGACTAAAACTTAGTGCTTATGCAAATAAAAATAGTCATGAAGTGAATAATTACAAAATTGAAAAAGCAGGAGGTGCTCTTAAAGGCGGCTGAATAAAGGTGCTAACGTTAACGGCAGGCACTGTTGATTCAACAATAAATACCGCATAAGCCGACGTTAGTATCACAAAATAAGTGCTAATATCGGGTGGTGTATCAATACCTTGATGACAAATATAACAATGCTGTTGCTCAGCACTAACTACAGATTCAGTAAAATGTTGAGCATGAGAGATAAAAGCAAACAAAAACGCCATCAGTACAATAGCGCTGATGATGTTGAGCTTTTTATTTACTTTAGCTTTATGGCTATTATCTTTACTAAAATAATGAAAGCTGAAGTAGGTTTGATTTGTTAATAATGTCATATCACTTGTTATAATATAACATTATTATTTCTCATTCAATATTGTCATGATTTATATTAACCACCTCTTAAGTTACGTGCCTATGTAGATAATTTAGGAACTTGTTGTAAATGTCGCCTTCGAAGTCTCTGATCGATGGATCCTCAATGAATACACCACAGGGATGACGATACTAAGCTAAATGCATAGGCATGTTAGTTATAGGTAAATTTATTATCAAACTCAATAACCTATAAAACAAATAATAAATTACTTATAAAATTAAGTAACTTGTTTTTATCAGTGAGCGTGTTAATTTATTCTTATTCTGGAGATAATTTAAGAAAATATTTAATATCTTAATTAAAAGACAAACAATCACGGAACAAATTAACGAACTAAAAACATAAGGACATAAAATGTCAGATAATGAAGACCTTCTAGGTACACAAGCTAGTACAAAAGAAACAACACCGGAAACAACACTAGAAATAGCACAACAACCTTGGGGAGCAACAGCCGCTTTCTTTTGGGGTATGCTGATTATATTTTTATACCTTGTTGTCACCATGTTTAATTTAGGTGTGGCTGTTGGTATAGAAACAGTTAAACAAGGTATTTCTCCTGACGAAGCAGCCGCCTTTGGCGAAAAATTAGGGTTGTCACTTGCAATGGATGGTGACTTTAATTCTATCAACTATATTATTTGCTTCTTTATTTTTACACCTTTCTTATTGTGGTTGGCAAAAAAACGAAAAAACACGACCACTTGGGCATATTTGGGCTTTGATAAACTTCCCAGTAAAGCACTAGTTATTAAGTACACATTAATAACGGTTGCTTATGTGCTTGGTGCTTATGTGGTTAGTGCTTTATTTAATATTGAAACACCTGCCAGTATGGTCGAGTTATACAACAGTACTGATTATTTAATCCTTTCTTTTATTGCCGTGGTGATTTGTGCGCCCATTATTGAAGAAATATTTTTTCGTGGCTTTTTATTTAAAAGTTGGCAAGCGTCTAAATTAGGGGTAAGCGGTACCATTATACTCATCAGCATTTTGTTTACCTTAATTCATTCCGGTCAATACGATTTTTCAATTTTAGCTATTTTATTTGTTTTTGCGTTAATCCTCGGCTTTTCTCGTTATCAAAGCGGCGGCATTTATTTACCTATTTATTTACACTTCATCAATAACTTCTATTCTTCGATTGAAATGTATTTTTTCATGAGTTAAAAACAGTTAGCCTATTTAACCTGAGACATGTTTAAGCCATAACCATAGAATTTATCTCTAAGTCAGTAAGGTTAAGGGTTGGCTTATTATCTTTGAGGCAATAAGCAACAAGGCCACCAAGTAAATTCAACATAAAACCATTAGAATTTCGGTGTCTAGAGTGTTCAATTTGAGAAATATTCTTTAGCTGGTCATTGATTGTCTCAATAATAAATCGTCTAGATAACATTGCTTTATCCCATAAAGAGAGTGCCTTGGCTTTCATGTTCTTCCGTACATTCGTGACTAATTCAACACCATTATCAAGTAAATCAACCTTGAGTTTTTTACTGATATACCCCTTGTCTGCATAAAGTTCCCCCATCAACCCACGAGCTAATTCTCGCACGGGTTTGGTATCATGAACATTCCCAATAGTTAGCTTTGCTGCGACAATCTCACCCTTGAAGTTAGTAATGATGTGAAGTTTAAATCCATAAAACCAACCCTTTGTTCCCTTACCCCGTTGAGCTATACCATCAAAAGTTTTATGTTATGGAATGCGTAAGTTATGGCAAACTTTTATGCTAGACGAGTCAATGAACTCAATGCCTGTAGATTCACTTTTAAGTGTTGTGAAGTAACTAGAAAGAGGTACTAATGTTTTAGGCATGACCTCTAAAAATCGAGTGTCGCTGAGTAAATCAGGATAAGCATCCTTATAGAAACGACTAACATATCCGAGGTAATAATTTTTGAAGTCACGATAATGATAAATATGAAAACAGATGATAGTCATTATTTCACTCGTTGTCATACGGCTACTACGTTGACTCTTTCTAGAGCCATCGGCTAATTGCTAATGGCGATAAAAAAAGACGCAGAGCCAAACGCATGACTCCTGCTGAAATAATGACAATAATTATCCGCTTTCATCAATTGCACCATCGAGACTTTAAGAACTATTATTTGG
>JAOPTQ010000124.1:0-188 GCA_051531915.1 Colwellia sp. | reverse complement strand
TATTTCCCATCATTACTAAGCTACACAAGGTTTATAGAGATAATGCCGACTGGTATACGGTGCCAACAGGCTCTATGAAGCCAACTATAAAGGAAGGTGATAGAGTTGTAGTAAATAAAATGGCTCACGATTTAAAGCTGCCATTTAGCCAAATATCTCTGCTTAGAACCTAACTCTTATACACAAAT
>JAOPTQ010000123.1:0-8994 GCA_051531915.1 Colwellia sp. | reverse complement strand
CTTAATCAATTTGGTATTATTTCAAATAAAAAAATAAAGGCAACCTTCCGCGGCTGCCTTATTTATATCGAATTATTAACAAAGTTTAAAATTTATAGTTAACACCAATAATAGCTGACCAAGAAGAAGCCGAAGAATTTACACTTTGCCCTCTATAACCATCAAAGTTGGTGTATTCATACTTACCGTTAACTATTTTTGCATCAACAACAGGTGCATTGTATTCAAAATTAACTTGCTCATATTTACCCCATTCATCATTTAAAAAGTTACCTAAATTTTTAATTGAAAAGTAAATGCTTCCGCTATGCCCTTTCACAATCCCTGGAATTTCTTGACTTATTTTGAAATCAACACGAGACCACCAATCACTGTTGGCTGAATTTCTATCGAGTATGGTGCCACGACTTCCTTCCAGACCTTGATCTTCGATAAACTGATTAAATGCTGCTAAATCAAAATCAGCACCGTAAGTTACAATAGGATCGTTTTCTAAAGGTACATATAATAAGTTACGATCTTCCGAAGAACGTTCATCACCAAAGCCTGGATCACCATCAAAAGTCCAACTAAATGCTTTGCCTTTAACACGTTGAGCGAAAAAATTAACCGTGGTTGCGTAACCGGCAACTAACTCATACTTATACGATAGGTTTAACGTTAACCGATGCTGAACTTCATAGTTACTGGTGGCAATTTCTGGGTTATTCAAATCCTTAACCGATAAATTACCAAAGTTTGAACTGACAGTAGCAGCGTTCATTGGACTGCCTTCTTCTGCGTCCATATAAGCATAACCCGCAGAATATGCAAAACCATTGTCAAAGTCTTGATTAGCAAAGAATGATACAATTAACGCTGTGCCGTCAACATCTGCATTGGTTAATATATAATCAGTAGTAGAGCGGCCACTACAATCACCGCCGGTAGGATTTGAAACACAATCAGGATCAAGTAAATCTACATCTTGATAAAGAGGACGACCATCAGGTGCAGTGCCTACTTGAACCGTGTTTAATGGATGGGTTTTTGCGCTGTCTTTCTGCTGAGTATAAATAACATCGGCACCCGCAACTAAGCCACTTTCAAATTCTTTTTGCACACCTAAGTTATATTTCCAAATAGCGGGAACATTAAAGTTACTATCTAAAGCATTAACAGCGCCGTCACCACCCACTAAGCTAGAAACAGAAAGTTGAGGAACTTCAAAGCCAAAGTTGGCGGTATTACTCGCGTCAAGCGCGGCATTAGCAATAGGGTCATCACCACGTTCAATATCTGAGGCACTAATTGACACACCATTATTTGAATAATTGTTAGACAACCAAACATTTGGGTTACCACCAGAAAACAACCCTAAACCACCGTAAATGAAAATGTCATCATTATAAGTATAATTAAAACCTAAACGGGGTTGTAATAAATCCATGTCTGGTGCTTCAGCATTAGTAAAACCATAACGCTGTTCAAAATTAGCATTTGCCGTAGGAATATCATCACTACTCCAATTGTCGTATCGTAAACCAAACGTTAACGTTAAATCATCTGTCATGGTGTAGCGATCTTGAATATAAAAAGTAGTATTTTCGAAAGTAAAACTGGCAGCGCCGTCATTAGGATCTAACGAAAGAGGAATAGCATAACGAACCCTATCTGCTAACCCGTTTCTAAAGTCTTCAAGCGATGCAAATTCAAAACGTCCTTGGCTTCCAGGAACAAATAAGTTGAACACATCAACCGCTTCATATTCAAAACCACCCGTAATTTCATGATCATTAAGAAAGTATGTACCGGCAAATTTCAAACTGGTTGTATCATATTCTAATATATTTGCTTGACGATATTGATCGGCTCCAAGATAAACACCAATCCCCGGAACAACATCATGGATGAGAAAATCACCAAAGCTTGGGTCTGAAGTAAAGGGCGTTTGACCATTCTTAAGCTCTGCATAACCTACGCGTATTTCTGTAACAAAATTTTCAGTCCAATCTGAAAAGAGTTGTGTTGAGTAAGTGGTTAACTCATTAGCTCTTTCATAATAACGATCATTAAATGCATAGCTAGTACTACCGGCTCCTGTTGAACTTATCGTATTACCATCGGTATTTTGATATGTCAAAGAAGCGCGATGATCGTCATTAATATTCCAATCAAGTTTTACTAACATTTTTTCTTCTGATTCATCAGCGAAATTAACAATATCACCCACGGTATAACCGTAAACGCTACTTGCTATACTGGCAACTTCATCTAAGTCAGCAACAGATAAACCTTCAATGGGCTCTGCAAAACCGGCACCTTCTGGACCTGCATCAAAAATGCGTGTTGGATTATGTTTTTCATAGGCAGCAAAAAAGAATAATTTATTTTCAATGATTGGCCCACCAACAGTAAAACCATAACGCTTTTCACTAAAATCTGGCACATCAAATTTTTGCCCATCAATTTCATCACCTTGAAGGTCATCATTGGTGTAATCCATAAAAACACTGCCGTGAAACTCATTCGTTCCAGAGCGAATAACTGCATTAATATTACAACCGGTAAAACCACCAAACTGAACATCAAAAGGTGCTAATTCAACCGCTATTTGGTCAACGGCATCAAAGGGGAATGGTAAACGCTCGGTAGGATAACCATTATTATTTAAACCAAAGTTATCATTTTGCTTAATACCATCTACGGTCATGCTATTAAAACGGTTATTAGCACCACCACATTGAATGGCATCAGAGTTAGAAGAGTCTATAATAATACGAGGATCATTTTGAATAACATCTTTTATATCACGAGAAATAGAAGGTTGGGCTTGTATATCTTCAAGATTAAAGTTAGCCGAAGGTCCTTTTGTTTCAGTGACAAAACTGGACACTTGACCTGTAACGGTTATCGTTTCTATATCTGCACTATTGGTAAGGTCAATATCAATAGAGGCGGGCTCACCTAAATTCAAAAATATATCGTTAACTGTTCTATCACCTGCTGCGTCTTTAATAGTGATAGTGTACGGACCGCCAACACGTAAACCTTTAGCACTAAAACGACCCGACGTCCCTGTGGTTAACATTTTCACCGTACCTGTACGGGTGTCTGTTAAAGTAATAGCCGCACCAGCAACTATTTCCCCAGAGTTTGTTGAAACAGTACCACGAATACCCGATGAGGTTTGTGCTACGGCAACGTTACTCATACCAACAGCCATAACTACGGCTAAGGCAATACGGCTTAATTTATTTTTTTTTAACATCATACTTTCCCAATAGTTGTATATGTAAATTTTTAACCAAAAATAAAGAACTCAATTATTTGGCATTAGTTAACCCAAAAAAACGATCTATTACTTTAAATTTTAAATATTTATTTATATATTAATTATTTGGATATTTATTCATTTTAATTATTTTATATTCTATAAATATTTATCTGTTATTCTAGCTCAATATTCAGCGCACTCATTAAACCAAATTTTCTTTACGATTTTATTACATCTTTATATATCATCGAAAATTCAATCTATAAAAGATGACCTTAAAAAGTTCACATCAAAATAAACATATAAAATCACCTTAAAGATCAACAATTAAACTATTTAATTGTGTTATTAAAAATTTTAATAATAAATACTAATAATTTCAAAAAAACAAACCAAAAGGTCAACTTAAAGTTTTATGTTAATAAAATGTTACTTATATTCAATGTTATTTTTAATAATATTCATAAGATTTGAATTATTTTTATTTTAAATAACTATAATTTTTACGATACATCGCTATAATTAATGCATAAACACAACCAAGCTGACTTGTTGGTCAACTTATTTCATAGGACGAGTAGGATAATAATGACTAGAACAAATAAACAAGGGAAAATAAGGACATTAAGTAAAGCAAAAATATTGAGTGCAGCTCAAGATGAATTTATATTACAAGGCTTTAAAGGCACAACAATACAATCTATTGCTGATAAAGCAGAATTACCTAAAGCAAATGTTTTGTATTACTTTGAAAAAAAAGAGTATATTTATCATGCCGTTTTAGAACAAACATTGAATATGTGGGATCAAGGCATAGGCGATATAAATATTGAAGATGGTCCTAAAGTTGCTATTGAAAAATTTATTGCCGCTAAAGTTGCCATGTCTTTTAATAATCCCAAAGCATCAAAAATATACGCGATAGAAATAATTCAAGGCGCGCCGCATTTAAAAGATTTTGCACGTGTTTACCTTCGTAGCTGGGTGATAGAAAAATCATCAATATTTCAATATTGGATTGATAATGGAGAAATGGGCAATGTAGATCCCATTAGTCTAATTTTTCTGATATGGTCTTCTACTCAGCACTATGCTGATTTTGACAAACAAATTTTAAGTATTATGAACCGTACTAAATATAAGAAAAGTGAAAAGGCTCATGTCACTCAATTCTTAACTGACTTCATTTTACGCGGTTGTAATTTGAAATAAGAGGTTTACGATGAATAATAAGTTAAAATCAACATTATTTAAGAGAATGTTTCTAGTATTTTATTTATTTTCTACTTCATTATTCTCTTTTTTATTGTTCTCTATTTCATTAATGACAACAAGCACTGCCTTTGCAACAACTATGACCAAGACATTACCTTTATCTACAGTGTCTAATGAACCAACGAAGCTTCGCATAGCGACTTTTAATGTCAGTATGGAAGCGCTAAATTACATTGAAACCGTAAAAGGTCAACGTCCAGACGTTAAAGGCACAGAATTAAGCAAAGCATTAAAGGAGGATAATCAACAAATAAAAAATATTGCTGAGATTATCCAACGAGTTAATCCAGATATTATTTTATTAAACGAATTTGATAGAGAAAACGATAGTGATGTGAACATTAAATATTTTTTACAACAGTATTTAGCGGTAGGTCAAAAAAATCAGCAGGGTATTCAGTATCCCTACTTTTACCAAGGTTCTGTTAATACCGGCGTAAAGTCAAAATTTGATTTAAATAATAACGGTATTAGCCAAGAAGCACCTGCTGACACCTACGGATTTGGTTATTTTCCGGGACATTTTGGCATGGTTTTATTGTCTAAATATCCACTTGATGAAAACAACATCCGAACTTTTCAACATTTTAAATGGCATAACATGCCTAATGCTTTACAAACGATAAACCCTGAAACCCAAAAACTTTGGTATAGTCAAAAAGCGTGGTTAGATTTACCTTTATCTTCTAAGTCACACTGGGATATTCCTATTACTGTCAATGGACAAGTAATTCATATTCTTGCCAGTCACCCAACGCCCCCCGTATTTGATGGTCCGGAAAATCGTAATGGTAAAAGAAACCATGATGAAATTCGTTTTTGGTTAGACTATATCACGCCATTAAAGGGTGATTATATTTACGATGACAAACAAAATTTTGGTAGCTTAGCCTCGGGCGAAGCTTTTGTTATTCTAGGCGATCAAAATGCATCAAATGTTGAAGGTGATGCAATTAACAGTGCGATTGGTGCCTTACTTAATAGCCCATTGATTCAAGATGCAAAACCTAAAAGCCAAGGCGGTAAAGACCATAGTAAAGAGAACAAGTATGCTGAAAACCATACCGCATATTGGCGGATGAGAGCAGACTATGTACTACCTTCTAAAGCCGCATGGAAAATTACAGACTCCGCTGTATTTTGGCCATTAGAAAATGATGATGCATTTCGTTTAATAGCAAACCGGAAGGCTTCTTCTGATCATCGCCTTGTTTGGGTTGATCTTGAATTAACCGCCAACTAGCTGCACAATAACGATACAAAGTAATTTTTTAAAATCACAAATAACTGGAAATAAAATGAAACGTTTTTTACCTGCTTTATTACTCTGCTTTAGTCCTTTAATTATCACACAAGTTATCGCGCAAGAGCAAACACCTAAAAATATTATTATGATCATTGGTGATGGTATGGGGCCAGCATTTACCAGTGCTTATCGTTATTATCATGATGATCCTAAAACAGCTGAAATTGAACAAACGGTATTTGATCGCCACCTTAAGGGGCTAAGTAGCACATCACCGGCAGTCACTGACAATACTTTTAAAGGCACGGTGACTGACTCTGCAGCTGCCGCAACAGCATTATCTACAGGTATTAAAACCTACAATGGCGCTATTGGTGTTGATGTAAATAAAAAACCATTACAAACCGTATTAGAATGGGCGAAACTTCAAGGAAAAAGCACCGGTGTTGTTGTTACTTCACAAATTAACCATGCAACACCTGCGTCATATTTAGCGCATAATGAGAGCCGAAATAATTATAACGCTATTGCCGACAGTTATATTGATGAGGGCATTAAAGCAGATTTGTTGTTGGGTGGTGGTTGGAAGTACTTCATTCGCGAAGATCGTAATTTAGTGAATGAGTTTAAAAAAGCTGGTTTTCATTACTTAGATAATTATCAAGGGCTAAGTCATTTACCTAAAAACAAACCTGTTTTGGGATTATTTGCCGACGTAGGTCTTCCTTGGGCATTAGACGATAGTAATAAATATCGGTTATCAACAATGACAAAAGCAGCGGTGCATCATCTTATTGATTTTAAAGCAGATGATAAAGTTGGCAACAATGGTTTTTTTATGCTCATTGAAGCAAGCCAAATAGATTGGGCAGCTCATGGTAATGATATTAGTGACGCAATGGCTGAAACTGACGATCTAGTAAAAACATTAGAATACTTAGAGCATTTTGTTGAACATAATCCTGATACCTTAGTTATTGTTACTGCTGATCATAGTACGGGTGGATTTACGCTTGCCGCTAATGGCAAGTATGAATGGAACCCTGAGATATTGCGTTCAATGAAACACTCTGTGTCTTATATCGCTAAACAATTAACAGACAATGCAATCACCAGTAAATCAGTTAATGAATTATTTAATTTTACTTTGACCGCAGACGAGCTTAGTTTACTGGTTGAAACTAAAAATTCACCTGAGCATGAAAAATCAAAAAATATGTATCAAGATAAAAACACTTCTGCTATTGAAGTCGCTTTATTAAAACAAGTAAAACATATTATCAATATTAGAACCAACAGTGGCTGGACATCGTCTGGACATACAGCTATCGACGTACCAGTATTTGCTTTTGGTCAACAAAGTGAGCTATTTAATGGCCATCAAGACAACACCGAGATAGCAAAAAAAATATTTAAGTTATTAGGCAAATAAAATGATCAATAAAAACACTATTACATTGATAAAGCTTCTCTCTCTTTTTTTATCAACATTATTTTTTTCCACACTATCAGCAGCTGAACAGTACCGCTTAAATATTGTTCAACCTACACATGGAAAATTACATTTCAATCAAGTTATCCCTAAAAATGGGCTAATTACGAAAGGTGAAAAAATAACCGTTACAGCAACCGCTGATCCCGGTTATGCTCTTGATTCATTGTATCAATCAATCGCTAGTCAATGGGGTAATATGTATTATGAATCAATGACTTCAGAATATACCTTTATCATGGATAACGATAAAACAGTCTCAGCTTTATTTTTACCTGAAGTTGAGTTTGAAGGCTTTAGCGTTAAGCAAAACGTTGTTTATGCTCAACCAGGTGTTAAACCTTTAAAGTATGATGTTTTCTCTCCCAATGGCGCAAAAAACTTACCAATAATAACGATTATTCATGGTGGTGGTTGGGTTATTAATACTGAAGATGTGATGCGTGGTATGGCACGGCAAATGGCAAAAACCGGTCGTTATGTCGTTGTTAGTGTAGATTATCGTTGGGCGGGTCAAGCCGATGGTGACACTAAATTTAATACCATGTCTGATATTATTTCTGATGTCTTTGGTGCGCTTGCTCATATCCAAGAGCATGCCGCTTCTTATGGTGGTGATCCCTCTAGAATAGCTGTCACAGGTGATAGCGCCGGAGGCCATTTATCAGCCACTGTAGCAACGATGACACACAAAATTGGTCATGGTGGTTTTGGCAATCAATCAGGCGTTTTTGAATTCATGCCGAGTTATTTACCCGTAAATAAAACGGTTGTTCAAGTGAGAGAAAGTCTCAAAAAGGCCATTCAAGTAGCGGCTCCAAGTTACGGTGTTTTTTCACAGAAAAAGTATGGCAGAGTTGGTTTACAGCACTTTTCAAAAAGTGATAAAGCGAATGAAAATTGGAGTGCGGCAATAGCACCCATAAATCATATTCCAATGATAAGTGAAAGAAAAATACCACACTATTTAATTAGAGGAACCAATGATGTTCTCATTAAAAAGGAAATGCTCACCGATTATTCCAACGCATTAAAAGCCAAAGGGCAAAAGGTTAAACATGTTGAAGTTGAAGGGGCCGGTCATGCATTTTTTGATTGGAAGCCAGATCAACAAACAATGGCTACATATACCAAGTTTGGTATTCCCTATGTAAAAGATACATTAGCTTTTTTTGATGAAATATTTTACCAAGCGGGTTAGTTTAAAAATTGACTAAATAGCACTCGCTTTAACAAGTTAACCTGCTTTAGGTGCAATTGAAGAATGGTGTTCAATAATATACCAACGATCACCTTTCTTTATATAGACAAAGCTAAATCGAGCCAGTGTCGTTATCTTCGCACTATCTTTAAACCAAGTAAAAGTATAAAGTCCATTACTTATGGCTACTTCACCAAAAACACGGATGTTTGAGCTGTTTAACTTCACATTACGATTTTGGTACTTGAAAACCTGATCAAAATAATCTTCTATTAGCGCTGCACTATCTCGCTTTATTGGAGATAAAGTTCCCCACAAAGATGCTTTTTCATCATACAAACGACAAATACTTCTGCTAGTATCCTCAGAAAATGATGATACCCAACCATCCATATTTTCGATAATACCTTGTGAACTCAAATTACGATGTTCCTTAGTAGAATAACCAACTAAGGAATTAGGCTACACATTACTTGCCGCGATTACAACGCTTTATACCATATATGGACCCTCTCCACTCCACT
>JAOPTQ010000122.1:0-4783 GCA_051531915.1 Colwellia sp. | reverse complement strand
GGAACAAATCTGTACCTTCGCGACGACTAAGCTTTAACTTAGGACCTAAATATCTAGCCATTTTCTTTCTCCAACTATCCTAAAAAGTACGATTAAACGCGACGTTTCTTAGGAGGACGACAACCATTATGAGGAATAGGTGTAACGTCAGTAATGTTGGTGATTTTAAAACCAGCAGCATTTAAGGCACGGATAGCAGATTCACGACCTGGACCTGGACCTTTAACGAATACTTCAATATTCTTCAAACCAAACTCTTTTGCAGCGGCGCCAGCGCGGTCTGCAGCTACTTGCGCAGCAAAAGGGGTAGATTTACGTGAACCACGGAAACCTGAACCACCTGCAGTTGCCCAAGATAAAGCATTACCTTGACGATCTGTAAGAGTCACGATTGTGTTGTTGAAAGAAGCATGGATATGAGCCATGCCATCAGCAACTTGTTTTTTTACGCGTTTACGCGTACGAACGGGTGTTTTAGCCATTGTCTAGTCCCTCTTACTTCTTAATTGGCTTACGAGGACCTTTACGGGTACGCGCATTAGTTTTAGTGCGTTGACCACGTAGAGGAAGACTGCGACGATGGCGAATGCCACGGTAACAACCTAAATCCATAAGACGTTTAATGTTCATTGAAACTTCACGGCGCAAATCACCTTCTACGGTAAATTTGTCCACTTCAGCGCGAAGCAAATCAATTTTTGCCTCGTCTAATTCACTGATCTTCGTTGATTCGTCGATACCTGCTGCCGCACAAATAGCTTTTGCACGGGTAGCGCCGATACCGTAAATCGCAGTAATGGCGATTACTGCATGCTTACGATCAGGGATGTTAATGCCAGCGATACGGGCCACTAACACATCTCCTATAGTTATTTAAAATTACTAGGTTGGAAAGCCCGTTAGGATACCCAACCATTCTCTTTTTTCGCAAATCGAAGCGGCATTATACAGAAAAATCCGCATAATGCCAGTTCAAAAAGATTTAAGCTATTTATGTAGGGTCGAATTCATTCGACCAAGGCGAATAAATTCGCCTCTACAAATTAGCCCTGTCTTTGTTTGTGCTTTGGTTCAGTACAAAGAACGCGAATAACGCCTTTACGCTTAACCACTTTACAGTTACGACAAATCTTTTTTACGGATGCACGTACTTTCATTTTATACTCCGTTAACTCTATTGGTTCAGTCTATCGACCGTAACCTTTTAAGTTTGCTTTTTTAAGTACATTATCATATTGATGAGACATCATATGCGTTTGTACTTGTGCCATAAAATCCATAATCACAACCACGATAATCAATAATGATGTACCGCCAAAATAGAACTGAACGTCCCATGCCATGATCATAAACTGTGGAACCAAACAGACAAAGGTAATATACATCGCACCAGCAAAGGTTAAACGTGTCATTACTTTATCTATATACTTGGATGTTTGTTCACCCGGTCGAATCCCTGGAATGAACGCACCAGATTTTTTCAAGTTATCTGCTGTTTCACGCGGACTAAAAACAAGACCAGTGTAAAAGAAACAGAAAAATATAATGGCTGCTGCTAACATGAAAACATACAACGGTTGCCCTGGCGACATCGCCTGAGAAACACCTTGTAAGAAATCAGCGACAGGACCATCACCTTGACCAAACCAACTCGCAATAGTGCCTGGAAACAGAATGATACTTGAGGCGAATATAGGTGGAATAACACCAGCCATATTCACTTTCAACGGTAAATGTGTGCTTTGTGCAGCAAAAACCTTACGGCCTTGCTGACGCTTAGCATAGTTAACAACAATACGTCGTTGACCACGTTCCACAAATACTACCAAGAAAGTTACTGCAAATACCACAACGCCAATAAGCAATAATACTAAGGGATGCAATTCACCTTGACGCGCCATCTCAGCTGTTTGACCAACCGCAGAAGGCATGCCAGCAACAATACCTGCAAAGATAATAATCGATATACCATTACCAATACCGCGTTCAGTAATTTGTTCACCTAACCACATTAAAAACATGGTACCGGTAACTAAACTAATCACTGCAGTCGCATAAAACCCAAAGCCAGCATTAATCACTAAGCCTTGCATCATATCGGGTAAACTTCTGGCAATCGCTATCGATTGTACTGTTGCTAGAACTAATGTGCCGTAACGTGTGTATTGACTGATTTTACGTCGTCCAGCCTCACCTTCTTTTTTAAGTTCTGCGAACTTAGGATGCATAACTGTTAACAGTTGCATAATAATTGAAGCTGAGATGTACGGCATAATACCTAGTGCCAATACTGAGGCTCGCTCAAGAGCACCACCACCAAACATGTTGAACATTTCAACAATGGTGCCCTTTTGTTGTTCAAAGAACTGAGCTAATACAGCGGCGTCAATACCAGGGATTGGTACAAAAGACCCTAAACGAAGCACAACAATTGCGACGAATACAAACCATAATCTTTGTTTTAGCTCAGACAAACCGCCTGCGCCTTTACTTCCCTTCTGAGAAGCCATTCCTGGTGTAGCCATAATCTGTATTATTCCTCGATGTTACCACCGGCAGCTTCAATAGCCGCACGAGCACCTTTAGTTACGCCTAAACCACGAACTGTAATTTTGCGTGTAATCTCACCCGAAAGCATGATTTTCACTGCAATAATGTTACGTGTAATTAGACCTGCGTCTTTTAGCGCATGTATATCAACAACATCACCTTTAATTAGGTTTAATTCATGTAAACGAACTTCAGCGCGAACTAAAGATTTACGTGAAGTAAAACCAAATTTAGGTAAACGTTGTTTCAATGGCATTTGACCACCTTCAAAACCTGGACGAACACTACCGCCAGAACGAGATTTCTGACCTTTGTGACCACGACCACCAGTTTTACCGATGCCTGAACCAATACCACGACCACAACGCTTTTTAGCTTTATGAGATCCCGGTGCAGGGGATAAAGTATTTAAATGCATTATTAATCCTCCACCTTAACCATGTAATAAACCTTGTTGATCATACCACGTACAGACGGAGTATCTTCTAACTCAACTGTATGATTAATACGACGCAGACCAAGGCCTTTCAATGTAGCTCTATGTTTCGGTAAACGACCAATAGAACTTTTTATTTGTGTTACTTTAACTGTTTTTGACATGCTGAATTACCCCAGTATTTCATCAACGCTAAGACCACGTTTAGCTGCCATGCCTTCAGGCGAATGCATATTCGCTAAAGCAGAAACAGTAGCGCGAACTACGTTAATTGGGTTAGTAGAACCGTATGCTTTTGACAATACGTTCTGAACGCCTGCAACTTCAAGTACTGCACGCATCGCGCCACCGGCGATGATACCTGTACCTTCAGAAGCTGGTTGCATGTAAACTTTAGAACCAGAATGACGGCCTTTTATAGCGTGTTGAAGAGTAGTACCCTTCAAGTCAACGGTTACTATGTTACGACGTGCTTTTTCCATTGCTTTTTGGATTGCAGCAGGCACTTCACGTGCTTTACCGTAACCGAAACCAACGCGTCCAGCACCATCACCAACGACAGTAAGAGCTGTAAAACTGAAAATACGACCACCTTTAACCACTTTTGATACGCGGTTAACGGCGATTAGCTTTTCAGCCATATCACTTTGTTGTGAGTTTTCTTGATTATGATTAGCCATTATCAACCCCTAGAATTGAAGACCAGCTTCACGAGCTGCTTCTGCTAACGCTTTAACGCGACCATGGTAAAGGAAACCAGAGCGATCAAAAGCAACTTTAGAGATGCCTTTGGCTACAGCACGTTCAGCAATTGCTTTACCTACTGCAGTTGCTGCTGCAACATTACCTGTTTTTTCAACTTGAGCACTTACTTCTTTGTCTAAAGTAGACGCAGCTGCGATTACTTCAGAACCCGTAGGAGCGATCAATTGAGCGTAAATATGACGAGGAGTACGGAATATAACTAAACGATTCGCACCCAACTCGCTAATTTTTGCACGAGCGCGTTTAGCGCGGCGCAAACGAGATGTTTTCTTATCCATAGTATTACCCTACTTCTTCTTAGCTTCTTTACGACGAACATGTTCATCAGCATAACGAACACCTTTACCTTTATAAGGCTCAGGTTTACGATATGCGCGAATGTTCGCTGCGGTTTGACCAACTAACTGCTTATCACTACCGGTAAGGGTGATTTCAGTTTGGCTAGGAGTTTTACAAGTAATTCCTTCAGGAATTGCGTGTTTGATTGGATGTGAAAAACCTAACGATAAATCAAGAGATTTACCTGCAGCTTTGGCACGATAACCAACACCTTGTAAAACTAATTTCTTTTCAAAACCTTTACTTACACCTTCAACCATATTATTGATTAAAGCGCGTGCAGTACCGGCTTGTGCCCAGGCGTTTTTATCATCAGACGAAACGTTAGTAATGATTTGATTCTCTTCTTGAGAAATCGCAACAAAACTGTGAATCGTACGTGATAATTCACCTACTGGACCTTTAACTGTAATGTCTTGACCTGATAACGTTATCGTAACGCCAGCAGGAACAACGACAGGTGCTTTTGCAACACGAGACATAATTCTCTCCTTACTCTACGAAACCAAGGATCTCGCCACCAATACCCGCAGAGCGAGCGGCACGATCCGTCATCAAACCTTTAGAAGTAGATATGATCGCAATACCCATACCGGCAAGAACTTTAGGAAGTTCATCACAGCTTTTGTATATACGAAGACCAGGACGTGAAACACGTTTGATCACTTCAATTACTTCTTTACCTTCAAAATA
>JAOPTQ010000121.1:0-35973 GCA_051531915.1 Colwellia sp. | reverse complement strand
TGACCAACCCAATGGTTGATACGGTCTAGGTCTAAGCGTAATTTTTCAGCTTGACCTTGTGCTGTTGGGTTGAAGAAACCAACTTTCTCGATGAAACGACCATCGCGAGAGTTACGGCTATCTGCAACAACAACCTGATAGAATGGACGCTTCTTAGCGCCACCACGAGCTAAACGAATGGTAACCATATCGTCCTCTATTTATTTATTAAGTGTTAAAACGGATTTTCCAGACACTTCCCGCCGCCAAGCGACAGAAAAGCTCGCGTATTATACGCTTACAGATAAAAATTACAAGGGGAATTTTAAACAGGAGGAAGAACTGAATTGCGAGAAATAAAAGTTGCGGGTTGCGAAAGCACTATGCTTTGACTACTACATTCGAAACTCGTCACTTATAACGAGTCACTCTCGCAACACTAAAAATTCTAACGACCAAACATTCCACCGCCGCCCATACCGCCTGGTGGCATCATTCCTTGCATGCCACGCATCATTTTTTTCATGCCGCCTTTTCCTGACATTTTTTTCATCATTTTTTGCATTTGAGTAAATTGTTTTAGCAATTTATTAACGTCTTGAATTTGTGTTCCTGACCCCGTTGCAATACGGCGCTTACGTGAACCTTTAATGATATCAGGTCGTTCACGCTCTCCTGGAGTCATTGAGTTGATAATAGCTTCCATACGTCCGGTCATTTTATCATCCATCTGACCTTTCATTTGTGTAGACATATTGCCCATACCCGGCAACTTATCCATCATACCCATCATTCCACCCATACTTTTCATTTGTACAAGTTGGTCACGAAAATCTTCTAAGCTGAACCCTTTGCCACTTTTTACTTTTTTCGCTAATTTTTCAGCGGCTTTTCTATCAACCTTCTGTTCAACTTCTTCAATAAGCGACAGTACATCGCCCATACCTAAAATACGCGAAGCAATACGATCTGGATGGAAAGGCTCTAAAGCATCAATCTTTTCGCCAACCCCCATAAACTTAATAGGTTTACCGGTAATATGAAGAATAGAAAGCGCTGCACCACCTCGGGCATCACCATCTGTTTTGGTCAGAATAATCCCCGTTAAAGGCAATGCATCATTAAAGGCTTTCGCTGTATTAGCAGCATCTTGACCGGTCATGGCATCAACAGTAAACAAGGTTTCAACGGGATTAATTGCCGTATGAAGCTGTTGAATTTCACCCATCATACTTTCATCAATATGCAAACGTCCGGCAGTATCTACAATTAACACATCAAAAAATTGCTTTTTAGCATGTTCAATTGCGGCGTTAGCAATATCAATGGGTTTTTGCTTTATATCACTGGGAAAAAAACCAACATTAATTTCTTCGGCTAAGGTTTCTAGCTGCTTTATTGCCGCTGGACGATAGACATCAGCACTCACCACTAATACTTTCTTTTTTTCGCGCTCAGTTAAAAATTTAGCGAGTTTTGCGACTGAGGTAGTTTTACCAGCACCTTGCAAACCAGCCATTAAAATTACGGCGGGTGGTGTTGCCTTTAAATTTAAACTTTCATTAACGTCACCCATTGCGCTTTCAAGTTCTTTTTGCACAATTTTGACAAATACTTGCCCTGGAGTGAGGCTTTTAGAAACATCTGTGCCAACCGCTTGTTCTTTAACTTTGCCGACAAATTCACGAATAACCGGTAAGGCTACATCCGCTTCAAGTAAAGCCATGCGAACTTCACGTAAAGTATCTTTGATATTATCTTCGGTTAAACGGCCACGGCCACTAATATTTTTAAGTGTTTTGGTTAAGCGATCGGAAAGATTTTCAAACATGAATTACTCTGATAACGAATTGAGACAAATTGATAGTACTATTATACCTGTGTTCAAGATAATCGAAAACATAAAATTTCAATCGTGTTATTTATTGATATTAAATGACCTAAAAGGTTTTAAAATGAAACAATTAAACCGCCATAAAAATCAAAGTGTCCCCTGATAAATCATGTTATGATGTTGGCGCTTTTGTATTTTAATTTTCACTGGTTGCAGTCTGTATTATAGGTATTATGTGGAACAATTAACGGCTCTTATTTACAACTTCGTCGATCTAAGTGCTGAGGCAAGCCCTTGGTTATTATTAGGTTTATTAATTGCAGGCTTAATGAAAGCTTGGGTGCCGAGTAAAATATTAAGTAAACATTTAGGCTCTGGAAAATTAGCGGTTGTTAAAGCCGCACTCATTGGCGCGCCACTACCTTTATGTTCCTGCGGTGTTATTCCCGTGGCTACGGAGTTAAGACGTAGCGGTGCATCAGCCCCAGCAACAGCCTCATTTTTAGTTGCCACTCCTGAAACAGGTATTGATTCAGTCTCGGTCTCTTATGCTTTACTCGGTCCTGTATTTGCTATTTATCGACCCTTTGCCGCCATAATGTCTGCTATAATTACCGGATTATTGGTAACAACAATAAAAGATAATGATGTTAAAGCCGTTGATGATTCACCCGTAATACCTACAAAATCTTGTTGTGGTAGTTCAGCACCCAAAGAAGTCGTTAAAGTTATTAAAGAAAAAACAAGCGTTTGTTGCTCAAGTAAGCCCAAAGCAGCGACTAAATCAGCTCCTCTTAAAAAAACATCTTCTTGCTGCACTTCTGAAAAAAAATCGCTAATACTCCCTACGTCAACGTCAGCATTAAACAATTTTGTTAGCAAAACCAAAACCGGCGTTTATTATGCGTCAACAAAGCTAATTGACGATATTATTATTTGGCTAGCGGTTGGGCTTATTTTTGCAGCCATTGTACGTACTTTTTTACCTGAATCATTGCTCTTAAGTTATGGCAGTGGTTTACCTGCAATGTTACTGATGATTGTCATTTCAATTCCTATGTATATCTGTGCAACCGCTTCAACCCCCATTGCCGCAGGTTTTATTATGGCGGGCTTATCACCCGGCACTGCTTTGGTATTTATGATGGCAGGTCCTGCAACGAATATTTCAACCCTTGGCGTCATTAAAAATGAAATGGGTACAGCGGTACTTGTACGTTACCTTTTAGGCGTTGCGTTATGTGCTATTGCCTTTGGCAGCTTACTAGATGTTGGTTTGACTATTTACGCTATAAATATAGTTGAACAAATGCAGCACTCACATGAATTGTTACCAAAATGGTTTGGGTTATCATGTGCGTCTTTAATTGCGTTATTAGCGATAAAACCTTTAAGAAAATTAGTACTTTAATCTATACTCAAACAGCTTCAAAATGCTTGTTCAGGACTGCTGAGTAATTCATGATCGAGGCGCATCTTTTTATTAATGGCATTCCCTTAAAAACAGATGCAACGACGAGCATGATTTACTCAGAAGTCCCCTCTGGGTTGGTTTAGAAACGTTTTATACTACGTTATTGATTTTGACAAAGGAACAACCATTCTCTGCAATCAATGCCTTGCCTAATACGTTTCTAACTCCAACTGAATCATGCAGTTTGAAGTTGTTTGAGTATATACCCGTATATATCCTTACTATATTAAGCATTTTTCTTTTTAGCATGCCCTTATAATATTTATCTGATAGAATTATCGTCAATGGTTTTGTTTTAGGAGTTTTTGTGGATTTTTTGGTTATCAACGCTAGCATTGCATGTATAGCTTATATGCTTGCAACAGTTATCATTTTATCACGCTTATTTCACCCCAAAGGGCCTAATGTTAAACTAGTGCTCATGCTAGCTTGCGTCGCCATGACTCTTCATGCAATTAATAACATTCAACTTTTTTTAGGCGATAGCAACCAAATAATTATCAACTTTACGTTACCCAATGTGATTTCTTTAGTGACATTAATTATTGCTGTTGTGGTTTCATTGGCTGCGCTACGTTATAAAGTTAATTTACTCTTGCCGGTAGTCTATAGCTTTGCGGGTATCTGGCAGCTTTTAATGATCTTTATTCCGCCCATTGAAATATTCCCGTTAGCTTCAGAAAAATTATTATTAGTTAGTCACATAACATTAGCGCTAATCGCTTATTGTATTTTAATGATTGCTACATTATATGCTTTTCAAGTGGCTTATATTAACTTTAAGCTTAAGCATAAAAATTTAACCGCCGTGGCTCATTTGCCGCCATTAATGCAAGTTGAACATCAATTATTCACCATTTTAGCACTGGGTACTTTTTTCTTATTTACCAGTGAATTAACCGGGCTAATTTTTCTTGAAAACTTTTTTACCAAAGAAGCAGCTCATAAAACCGTGCTGTCGCTTATGGCACTCGTTATTTATAACATTATTTTATGGGGACACTTTAAACAAGGCTGGCGAGGTCATAGAGTATTAATGTTGACTATTAGCGCTAGTACCCTACTCACATTATCCTATTTTGGCAGTCGTTTTGTTAAAGAGTTTCTGCTATCTTAACGTTAACTTAAGTTACTAAAGGACACCTTTTTGGACAACATATCTACTCAAGTACTCTTTATTGCACTGGGTATACTCATACTTATTTCCGCTTACTTTTCTGGTTCAGAAACAGGCATGATGTCATTAAATCGTTACCGATTAAGACACCTTGAGAAACAAAAGCATCGTGGCGCCAAACGCGTCAGTAAATTATTAAAACGCCCAGATCGCCTCATTGGTTTAATACTTATCGGTAATAACTTAGTCAATATTGCTGCCGCGTCAATAGCAACTATTATTGGCATACGGTTTTTTGGTGATGTCTATGGCATGTTAGCTTCTACTATTGCACTAACCTTAGTCATCCTTATTTTTGCTGAAGTAACGCCAAAAACACTCGCCGCTTTGTATCCTGAACAAATAGCTTTTCCTAGCTCTATCTTATTATCTTTTTTATTAAAAATTCTCTTTCCTTTAGTGATCATTGTCAATTGGGTCACCAACGGTATATTAATGTTAATAGGCATCAATTCAGAGCAACGAGAACAACATAGTTTAAGCAGTGAAGAACTACGTACGGTTGTTAATGAATCAAGTGCGTTATTACACAAACGTGATCAAGATATGCTGGTAAGTATTTTAGATTTAGAAAAAATTTGTGTTGAAGATATCATGATCCCACGTAGTGAATTAGTTGGCATAGACGTTAATGACGATTGGAAAATAATTCAAAAACAACTCACTCAAGCCAATCATACCCGAGTATTACTTTATCGTGATAATATTGATGATGTAGTGGGCTATATTCATGCCCGTGATGCATTGAAACTTGTCTCTAAAAATCAATTTAGCAAAGCAACATTACTACGGTCAGTACGAGAATTATATTTTATTCCTGAGGGCACTTCATTAAATATTCAGTTATTAAAATTTCAACACGCAAAAGAACGTTTAGGGCTAGTAGTTGATGAATATGGAGATATTCAAGGTTTAGTAACACTTGAAGACATTTTAGAAGAAATTGTTGGCGACTTCACTACCACCATGACCCCAAGCACTAGTGAGGAAGTAACACCACAACCTGATGGTAGCTTTTTAGTTGATGGCAGTGCCAGTATTCGTGATATTAATAAAGAGATGTCGTGGAAGTTACCAACAGATGGCCCCAAAACACTCAACGGGTTAATTATTGAATATTTAGAAGATATACCTAAAAATAATATCAGTTTAAGAATTGCAGGTTATCCGGTTGAAATTGTAGAAGTGTCAAACAATATGATTAAAACGGTTCGTGTTATGCCTGAACATTTTGTTGGTGAGTCAGTAGAAGAAGAATAATATTCGTAATACTTCACTTTGTCACGGTATGACAAAATTAAGACGTTAAAAGTTAAACAGCCACCTGAATAATTACAAAATGCCAAGTTGCCATTAATTATAAAAGTTAATCACAAGGTTATCCACAAGTAAAACCTAAATGGAAGCTTTCCACAATTTCTGTGGATAACATAGGCTAAGCCCACTAAGAGCAGCTTTTACCTTTTTCAACAATTTTTTAATAAAAAATCAAAGTTTTTTTAACCAAAATCCTTAAGCCTTATTCAATATAGTGTGCCATCAATAGCAACATTTATTTTTGAAAAGAACAATAAAATGGCAAGGTATATGCTCTAGCCCGTTTTCTGAATTGCCCCTTTTCGCTTTCTAAGTGCTAACCAAAGAAAAGCCGCCACAACCAACCATGATTAAGATCTTCTTCGCAGCTCTTTAACTGACTACTGTAACGTTTAGCGCGATTATCAACTTTTCTCGCAACTTTTACTAACCATGCTTTTTTCTTATACGTTTTACGCTTAAAACCGCCCCACCCTTCGTGATAATTCAAATACTGGTTATAAGCATCCCACTTAGAGACACCATTAATTTTTTGCGTTTTAAAAATAAACCAGCCCATAAAATCAATCGCATCATCAAAGTCATCACGATCAGCACCTGAGTTGTCAGTTTCGCGAATATAATCATCCCAGGTCATCGTTTTTGCCTGTGAATAACCATAGGCACTACTTACCCTACCCCAAGGAATAAACCCCAAAATATAATCTCGTGGCGGTAATGCATCATGACGAAAGGAACTTTCCTGATACATCATACTCATTGGCACATGAATAGGTACTCCCCAGCGGTCTTTTGCTTCTTTAGCTGCAAAATACCAACTTCGATGCTCTCGAAAAATTTCACAAATATTTTCAGGGTTTTTCGGAGGAGGCGTTGCACAACTTGAAAGTAATAATAAGCAGAAACAGCTAAATAGTGATAATTTATAAAATGACATAAAAATTAATGATACAAAGGTGATATAAGTATTAATGACAATAATGCCAGATGTCACTGAGACAAAATATCATTATTTTTTATCATTTTCTCTATTTTTAATTTAATTGGGGTTTATTTGATTAAATTAAAAATAAATTGAACTTATCCTACTAAAGTGACTCTCACTTAATAGTAATGCTATTCCCTTAGTGTTTTATGTTTTACGCGCTTCTTGATAACAAGTAAGCGCGTTTTTTTTGCCTGCCACTTGCTGGTAATTTAAAAGCAACTTAACTGACTTAATAGCCAAAGTTCAGCGCGTTGGTAAAAATTCAACTTTATTAACAATTAAATTGAACTTATTTAGAAAACATGACTCTTACTTAATAGTAATGTTACTCCCCCTAGTGTTTTATGTTTTACGCGCTTCTTGGCAACAAGTAAGCGCATTTTTTTATCTAAAATTCACCGTCAAACTAAATAAATAAAAATAATGTAAATTCTTTTAATATTTATTGAACTTATTACCAATACCACACTCTTATATTATAGAAATATTTTATTTCCCTTAGTGTTTCATGTTTTGACGCGTTTCTTGGTAACAAGTAAGCGCGTTTTTTTTATCTAAAATTTGTAACAATATAGCAAAAAAATACGCAATCTTTACAATTTAAAAAATTTTATATTTCGATAAAAAATGAACTATTGAACACTAGGCAGGTCTTACTTTAAGAGAGCGTTACTCCCTGGATTGCTTTCACTTGTATTACTTTGGTGATGTTAGTTAATAATGTGAACTAACTTTACAAACAGCGCGTTATAATAACGCGCTTTTTTTTGCCTGTTTATTTTACAAAATATAATTGCTAACTTTTAACCTTTGACTTTTAACCTTTGAAATAGGCCGTTAAAAAATCATCAAAATCCATTTCATCACTTGCTTCAATATCAAGTTGATCTTGAAGTGATTTATTAACGCTATCAACAAAATATTGCTTTGAATAAAATTGATAATCACGGTTAAGTAATTGCTGACGATATTTTGCCGCTTGTGTTAATGAATAACTAGACATACCTTGTTTTTGCTCAAGCAGTATAGCTAACATTTTAGCTGAGGGTGTTAACGAAACATCATTAATTTTAGCGCGCTCTCTAACAATAGCATCATTGTACTTTGTTGTTTTATAGGCTTTATCTAGTAAATCCGCAACTTTTTGCATGTCATCAAATAATTCATTACCCCAAGCTTTTATTGACTTAAGACAACCTTCACCTTCCGCATTAATATAGGTTAAGAATAATTGAGGATCTCGACCACGTAAAACAACATCATTCATATTATTTTCATGTAACTGCTGTGAATCACAATCAAACTTTGTGTTATCAATAAATGCGCAATACGTTAAAAAAATATCTAAAAAGTAAACTTGCTCAACACTAATACCGGTATCAACAAATGGATTGACATCAAGTGCCCTAACTTCAACATATTCAACACCACGATCACGTAATGCTTGTGACGGTTTCTCGCCCGCTTTTGCAACCCGTTTGGGTCTAATAGGTGCATATAATTCATTTTCAATTTGTAAAACATTATCATTGAGTTGCTGATACTGACCCTTTACTTTCACACCAATATCAGCAAAATGCACTGACTTCAACGCAATAGCTTTTTGCACACCATCAACATAACCGTCAACATTGTTATAACAAATCTTTAAATTTGATTGCTCATTGGCGGTATAGCCTAAATCGCTCATACGCAGTGACGTTGCATAGGGTAAATACAAAGCGCCACTGGGTGTTTCTTCAAAAGGGGGTTCATGGGTTTGTCCTTGTAAAAAAGAAGGGCAAATAGTAGGTGAACTACCGTATAAGTAGGGAATTAACCAACAATAACGTTTATAGTTTCGTAACAATGAAAAATAGCGTTGAGAAATAAAGTCAGTATGATTACTGTTGTCGTTGTGCAGTTTTTGCAGCACTTGCCAAAAATCATCACTAAATGAAAAGTTAAAATGAATACCTGAAATTACCTGCATCATACTGCCATATCTATTTTTTAATCCTTGACGATAAACAGTTTTCATTTTCCCTATATTTGAGCTGCCATATTTAGCAAGCGGTATCACACTGGCATCATCAACAAAACATGGCATGCTTAACGGCCATAATAATTCGCCCTCAATTTGACTTAAGGTGAATTTTTGAATGTCTTGTAATTGGGCAATCGCTTGCTCTGGAGAGTGGCTAACCGGCGTTATAAATTCTAATAAAGTCTCAGAATAATCAGTGGTTATTTGAGGATGGGTTAATGCTGATCCTAATTGCGTATAATGATCATGCTCAGAAAGCTTACCTTCAGGTAATACCCTTAACGCTTCACGCTCAATACCGCGACCGATGCCAGCAATCGCGGTAATATTTTCGTCTAAACTAAAAGCGTCAATGTAATCGTTCAATAATAAAGTCAAAATAATTCCCAAAATTTGGTCAAGGCTACACAATACAAACCTTCATAAAGATAAAGCTTAAATAAGGGCTAATCATTATTTTTCAATACTTAATGCTAGGTTTAAATTTTACTAGCCAAGTATAAAAAAGTATAAAAAATAATAATGGTAATAATGCGCAGTTGAATTATCATAGCAAACTTCAAGATAAAAGAGCGTATAGCAGAGCAAAATAAATGTTTAAGATTATTGCCGAAACTTCAGGTTTTATTATTGTAGATAAAAGCGCTAACGTTAACTTTCATGACGAAGGTAACTTAGGCGAAGGGCTATTTTCTCAGGTCAAAAATCACCTCTATCGAAATAACAGTGAATTAACACCTAATAATGAAAAAGTATTATTTCCAGTGCACCGGTTAGACAAAATGACCTCTGGCTTGATTATTTTTGCCAAAACACTGCAATGTGCTCAAGAATTCCAAAGAATGTTTACCATCCATGAAGTTGAAAAATATTATCTTGCCATTAGCGATATTAAGCCGAATAAAAAACAAGGTTTGATAAAGGGAGATATGACTAAAAGTCGTCGAGGTATGTGGAAATTGCTACGCACGATAAAAAATCCTGCACTAACTCAGTTTTTATCTTATCGTTTAGAGACCGGAATGCGACTATTTCTAGTAAAACCACATTCTGGGAAAACCCATCAAATTCGTGTTGCACTAAAGAGTATTGGTTCTCCCATTATGGGTGATCAATGTTATCACCCTGCAAATAATGAACAGATAGTCGACCGAGGATATTTACACGCCTATGCGCTGCGGTTTACTTATTTAGGGCAAGTGTATCAATATATAGCAACGCCTTCTCAGGGAACCTTTTTTTCGAATGCTACTTTCAAAAAAACACTCAATACGTTAACTGATATAAATAAACCCTGGTCATTAAATTGGCCAAGGCTATAAATAAGTTTCATCCGTGTTTATACCCGTAATCATTCAAGATGCAGATCTCATTCAGAGTTAAATTTGAATGGTAGCGGGTATATTTACTACATAAAAAATAATTACAAAGAATGCAAAAAAACGAGCGCAATTGCCGTTGGGCAAACAAATTTCACATACCAAGGCCAAATTTTCCAAAACAAACCATGTTTAATCTGCGCATGACCTTGCTTAATTTCACTTAGCACACCACTACGGTGCCAAACCCAACCCACAAATACACAGCAAAGCATGGCAATAATGGGTTGACCATATTGCGTTGACAATACAGCGACAAAATCAAGCATAAATTCAATGTTAACAACAATAATAATACTTAAAAGTAAAATACCTAAGCCAATGAAGGTGGTTGCTTTTTCTCGTTGCATATTATGACGTTCTACCGCATAAGAGACTGGCCCTTCAAGCATTGATATAGACGAAGTAAGTGCGGCAATAGACATCAACACAAAAAAACCAAAAGCGACAAATAAACCGATAACACCCATACCTGAAAACAACGACGGTAAAACAGTAAACACTAAATTAGAGCCTGAAAGTAAACTTCCGTCTTCGTTAAATATTGCCACGCCTTGTGCCTGTGCTACATACATAGCAGGAATAATTAACAAACCGGCAAGAAATGCAATAGAGACATCAATTAAGGTAACTTGTGCGCCCAAAGTCACTAAATTTTCATCTTTAGAAATGTAAGAGCCATAAATTACCATAACGCTCGTGCCTAACGACAAAGAAAAGAAAGCTTGCCCAAGCGCACTAATTAATAAATCGGGATCTAAAACTCGCGATATGTCAGGATTTAAATAAGCATTAAAGCCCTCTTTGGCTCCTTCTAAAGTAAACACATAAATAATTAATAAAATGAGTAAACCAATGAGCATTGGCATTAGCCGTTTAGACCATTTTTCAATACCCTGTTCAACACCACGACGAATAATAAAAATAGTTAACATCATGAAAAACGCCGTAAATAAAATATTACGCAGTAATGATTGCGCAATAAGCCAGTTAGCCGCGCCATCAAGACCTAATAAGCGAGCAATTGGCTCTGCGGCATAAGAAACCATCCAACCGGCTATAATGCCATAAAAACTTAAAATAAGTGTCGCACAAATAATACCGCCAAAACCAACAATAAAAGCAAAGCGTTTTTGCCATAATTTAGTCGACATTTTTTGCATAGCGGTTACAGCATTCGCTTGTCCATAACGACCAATTAATAGCTCTGCCATAAAAGCGGGGTAAGCTAAACAAAACGCTAAAACCAAATACACTAAAACAAAGGCTGCACCACCATTATTCGCCGTTTGTGTGGGAAATCCCCATATATTTCCAAGACCCACAGCTGAGCCAGCAGCTGCCATAATAAAACCGATACGCGAGCTAAAACCGCCTCTTGATGTACTCATAGGTAACACCCATTAATCATTAGCATTTAATACTTCTCTTTATTACAACTCAATATTGTTGAGTTTATGTGATTTTATAATTATTTTGAAATACCTTAATTTACTTAAAAGTTCACAACATTAATAGCGCTAAACTCTAAAAAATAAAAAGCCCATTGATTTAATTATATGGACTTTTGAAAACGTTCGGCTTGATCTTCAACATTATCAAGCTCTGAGAAACCATTAGCTAATTTCACGACCACCAACAAAAAATTCAAATCGGTCAGTTATAAATGGATTTTCATCATTACGACGCGCTAGTGGTGAAACTTCCCATGGGTATTCTGTAATAAAAATAGGTTGACCTAATAAATGCTCGGCGACTTCATCAAAAATTTCACAAACACATTTACCAACCACCAAACTTTAGCTAGAATCATTTAAAATAAACCTTCGATATCAAGATTTAACTTGAAATTCAATTCATTTGAGATTGAATTGGCGTTAGAATTAAGTTAATGTTTTTATTATAAAAGACCAATTATAAATACTCACATAATTACTTATTTAATCATTATTAAAGGAAAGGATTAAAATGTTTTGGAAGATATCTTATCTAACGATCATACTTCTTATTTTCACATCAAATGTTAATGCTGAAATTTTTAAATGTACCGATGAAAATGGCGCTGTTATTTTTCAAGATCAACAGTGTACTAATGATGCAGAAGAAATCATTATTAACAATCAAGATAAAGGTCCATTTGGTTTTCACTCATCATGGTTCGTTAGTCCTAGAATAGGAAGTGGTCATGCAAGTTGCAGTGAAACTGGTTGTACTTGTAAAGAGTTGACATATGAGTACCAACAAGACGTTAACAGTCGTACTTTAAATGCCCTATCTTCTTTACCCTCTAGTTGGAACAACTACGAATCTCAATTAAGTCGATACTTAAAAACTAAAAAAAATGGGCACTCCCCTAGGAATAAGAAAAACCTTGATACAGCAGGATGTCGAATCGCTTTTCATCAAAAAACAATAAAATTATATTACGAAGAGGTTTCAAAAAACATTCAAAATGAACATAATATGGCCTCAACAGCCTTAAATGGTATAGATGGTCAATGTAAAAAGCCCAATGAGACAGGATGGACCAATAGTAATCAAGCTAAAAAGTGGGTTAACTGTAAGAGCAGTAATAGATCGTCACACAATAAAGCTGTCAGATTAAAAAAACAATATTCATCATACTATTACTCATTGATGCAAGAGCAAAAAAGGCTCACAAAACCACGTAAAATGATGAAGTAAATGATATGTTGAAATTAAGCTGTAAATTTCTACTATGTTTTTTACTATTCATTCCCACAATAGCTATGAGTACAGTTTATAAATGGGTCGATGAAAATGGAAAAACACATTACTCCGATAAACCGCCAATAAACGCTATAACTAAGATAAGTGAGCTAAGTGCCAGAGAAGGGGGAAATAAAACAGCCCAACGTAATACAGCTGAACAGGATGTTTCAGGTGCATGGTGGTCAATGACAAATAAAGGTATTAGAACGCTTTACTTATTGGATAAAGGGCGTTTTAGTATTCATCAATGGTCATCTAGACTTTCTCAACTAGATACACTGATGGGAGGTTGGTGGAAAAAGCAAAACAAAAATATCATTTTAACCTACAAAAGTGATACAAAAAACAAGCAAAAAAGTAAATATGTGGGAGTATCTGAAGCGTTAAAAATTAAATCTATTACCAACACACGATTGTCAGTTATTTGGCCTGATAATACACAACAAAACTATGTGCGCTTAAATAATGATAATTTTAATACAAGTTATAAAGCTGAGTTAATTATGGGTGAATGGTTTGACCATAAAAAAAACAAAGTTAATTTTTCTCATGGAAAAATAACAATCACACCTAGAGTTAATCAGGATTTACTAACATTAGGTGACTTTGGAAAATATCAAAAATTATCAGCTATTGGGAATTGGCATTTAAGCAGTAACAATACTCTGTTGGATATTGAATTTGTCTATAATTTTTCTTTTTCATCTAAGAATAAAATAGGGGCAAAACAATCGTGGAGAATCGAGACCTTAAATTCAAAAACGTTAACTTTAAGGCATGTAAGCTCTAATAAACCTTGGCTGTTAACAAAAACTAATTAAGAATTATGACGTATTGAAATACCTTCATTACGAAAACTACGGTTAATTTCAAAACACGATTAAAACGGATGCCTGAGTTATCTACATAGGCATGTTATTATATTGATCGCTATTTCAAACCACTAATTTACTTAAAAGCTAGTAAAAATAATAGAGTATGGTTAATATATTTTTCTTTAAAAAAACAACAATACACGGAATAGTAATGACAAAACAACACACTACAGCTAAAAAACAAACACACGGCTTACTTATAGCAATATTCACACTATTAATTCTTTGTTTAAATATCAAAAGTGCCAACGCAAACGAAGAGGCTATAACAAAGCCTTTACCGATAAAAACCTATGGTAGCCTACCAGATATTAGCAGTGTAAAGCTCTCTCCTAATGGTAATGCTATCGCCATGATAAAAAACCTCAACGGCAACCTAGTGTTATCTGTTTACAACCTTAAAACAGGTGAAACTAGTAACATACTACAAGCAGATAATATTGATGTGGTACTAAATTGGTATGTTTGGGGTAATAACGATATTTTACTGATCAGTGCTGCCTACCCTACTAGGCAGCGTACAACTAAGTATACCTCCACCCGTTTACTTAAATATGATCTAAGTAAAAAAGATAAACTCAAAACGCTGGTAAAAGCTAAAGAGAGTAAAAAAGAGCGTACGGCACAATTTCAAGATAATGTTATCAGTATGCTACCTAATCAGCCTGATAAAATTTTAATGGCGATAGATTTTGATCTTCCTAATAGACCCTCCTTATACGAAGTGAATATACGCACTAATAAAAGAACGCGCGTTAAGCGCTCTAAAGGTTACATCGAAGACTGGTATGCCGATCAACAAGGACGTCCTAGAATAAGTTATAGTAGAGATGAAACTAGAATTTTCTATAAGCTTTTCGATGAAAATGGCGACAAGGTGCGTAATTTATGGTCTTACGAAGTTTTTGAAAAAGAAGTTGTTCATGTATTAGGTTTTGATTTAGCGCCTAACATTCTATATATACGAGCGTTACATCAAGGACGTTATGCCATTTTCAAAGTAGATGTTAATGATGCTTCTCTTAAAAGAGAGTTAGTTTATGCAGATGAAAACTATGACGTTGATGGTTCATTAATTTATTCGCCCAAAAGTAACAAGGTAGTTGGCTTAAGCCACAACAGCGAAGACGACAATAAAATTTATTGGGATGAAGAGTACTTGGCCTTAAAACGAGGCTTAAACAAAGCGGTTCCTGATGCAAAAAATACTATCATCAGTATGTCAAAAGATCTCAACAAATATATTTTGTTTTCCCGCTCAAAGAAAACAGCAGGGGATTATTACTTAGGTGATCGTAAAACAAAATCTCTAAACTATATTGCCAGTCTGTACCCCGAAATTAATGAAAAAAACTACGCCAGTAAAGACTTAGTTACCTATAAAGCCAGAGATGGTCTTGAAATTGAAGGCTATTTAACTAAGCCAATAGGAAAAAGTGATAAAAAATTCCCAGCAATTATTTTTCCACACGGCGGCCCTATGTCCCGAGATGGTAGCGGTTTTGATTATTGGGCTGA
Source organism: Colwellia sp. (assembly GCA_051531915.1). GTDB lineage: Bacteria > Pseudomonadota > Gammaproteobacteria > Enterobacterales > Alteromonadaceae > Colwellia. Next base: position 20,673 of record JAOPTQ010000121.1, on the reverse strand, counting down.
GCTTTTTGCTAATCGAGGTTATGTGGTTTTTCAACCTAACTTTAGAGGTTCATCAGGTTATGGTTATGATTTTGAGATGGCAGCCATTAAAGGTTGGGGAAAAGCGATGCAGGATGATTTACAAGATGCTGCTCATTGGCTGATAGACCAAGATATTATAGATAAAGACAAAATGTGCATTGCCGGTGCTAGTTACGGTGGTTATGCTGCATTAATGGCAGCGGTAAAATATAGTAAAAGTTTTAAATGTGCCGCCAGTTTTGCTGGCGTAACAGACTTAGAACTCATTCTTTTAAATGCTCGAAAATTCACAAATAGTGACGTAGTCAAAAAACAATTTGGCACCGATGACGATAAACTTGAGAGTGTATCACCTGTAAATTTTGCTGAAGATATTAATATCCCAATATTATTAGTACACGGCACTGATGACAGAGTAGTACCCGTAAGACACAGCAGAGAAATGGCTGATGAATTAGAAGACTATGATAAAGACGTTAGGTATGTCGAAATTGAAGACGCTAATCACCATTTAAGTGTACAAGCACATCGTATTCAAACATTAGAAGAAATGGTCAGTTTTTTTGACGAGCATTTGAAATAAGTGATTCAAAAACATAGTAATATTATTGCAGAAAACAAAAAGCCCAAACGAGTTAATCGTTTGGGCTTTTTTAACAAAATTTGCCTTAGAAGTCTAAATAGAATTATTCCACTTCAGGTCGCATATGAGGGAAAAGAATAACGTCTTTAATCGTTGGTGAATCAGTAAACAACATCACTAAACGGTCAATACCAATACCTTCACCGGCTGTTGGCGGTAAACCATATTCTAAGGCATTAATATAATCAGCATCAAAGTGCATGGCTTCATCATCACCGGCATCTTTTTCTGCCACTTGTTTTTGGAAACGTTCGGCTTGATCTTCAGCATCGTTAAGCTCTGAGAAACCATTAGCTAATTCACGACCGCCAACAAAAAATTCAAATCGGTCGGTAATAAATGGATTGTTATCATTACGACGCGCTAGTGGTGAAACTTCCCATGGGTATTCTGTAATGAAAGTAGGTTGATCTAATAAATGTTCTGCTACTTCTTCAAAAATTTCACAAATGTATTTACCCGGCCCCCATACCTTAGCAGCTTCACCTTCTTTAACACCAACGGCTTTTGCCATCGCTTTAATGGCGTCAAAATTGTTTTCAGGATCACGTAATACAGCTTCATCAAGCTGCGCAGCGGCGTGATGATCTTTACCATAAGTTAAAATAGCATCAACCATAGATAAACGTGCGAACGGTTGACCAAAGTCATAGAATTTTTCTTCAACGACTTCGCCATCATTATTCTTCACAGTATTACGAACCGTGGTAGTACCCAGTACATCTTGAGCAATAGTACGTAACATCTCTTCAGTTATATTCATCAAGTCATTATAATCGGCATAGGCTTGATAAAATTCAATCATGGTAAATTCAGGATTATGACGCGTTGAAATACCTTCGTTACGGAAACTTCGGTTGATTTCAAAAACACGTTCAAAACCACCAACCACTAAACGTTTTAAGTTAAGTTCTGGCGCAATACGCAAATACATATCAAGATCAAAAGTATTATGATGGGTCATAAAAGGTTTAGCGGTTGCGCCACCTGGTATGATTTGCAACATAGGAGTTTCAACTTCCATAAAATCACGTTGAACTAAGAAGTTACGAATGCCAGCAACAATTTTTGAACGCATTTTAAAAGTATTACGCGTTTCTTCATTGATAATTAAATCAACATAACGCTGACGGTATTTAGTTTCTTGATCTGACAAACCATGGAATTTTTCTGGTAATGGGCGTAATGACTTGGTTAACAACGAATATTCATCCATATTCACATAAAGATCACCTTTACCTGATTTATGTAAAATACCTTTAATACCAACAATATCACCAATATCTAATGAGCCCCATTTAGCTCTAATTTCTTTTTGTACAGTTTTTTCAGCATAACCTTGAATACGACCTGATGAGTCTTGTATCACTAAAAATGGTCCACGCTTTGCCATAACACGACCGGCAATAGCATAAGTAACCTGCAGCGCTTCAAGCTCTTCTTTGGTTTTTTCACCATGTTCAGCTTGAATGTCTGCGGCTAAATGTTCACGATTAAAATCGTTAGGAAAACCATTTGCGGAACAATTAGAGCGAATCTTTTCAAGCTTTACACGACGCTCAGCAATCAGTTTATTCTCATCTTGTGCTACGGGTGCATCACTTGCTTTAGTGGCTTTATCTGTCATTTTATTTCTCAACGTTATCTTTAATTTTACAATTGGTTTAAATTAATTATCCTACAAGCCTGACTTTAAACTTGCTTCTAAGAACTTATCTAAATCTCCATCTAATACGGCTTGGGTGTTTCTATTTTCAACACCTGTTCTTAAATCTTTAATACGGCTATCATCTAATACATAAGAGCGAATTTGACTGCCCCAACCGATATCAGATTTACCGTCTTCTAATTCTTGCTTACCTTCATTCTGCTTTTGCATTTCCATTTCATACAATTTAGCTTTCAATAGCTTCATCGCGGTAGCACGGTTTTTATGTTGCGATCTGTCTGCCTGACATGCAACCACAGCGCCTGTTGGCTCATGGGTAATACGAATAGCTGAATCTGTTTTGTTAACATGTTGACCACCCGCGCCCGATGCGCGAAAAGTATCAATACGTAAATCTGCTGGGTTAATATCAATTTCAATATTGTCATCAATTTCAGGGTAAATAAACGCTGAAGCAAATGAGGTATGACGACGACCACTTGAGTCAAACGGCGATTTTCGCACTAATCGATGCACACCGGTTTCTGTACGCAACCAACCAAAAGCATAATCTCCGGTATATTTAATAGTACAACCTTTAATGCCGGCAACATCACCATCAGTAACTTCTATTGCTTCAGTTTTATAACCGTGTGCCTCACCCCAGCGTAAATACATGCGCATAAGCATTTCAGCCCAATCTTGTGCTTCGGTGCCACCTGAGCCAGATTGAATATCTAAATAACAGTTATTAGCATCTTGCTCACCACAGAACATGCGGCGAAACTCAAGTTTTTCTAAAATAGCATCGAGTGCATTAGCTTCATTTTGCGCATCATCAAAAGTTTCTTGATCTTCTTCTTCAACGGCAAGTTCAATTAATTCTTTAATATCACTACAGCCGGTTTCTAGCTCAACAATAGTATTAACCACTTCTTCTAATGCACTACGTTCTTTTCCTAACGCTTGTGCCCGTTCAGGTTCATTCCAAACATCAGGTAGTTCTAATTCACGTGTTACTTCAACTAAGCGTTCAGCTTTAACGTCATAGTCAAAGATACCCCCGAAGCAAGTCAGCACGTTGACGAATTTCTTTTAATTTATTGTTAACAGGATTAACTTCAAACATTGGCAATTAACTAAACTGTATAGAGACTTAAAATAGTCGCGTATTGTAACCTATAGCCTAGTAACTTGGAAATAGTTAAAATACTTGAAAAATAAACGGTAATAATTCAGATTAAAGAAATGGAATATTACCCTTCTCAAGCTAAGTAATAATTGGCTGAATAAATCTATCCCCCTTTTTTAACCATCCTTATTTTACTTATTTATCAAGCATTCTAATATCAATAAATCACATTAAAATGGCTATCTCAACGTATATTTTTTGTTGATTTTTATTATAATTTCATCTTGGTTATACCTACCCACATATTTTTATATTCTCGTTGAATGAGGTAAACAGTTTAGATATAATTTTTTCAAAAATAACAATATCAGCCCTCTACTATGTGGAAGTCCAATGTTTCATTATTTCGGTTTCGGCTCTAACATCAGCATGGTCTCACTGCGAGCCAAAGGTGTTCTACCTCTTAGATCACAGCCTGCGGCTTTACAAGGTTGGCGTTTACGATTTAATGTACAACATTTTTTCCGTAATGAAGGTGGTGTTGGCAATATAGAGCACACGGGTGATCCCAACGATCAGGTGTTGGGTGTTTTACATGAATGTTTGGACGAAGACCTCGCCCCCTTGGATGCGACCGAGGCCTATGGGTATGGTTACGATCGTATCACCATACAAGTGAAAGTGGATGATAAAACCACAAAAAAAACACACGTTATTTCTGCGTTAACTTATATAGGAATGGACGATTTTATCGACAACAGTTGTCTGCCAAGTCGCCGCTATCTCAATATTATACTCAACGGAGCAATTCAAACAGGTTTACACATCGATTATATTAACAAGCTAAAGACTCAACCAGTTCACACAGCAAAAGATTATCCGTTGTTCACCCCTCCTCAAGGAAAATACCCTTGCTTTGATGCCAATTCATTAACAAAGTATCCTTTATATACTGCACTTATGGGGCATGTCTTTGATATGTCTAAAGCGCGTCCTAATCACGAATATTTAAAAGGATATTTTGGAGGTCAAGACATGACTTTATTCCATCTAAAACGATTAGACAGCAGCAACAATCAAGAAACAATTAACGATATAAAACAAAACAACCTTAATCCGGCACAACGGAAATATCTCAATAGTTTTTTAAATGAATATGCTATAGAATATTGCTACGTTGGCTACTTTAATTACCATCAAAAATAAGGATTTTACACTAATGGAACAACTAGATTCCAATCAATATCCCCCAGCTTTAAATCATAGTGCCATCAATGAAGTTTTTGACGATGTTTTTTTTGTCAGTGGCGCTATGGAAACAGTTTTAATGGACATGGACTGGCAGTTCAGTCGAAATATGACCATTGTTCGAGAGGGTAACAGTCATTTGATCGTTTTTTGGCATGATTGCGTCCTAGTTATTTAGTCGCGACCTTTAAATCAGACCAGAAAATATAAGTTGAGCTAGGCTGCCGTAAACTCACCTTAATTCTGTTATCCATAAAACCATTAAGAAATGTCAGTGTTTCCGCATGATGATTCAGTGAAAAAGTAATGTTTAACTACCTACCTTAAATCCACAAAGAATTGGTTGATAAGCAGTTACACAGATTTAGTTACAGACTCAGGTTTCGAGATCCATATCTAATCGATTTTTTTTAACACGCTATGATATAGCTATTTTATATATTTTCCCTTCTTTTTCCCATTGGTTTAAAGTATCAATATCGCGTTGTAGCTGCTTATGGCAACTATTTAACAAATATACCAAGCCAGGGCAGTTAATAAAACTTGTTGTTTGAGGTAACCTTTTACCAGGAATCATTAAATAAATTCCCCAGTGATAAGAAGGTAAAGATGCGACTCTGTCTTCATTGACTTCTAAAATAATACCTGATGATTTATTTATAAAAAGATATACTTTGGCATGTTGTAAATAAGTATTGCTCTGTTGAGTTTTTTTCTTAAAAACTTTCGGACGCAAGTATGCATCTATACATAAATCGATCTGGCTATGTTTGGCAAATGCGGAAACTACTTTGGGTAGCATTCCTCCATGCATCCTAGCACCTACTTCAATTAATACAGGTCCAGTATCGTCAATTTTTATTTCGCAGTGAGAAGGACCTAAGATAAGGCCAAGAGCATCTAAAACTTTGTAAACATACTGGATGGATGGTTGTAATTCTTCCGCATCAGTTGGAATGAAGTCCACTTGTTTATATAAAAGGCAGCCGTTAAATTCTTCTTTAGTAATTTTAGTAATGTTAGTTACAAAATGTTCACCGGAATGTGAAACCAAATCGATTGCATATTCACTGCCTTCTATATACTCTTGTACTAATAAACTTTTATTTTTTTCACCAAAGACATTATTGCTTTCCAAAATAGTTTGACTACCTTTAATTAAGTCGTTTTCTGAGTAACAAATAAATACATTATCGGTTCCTGCTGACTTTAATGGTTTGATAACTACTGGCCATTTAAGAGTTTTGGAAAATTTTAGTACTTCCTTAATATTAATGCAGTTTTTTTGACGAATATGGCGGAGATTTTTTTCACCAATTCTTTTTTGCATTAAATACTTATCACGTCGGTGAGGGCTTAAAGTGATTTCATTGCATGGCAAGTTTAGATCATTTGATAATTGATCACTGAGTTCAACACCTGATTCGCAGCCTACAATTACGGCAATAGGTTCAAATGATTTCAATTCACTGATAAGAGTTTGGTAATCTCCACTGAAAATCAAATTCGCAATATAATCTTCAGGGATGTAAGAACCAATGAATGCCTCTTCTATTTCTCCACTGAAAATTGATACACACTGGTAGCCTAATGATTTGGCTTCTTCGGCCAACAAGTTACCACTAGAAAAAGGGTCAACTATTGCTATTGTACTTTGCATGAATATATTACTCCTAATTTTGAGATTTATACTGAAAAATAAACATAATACTGATGATGCATATCGCTAACAAAAACATGCTAGAGTAGACGCTTAGAATATTTGTTAGTGCTTCTGTGTGAGTCACTCTCTCAAACATAATATGAAACCAATGAAATTTATTTTCTGTTAACCCTTGATACGCAAATTTATCTACATTTGAGATGACATGCTCTTTTATTCGAATATGTTCATTTTGCCAAAAGGCGAATGCCAAAGCAACGCACACATTTGATGATGTAAGCCTTAAAGAGAGTGACAATGAACTGGCCTCATTCATTTTATCTAAATTTACCTTGGTCAGTGAAAGTGTAAGTAAAGGAGCGGTAAATGTAGCTAAGCCCAAACCCGCAATAAGACGAACAATTATAAATTCCCATTGAGGAGTGTCTATAGTAAATTGACCCATTATATAGAATGACACCCCAGTAAAGGATAAGCTTATGATGGATAGAATTGGGTAGTGTTTTGAGTTGATTTTCTTACCTATTATAGGTGTGAGAATTGCCGCAACGGCACTGGCAACTGATACTATGGCTCCTGCATGTAATATAGGCATGTTATAATCAACTTGTAACCAAATAGGTAGTAATACTAAGGATGAAGATATCACTCCATTACCCATGGATAATATAAGGGTTGTGATCATAAAATCTTTATTCTTTAGTAATCCAAGATAAAATACACTGCATTTAGGACGACTATTAAAATATACAAATATAACAAGACAACTCAAGCAAAAAACAAATGCTATTTGTATTTCTTCACTATTAAGCCAAGACTTTTCTCTACCGAAATCAAAAATATATTGTGACGACAATATAAAAAAAGCAAAGGCAAATAACGCAATAAGATATCCATAAGGTAATGGCTGCCTTTTAACTTTCTTTAAATCTAATATATCAATGATAAAATATAAGCTTATGCCCATCAAAGGAACATTAATTAAAAACAACCAACGCCAGTTTAAATACTCTGTAATTACTCCACCTATAAAAGGACCAAATACAGGCGCTAGGGAAATTGCACTAGTAACGAGTGCAACAGTAAATACTTTGTGCCGCTCTCCCATAACTCGAATCATTAACCCTTGACAAATAACCGCACTTAATCCTGCTGAAAATCCTTGTGTAAATCGAAAAAATAGAAAAGAGTTAGCATCTGATACTACACCACATGCAATAGAGCTTAATATAAACAAAATCCCACCGACGAGAAATACTGTATCTGAACTTACATATTTAGCGAAGTAAGGAGCAAAAGGGAGTGCGACAACTAACCCTGCGCCATAAAAAGTCATTATCCAAGATGCATGAAAAACATCCATATACAGATCAGAAGAAATAATAATTAACGATAAGTTTGCTACTGAGTTGTCCAACATCTGGGTAAATAAAACAACATAAATGGATAATACTCTAATCCACATCATTTATGCCTGATAAAACACATGCTTTAGAAGTTGAATGTGCTAGTGATACTTCAGAAAAAATACGATTTATTAGCGTATTATATTGCTTTAGCCAAACTATATTTTTATCTTTACTAAAATCGTTTTCTTTTTTCTGTTTCGATGACGTTATATTTTTATACTCATCAACTGTTGAATTGTTGGTTTTTGCAGCTCTTGCCACTCCACCATTATTAGGAATAGGTAGCTCTACTTCTACAGATGAACCAATTGGCAATTGAAGATCATGGATTTGATTTTGTGATACTGATATCAAAACAGGAACTCGTTGCGCAACCTTAATCCAATTTGAATCAGTGTTGTTTCTAGGAATTCCTGAAAATGTTGCGGCTGTTGATGGTACAAGAGACTCTATTTTTCCTTTAAGCTCTACTTTACCCAAATAGACATCTGGTTTAATAATTACTTCTGTTCCTAAAGCCAAGTCTTTAATCTCAGATTCTAACGCATTAGCTTCTATAAGTAATTTTTCGTAGGGAATGAAGGTCAGTAGTTTATCACCTTCATCTACTTTTTGGCCTGGGTAAGAGTATATCTCATAAATATAGCCATCATAAGGCGCTCTAATTTTATAATTACTCTTCTGATAGAATGCCTGTTTTAATTTAGCTAATATTAATTTTACCTCAGCACGTTCTATAGGATTTTTTTTATTGGCAAACTTAGCTATTTCGATCTGTTGTTCGGCTATTTTCGATGCAACTTTACTTCTTTTTACATTAGTATATAATTCATCTAAATCTGCTTCAGAATATGCCTTAACTTGTGAAAGAATTTTAGCGCGATTATAAACTCTTTCATTGAAGTTTAAATTGACGAGCTCTAATTCGAGTAGAAGCACCTCTATTCTAGTATCCAAACAGGCTAATTGCTCCTGTTTTATAACATTTCGTAACTCTTCTGTTAAACGTTCTATCTCTAATTGCCAGTTTGTTGTATCAATCAGATATAATAATGTCCCTTTTTTAATAAATGTTCCTCTTTTTAAGGTGTTTTCTTGCAAAATACCATCACCTGTAGCTGTTATCCGTAGAACTCGACCACTAACATAAGCATTATCTAAATGTATACTGCTTTTACTTTGGGTAAAAAACAAAACTAATGTGGCTATTGATATAGTAATCAAAAATAGTTTTAGCAAAAACTTCATTTACATTCCTTATGTGCGAAATTATCTTCTAATGAATCTAAAAAGTCGTAAAAAATACGTTACAAAGAAATAATCTTAGGAGCTTTTGCTTTCTCATTAATTTGATGAATGATGGCATTTAGTAGCCAAACTCTAAGACTTTTTCGTTTAGTAACATCAATAACGACAGAATATTATTTATCGGATAACAACGCTTTGACTTTATCCCAGCCTATTTTATTAATTTTTTGAGTGATAGGTGCAATTTTCTATAGTGGGAATACCTCCAGCGGTATAGTCATTGTGTTACAACAAAATCAATAATTTCAAATTTTTTTGTTATTTTTAGATGATAGTTACATAAGAATTATCTGGCTATTAGTATCGTGTTGGATTGTTTGGCCGTTCACTTTTATTTCTGCTCTTACGTGTTGAGATAATTTTAATAATTCGTCATATGATGGTGCTGTGATAATACAGCTACCTAAGTAATCTATTTGATTAGTTGTTGAAATTATCGACTTACCTAATGGCTTCATTAAACGTGAAAATTTCACGCTTTCAGGAAATTCAATACTATTAAAGTGAGTTAGTTCAATCGGAGGCATAATCAATAGAAGACTAGCAAAATTAGTTGTTGTATCAGGTAGTTTCGGTTTTTGTCCCAACACTAAGTCTGCGAGAGCTTCTGAAATATCAAAATTAAAGGCTTCGCTTGTAGCGTATAGCATATCGCTCCCAGCAAATCGCAAATTCATCTCAATCAGTTCAATATTTCCATCGCTATCAACAATAATTTCTGTGTGAGTTGCACCATTTTTAATTCCAAGCACTTTAATGTACTGTTTAACTTGTACTTCTATCTCTTCTCCAAAGGAATGATGAAAAGGGAATGACATCGCCATTTCTATAGCAGGATCTCTTTGTAATACACTTCTAGAAGTTATTCCAAGTACTTGAGTTTGTTCTTCAAACGTCATACATTCAACAGAAAACAAATCGCCTTCGGCTTCTTGTTCTAGGAAGTATTCATTACTTTTTTCGATGTAGTCCTTTAAAAAATCATAATAGATATCAGATTTATCTTCCCAACGGCTTTTACACTCATTCAATTTATCAATTGAGTTAATGCGCCAAACATTAACGCTTCCTGCCCCATTGGTTGGCTTGAAAAAACCTGCGCCAGACAGCGGCCACTCAGTTAAATTCATCAACTCTTGCTTTGACAAACACGCAAGTTTTGTTAATCCGTGTGCTTTCAAGCGTTTGCGAACCTGATATTTATCCAAGTTCCTAGTGGTTATTTCATAACCGGAAGTAGGCAATGACAGTTTTTCTTTGATGTAAGCTTCAAAAGAAAGTGTAATTTCAGCTCCAGCATATATGCCGCAAATATCAAACTCCTCTTTAATTGCGGAGATTTGGTGCTCTAATACTTTGAAGTCATACCAATCATTAATTTCTATAGAGCTGTGGATAAGCTCATCTGCCTCTTCATAAGGTGGAACTGCTTTTACTGGCATAGTATGAAGTGCAATAACCTTATAGCCTCGCTTAGAAATGCTTATGAGTACTTTATACATATGATTAAGTGGCTCAAAAAATAGAACTGCTTTTTGCACAATATTTCCTTTTAAAATTGCTTTATAATAATTAAAAAACTCTGTATCCCTAACATAACTATTATTTTCATAAAGCTCTTGCGCTGTCAAGGTTACCTGTTGCGGTTGGTAGTGCTAAGCCCTTAGCTTTTATTTTTTGACAGTATGAAGTTGCAGCATCAATCAAAAGCTGACCTACCCCTTTCCCTCGGAAATCAGGCACAACATATAAATCATCAAGTATTAGGCTGTTCTCTGCTCTTATTGAAGAAAAAGTTGGATATATTTGCATGAATCTAACAACATCTTTTTCTCTAACGATGAAAGTTGTTGAATCATTATTGGAAAGTCTGGAAGAAATGAATTCCTTTACTAATTTAAGAGCCTTCTTTTGTCCATAAAATTTCCTATATTGATTGAATAAGTTTGTTGCCTGATCTAAATAATCTTCGCGTAACAATTCTGCTATATACATCATAATAATCATCCTATAAAGAATACTCGGCATCACAGTTATAAAAAAACCACAAATCGTCTTGGTGACGTGGGCAACCAAATTCAGACACCCAGTTAAGCAACCTTGTTCAATCAGCGATTTTGTTTACTCATCATCGAGTTTGTTTTCAGAACCACCACTGCTGATCGTTCGCTTATCTTCCGATAAGTACTCAGACAAGTCTCGCCGGATACTTGTTTCAATTTTTCGCAGTGCCTGTGCAATCTGTTCAAATGACTAGCCTTCATCACGAAACAAAAAGAATTTTATGCGAACAGCTTCTTTGGGAGCACGGGCCCTTTTATGCTGGTTTTCCAATTGTTTTTTCTTCAGGACTGCCAGAGTAATATCAGTCATATGGGTAGAATGAACATTAAAAAGCAAAAAAATCAAGCATTTTCATAGATCACGAATATAGTATATCATCACCCTACGGAATAATATCTAAATACGAAAAATTACAACCCCAACTTACCAATAATTTTTTCAAGAGTGGATTACTTACAAGAAAGTCACTTCTAATCTTTAGTTATCACAAAGGAAAGGGCAAAGGACAACATAAATAATGCGAAAGCAAAAAGCAGGGCTAATACACTATTAATACTCATTACTTCTTGTAAAGCCAAACTAAAATCAAGAGTGTATGGCTCATCCTCTACATAAACCGTAAACCCAATCCCTATTAAAAATATTAAAATCGATATTTGTTGGGACTTTAAGAGACCAAACCTCATTTTTTTATTTGTAATATCCCGAGTATAGTCAAGAACAAACCTTAGCAATGAGTAAGCCACACACCAAACTACCACAGATAAGCCAGGAAACGGGGCTAAAAAAAATATTCCATATAGAAGTACCAAAAGAAATATATCCTTATAAATACTATAACTCTGCGCAGGTAGTAGAGGCCTATCTCCATGCAACTTATAGGCTGGTGCATTAGTATTACAATACCGTATACCCCTTTCACCGCTGCTCGGCCGTCCAAAACAGCAACCATAGCTAGCACAACCGAGCCTAATAAAAATTTGGAATATAGGAAGTGAAATAGCAATTAAGTCTATATGCTGTAAAAGTGGTAGAGTGAAATATTTTCCATCCATAAGATAGGCTGCTAGCACAATCCCAAAAACTCCTCCATAGAATGAATTTCCGTTTCGTTTCAACGTAGCCCAAGGATCGCTATAGAACTTTTCACGACTTTTATAGATTCGAAGAAGCTTAGTACCAATCACAAAAGAAAGACTATAACCAATACTCGATACCCAAAAGTAACTACCGTTAACATCTTCCCCAATAATTTTAGAAAAAAACCAATAACTAAGCAAAAAGCATAAAAAACCTATGGAAAAATAAATACCATAGTAAACAATTGAAAAATGCTTAAACTTTGCTAATGTACTACGATTATAAACCCTATACGATGTCCACTCCCCCATTGTCAATCAACCAAACTCAACCACGTCAAGCCTCTCCTCTGAGGACTCAAAACATATGTTCTTTTCATTGTACAAAGAAACAAACTTTCTTTTTAGATCGGACACATCCTCAATAAATTCAACTGACTTATGTTTTAATATGGGGTCTTTCCTTAACAGCTCAAAATTTTCAGGGCTCGTAGTGAAGACATAATCGAGACCACCCTTTATCATCCAATCTCGTAACCATTCTCTTTGATCGTGAACATAAACTATAAGTGGCTTATTAGAATTAGCATACCACCCGACCTCCCATGCACAATCCCTTCCATACGGAGGAAGCAACAATCCAAAATCAGACTCAATCATTGCTTTAAGATCAATATCAAATACGCCTTTTTCAAAAGTCAAATGACTTGAGTTATATGGATTATGATCTTGCGGTAAGAAGACATCCAATGGCTCATTAAGCACACCACATACATAATTATTCCAGTCGTGAACTTCTGGATCTATTCTTGCTGACAGATATATTTTTATTTTTTTATTCATTAAAATCCCTATTAAAACATTTAACCTAGCATAAGAGTCAGTATTTTATTCAATATAAACTACAGAACCATTTAGCTAAAGAAACTTAAACTGAGATCCTCTAGTTAAATAGTAAGCCCATGATAAACTTATTTATATTCATCTTCAACTTTTTATACGCTCGACGAAAATTCACAGCTACTACGTAAGCGATCAATTTAGGCCGTATTCCATTCCTAGCTGAACCCTCTAAAGTAATGTCATCATTTACTCACCGAGAAAAACAATGGCAAATACTCAAAGAACTACCGAGCAATGGCAGCAAATATTCGCGCATCATTTTTATCGGTCTTTTGGTTTTGTCTAACAACAGAGACTAATTCAGCAGAGATTAAACGTGCGTCATGGCCGGCTTCTAGTGCTTTCTGTTTCCAGTAGTTAGAACTGCTACAAGCTTCAAATATTATCGTGGCGGGTTTGTTGTTAAAAAGCTAAGTAAGAAATTCTTCCGGTGTCACTTCAATGTTTGATTGCACCTTTTTGTTTCTATGAATACAAATTTGAATAACTTTTTTGCTAAATCAACGCCAACTCTAGTACGATACATATTCTGGACTCTTTTAATATATTGGTGTGGTAACTTTTATATTACCTCACTCGTTAAGGGGGAGGGAGTCCAATTATCTATATTGTTGCCGCTTAGTAAGGCGCAACCAATTTCAGATTGTATTCTATTTTTGGCGTAAGGTTTATTTTTGATTCACGTTTTGTATTTCAATTACGAATCTTAAATCGCAGTTAACATTTATCTTTATCGCGCGTATATTTTTGCTCCGTAGTGTTGCGTGAAATTTACTAGAAAAATTTTGTTCTATTGCTTTGCTAAATAATTTCTCAGTTTTTACAGAAAAAGTCGTGCAAGGCTTTGCTAATTAGTTTAAGTTGGTTTGGTGATATAAACTTTAATCAGTTCATACACCTAACAATCCATTAAACAGGGACAAATAACAGTTGGTTTTTGCCCCTCGTCGCTATTTTAACCAACTATCATTTGCCCGTTAATGGGGCGTTATAAAGCCAAAGGAAGTGTCGTGCAATTATCAGATGAAAGAATAAAACTATTGCCACTTGATGAATCATGTTTACAACTTTTTTCAGAATTTTTGACTTGTTCACAACTTATGGAACATATCTCTACTCCTTTTACCCAAGATAAAGCAAAAGCAGAGTTTGAATGTAGATCTCAACCTTGGAATATCAAAAGTGATGGATGGTTATCACTACCCATTACTGAAATAAAACCCGACAAAAAAGTTGGTTTTATTTCGCTTAGAATACTAAACCATGAGGCTAACATTGCCGAAGTAGGTTTTATTTTAGAGGCCGACACTCATGGGCGAGGTATTGCTAGTGCAGCATTAAAACTTATTAAAGAATATGCGCTTAACGAATTGAACTTGAATAAGTTAGTAGCATTTTGTTCAGTTCATAATACGGCGTCATATAATTTATTAGAAAAGCTAGGTTTTGTTCGTGAGGGTTGTTTTATGCAACACACCTTAATTAATGATAAATATGTAGATGTGTATGCATATGGCTTGTGTAAATCGGCTTTATAACAAGTTACTCAAACGGATGCTAAACAGTTGGCTAGCATTCGTTCCTTGTACATTTTAGCCAACTATTTCGCGCCGCTTAGTAAAGCGTTACGTGTTTAGAAGGGTGTTGATGAAAGAGTTCGATATTTTATTGGCTATTGCCAGAAGAAAGAAGGTAATCGATCAAGAAAGTGATTGGTCAAATGGCGCTAATACATATTTAACTGGAATAAAAAGTGAAATTGAAGAAGTAATTGATGAGATACCTAAAAATCGGTCATGCTATCTAGAAGAAGAGCTTGGCGATATTTTATGGGATTATTTAAATATCCTTATCAACTTGGAAAGAGAATCAGGTATTAATGTAGGCTCTGTTTTAAAACGCACATGCAATAAATACGAAGAGCGCATTTCTGGTGTTGAAAACGGTGAAAGTTGGCAATGTATTAAAGTAAAGCAGAAGGTTGCTTTAGAGAACGAACAGTCTTTGTATAAAAACACATAACATAAATTAACAGGACGCGGGCTTTAGCTCTTGCGTCGCCAGTATCGCCAACAATTTTTAGCCCGTTATTTGGGCGTTGGTTTCACAACCAAATTCAGGTGTAATCTAGATAATTATAGAAATATTCTATGAGGGCTTCGACCTTAAAATCTTTTGGGAATAATGTGAACATGCCGAAAAAGAGTATGTTTGCTAGCCTTTGACTGATCTATCAATGATATTGGGTCAGATGCTGAGGTATCCCCACGAAATTATCAATAATATCAGCAGTATAAATATTCTCCAGAGAAAAGTGGAACGTTCATAGTGTTCGGTGATCTGATCAATCGCCAAAAATAACAAACCAGGTGAACACCATGAAAATAAAAACTATCTTAAATGATTTCCTTGTTGAGAACATTCCGTCAATTCATAAAACAAGACAAAGTGTGTTAATTGCCTGCGTCCATAGCGTTATAAATGATGGTTCGTTAACGGTAACCAGTATGGGACGAGGTATTGACAGTGACGCAATAGAAAAACATAACATCAAACGTAGCGGCAGACTGTGTTCAAACCCTAATCTCCAGCGAGAAAAATCAATATTTATGGTGCTGTTTGTAAAAAGTGGATCCCAGTAGGCTCTACGCCCGTTATCCTAGTTGACTGGTCAGATTTAGACCCACTTCCTGATCAGCGCCACACTAGTTCTAGACGGGCGACCAATAAGCCTATATCAGGAAGTACACCCACTTACTACAAAAGAAAAACCAGCCACGCACAAGAGTTTCCTTAAAACACTAAAAACCCTGTTACCAGCAGGATGCCGCCCCATCATGGTGAGCGACGCAGGCTTTAAGGTACCTTGGTTTAAATTGGTCTTATCCCTAGGTTGGGACTATGTTGGCCGTTCCAGAAAACCTAATTATTTCAGTCTAAATGGCGACAATTGGCAAAGCATCGATGTGCTTTTTAAAAAGGCAACGTCAACGGCAAAACACTTTAAGGGAATACTGACTAAATCAAATCAGTTTAACACTACGTTTGTGCTGTATAGGAAAAAAGCAAAGGACGCAAAAAAATAAACAAACAAGGGAATAAGGCCCGTTCGTCCAACTTGATACAATATGCCGAAGGCGCTAAAGAGCCTTGGCTACTTGCTACATCGCTTACGATTACTAGCAAACTTGCGAAGCATGTTGTTAAAATTTACAAAGCCAGAATGCAAATTGAAGAAGGCTTCAAGGATATGAAAAGCGAGCATTACGGATTGGGATTCAACGCCAGTCAAAGCCGAAACACCAATAGGATAGGCATATTGATGTTAATTGCAACGTTAGCCGCAATGCTCTTACTAATCATTGGGACGGCCACAGAGTTGACAGGAAAAGCCCGTAACTACCAGGCCAATACTGTAAAACACCGGCGTGTTTTATCCCTCCATTTTCTCGCACTCAGGGTTATCGCGGATACCCGATTGACTATCAATCCAGTGTTTTTTGAACAGGCTATTACACACATGAATACTATCATTTCAAAGGCTGATCAAGGCCTAGGTTAAATAGAGAGAGCCACATGAGAGACTTAGACTATCACAACCAGAATATATACTCGCCCGGATGCTTATATTTTGTGGGGGTCCCTCAGCATCTGACCCCACTATTTTTTATCTATGGACATCAAAAATATCTATTTTTTACCTTTTTTATAGGATATAAATGCAATGCATCTAATTTCAGATGCATTGCATTTATAATAAGGATAGTTATGAACAAATTTATTACTCCCACTAAAGTACTCCTAGATGCTTACGAATAGAACCGAACGGCGAATAACATTTTACGTCCTTTTTTCGGTATAAATACTATGGTATTTACAATCCCACCGTGTATGGGACAAACTCTTATGATCTCGCATAGGTTATACTTCCTTCTCTTGGTCGAGATTAGAAAACACCTAGACCACGGTAAAGATAAAACCTATGCAAGTCACCCCAACAGAGCTAGGGATTTATCTGTTTTAATTAACGAGTCCGATTAAATTACTCATACCGGAGCGAGCTAACCGGATTTTTTCTCGCCACTTTTGCCGCATTACTACCCACAGTAATCCAAGCGATTAACAGTGAAAATAACGAGACGGTTAAACAAATAGGCACTAACCAAAGTGTATCAATACGATAAGGAAAGGCTTCTAGCCAGTTCAGCATGGAATAACAAGCAATTGGCCAAGCGATAAAACTTGCCACTACCACAGGTTTTGAAAACTGCCATATTAATAAAGCAACAATATCTTTAACACTTGCGCCCATAACTTTGCGTATACCTATTTCTTTGGTTCTGCGTTCAACAATAAATGCTGACAAACCGAATAAGCCCAAAGTAGCCACTAAAATAGCTAGCGCAGAAAAGGCTAAAAATAATTGTGCAGTGGTAAGCTCGTTATCGTATTGAGCTTTCATCATCTCAGATAAAAACTGAGAGTAAATAGGCCGCATTGGCACATTATTTTTCCATACCGCTTCCACATCTTGCATCAATGTCGATAAATCCTGACTTTTATAGGAAATAGTGGCGACACGAAAACGATGGGGATCTAAGGTATAAATACTAGCTCTGACCGCAAATTTAATAGAGCGAAAGTATAAATTGGGGATCACACCAATAATCATTAATTCACGATTTTCATGATTACTATAAATTGTTTTTCCAATGGCTTGCTCGGCAGATTTTATACCTAGCTTTAATAACGTACTTTCATTTATTATCGCACTAGCATGAGCTAACTCACCTTCTGCGACTTCGGGTACTGTGTCTGAGCCAAATGACTCATTAAACAGCCGACCAGCCATTGGCTTAACCTGATAAGCTTCAAAAAACCCATAGCCCATATTGTAACTGTTAAGTACTAGGCTCTCATTCGCGGTTTCTCCATCGGTTGATTCAAGTAATTTATAACCACCGTTATTTTCATTGTCTTGCGAAGGCGCTTCAGAGGAAAAAACCACTGAGGTAACTTCGGGGATAGCCAATAATTCATGCTTTAAAGATTCTCTACTATTTACACCGCGTATACTCAGCACTAGTTTGTTATCACTTTGATAACCCACATCTTTGTTATTAACGTATACCGTTTGACCATAGACCACTAGCGTTGAGATCACCAAAACAATTGACGTGGTAAATTGAAAAACCACCAACAGAGTACGCAGCTTATTAGAGCTGCCAGATTCTGCACTTTTGCTTGATTTTAAAATATGTCCTGGTAAAAAACGTGATAGATAAAGTGCCGGATAAATACCTGCGCCAATACCAACGACAAGCGTTAACATTACTAACGTAAAAAACAATTCCGGCTCTTCAAACAGTTTAAAAACAAGATTTTTTCCAAGCACTTGGTTGTAAAATGGTAAAACAATTTCAACTGCAGCTAACGCAAACAGCAATGAAATAAAGACAATAGCAATAGCTTCACCTAAAAACTGAATAGCCACTTGCGCTCTGGTTGCGCCAAGTACTTTACGCATAGCCACTTCTTTGGCTCTTTTACTGGCTTTTGCCGTTGAAAGATTCATAAAATTAATACAGGCAATCAAGAGCACTAAAATGGCCACCACAATAAAGGTGTTAATCATATTAATATCACCCATTGACGTTAAGTCGCCCATACTACCCGCGTGTTTTCGTGCATGCAGGTGTAAATCGGTTACTGACATTAACCTTTGTTGAACAAAGTCTGTCACTTGACTATTTTCATCTCTATTTGGGGTAAATATATCAATTAACGGGCTTTCTGCATTCATCCAATAATTAATGCGTGTTTGCAGTGTATCAATGGATATACCTGCATTTAACTTAAAATAGGTATAAACATTGACGCTAGTCCATGTATGTAAGGTACTATCATCTTCAGCAAATAATGCCGGTTGTAAATAAACGATCATATCGGCATCTAAATGACTTGCTTCAGGTAAGTTTTCTAATACGCCAGTGATAGTTACCGACGCTGTTTTTCCGGCAACACAACAAATAGTTAACGTTTCGCCAACCACGTTACTTTTACCAAAGTACTTTATCGCCATCGCTTCACTAATAATAAGATCCATGGGCTTATTAAATGATGAAGCTTTTGATCCATATTTTAACGGCAGATCAAAAACCTCGAAGAAGCTACCATCTACCATGAATGCACGCTCTGAAAAGCCCTCACCGTCTTTTTGAACCGTAATGCCAAACGGAATTAAACGTACGCCGGTTGCTATTTCATTACTGCCGTAATCTCGTATTGCCGGCATCATCCGTCCTGCCGACCTTACGGTTTCAAAAATAGGTTGATTGGGTATTGAATAAGACGTGTGCATGCGAACAATACGGTCGTTATCTTTGAGCCACGTATCAAAACCAATTTCTTCACGGACAAACAGCATGATTAAAATACAGCTCATCAAGCCAAGGGTTAACCCCAAAATATTAATCAAAGAAAACATGCCGTTTTTAACGATGTTACGCCATGCTGTCACTAAATAGTTTCTAAACATAATTATTCCTTACTGTAAAAAGCAGCACTAAAGCAATGCTTATGCGGCTCTTACATTTTCAGTGACAACATGACCATCAAATAAATTAATTGTTCTACGGGCATAATCGGCGTGCGCTGGGCTGTGCGTTACCATAATAATAGTGGTGCCTTCTTCATTTAAGGCTTGCAACATTTCCATCACCTCTTGTCCATGAGCGCTGTCTAAGTTACCGGTTGGTTCATCCGCTAAAATCATGGCTTGATCGCCCACTACAGCTCTTGCCACCGCCACTCGTTGCTGTTGCCCACCAGAAAGTTGACTCGGCATATGTTTAGCTCGATGGGCAATGCCTACTTTGTCCATAACCGAGGTAACTCGTTTTTTTCGTTCGCTCGACGGAATATTATGATACAACAACGCCAACTCAATATTTTCGGCCACGGTCAGTTCATCAATTAAGTTAAAGTTTTGAAAGATAAAACCAATATTTTGTTTACGAATAACAGACAACTGAGCTTCACTATAATTAGAAACATCTTCATCATTAAAAATATAGCTGCCACTGGTAGGCGAATCTAACATGCCAAGGGTATTTAATAAGGTTGATTTTCCACAACCTGATGGTCCCATAATAGCGATAAACTCACCTTTTTCTATTTCAATATTCACACCGTTAAGTGCCATAGTTTCAATATCGTCTGTTTGATAAACTCTTGATAAATTGTGAAGTTTTAACATTGTTTTTCCTTGTTCTTGCTGTGTTAATTTTTGGTATTAGCTTCTGGTATTAACTTAATTATTTCGCTTCTTCTAGCTATTCAGGTAGCTGTTCAACTTTAAACTATATGGTTCAATTAAAAGGAAAAAGCACGGAGTTGACGTTAGTCAATGAGTACTTTTGACACCTTAATTGGGTCATACAGTGACAAGATGAATAGTTATACCAATTTGATTAAATTTCTTCCCAACTCAGAGCTATGCTCAATGTTCAATAGCAAGGCGAATTTGTTTAGATTTAGTCATTCTAAATCAAAT
>JAOPTQ010000120.1:0-4096 GCA_051531915.1 Colwellia sp. | reverse complement strand
AAGCTCGATTGGAGAGTACAGGCAAATGCAAACCAGGGATATTCTCTGGGTGGTATGATATTAAATATCTCAGGAAAACTTATTGCCAACTATTGGCTTTCAGCAGTATATCGTAAAGAGATCGGTGAAGCTCACAGAAATGCAGATATGCATATTCACGATCTTGATATGCTCGCAGGATATTGTGCAGGCTGGTCACTTCGCACACTTCTCAGAGAAGGCTTCAATGGAGTTCCGGGTAAAATCGAATCAACTCCTCCAAAACATCTTTCTGCTGCAATTGGACAAATGGTTAACTTTCTTGGCACGCTCCAAAATGAATGGGCTGGCGCACAAGCATTTTCATCATTTGATACCTACCTAGCTCCCTATATCAAAAACGACAACATGAGCTATGAAGACGTGAAACAAAACATTCAAGAGTTTATCTATAACTTGAACGTACCTTCACGCTGGGGAACTCAAACTCCTTTTACCAATGTAACCCTTGACTGGGTGTGCCCTCAAGATCTCCGCGATGAAATACCTATTATTGGTGGTCAAGAAGTTGACTTCACTTATGGCGATGTTTCTAAAGAGATGGCAATGATCAATCGTGCATACATGGAGATCATGATTAAAGGCGATATGAAAGGAAGAATCTTTACCTTCCCTATCCCTACCTATAACATCACACCAGATTTTGAATGGGATGGCGAAAACACAGACCTTCTTTTTGAGATGACTGCAAAATACGGTCTTCCCTACTTTCAAAATTTTTTGAACTCTGATTTAAATCCCGAAGACGTACGCTCAATGTGCTGTCGTCTGCAACTCGACTTGAGAGAGCTTCTCAAAAGAGGGAACGGTCTTTTTGGCTCTGCCGAACAGACGGGTTCAATCGGCGTAGTAACAATCAACTGCGGACGTCTTGGTTACACTTTTAAAGGTGACCAAGAAGGCATGTACAAACAACTCGACAACTTACTTGAGCTCGCTCGTGAAAGCCTCGACAAAAAACGCGAAGTTGTACAATACTACATCGACAACGGATTGTTCCCTTACACAAAACGCTATTTAGGCACTGTACGAAACCACTTCTCTACAATCGGAGTAAATGGTATCAATGAGTGCATAAGAAATTTCTTTGATGATCGTGAAGATATCTCTACCCCAGCCGGTAAACATCTTGCGGTTAAAATTCTCGACTACATCAGAGAAAAAATGGTTCTTTTTCAAGAAGAGACAGGTAACCTATATAACTTAGAGGCAACTCCAGGTGAAGGCACAACCTATCGCTTTGCAAAAGAGGATCAAAAACGGTATCCAGAAATTCTTCAGGCAGGAACCAAAGATGCTCCCTACTATACCAACTCATCTCAACTTCCAGTGGGATACACCGACGATCCTTTTGAGGCGCTTATGCATCAAGAAGAACTCCAAGGTAAATACACTGGTGGAACCGTCCTCCACCTTTACATGTCTGAACGCATCTCAAGCATTGAAGCATGTAAATCACTAGTACGCAGAAGTCTGGAACGCTTTAAGCTCCCATACATCACCATTTCTCCGACGTTTTCAATCTGCCCAACACATGGCTATTTGAGTGGTGAATATGAGTTCTGCCCAAAATGTGATGAAGGATTAATTGAGAAAAAACTAAAAGAACAGAGCGGCGCAGAAGCGACCGTCTAATTATTAAAATTTCTTAAAAGGAAAAAAGTAATGATCAACGAACTAAATATTGAAAACAACCAAAGAACAAAATGTGAAATCTGGACTCGTGTAATGGGTTACCACCGTCCAGTTTCTGAATTCAACATGGGCAAAAAATCTGAATATGCTGAGCGCACTGTTTTTGAAGAATCAAGAGCAATGGACGCATGTGTAGCAGAGACCGCTGTTGCATAATACACTTTCAATGGTACCGATTGGGGGCATAACCCCCATGACGACCATCGATTATCCCGGAAAACTTTCAGCAGTACTCTACACCAAAGGGTGCCCATGGAAATGTCACTACTGCTACAACACCGAACTTCTCGATTATAACTCCGAAAATACTTTAGATACCGATAGACTCGAAATTTTTCTTTCCGAGCGCAAGCATCTTCTTGATGCAATTGTTATTTGTGGTGGTGAGCCAACCTCTCACACTAAACTTCCAGAGTTTATTAAAACCATAAAAGAATATGGTTATCTTGTTGGCCTTCATACCAATGGTGTTTTTCCAAAAGTTCTCGCCCAAGTGATTGATTCTGTCGATTGGGTTGCGATGGATTTTAAAGCACCGCTTGCTCAATATGATTCAGTAACCGATTGTGAAGCGAGCTCCAAAAACATAGAAGAGAGCATTGACCTCATTCTTGCCAGCAAAACAGACCATGAGTTTAGAACAACAATACATAGTCATCTAATTAATGATGCAGACCTTATAGAGATGGCAACGTTTCTTTCTGGGAAAGGTATTAAAAAATATGCTTTGCAGAACTTTCAAAATGTCCCGGTTCTCAATACTGATCTGAATGAAGCACCTCATATGAAAGCGTCAAAAGAGACCATTGAAACCATCAGGCCACTGTTTGAAGAGCTTATTATACGATAACCCCCTACATATGTGTCCCCTATCACTCAAAATAGCCATATAAACCACATCATCAAAAAATAACTTATATTAAATCCATGAATATAAATGGACTCGCATCATCAGTTTCAGGCTTAAGAGCATCGGCTACACGCATCAACGTGAGTGGCCACAATATCGCCAATGTAAATA
Source organism: Colwellia sp. (assembly GCA_051531915.1). Lineage (GTDB taxonomy): Bacteria > Pseudomonadota > Gammaproteobacteria > Enterobacterales > Alteromonadaceae > Colwellia. The sequence continues at coordinate 1,341 of JAOPTQ010000120.1, read as the reverse complement.
CTGACGAATTCAAATCTCAGGTAGTTAATCAAACTGAAAACAGAGGTATTGTAGAAACAACAATCACCCGAGATGAAACGAAAGGCCCCGAAGTACAACACCCCACTGACAATGGTACCCTTGAAAAAGTTGAACTTAGTAATGTGGATATCTCACAAGAAGTAGGCAATCAAATTCTTGCCAGCAATAACTACAAAGCCAATGCTAAAGCTATTCAAGTTCAGGATGAAGTAATGGGAACCATTATCGACCTGAAGAAATAATCCCAAATAGCTCTAAACATGCACCTTCCCTTATAAAACAAAAATTTGTATTTTTGCGACAATGCAAATACCTCCATATACCATATTTACCTTTGATACTATCGATTCTACAAATCGACATTTAAAAGAGAATAGTACCCAATACGAAGATTACGCCGTAATTTGGGCAAAAGAGCAAACTTCTGGCCGCGGGAGATTCGACCGATCTTGGAGCGCTTCGTCAGGTGATGACCTCACCTTTTCAATTTATATGCCCCTCAAAGAGATCCCACAGAGAAACTGGCCCAATATAACCCAAGTAATGGCGCTCACGCTCCACGAAACCCTTTTAGAGCACAATATCAAGACCGAAATCAAATGGCCTAACGACCTCCTCATAGAAGGCAAGAAGCTCTGCGGTATTCTTTGTGAACTTATTCAAAATAATGGCACCTCCATGGCGATACTTGGTGTTGGGCTCAATGTGAACAGTTCGATTACACAATTGGAAAATATTAATCGACCTGCGATATCGCTATTTAGCCACACAACTAAACAATTTGACCTAAAAATGCTCATTTCTTACATTTTGGAACGATTCTATAGCAACCTAAAATTCCTGCAAGACAATGATTTTGAACAACTTAGAAGTAAAATCTGGCAAAATTTGACATTTAGGGGTCAGCATATTATTATTGTTGACGGTGAAAAAACTCACGCAGGGCTCATTGAGGGCTTAAATATGGATGGCACACTTCAATTTCTGTGTGACTCATGCGGATCAATCAGCCTAAACTCTGGTGAGATTAGTTTTCGCAATTAAAATAAGTTGTCTTTAGACAGAGAAAGAACAATATGATACTAGATGGAATAATGCTCATGCTAATTGGTATGGGTGTCGTGTTTGTGTTTTTAGTATTGCTCAACGGAGCAATTCAAATTCTCACGAACCTTACAAAAGAACATGCTCAACAAGAAGAAGCATCTATCAAAGCCGAAGAACAGGCACTCCGCGATAAAAAAGCCAACAAACAAGCGCGCGGAAATGACACTTCACTTATTGCAGCTATTGCAGCAGCAGTTAAACTTAGAGCATAAT
>JAOPTQ010000119.1:0-28140 GCA_051531915.1 Colwellia sp. | reverse complement strand
GTCAAGGTGCTATTCGTGATGACGACATGTTGCAATGGGAGAAAACACATGGCAATTGGAAATTTGGCGCAGCACTACAAACCGAGAAGCAAGACGGTGACTCTTTTGACCAATATCAATTAGCAACAGAATACAAATCTGGCGCGGTAAAATTACAACTGGCTTTAGCTGCAGATCAAAGAGGCGATAACACCGGTAACCTTTACGGCGTACGTGGTTGGTATAACGTTAATGACAAGATCACTCTTTCTGTTTTTTATCATTTAGCCGAAGAAGATTTTGATATATACAGTGGTAATTCTTCGGGTAATGTAAAATTAAAATCAACCGCAAGTAACAATGACGTTGGGGGGGTTACATCATGCGTAGAAGAACAACGTTCAACCACGGGTTTGTATGGCAAGTGGCAGCAGGGTAAAAATCAAATTCACACACGCTATGCTATTAATTCATGTGACATAAAAGGTGACGTTAACTCAGTAAAAATTGAATACGTTCGCCTATTCTCTAAAAATTTAAAATGGTGGGCTTCTTTTGAGCAATTAGACAGCGATAAGTCTCGCTTACCTTCAACCGGTGAAGATATGTCTGAATTCCAACTCGGCGCTCGTTTTGATTTTTAATTAAAAAAACTGAACCACTAAATGATTAAAAAGTTAGCGTAATGTTGCGCTAACTTTTTAAAAATCGTTATTGCTTGCCTGCTAAAAATATATACTCCGTAAACTCGCTACTTGTATTTTGGATGTAAAGATAAATAATCACACCAAGTACTAAAATGTTTGTAATTAAATCGAGTGTCTGTTGCTTTATACCACTTAGAGTATTGGCGAGCATTTAACCGGAATTTTATTTTTTTGCCATTAATGGCAACATAACAAATAAGTTTTTCCGCAGTTTCATTAATCACTTGTATTTGAGCAAAATTATCAAGCGTTCGTTTATGCTTCACCAATATTTTAGGCATAGCAATAGCGCTGACAGATAAGAGCAATATCAACAAGTAACCGGCAATTTTAACCATTTCCTCTCATTTCCTATACTATTTATCAATTATTTTTAAGTTTAGCATTGAAAGCTAAAACGAGTGTCTCCATAGTTTACTTATACAAACACAGTAATTATAAATTACAAACTTATAAAACTCGCTAAAAAAAGCATTAAAAGAGATTAAATCATGGCAAACTTCGTTCCAATTAAAAAAGAGCAACATCAGAATTTAAAAATTTCAAGCAAGCGTGATTTATCTCATGTTGCTAACCAACACATTATACCGCTAGTTGCTGCTGAATTTGCACAAGCATCTGCAAGCTTTCCTATCGTTTTAGTAAAAAACCCTGACTCTCCACGTTACCGCAGTGTCGCAATGTTAGGTTTAGAAGCAGGTGAAAACTTATTTTATCAAGATGAAAAGTGGTCTGGTTTAACCGTACCTCAAAGCGCGGGCATGGTGCCATTTTCATTAGGTCTTGATCCTGAAAAAGAAAAAACATTAACCGCCTGTATTGATGTTGACAGTGCTTTTGTTGGTGAAGACAAAGAACTTGCTTTATTTGAAGAAGATGGCAAAGACTCAGAAGTATTTACCAATGTACAACAATCATTAGGTCGCTTATATGAAAGCGAAAAAATGACTGACAGCTTCATTAATGAGTTAACAGAAAATGATTTATTACAAGAGCTTGAATTAAATATTGCCTTGGTTAATAACGAAAAGAAAAAATTAGTGGGTATTTTCACTATTGATGAAAATAAAATCAAAGACTTATCAGATGAAAAAGTTGTTGATTTCCATAAGCGCGGCTTATTCGTACCCATTTATGCAATGTTAGGCTCTCTTGGTCAGGTTAATCGTTTAGTACAATTACGCAACCAAGTAAGTGATAGTAAAGTAACCGGAATTCAAATTGTTCCTGTTGCCAAAGAAGAAGCTAAAGCGAGCTAATAATTAACTATTTATGCTATAAAAAAGGAGCTTTTAAGCTCCTTTTTTATTTTTTAAGCCAAATAGTGTTAATTGTATTTCCTGTATTTATACTCTTATGTTAATTTACTTAATATAAATATTAGCTTTATTGAGAATAGATATGGCAGATAAGAATCAACTCTCCGCAGAAATGGAGGAGAAGATACAGAGTTTGGCAAGTGATGTTTATATTCAAATAGAGGAAAAACTCACTCAGCTAATTTCATCCGTACCAAGCCCAGAAGCAACAAGTAAAGCTAAAAAAATAAATATTGAACAAGATCCTGCCTATCTTGCACTGCAAAATAGTTACCAATCAACCCACTTAGCATTAACAGAAAAAGCCAAAAATTTTACTGAAGATATAAAAGTATTAAACGAAGAAATTTTAACACTTAAAAAAGAAATAATTCAGAAAAACACCTTTGCGCAAAATAACAAACAAGCCTTTGATGCCGAGCTAACAAAAAACAACACTGAGCTTTCAACAACAATTGAACAGTTAACACAAAAAAATGCGCTATTTAAACAAAAACTTGAAGATGAACAAGCCAAACAAGAAAGTGTCGAACAAAACTTTCAAGTCGAGTTAACCCAAACAACCATCAACTTCACTGAAACAGTGGAGAATTTAACCCATGAAAACAAAGCCCTTAAGCAACAGCTAAATAGCGAACAAACAAGTCACGTTAGTAACGCACAAACCTTACAAACTCAGCTAGCCACTCAAACAGAAAAATTTACCGACATTATTACTCATTTAGAAAACGAATTATCCTCACTTAAACAACAGCAAAACCAAGAACAAACAGAGCAACAAAATAATAGTGAACAATGGCAAAACAAATTAACACAATGCAAAGATGAACTAACAGAAAGTCAGTTAGAAGTATCAACCCTCAATAAAATGCTTGCTGTACTAACAGAGCAAGAACGAAGCTTAACCGAGCGCGTGCTAATTATTGAAAAACAACGTGATAATAGCGACAGTAAATTCCAAAAATCTGAATTAACATGGCAAAAAACAGAGGCGCTACAAACAAGCACATTACTTACTCAAAAAACTCAAATTACTGAACTCAGCAAACAGTTAAACGAGGCACTCAATGATATAAAACTCAATACAGCTGAGTACAAACAGAGCATGACAAGTAATACTAAAAGTAGTGAAAAAAAGCTGTTAAACGTAACTGATGAGTTACAACAAGCTCAAAATAGCATGCATCAACAAATACAACAGATAAACTTGTTAGAAGAAAAGATGAATTCAGCGCATAAAGAAATTGAGCAATATCTTATCGATGAAAAAATTCATCTACAGCAAACCTCACAACTAGAAGCTAGCATAACTGAATTAAAACAACAGCAAGTCACTGATAATAATGCGGCAATGTTACTACAAACAAATTTACAACAGCAACAAGAATCAAAGCAACAACACATTGTTGAATTAGAAAAAAACAACTTACAATTAAAGTCTTACCTTGAAACAGAGCAAGCTGATATTAAATTATATCGGCAAGAAGTCACCACCTTAAAGTCTCAAGTGAAGCTTGCTCAAGATGGACAAGAAAATATTTTAAACCGCTTTAATAGTACGCGAGAAAAACAAGAAAAAGATAACGATAAGGTGAGAGAAACAATTAAAAACTTACGTGATGAAAATAATGAATTAATTAAACAAGTCCATAAACAAGCCACCGAAAGTTCTGAAACCGCCAATGAATTAGAAAATAAACTCACTGAATATCGTTTAAAATTTGAATATGCACAAAAACAGTTAGCTAAAACTTAAGTTGTATATACAATAGCAAGCTAAATTAATTGCATTTTACTTTACACGTAAATCATCACTACTTATCACTTTAAGGATATAAACTTGGCGATTCATCTTCCCTTTGAAAAATTAACTCAATGGCAACAAATTACATTTTGCGCGGCACTATTAGAGCGCATGCTACCAAATTACCAAATGTTCAGTAACGCCACTGAGTTTGGTGATTTTTCAATATTAAGAAATCAGCTTGATTTAGTTTGGCAGTGGCTAGATCAAAATAATAAAATAAAAATCAATGTCGATGCGCAATTAATTAAACTAGAAAATGAAACGCCAGATCCTGAAGCTTTTGACTCATTTGGCGTTTTTCCAGCGCTTGATACTTGTATGGCCTTAATGTCGTTATGGCAATTAATGCAAACAAAACCTCAAGATAATCAACAAGAAGATATAAACACTGTTAGCCGTTTATCTCAAAATAGCGTTACTTTTTATGTCGAATTAATGCTATCCCAAGCTCTTGATGATAAAAACCAAGAGCAAGAAATTAGCGAAGAACAAGTGAACGAGCACCCATTAATGCCTTGGGAAAAAGAGACTCAAAATGAGTTGTTTGATTTTCTTAAATTTGCCGCCGAAAATAAACGCTCTTGTCAGCTAGTAAAAGAAATGGTTTTATCTGAGGGCATATCAAATTTGGGTATTGAAATACTTTAAATACCTTATAAGAAATCAACCATAATAGAACAGGAAACGGCATGAAATTAGTTTATAACACCTTATTTTTACTCTTCTTAATTATTTCATCACTCATCAGTTTACCCGTCAATGCACAAGCAAGCGCTATTGCCGATAAAAATGCCAATATTGAAATAACCATCAAGAAAGCGATGGACAAATTTCAAATTCCTGGCGTTGCAGTAGCCATAATAAAAAATAATCAAGTAGTGATGAGTAAAGGTTTTGGCGTTATAGAACAGGGTAAAACAGCCAAGGTTACTGCAGATACTTTATTTGGTATCGCTTCAAACACCAAAGCCATGACAGCAGCAATTTTAGCAAACCTTGTTGATGCAGGAAAACTCTCTTGGCAAACTAAAGTGATTGATATTATTCCTGAATTTCAAATGCCCGATGCTTATGTAACGCGAGAATTCACTATTATTGATTTACTTTCACATAACTCTGGCTTGGGTTTAGGTGCAGGCGATTTAATGATTTGGCCACAAACAACGCTAACCAACAAAGATATCATTAAAGGTTTGAAATTTTTACCGCAAGTTTCTAGTTTCAGAAGTGAATTTGCCTACGATAATTTAATGTATGTTATTGCCGGTGAAATTATTGCAAAGGTGACCGGCATGCCATGGCAAGAAGCCATTCAACAAACAATTTTTACTCCTTTAGGAATGGAAAATACTCGGGCAAAGTTTTCTTTAATTCCTAAAAGCAATAAAAATATTGCTCGGGCACATGTGCCACTTAACGGAAAACTAACTGTAGTTGGCGGTAACTTTTTAGAAAAATTTTCCTCTGCTGGTGCGGTTGCTTCCAGTGTAAATGACATGACACATTGGCTAAAATCACAACTAAACAAAGGTGCATACGGCGTTAATGACCAACGATTATTCTCAGAAAAACAAAGTCGCGCCATGTGGCAAGCAAGAACTTTATTGCCCGTATCAGATGCTACGACAAAAATGGATAAAACTCACTTTTCAGCTTATGGTTTAGGTTGGTTTTTAAAAGATTATCATGGTGTTAAATTAATTCATCACAGTGGCGGCATTTTGGGTATGGTGTCTAAAGTTGTACTCGTCCCCGAAGAAGATTTAGCGATGGTTATATTAACTAATCAACAATCAGGTTATGCCTTCAGTGCTATTTATTTACAAATTTTAAATGAATATTTAGCCCTAGAAGAAAAGGATTGGGTTGATTATTTCTATACAAAGCAACAAAAAAGCGCTCAAAAAGAACAAGAACGCTTAGCCAAAGCACAAGGGAGTGTTGATAAAAATTCTCAGCCTTCATTAGCGTTACCTAATTATGCCCACACTTATGTAGATAATTGGTATGGCGAAATTCATATTACCTATAAAAATGCTCAGCTACGTATGCAATTTGGTAATACGCCTGAACTAAAAGGTAATTTAGAGCATTATCAGCATAATACCTTTATTGTTCATTGGGATGATAGAACCCTTGAAGCAGATGCGTTTGTTAACTTTAACTTAAATGAAGATGGTTCAATCAATTTTGTGACCATGAGAGCCGTCTCTCATGCCACTGATTTTAGCTTTGATTTTCATCATTTGAAATTAGTGCCAAAACTATCTAAATAAAAGTTTCGGGTTTCTCTTATTCACTAAACTGATACAAACGATAAGCGACTTGCCCGGCTACTTTTTCTTTCAATAATCGCCAGTTATGTGGTAACTGCTGATCACTCTCACTCTCCATTTCAACATAGATAAGTGCCTGATCAGCTAACCAATGTTGAGTTAGGTAGTTAGCCGCCTGTGCAACTAATTGTTTTCTAAAAGGGGGATCAAGAAAAACCACATCAAATGCTGATGGCTTAGTGTGTTGCAAGTAAGTAAGCGCGTCACTATTAATCACACTAAGATTGCTCGCGTTGAGTAATTGCTGATTTTCTCGCAGCTGTTTTGCTGCACTTTTATTTAGCTCGATTAAGGTAACTTGTACAGCACCACGCGAAAATGCTTCAAAACCTAAGCCGCCAGAGCCAGCAAAACAATCTAAACAATGAGCACCCTGCATATAAGGCATCAACCAATTAAACACGGTTTCTTTTACCCTGTCTGTGGTGGGTCGTAAGCCTTCAGCCATTAATACCGGTAGCTTTCTACCTCGGTGTTTACCGGCAATAATGCGAATACAGCCTTTTGTTGCCGAGATGTTTTCTGGTTTTTTGCGTTTGATCATATTCAATGTGACTACAGAAGTGATACTATGTCGTCAATTATATATCAATCTACTTAATACTGTAATTAACTCATGTCGAAGAAAAAAGGTATGTTCTCTTGGTTAGGCTTTAGTCAAGACGAAGAACAAAAAACTCAAGCTGTTGAAGAAAATACTGAACACTTAACAGTTGATACTGAAATAGCCAAACCTGAAATTTTAGAACCTGCAATTTCCGAAACTGAAAATGTTGAAGTTGAAGTTGAAGTTGAAAATACTGACACCGCTGAAAAAACACTTAAGGCTGAAGACGTTTTATCAAAAGACAGCTCGAAAGATAGCTCAATCACCACGGAACTAGCTGATGATAATACAATAGTCAGCGAAAAATCAGCCGTAGAAGAAAATAATTTAGCTACTCCCGAAATAAAGCTAGGCTTTTTTGCTCGACTAAAACAAGGTTTAAGCAAAACAAGACAAAATATTGGTGGCGGTTTATTTGATTTATTTCGCGACAAACAAATAGATGATGACTTATTTGAAGAGCTTGAAACGCACTTGTTATTAGCCGATGTGGGTGTAGAAACCACCACGAAAATTATAGATTCATTAACAAAAAATGCTAACCGTAAGCAATTAAAAGATGCTGAAGCCTTATATGACTTATTAAAAATAGAGCTAACAAAAATCATTGAAGGGGTAAGCAAGCCGTTAGAAATACCCGAAAGTAATGCTCCTTTTGTGATGTTAATGGTTGGCGTTAATGGTGTAGGTAAAACTACTACCATTGGTAAATTAGCCAAGCAGTTTCAAGCTCAAGGAAAATCGGTAATGTTAGCCGCCGGCGACACCTTTAGAGCGGCAGCTGTAGAGCAACTACAAGTGTGGGGAGAGCGTAATAATATTCCCGTTATTGCTCAGCATACAGGAGCAGATAGCGCCTCTGTTATTTTTGACGCCATTAGTGCCGCAAAAGCACGTAACGTTGATGTGTTAATAGCCGACACGGCAGGACGTTTGCAAAATAAAGGGCACTTAATGGAAGAGCTTAAAAAAGTTGTTCGTGTCATGAAAAAGCTTGATGAGAGTGCTCCTCATGAAGTGATGCTAACGCTTGATGCAGGTACCGGACAAAATGCGTTAAGCCAAACAAAATTATTTGATGAAGCCGTTGGCTTAACCGGATTAACCGTAAGTAAATTAGACGGCACAGCAAAAGGTGGGGTTGTTTTTGCCATCGCTGATAAACACAATATTCCTATTCGTTATTTGGGTGTTGGCGAAGGTATTGATGATCTTAGACCTTTTAACGGTGATGACTTTATTAATGCTTTATTTGAAAAGTAAAAGCGTATGTAACGTATTAATAATAACCATTAAAAGCAGAACAATAACAATAATATGATCGACTTTTTTTATGATTAATTTTAATAATGTCAACAAAACCTACCCCGGTGGATTTTTAGCGTTAAAACAAGTTAATTTTTCACTTGCCGCAGGTGAAATGGCTTTTTTAACCGGTCACTCTGGTGCAGGAAAAAGCACCCTACTAAAATTAATTTCCATGATGGAAAAACCAAGTTCGGGTAGCATCCAAGTCAATAATACCGAACTAGCCAACATCAAATATCAAGAAATTCCCTATGTGAGGCGCGGTATTGGTATGATTTTTCAAAATCATAACTTACTTAAAGATCGCACCGTTTTTGACAATGTTGCCCTACCGTTGATTATTGACGGGGCTAATCATAAAGACATTAAAAAACGTGTTGAAACGGCCTTAGAAAAAGTACATTTAGGCGCCAAACTGCGTTGTTATCCGCATATGCTTTCTGGTGGCGAACAACAACGAGTAGGTATTGCCAGAGCAATTGTTAATAAGCCACCTATTCTTCTTGCTGATGAACCAACCGGCAATTTAGATCCTAAGCTATCTCTCGATATTATCCGTTTATTTGAAGAATTTAATGCTGCAGGTGTTACCGTACTTATTGCCACTCATGATTTAGGGTTAATTGCCCGCATGAAATATCGCAGCTTGACACTCAAAGAAGGCACCATGCTCGACGACGGAATTGTTGACGGTTTACAGGCTCAAGGTACTACTCATGAATAGTATTCACCACAGTAGTACACATAAAACCAGTTTACTAAAAAGGCTATTAACCTTACCGATACGTCACTTACAACAAGCTATTGGCAGTTTAGGTGATTTATGGCGCACTCCTTTTACTTCAGTAATGACCGTGTTTGTCTTAGGCATTAGTTTAGCGTTACCTGCCACCTTACATTTATTTGTAAAAAATGCTCAGCAAGTCAGTGAACAATGGGATAGCGCCTCACAAATAACGCTATTTTTAAAATTATCTGTCAGCGAAAAAAGTGGCAAAAACTTAGTAAAACGATTGAGCTTATATCCTGAAATTAATGAGGTTCACTATATTTCAGCCAAACAAGCACTGAAAGAATTCAAAATTTTATCCGGTTTTGGTCAAGCCTTAGCCTATCTTGATAATAACCCATTACCTGCCACTGTACTGGTAACGCCAACCAAAAGAGCAAGTAAAGCACAAGCAGCAAGCGAACTTTTAGCTAAATTAAAACAAGAGCGCGAAGTAGACCAAGGCAAGCTTGATTTAGAATGGTTAACACGCTTAGAAGCCATGGCTCAATTAATTAAAGATATTGTACTTGGCGTTGCTTTATTACTTTGTTTATCTGTTGTGCTTATTGTCGGTAATACCATCCGTTTAGCTATCCTAAATCAAAAAGATGCTATTGCTATCATGAAGTTAGTCGGTGCAACAGACAGTTTTATTCAACGACCCTTTTTATATTCAGGTGTTTGGTATGGCATTTTTGGCGGTATATTATCTTGTTTTTCCGTCGCATTATTAGCACAGTATTTAGCCGGAGCAATTACCAAGTTAACAGATCTTTATGGCAGTAGCTTTCAGCTTCAAGGTTTAAGTTTTAGTGAAATAATGCTGCTCATATGCTTTTCAATTACGCTTGGTTTACTCGGTAGCTATATTTCTGTGCGCCAACATATTAAAGCGATTGAGCCAAATGCCGACTAGACAACGCTGCATAACAAGTTACTGTTAATACTGAACAATGTTTTTTAAGTTACAAACTTTCACACTTTTTTTGAACTTTCTAGTTGTTTTGCCCTTTCTATTAAGATAATGTTTGCTTTCATCCTAATATCCACCTCGTATTTTACGTAAAAAGATGATAGTCTCGCAAGTGGATAAATGATCAAACAATGTATTTTATAGTATTGCCTGTAAACGTAAATGGAGTGTTTTAAAATGAGTCAAACAATGCAACTTACCGTACCTCAAAGTGGTAGTATTGAAGCATATATGCGTTCAGCCTATAGTATTCCTATGCTAACGGCAGAAGAAGAGCGTGATCTTGCGACTCGCTTATACAATGAAAATGACCTACAAGCGGCTCAAAAATTAATTATGTCGCATTTACGTTTTGTTATCCATGTTGCTAAAGGCTACTCTGGCTACGGCTTAGCCCAAGCTGACTTAGTTCAAGAAGGCAATGTCGGCTTAATGAAAGCAGTAAAGCGTTTCAACCCAGAAGTGGGTGTTCGTTTAGTCTCCTTTGCCGTACATTGGATTAAAGCTGAAATTCATGAATACGTCCTAAAAAACTGGCGTATTGTTAAAGTGGCAACCACTAAAGCACAACGTAAATTATTCTTTAACCTACGTAAAAATAAAAAACGTTTAGGTTGGTTCAGTAATGATGAAGTCAATACTGTTGCTGAAACATTAGGAGTAAGCACTAAAGATGTGTTGGAAATGGAAAATCGCATGAGCAGCCATGATCAAGCATTTGAACTTTCTTCTGACGATGATGACAACGCCAGTGCTGGTAACTTTTCACCGGCGCAATACCTTGAAGATAAACAGTCTGATTTAGCCATTGAAGTAGAAAATTCAAACTGGAAAGATCACGCCAACAAGCGTTTATCAACCGCATTAGTGGCACTTGATGATCGTAGTCAAGACATCATAAAAACACGCTGGTTAAGTGAAGATAAATCAACACTGCAAGAATTAGCAAATAAATATCAAATTTCTGCAGAGCGCGTTAGACAATTAGAAAAAAATGCCTTAACAAAACTTAAAAGTACTATGGTTTTATAAACGTAAACGCCATATCCAACCCAAAAAGTCGACAATGTCGGCTTTTTTTGTATAAAAAATTTGCTTTTTTTAAATTATCTACTAGCATACGAGCAAATATTTGTTAAACTAAAGCCCTAAAAAAAATAATAATATTTAAATATGGAATGCCTTGATGGAACCAAGGGGTCAGGAAGAAAGCCGCACAGCTCGGCAAATTCCTAAATTAAAGTCGCTATTAAAAAAATATCGACATATTAAAACCATGCAATCTAGTTTGCTTAAATTGTCAGAATTGGCAAGTACAGTAACAGATATGGATGCTTTTTATGCTGCTCTTGAATCGGTGATCAAAACATTATTAGTGACCGATAGCTTTCATATCACCTTAATTAACTCTAATACTAATCAGAAAAACAAATTAAAATTAGTTTATTGTTATAATCCTAAAGAAAATGCTTTATTAGATCATCTTGAAAATAATCAATGGCAAAATAGTTTAACCGCTATTGTGTTTGATACTAATCAACCCTTTCATTGTGATGCAAAGATGCGCAGCGCCATGGAAAAAGTGGGTGAGTTAAAGCTTATTTCATCTCAATGTGTTGATTGGATAGGCGTGCCACTTACTAGAAACGCTCAAGTTATCGGTGTGTTAGCTCTACAATCTTATGATGAAAGTCGCTATTTTAATAAACAAGATAGTGATTTGCTCACTTTTATTGCCGGTCATATCGTTACCGCCATAGACCGAGTACGCAGTCGTGAAATGTTAGAATTGGCTATTTTACAGCGCACAAAAAAATTACAGCAAGTTAATAAGAAGCTTGAAGAAGAAATTGCACAACGTCAAATTTTAGAAAAACAACAGCAAGCTAAATTAGAGCGACTGGTTACAGAGCGAACAAAAGAATTACAAGCGGCTAATTTAAATCTTTGTATGCAAATAGAAGAAAGGCGCAAAGCAGAAGAACGATTATATTTTGAAGCTCACCATGATGCACTAACAAAACTGCCAAATAGAGCGATGTTTTCTGATCGGCTTAGTTACGCCATAAAAAACCTAAAAAGACATATAAATCAAAGGTTTACTGTTTTATTCATAGATCTTGACCGCTTTAAAATAATTAACGATACCTTAGGGCACCACGCCGGTGATTTATTTTTAATTGAAATAGCCGCTCGACTAAGTAGCTGTGTTCGAGATAATGACGTACTAGCGCGCTTAGGTGGAGACGAGTTTGTTATATTACTCGACGCTTTACACTCTCAAGATGATGTTGAAGAAGTCGCTAGTCGCATCATTAACGCCATTGAAAAGCCATTTAGCATTGAAGATAAAACGTTATATTCAAGTGCGAGTGTTGGTATAGCGTTATGTAGTGCTCAATACAAAGATTCCAATGAAATATTGCGAGATGCTGATGCCGCAATGTATCAAGCCAAAAGTTTGGGCCGTGGTCGCTATGTATTTTTTGATGAAACCATGCGCGAACAATTAATTGCCACCATGACTTTAGAGCAAGAATTACGTATTGCCATTAAAGAACAACAATTTGAACTACACTACCAAGAAATTTCTGATTTAAACAGTACGGTTACCATTGGCTTTGAAGCCTTATTACGTTGGAATCATCCTGAAAAAGGCTTATTGACTCCGAGTGAATTTCTCTTTTTAGCCGAAGAGACCGGCATAATAATCGCTATTGAAAATTGGGTGGTTGAAGAAGTTTCTCGACAACTGTCTTATTGGAATAACAGCCCTGAATATCGCCATGCTTTTATTGCCATTAATCTTTCAGGAAGACACTTAACCCAAGCTAATCAATTAACTAAATTAATTAGCTTAATTAAGCAACAACCAATTGAACCGCAACGGCTTATTTTAGAATTTAATGAATCGGCTTTTAATCAACATCCTGAGCAAGGGCTCAAGGGTTTGCGTAAATTAAAAGAGTTTGGCGTTAGACTGGCATTAGATGATTATACCTCTGGTCTTTCTTCATTCAACTATATATATAACTATCCTTTCGAATTTATAAAATTAGATCGTAGTTTTATTGGCACACTTAACAGCAATGAAAATAATTTATCCTTAGTCAAAGCGTTACATGACTTAGGTGATAAATTTGGTTACCGGTTAGTTGCTGAAGGCATTGAAAGCGAAGATGTTTTAAAGAAACTACATTCTGTGGGGTGTGATTTTGGTCAAGGTTATCACATTAGTAAGCCTGCAAAAATTGAAAATGATAACTTTGATTCAACAGTTCAACATTACGCCCAAGGTTATACTCATTGAAATAATTAGTTCACCTTCTTATGTAAACCATGAAAATTTGTTTTCCGTCACTTTTTTACCTCCAAACAAAGGCTTTTTCTCGTATCAAGCCTTTGTTTCAGTGTATACTGCCTTTAATTAGAGCATAGGAGTTTGTTATGGGCGGTATCAGTATTTGGCAATTATTAATTATTGCTGTCATTGTTGTTTTATTATTTGGCACTAAAAAATTACGCAACTTAGGTGGTGATTTAGGCTCGGCGATAAAAGGCTTTAAAAACGCCATCGGCAATGAAAATGATCAAGAAAAATCAACAGCAGAAAAAACTTCAGACGCGTTGAATGACAAAAACTCAACCACAACGAGTGATGCGAAAGTAAAAGAAAAAAGTGCTGAATAACCCAACTAGGCATAAATAATGTTTGATATTGGCTTTTGGGAATTAACGCTTATTAGTGTGATTGGTCTAGTCGTACTAGGCCCTGAGCGTTTACCTGTAGCAATTAGAACCGTGCGATCTTGGCTTACCAATGTACGGCAGTTTAGCAATACCGTAAAATCAGAATTAACCGAAGAATTACGCATTCAAGAGTTACATGCAGATTTAAAAAAAGCAGAGCAAAGTGATATGACTGATTTAAGCCCTGAGGTGGCTGAATCAGTTAAAGCGCTGCAAGATGCTGCCGCGATGGTAAATGAACCTTTTAAAAAAGTAGACACTAGCGCTTTAGATTCCATGATATCAACTTCATTGAAAACCTCAAGTTCAGCGTCGGAGTCAGACACTAATAATACCTCAATAAATGATGTTAAAACAGAAACTAACGCTGATGATTTAGTAACTAATACCGAGCAGAAGACACCTCAAAAATGAGTTCATCACCCGCTAAAGGCGCCACTTTATTTGAACACTTGCTCGAACTTCGCACCCGATTATTACATGCGGTTTTAGGTATTTTAGTCGTCTTTTGTTGCTTAGTTTACTTTGCTCAAGACATCTATCAATATTTAGCCCAACCTTTACTCTCTGCTATGCCTAGTGGCTCGCAAATGATTGCAACAGATGTTGCTTCTCCTTTTTTCGCCCCATTTAAATTAACCATTGTATTATCTGTTTTTATTGCCATGCCTTATATTCTTTATCAAATATGGTCATTCGTTGCCCCAGGGTTATATCGTAATGAAAGGCGTTTAGTCGCACCATTAATGCTTGGCTCTACGCTTTTATTTTATAGTGGTATCGCTTTTGCTTATTTTCTTGTTTTTCCTGTGGTATTTGCTTTTTTCACCTCGGTTGCTCCAGAAGGTGTTGTAATAGCAACTGATATCAGTAGTTATTTAGATTTTGTGTTGAAATTATTTTTTGCTTTTGGCGCTGCATTTGAAATTCCCATCGCCATTATTTTATTGTGTTGGACAGGTGTAACTAGCCCCGATAGCTTACGCCAAAAACGCCCTTATGTGGTTGTTGGTGCTTTTGTTATTGGTATGATGCTAACCCCGCCTGATATTATTTCGCAAACCATGTTAGCTATCCCGATGTTATTATTATTTGAAATCGGTATTATTATCGCTTCGTTTTATCATAATAATAATGAAGAAAATGAAGAGGAAAACAGTAATGAAATATAACTTGAGTTACGCATTAGTCATCTTTTCAAGTCTATTCTCTATTCAATCTTTTGCTTTTGACAGCACCCCTTTACTGCAAAAACTACAACTTTGTGCGCAAATAACTATCGATGAAAAACGCTTGTTTTGCTTTGATAACTTGAGCCAAAAAAAGCTTAAGACAGAAATTAAACCAACAGAGCTTAAAGCCGCTGAGCCTAACATTATCGTAACTCCTGAAGTACTCGTTACCCCTGAAATAATAGATGCAAAAAAAAATAATGAGCCAACTGATAAACAAATAGATAACTTTTCTAAAGAACTAGTAAAGAAAACAACCGCAGAGAAAGCGGAAGAGATTACAAGCCTGACGGTGACAATTAGCGCACTGAAAAAATTGATGCGAGGTAGCTGGGTTATAACCTTTAACAATGGACAAAAGTGGCAGCAAAAAGGAAGTGAAAGAATTAAACTAAAGGTGGGAGAGCTGGTTATTTTAAAAAAAGGTCTGTTAACGTCTGTTTTTCTTCATAAACAAAATAGTAACAGAAGCATTAAAATTAAACGCTTACAATGATAAGGCAGAAAACACTTGATTGATATTGGCGTAAATTTAACAAATAAACGATTTGATAAAGATCGTACTGACGTTATTACTCGCGCCAAAAATATTGGCATTAATAATCTATTTATTACAGGCACTACTATTGAGGAAAGCCAAAAAGCACTGTCGCTTTGCCAACAATACCAACAACAATTTCCTGATTATTTATATTGTACCGCCGGAGTGCACCCACATGATGCTGATAACGTCACCAATGATTATCTCGACAAAATCACGCAATTAGCGCAGCAAAATCAAGTAAAAGCCATTGGCGAATGCGGTTTAGATTTTAACCGAAATTTTTCAGCGCCCAAACAACAATTAACCATATTTAATGAGCAAGTAGCACTTGCTGCACAATTAAGTATGCCGCTATTTTTACATCAACGAGATGCTTTTCAGCCTTGGTTTGACATTCTTTCTCCGTTTATTGATAAAATTCCGGCGATGGTTTCTCATTGTTTCACTGGTAATAAACAAGAATTACAGCAATGTTTGTCTGTGGGTATGTATATTGGTATTACCGGCTGGCTTTGTGATGAACGTAGAGGGCAAGAGCTCAGGGATATTGTTAATCTGATTCCTTTAAATCGCTTACTTATTGAAACCGATGCGCCTTATTTAACGCCTAGAACAATTAAGCCTCGCCCTAAAAGTAGTCGCAATGAGCCTAGCTATTTACCCTATGTAGTTAAACAATTAGCAACACTTACGGGGATTGACCAAAGTGAAATTGCTTGTCAAACTAGTATCAATGCTAAAACTGTTTTCAACTTAAATTAAACTCAAAAATAGTTATAAATCATGCAAATATTTACAATATGTCTTACTCAGTTTTTTTTGCCTTTATTACTTTTAGGGGCATATAGCCCTGCTGTTATTGCCGTTAAAAAAATAGTACCAAGTTCTAATCAATATCCGTGGTCATTTACACAAGGGTTTGCTATAGGAGCAGCTAGTGCTTCACTGTTAGCCTTAGTTGCCATACTCACCATTCGGCGTAAATATCTTTTACAACAACAACATATCATCAACAAAGTAGCAATGGCAAAAGAGGCCGCACAAAAAAGTAACCTAGCCCACCAATCTTTATTAGCAGCACAGCAAGATAGCCAAGATAATTTAGAGGACAGTGTTCAAGAACGTACACTTGAGTTGCATATTGCTTTACAAGAGTTAGAAGATGCCAATAAAGAACTTGAGCGAATAAACACCATTGATGAATTGTCAGGGCTTCATAATCGCCGGTTTTATGATCAAAAAATTCTTGCTGAATATCGCCGAAGTAAACGAAATTTAACCCCATTAAGTTTAGTGATTATTGATATTGACCACTTTAAAAAGGTTAACGACAACTATGGTCATTTAACTGGTGATCACTGCCTTATTTGGATTAGCCAACACATAAAACAAAGCTTAAAGCGCAGTAGTGATTTAGCTTTTCGTTATGGCGGTGAAGAATTTTGTTTAATATTACCCGACACTGACGCTAAAGGAGCACAAGTGTTGGCAGATGATTTAAGAAAATCCATTGCTAAGCAAGCTTTTGAACATGAGGGAACTGAAATTGCCATAACAATAAGTTGTGGTATAGGTACTTATCAACAACAAAAAAACGTACAACCAGCACAAATTTTTTCAGGTGCTGACGCCGCTTTATATCAAGCTAAAAACAATGGTAGAAATCAAGTACAACAGCACCAATTTATTGAAGAAGAATAACAAAAATTCAGGAATAACTTTATGAACAATAACAATGCCTTTGGTCAATATCCCGCTCGTCGTATGCGCCGTATGCGTAAAGATAATTTTACCCGTCGCCTAATGGCTGAGAATCAACTAACGGTAAATGATTTAATTTATCCAGTGTTTGTTTTAGAGGGAACCAACCAGCGTGAAGCTATTCAATCTATGCCCGGCGTTGAGCGTAAAAGTATTGATTTATTGTTAGCAGAAGCGCAAGAGTTGGTCGATTTAGGTATTCCCGCTATTGCCATTTTTCCAGTGACGCCCAGTGATAAAAAGTCCTTAATGGCCGAAGAAGCTTATAACCCTAATGGGTTGGCACAACGTACCGTTAGGGCCTTAAAAGCTAAATTCCCCCAACTTGCTGTGATTACTGATGTTGCCTTAGATCCCTTCACCATACATGGACAAGATGGCATATTAAGCGAAAGCGATGAAAACAAAGCTGGCGCAACGGGTTATGTGGTCAATGAAGTCACTAAGGATATATTAGTTAAACAAGCACTCTCACATGCGCAAGCAGGTGCCGACATTATTGCCCCGTCAGACATGATGGATGGGCGAGTTGGCGCAATTAGAGAGGCCCTCGAAGCGAATGACTTTGTTAATACTAAAATTTTAGCTTATTCCGCTAAATATGCTTCAAATTATTACGGACCTTTTCGCGATGCGGTTGGCTCAGCAGGGAACCTAAAAGGCGGTGACAAGCATACTTACCAAATGGATCCGGCAAATAGTAATGAAGCGCTGCATGAAGTTGCGCAAGATATTGCCGAGGGTGCCGATATGGTAATGGTGAAACCAGGCATGCCTTATTTAGATGTAGTACGCCGCGTTAAAGACACGTTTCAAGTGCCTACCTACGCCTATCAAGTAAGTGGTGAATATGCCATGCACATGGCTGCCATTCAAAATGGTTGGCTAGCCGAAAAACCTTGTGTAATGGAAGGATTACTTGCCTTTAAACGTGCTGGCGCTGATGGTATTTTAACCTACTTTGCCAAACAAGTGGCGAGATGGTTAAAAGCAGATGCTCAAGCCTAGTGACTCTTAATTAGATTAAGCTGAATTGGTTATCCTGAATCAGTTACCCTTTCACGAGGTTAATTTACGTTAATTGACTCGTGTGGGGCAACATTTCATACAAAAGCCCTTCACGTAAAGCCCCTGTTGATAAAGTCATCTCTTGAATATTCAAACAATTAAATAATGCAATAAGAATACTTAAACCACTGGCCATTACCGGATTACGGTCAGCTCTTAAACCATCAAAGGCAATGGCGTCTATATTTTTATAGCTTGTTAGTGAATGCTTGATTTCTTGTAAAAATTTAGCTGTGATAATTAACGATTGTTGGCGATACTGAAGTATTTCCGCTAATGCCTGCATTATACCTGAGCTGCCCACCGTGATTTGCCAGCCAAGCGTTTTAAAGTCATCGGCTATTGGCTTAATCATAGTAGATGCGGCGATAATCGCTGCGGTAAAATTTTCACCATTAAGTAAATTATCTTGAAAATACTTTTCTTTAAAACTAACACAGCCAATATTCAAACTAACCACTTTTTTTGCTTGGTGTGCTTCACCAATAATTAATTCTGTACTGGCTCCACCAATATCAATAACAAGTCGCTTTTGTTGATTACATGCCAAACAAGAGTGCGCAACACCGCTATAAATAGTTTCGGCTTCTTGCTCACCACTGAGTAGTTGAATTTTTTTAGGCAAAATTTTATTGGCGGCAATTAAAAAATCATCACGGTTTTTAGCAATACGTAATGTTGCAGTTGCCACAATTCGAATATTATCTTTGGGAATATTGATAAGGTGTCCGGCAAATAAAGCTAAACAATCAAGTCCTCGTGTTATGGACTCGTCACTTAACTGATCAAAATGATCAAGCCCTGAGGCTAAACGAACCTTGCGCTTAACCTTATTTACCGTTTGAATTGTTTGACCCGACAATTGACTAATGAGTAAATGAAAGCTATTTGAGCCTAAATCAACCACAGCATAGTGTGTTTTATTATACTGTGGTATATCATTTAGTTGTTGCATGGTGTATATCGTAGTTAATATAAAAACTAACTACGATTGCCGCGATAATTACTACTATTACTTCGGCTTTGACTACTTCGGTTTTGATTGCCGCGATTTTGACCTTGTCGATTACCACTGGGTCTATGTCGACGTTGGCGAGGTTTCGGTTTAGGTAAATCATCAAGCAAAGCAGAATGATCATACTTACTTACCGGTAAAGCATGTTCAATATACTCTTCAATTGCCGGTAAATTAAAAACATACTGTTCACAAGCTAAACTAATGGCATGACCTGTTGCCCCCGCTCTACCCGTACGACCAATACGATGCACATAATCTTCACAATCATCAGGTAAATCGTAGTTAAATACATGCGTAACGGCAGGAATATGTAAACCCCGTGCGGCAACATCCGTAGCAACTAAAAAGTCTAAACTACCCTCGGTAAATTGCTCTAATATTTTTAACCGTTTTTTCTGTGGCACATCACCGGTTAGCAAACCTACGCGAAGTTTATCTGCATTCAAGTGATCATAAAGCTTTTCGCAAACATGTTTAGTGTTAGCAAATACAATGGCTTTTTCAGGCCAGTCTTCTTCAATAAGTGTTTGCAGCAGTGTCATTTTATCTTCATTAGAAGGATAAAAAAGTTCTTCACTAATACGAACATTAGTTTTTTGATCCGGCTCAACTTCAACGCTGGTAGGATCATTCATATGTTCAAAAGCCAGTTCTTTGACACGGAATGACAAGGTTGCTGAAAACAGCATGCTTAAGCGTTCAGTTGCCGGTGGCATTTTATTAAACATATAGCGAATATCTTTAATAAAGCCTAAATCAAACATTCGATCGGCTTCATCAAGTATAATTACTTCAATGTTTTTAAGGTTATATACACCCTGCTTCATATAATCAAGCAAGCGTCCACAAGTACCAATTAAAATATCGACGCCTTGTTCTAGCACTAAACGTTGACTTTCATAACCTTCACCCCCATATACAACACCAAGACGTAATCCGGTACTTTTTGACATTTCAATAGCGTCACGATGAATTTGAATTGCCAATTCACGTGTAGGCGCCATTATTAATGTACGAGGTTGATTGTGTGTAGGTGCTTCTTTTTGCAATAATTGATGAAAAGCAGCTGCTAAAAAAGCGATGGTTTTACCTTCGCCGGTTTGTGCTTGGCCAGCAATATCAGTGCCTTGAAGTAATACCGGTAAGGATTTCGCTTGAATAGCCGTACAATATTCGAAGCCCATGGCTTCTAATCCGGTCACTACTTGCGGAGCAAGATTTAAGTCAGCGAATTTTGTTTCTGTTAAATGTGTTTTTTTCATGGCGCTAGCTTAACATTTTAGTTTGTTAATAACTAATCACTTTTAGTTAAGATTGCAAATAGCTCGCGATAAAAGAGACCTTTTGAAAAAATAGGCAAATAAATACTCTTAGGCGTATAATATTGTCCTATAAAATATAATTATTACCTTTGGCACATTAGCCATTACCAACGGAGAAGAAAATGAGCGATAAAATTATTCAACTAACGGATGATAGTTTTGAAGCAGATGTATTGAATGCATCGGGTTTAGTGTTAGTGGATTTTTGGGCTGAATGGTGTGGTCCATGTAAAATGATTGCCCCTGTACTTGATGATATTGCCAGTGAATATGAAGGAAAAGTGACTGTTGGCAAACTCAATATTGATCAAAATTCTGGTACACCACCTAAATATGGCGTACGTGGTATTCCTACCTTATTATTGTTTAAAAATGGCGAAATAGCCGACACTAAAGTGGGCGCGTTATCAAAAACACAGTTGAAAGAATTTATAGATAAAAATCTTTAAAATTCTCTTATTCCAAGTGAACCAAAGCAAAAGGCTCGATAACCTGTCGAGCTTTTTACTTTATAACGAGTAAATAAAAATATTTCCTTACATTTTTTATTAGTATCTTTACCTCTTTAGCTTTTAATGCTAGATTTAGGTTCTGAGTACAAAATTGCATATCTCAATTATCCCAATTCATATTGTAAATAATACATTTAACATACACTGTCATCGGCAATCGCCTAAGATGCACCACTTAAAATAGTCTAAGAAACCCCTATGAACCTTACCGAACTTAAAGAAAAATCCATTAACGACTTAGTTAAACTTGCTGAATCAATGAAGCTTGAAAACTTGTCTAGATCTCGTAAACAAGACATAATTTTTGCTATTTTAAAAAAGCACGCTGAAAATGATAATGATATTTTTGGCGGCGGCGTTTTAGAAATTTTACAAGATGGCTTTGGATTTTTACGTTCATCCGACTCTTCTTATTTAGCCGGACCTGACGATATTTATGTATCTCCAAGTCAAATCCGTCGTTTTAGTATGCGAACGGGTGACACTATTCAAGGTAAAATTCGCTCACCTAAAAAGGGTGAACGCTATTTTGCTTTATTAAAAGTTACCGAAGTTAACTTTGATCGTCCGGAGAATACACGTAATAAAATTTTATTTGAAAATTTAACACCTATTCATCCAACTGATCGTATGATAATGGAACGTGGTAATGGCTCAACCGAGGATATCACCGCACGCGTTTTAGATTTAGCCTCTCCTATTGGCATGGGGCAACGTGGTTTAATTGTTGCGCCGCCAAAAGCAGGTAAAACATTATTGCTACAAAATATTGCGCAAAGTATTGCGCATAACCACCCCGATGCTGAATTAATTGTTTTATTAATTGATGAGCGCCCAGAAGAAGTAACAGAAATGCAACGCTTAGTTAAAGGTGAAGTGGTTGCTTCTACCTTTGATGAACCGGCAAGTAGACATGTTCAAGTTGCAGAAATGGTCATAGAAAAAGCTAAACGTTTAGTTGAACATAAGAAAAATGTAGTGATTTTACTGGATTCAATTACCCGTTTAGCACGTGCATATAACACAGTTATTCCATCGTCGGGTAAAATATTAACCGGTGGTGTTGATGCCAATGCACTACATCGTCCAAAACGTTTTTTTGGCGCTGCCCGTAACATTGAAGAAGGTGGTAGCTTAACTATTATTGCAACCGCATTAGTCGAAACAGGTTCAAAAATGGACGAAGTTATCTACGAAGAGTTTAAAGGTACCGGTAATATGGAGTTACACCTGTCTCGTAAAATTTCTGAGAAACGTGTATTCCCTGCGATTAACATTAACCGCAGTGGTACACGTCGTGAAGAATTAATTACCAAACCTGATGAACTACAAAAAATGTGGATATTACGTAAAATTGTTCATGAAATGGATGAAATAGGCGCGATAGAATTCCTTATTGATAAATTGGCAATGACCAAAACCAATGATGAATTTTTTGATTCAATGAAACGTAAGTAAAAATAATTAATTTGCATAAAACCAGTCTTGTGACTGGTTTTTTTGTTTTCAAAACAAACTTATTTAAATAAAAATTATTATGAAATATAACGACTTAAGAGATTTTATTAGTCAGCTTGAAAAAATTGGTCAACTAAAACGTATCACTCAGCCTATTTCTACCCATTTAGCCATGACTGAAATTAGTGATAGAACACTTCGAGCTAAAGGCCCTGCTTTATTATTTGAGAATGCCGTTGATGAAAATGGTAATCCTCATAGTATGCCAGTACTTACTAACTTATTTGGCACGCCTGATCGCGTCGCATTAGCAATGGGACAAAGTGACGTTAGCGCTTTACGTGATGTTGGTAAGTTATTAGCCATGCTAAAAGAGCCGGAGCCACCAACAGGTTTTCGTGATGCCTTAGGGAAAATTCCCCTTTATAAACAAGTATTGAACATGCCGGTTAAGGTGATCAAAAAAGCATTGTGTCAACAGATAGTTATCAGTGGTGATGAGGTAGATTTAGCTAAATTACCTATTCAAAAATGTTGGCCGGGTGATGTTGCACCATTAATTACTTGGGGCTTAACCGTTACTAAAGGGCCACATAAAGAGCGCCAGAATTTAGGTATTTATCGCCAACAAGTCTTAAGTAAGAACAAAGTCATTATGCGTTGGTTATCGCATCGTGGTGGCGCATTAGATTTTCAAGAATTTAAACAGACTAATCCCGGCGAAAAATATCCAGTGTCGGTTGCATTAGGTGCAGATCCTGCCACAATTTTAGGCGCTGTCACACCGGTGCCAGATACCTTATCAGAATATGCTTTTGCCGGCTTGCTGCGCGGCGCTAAAACTGAAGTGACTAAATCTGTTAGTAATAATTTAGAAGTCCCTGCTAGTGCAGAAATTATTTTAGAAGGTTATCTTGATCCTGAAGAAGTAGCGCCTGAAGGACCGTATGGCGATCACACCGGTTATTATAATGAAATAGATACTTTCCCGGTGTTTACTGTTACCCATATTACTCACCGCAAAGATCCTATTTATCACAGTACCTATACCGGCAGACCGCCAGATGAACCAGCTATTTTAGGGGTTGCTTTAAATGAAGTATTCGTACCTATTTTACAAAAACAGTTCCCAGAAATTCAAGATTTTTACTTGCCACCGGAGGGCTGTTCATATCGCTTAGCTGTGGTCACCATTAAAAAGCAATATGCTGGGCATGCAAAACGAGTCATGATGGGTGTTTGGTCGTTTTTACGACAATTCATGTATACTAAATTTGTCATCGTTTGCGATGATGATATTAACGCCAGAGATTGGAATGACGTAATATGGGCCATGACAACACGCATGGATCCTAGTAGAGATACAGTATTAATTGACAATACTCCAATTGATTATTTAGATTTTGCCTCGCCAGTATCAGGCTTAGGCTCTAAAATGGGCTTAGATGCCACCAATAAATGGCCAGGAGAAACTGATCGAGAATGGGGTGTACCTATTGAAATGAAGCCTGAAATAAAACAAGAAATAGATGATATTTGGGATGAGTTAGCCATTTTCCCCAAAGAAAAGGATCAGCCATAATGAAAACGATAACATGTCAAATAAAGTCACTTACATCACTCACCTCGCATGTATATAAAGTGCTATTAAAGCCGAGTGAAAAAGTTGAGTTTATTGCCGGACAATATTTAAATTTTGTTATGAGCAATGATGACAAGCGGCCATTTTCAATTGCTAGCTCGCCAAATAGTGACTTAATTGAATTACAAATTGGTGCCTTTGTTGCCGACAGTTATCCCATGCAAGTTATTGAACGCATTAAAGCTAGTCTTGAAAAAAATAGTACTATTACCATTGAAGCGCCTTTAGGCAATGCTCATCTGCGCTCAACGAGTGAACGACCGTTATTATTACTTGCTGGTGGAACCGGTTTTTCTTACATAAAATCTATGTTTGAGTATTTAGCGGAGCAAAAATCGACTCGCCATATTGTGGTTTATTGGGGATTAAGAGAACAAAATGCATGTTATGAACTCGAAGAAACCACAGCAATGATTGCCCAATTACCTCACGCAACGTTTATTCCCGTCATTGAAAACATAAACAAAAACATAAGCGAAAACCCTAGCGATACTTGGCAAGGAAAAACCGGCTTAGTACATCAAGCGGTTATGCACGATATACCCAATTTAGCGCCTTACGATATTTATTTAGCCGGTAGATTCGATATGGTAGCAACTATTCGAACAGATTTTATTAAGCATGGCGCATTACTTGACCATATGTATGCTGATGCCTTTGCTTTTATCTAAAGCGTTATCCAAAAAAGGTGTTATTCTCTTTTTAAGGAAATGAGTTAATAGTTTATAGCATTGACGGCAATAAAAATGAGATGGATATTAATGCCATTCATAATTCCTAATAATACTTCTCATGCCGGACAACCTTTAAACTATCAATTTGTAGGTGATGGGTTAGCTACAGAAGATATTTATTTTGTATTTTTATTGGCTGATAGTTAACAATAAGTTGTGATCCAATCGTTAACTATTTTTGTGAAAGGCTCTTTTATTGGAATACCAGAATTTGCACTTTTATTAATTTTAGTAGGATCTTGAGTTTCCTTGTATGCTTTCATTCCCCTTGTATTTGCCCAATAGAACAAGCCCCAATTAGCTAAATCCCACTCTTTATTATATTGATTATGTTCATAATCAATATAATATAAAATGTTATTTCTTAAGACGAAATTATCTGGAAAATAATCAATATTTAAATCTAGTGATTTAAGGATTTCTGACATATAGCAAACTTGCTCAATGCATAATTTAGGAAGAGAGTCTTCAATTATTAGTTCTGTTATTAGATCGCCTTCAATATATTCCTTAACAAGATAATTATTGGCAATATTTGAATCAAGAAGTTTAGGGATTTTAATCCCTATATTTTCTAAAGTTTTATATGCAGAAACCTCAAGTTCAACCTTATTTACATCACCAAAGGAGTAGTAAGTACATGGTTCATAATGTATTAGTTTAATTACATATTGACATTCTAACCTTTTGGCTAAGTAAGAATAACCAGATTTTCCTTTACCTAAAAACTTGATAATATCAAGTTTACCTAAATTTGTATTAATGCTCTTTCCTACTGCACTTGTAATATCCACAGAATTTTCCTTGTGTAAGACTCCGTCTTAAACGGATAAAAATATGGGTTATAATATTTATTTGGTTATCAAATGTATTACTAATATATGCTATTACCAAGTTTAAATCGAAGCAAATAAAAGTAAGGAAAATCAACTAATTTTTTTTGCTGAAACCGGATTTTATTGCAATTAATTCTAGCTCATCGCTAGCAATTTTCATTGATGTTGGCGGCCCAAAATCAAAGTCTTCTTTTTTAAGATCAAGGGTAATCAATCGACCATTAGGTTTTAATACTCGTTCTATTTCATTAAAAATAAAGTCCCCTATATTTCTAATGTTTAAGATATGTAATACCGTTATTAATAAACAGACATCCACACTATTATCTTTTAACGGCAGCGCTTGTTTTATATTGGCGACTCGCGTTTCAATGTTCGTTACCTGATTATCAATGATTCTTTGATTTAAACGCTCAATAATATCCTGATTACGATCAACTGCAATCGCCCGGACCACAGCCCAAATCAAGAATACAATCTCCAGATTTAATGGAAAATGCTTGCAATAACTGTTGTTCATCATGCAGTTGGTAGCTGCTTGAACTTTTATTTTTTTGTTGTTTTGTTTTCTTCATTACTTATATTGTACTTTGTCATCATGATTGCCTTTGGGTAGGTATAATTTGCTAATTTTAGTTCTCTCTCTATTCATCATTTTTTCAACTCCCCCTATATCAAGGCTGGCATTGATAAGCTAGTCTCTTTTTCTTGACGTGATAACGGAGGTGAAACAGCAAAGAAAACGCAATATAGAACGGGTGTGACAATTAATGTAAGAATAGTTGCAAAGGTTAAGCCTCCCATAATAGTCACCGCCATCGGTGCAAAAAAAGCATCCCATAATAGTGGTATCATTCCTAATACGGTGGTTAGTGCAGACATGCATACGGGGCGCACCCGATTAATCGCAGCATCGAGTACCGAGCGATAAGCACTTTTCCCCTCTTTTAGCTCTAGATTAATCTGATCCAGTAAGACAATTTCATTTTTAATTAACATGCCAAAAAGGCTTAAAAAACCCAGCATTGCCATAAAACCAAAGGGTTGATCTGCAATCAACATTCCATTAGCCACACCAATAACCGCCAGTGGTAGCCCTAAAAAGATAATAATTGGATGACGCAGACTATCGAACAGCATCACAGAGATAAAAAACATTGCCGCAAAAGCAATGGGCACGTTAGACATTAGTTTGCTGTTAGCTTCTACCTGCTCTTCATGTTCTCCGCCCCATTCCAAAGTGTAACCATCAGGGAGTGATAATTGTTCAATTAAAGGCTGAAGCTCATGAAATAGTGCATCGGTTGTCCCCTCTTTTTGCTTTGTGATGATCCTAAGTACTCGCCCTCGGTTAAGCCGATGGATCACCGGATATTCCCAACCAATTTTTGAACCTTGGATTACTTGTTCAAGTGGTAGCCAAGTTTTACTTTCTGAGTGCCAAATAATCATATTTTTTAGGTTATCTACGTTTTTTCTCTGCTCTTCTATAGGTCTTATTACCATGGGTAATGAGCGATCACCTTCTCTAAAATAGCCAATAACAGTGCCCGAAAAATTCATTGCCAGTAATTGTGCAATATCAGTTCGGCTGAGACCTAACGCTTCTGCCTGATATTGAGACCACTGCACCCATTTAGTTTTAACTGGATCGCCCCAGTCGGTACGAATGCTTCGGGTATTGGAATGCTCACGCATTATCTGTTTTACCTGCTCGGCAATAGAGGCTAATATTTTAGGATCAGCCCCAGAGACTCGGGCAACAACTGAGCCACCACCCGGTCCTAATTTAAAGGCATCGACACTGCTTACTGCATCTGAATGATTTTGTTCTAAATAGGCGATAAGATGGCGCTTAAGGTCAGGGATCTGTTGGTAATCATCTAAATTAATAATAAGCTGACCATAAGCACTGCTTGGCATTTGTGGCTCATAAGTCAGTAAGAATCGATGTGGTCCTCTGCCAATAAAGGTTGCCACCCCCGTTACACCTTTTAATTGGCGTACATATTTTTCAACCTGTTGTAGCTCCTTTTTTGTCTCTTTAATGTGTGTCCCTTCTGGCATCCAAAGATCCAGCGTCATTTGTGGGCGGTTCATGTCTGGCATAAAGTCTTGTTTAACATAACTAAATCCCCACATTGATGCCATTAGTAACATCAATACAAGCAACAAGGTTGTTCTTCGATGTTTAATGCTAACGACTAAGACACCAAAATATAACGCCATCATTCGGCTCTGTGGTTTATTCTCAATATTGGCACTCTTCTTTTCATCCATAAAACGAAGACAAAGAAAGGGAGTCAGGGTGATAGCAAAAATCCAACTCAAGCCCAAAGAAAGACAGATAACTTGAAATAAGCTTTTAAGCCACTCTCCGGTCATATCTTTAGAGAGTGTAATGGCGGCAAAAGCAAGTATTGCAATGACGGTTCAGCAATTATAGGTGAATGAG
>JAOPTQ010000118.1:0-6587 GCA_051531915.1 Colwellia sp. | reverse complement strand
TCAAAATCAATAACGCAGCATATAAGCCTCTTAAAATCGCCCTTTGGGAGTTTGCTCAATGCTCACTAACGTCGTTGAATTTATTTGATTTAGAATGACTAGACCTAAACAAATTCGCCTTGTTACTGAACATTGAACATTGAACATTGAACATAGCTCTGAGTTGGGAAGAAATTTAATCAAATTGGTATAATATTCCCGTTGAAGATGCTATGTGGTTTATTAGATCTGGTTTAGCTTATTCCGATGGTTATATTTCTTTTGAATCATTTAATTAGTCTGATTATTTTTTACGCCATTCAAAGGATAAATTAATTGTTGATAAACTTGACGGTACGTCTAATTGTAATGAAATCGCAACTTTTAAACAGGTTTCCGGCTTAGCTGATGATAGTTGGATATCTTTACAGTCTTATAATTTTTCAGAACGTTATATTCTTGTCAATAATTCAACGTTAGCTATAGTTACGATTAATACTGAAGCGTTTTTATTACTCTTTATTGAGGGAGGATTATAATCCACCCTATTTTTGTTTATATCATTAAGTTTTTATTGTGGTTTTCTCTTTAAAAGTTGTCATTAAAGGAGAGTAGTTAAAAATTTTATATAACAAGAGGTAATTATGACGTTTATCAAGCAGATATCTACAACATTTTTTAGTGTTGTATTATTGCTTACTAGTTTTCAAAGTTTGGCTGAAATTGAAGATTGGCGTAATCCAGAAGTTTTCCGTATTAATAAAGAACCTGCTCGTAGTTTCTTTTATTCTTATAATAATGAACAAGTATTATTTAGTGAGCTGCCTTGGCAACAAAGTAATTATCAATTATTAAATGGTCAGTGGAAGTTTAACTGGGTTGATCATCCAAGTAAAAAGCCTGTAGGGGCTTTTGAAGTTAATTATGATGATAGTCAATGGCAAAAAATAGCAGTGCCAGCTAACTGGGAATTAAACGGTTACGGTACTCCGTTTTATCATAGCCATGCCTGCTTTGATAATGAATTACTGTTACCGAATAAAAATATAGCTACCAAAGATATAAAATATAACCCTGTAGGGAGTTATCGCCAAACATTTGAAGTGCCAGACGCTTGGAATAACCAACAGGTTTACTTGCAGTTTGGCGCGGTAAAATCAGCCTTCTATTTATGGATAAATGGTAAAAAGGTAGGTTATTCACAAGACTCAAAAACTGATGCCGCCTTTGATATTACAAACTTTGTAAAACCAGGAAAAAATCTTATTGCGATGGAAGTATACCGATATTCAGACGGTTCATATTTTGAATGTCAGGATATGTGGCGCTTAAGTGGTATAGAGCGTGACGTTTATGTTTACACAACACCAAAAGTCGCGATTAGAGACTTTCATGCTTTTACTACTTTAGATGAAAAGTATATTAATGGGATATTAAAATTTGATGCTGATATTGAGAACAGTTCATTAAATGAAGTTCAAGATATTGTATTACAAGCGGATGTTTTAGATGAAAATGAGCAGGTTATTTTTAGTAAAAAAATAAAGCTTGCATCATTAGCTGCAGGTAAAACCACTAAGCTCTCTTTTAACACTAATATTAAAGCTCCGAAACTGTGGAGTGCTGAGCAACCTAACTTATATAAATTATCAGTAAGTTTAGTTTCTAATAAATCGGCTAAACAGTTTATTGGACGAAAAATTGGTTTCCGTTCAACAGAATACAAAAATGGTAACTTCCTAGTTAATGGGAAAGCTATTTTGTTTAAAGGGGTAAACCGTCATGAGCATGATGCTGTTGATGGTCATGTTATATCGCGTGAATCTATGTTGGCAGACGTAAGGCTAATGAAAGAATTTAACATTAATGCGGTACGTATGTCACATTATCCTAATGATCAGTATATGTATGACTTAGCAGATGAATACGGTTTATACATCATGGATGAGGCCAACACTGAATCACATGGTTTAGGGGCGTCAAATCAAGGTACTAGTTATGATCCCGCTAAACATATTGTTAATAAACCAGAATGGCAAGCTGCTTATTTAGATCGTATTAGTAATATGTATGAACGTAGTAAAAATAATGCCTCAGTTGTTATTCGCTCGTTAGGTAATGAATCGGGCGATGGTATTAATCTTGAGGTGACTTATGATTGGTTAAAAAATCAAGAAGCTTCTCCAGTAATTTCAGAACAAGCTCAACTCCGCCGTCATACTGATGCTTATGGTCAAATGTATGCGCCGTTAAGTGATATCATTCGTTATGCAGAAACTCAACATGATGAACGTCCTGTACTACTTATAGAATATGAGCATGCTATGGGTAATTCCTTAGGTAACTTTCAAGAATATTGGGATGCTTTTGAAAAATACGACTCATTGCAAGGTGGTTTTATTTGGGATTGGGTTGATCAAACGTTTGCTAAGAAAGCGGAAGATGGTAGTGATTTTTGGGCTTATGGCGGTGATTTAGAGCCATTAGGCACACCTAATAGTGATAGCTTTTGTGCAAACGGCTTAGTGTTTGCTGATCGCAGTCCGTACCCATATTTATATGAAGTGAAAAAAGTTCATCAAAATATTGCTTTTAGTGCGATTGATATTGTTAACGGTGTTATTGAAGTTAATAATAAAAATTACTTTCGTGATTTATCTGCATATCAAATCAAATGGCATTTATCTCGTGATGGTAAAGTAGTAGAAAGTGGTGTTGTAGCTGATCTAACAACAAAAGCTGGTATGAAAGAAAAACTTACGGTTGCTTTTAATACTAATGTGGAAGATGGCGCGGAATATTTTTTAAATATCGACGTGCTATTAAATAATGAAGAATCATTATTAGTTAAGGGGCATATTGTTGCACAAGAGCAATTAGCTTTTCCTATTACCAGTGTTGCTCAAGTTAAATATATTGAAGAACGTGTTGAAATTAAGTCTTCAGAAAAATATTTACAGCTTAATGCTAAAGACTTAAGTTTTAGGTTAGATAAACAGTTGGGATTAATTAGTTCATTACAATACCGTGGAAAAGAACTACTAAAAGCACCATCTCATCCAGAGTTTTGGCGAGCACCAGTTTATAACGATTTAGAAATTCAAAATTATGAACAATCTTTTGGTGTTTATCAAAAGCTAGGGCGTGAAACGCAATTAACGAGTTTAAACTACCAGCGTATCTCACCACAACAAGTGGAAATAAAACTTGAACATAAATTACCTGCCATTGAGAGTCGCTACTTAACTACATTAAATGTATTTGGTAATGGTGAGATTAAGGTTGATGTTTGGTTTTATGCTGCTCCCCATAAGAAGTTTGGTAAGTTACCTCGTTTAGGTACATTGTTTGAGTTAGATACTCGTTATAGCAATATTCAATATTATGGTCGTGGTCCACATGAAAATTACGATGATAGAAAGTCATCAGCTTTTGTTGGTTTGTATGATACCGATGTCGATTCTATCTACGTGCCTTATGTTAGACCATCAGAAAATGGCTATCGAACTGATGTTCGTTTAGTGTCTTTTTATGATAAAGAAGGCTATGGCGTAACTTTTGCTGGCTTACCCAATAAACCGATAGGCTTTGGTGCTGAATATTTCTCTACTGATGACTACGATGCTAGCAAACACGATCATACACGTCGAAACTTGCATCCCAATGAACTTGTTAAGCGTGACCGTATTTTTGTCAATATAGATTATAAACAACGTGGTGTTGGTGGTACAGATTCGTGGGGGGCAGAGCCTTTATCTCAATATGTCCTTCCTTGGTTAGATTATCGTTATTCATACGTTATAAAACCTTTAATTTTAACTAAATAGAAATTCAAAAAGAGATATTAATTATGAAATATTTATTTAAAAGAAACATATTAGTGGCAACGGTGCTAACGTTCGCTTGTGGATATGTTTTTGCAGACTCCGATTTAAATATTGACTTATCTAAGTCATATCAAACCATTGATGGTTTTGGAGCCTCTGATGCATGGTCAATTAACCCAACTATTAATAAGTGGATATCTGAAGGTAAAGAAGACTCAGTTGAATCGTTAGCCGATATGCTTTTTTCTACTGAAACAGGAATTGGGCTATCAGCATGGCGCTTTAATATTGGTGCAGGAAGCTATGAACAAGGTAATAGCAGTAAGATTAATGATATAAAACGTCGAGCTGAATTAATGCAATCAGCACCCGGTGCAGCCATTGATACCACTAAACAACTTGGGCAAATTCGCTTCATGCAAGAAGCCTATGAGCGAGGTGTGACCGATCTTATTGCTTTTAGTAATAGTCCGCCAGTTTGGGCGACTAAAAATGGCTTAGCCCATCCCGGTAATAAAAATAGCTCTACTAACTTAAAAGATGACATGGTGGATGAATTTGCTGCCTTTCTAGTTGATGTTGTTGAATACCTGCGTAACACCGCCGGTGTACCTATAAATTATATTAGTCCGATAAATGAACCTACATGGGATTGGACAGGTACAGGTCAAGAAGGCAACCCTTATAATATTGACGATATGAAAGCTGTTTATAGTGCATTATATAATGAGCTTAATAGTGCCGACTTAACTGATAATGTTTCAATTGAAGCAGGTGAAGTAGTTGAATATACAGCAGCATTAAGTGATGAAAAATATAAAGAGTTTACCAACGGTAATAATATTTATAGCGGAGGTATGAATAGTTCAGGCAATGGTAGTTATAAAAACTATATTGATAAGTTGTTAGGTGATAGCAACATAAAAGATAAAATAGGGAATAAACTTTCCTTACATGGTTATTTTTCTGATGCTAGTTCTGATCGTATGGGGCCATTAAGAGATATCGTTTTAGAAAACGTTAAGGCTGCTTCTAGTGACGCAAAAATATGGATGAGTGAAGTTTGTATTTTGGGGGACGCTGGTGATGTTCGTGACTTTGAAGGTAGTAGTTGGGATGTTTCTGACATGGAGTATGCTGTGCACGTTGGAAGAATGTTACACCGAGATTTAACTCGACTGAATGTTAGTGCTTGGCATTGGTGGTTAGGTGTTACACCCTATAATTATAAAGATGGCTTAATTAAAGTTAACTCAAGCTTAGCTGCAGACTCTGTACAAGATTCTAAAGTATTGTGGGCAGTAGGTAATTATAGTCGCTTTATTCGTCCTGGTTACCAACGTGTTGGTTTACCAAATATAGATAACCTAAAAGGAATAATGGCTTCGGCATATAAGAGTGATGAAGAAGGAAAATTAGTTATTGTGGCTGTTAATGGTGGAGATGTTAGTGAAAAGCTTAAATTTAACTTTTCTTCATTGCCTGATGGGAAAACAGTAAAATCATTTAGAGTTTATTTAACCAATAAAGATAATGATTTAGCAGATAAAGGTACGATTAGTCTATCGGAGGGTTATGAGCTTACAGCCACATCGGTAGTTACATTTGTTGCTGATATAGTTACGAATGATTTACCACCAGTGGCAGGTTTTAATCAATCAAAAAAAACTATCGGGGTAGGTGATTCAATTGATTTTAGTAGTCATATGACTAATTCTCCGGATACTTTTAACTGGACTTTTAGTAGCGGTATCCCTGAAAATAGCGCCAGTGCTAATGAGAATGTTATCTATAATAATGCCGGTAGTTATGATGTTACTTTAACTGCCAGTAATCAATTTGGTTCAGATGAAATTACCCTTGCTAATGCTGTCACGGTTGTTGAAGCGACTACGTGTGAAGTTGATGGTAAGTTAAATTTAGAAAAATGGCTTAACTTAACCTCAACCAGTGAAAGTTTAGCTGAAGTTGATTTTACGTTAGCCGCAGATGAAAAATCAACTTTAACATCTTTTGAAATTGGCACCGATGTTGGCGATAACTATGCTACACGTATTAAAGGTTATTTATGTGCGCCATTAACTGGCGACTACACTTTTTGGATCGCCAGTGATAATCAAGGCGAGTTATGGTTAAGTACAGATGATAGTGTTGATAATAAAGTAAAAATTGCGGGCGCTTATGACTGGACTAATTCAAGAGAATGGGAAAAATTTGCTACGCAAAAATCAGCACCTATTTATTTAATTGCAGGAAAAAAATATTATATTGAAACCATTCATCGTGAAAGTGATGGTGGTGATAATTTAGCGGTTGGTTGGCAATTACCTGATCTAACACAAGAGCGCCCTATTGAATCAAATCGTATAAATTTGTTTGATGTACCTGAAGAGCCAGAGCCAGAGCCAGAGCCAGAGCCAGAGCCAGAGCCAGATCCAATAGTCACGCCTTCTAAATCGAGTGGAGGAAGCATGTTTTATTTGTTATTAGTTAGTATCTCTTTTGTTCTACGTAAGAAATTATAGTTTTTGATATAAAATTAATTCATATCTATTAGTCCTATAATCAGGTACGTATTCGAATCTGCTTTTGTAAAATTTGAATATGATACTGGTATTGAAGTGAATGTTATTGCGGTCACAAATGATAATAACTTTTCCCAAAATATGGAAATTCTTATAATATAAGTCACTTATGGAAATCTGAGTCTCTAATTTCTCAGTTTCCTAAAGCTATTATGCGTAAGCGTATAACTCTTGAAATAATACCAAGTTGATTAAG
>JAOPTQ010000117.1:0-40478 GCA_051531915.1 Colwellia sp. | reverse complement strand
ATTCAGCACGGGGGCAAGCCCCCGAGATTTTCGCTACGCTCTGTTAAATTTATTCAAAACTCAGAGCTATGTTCAATGTTCAATAACAAAGCCAATTTCTTTCGGTCTAGATAATTCTAAATCAAATAAATATAACAATATTAGTGAGCATTGATCAAGCCACCTGAGAAAACTAAATCTATATAACTAAAGCTCTATTCCCGTTAAGTGTTACCGCCTTTAGTTGCACGAAGCCCAAATATAGACTATATTTAGACCATCAAAAACAAAGTAATAACGGTGAATTATAATGAGAGTAGAAACTATCAGTTTCCTTAAAAAAAATGCGGCCAATCTTCCTCTCGAAGAACCAATGACAATTACCCAGAATGGTACACCAACCTATATTATTGAATCTTATGAAGATAAGATGCGTCGAGATGAAGCTATTGCCTTGTTGAAGTTAGCATCTTTCTCTGTTGACGATACGAACAACGGGCGTGTGATATCTAGCTCTGATCTCAAACAACGCTTAGTCAACCGTCGTTCGTATTCAAGAGACGAAAAATGATAAACGATGAAGTTCGAATAGAATACACCGAAACTTTTAACAACCTTCTAAATGACCTTATCGATCACTTAAGTCCTTATTCGAGTGAAGAACAGGTTATTATTCGTATTGAGGATTTCATCGAACGATTTGAAGACCTAATTAGCTTTACGTCAACCGCTGCACCTATATCTCAACCTCTATTAGAGCTTGGTGTCCGTACGTTTAGAGAGTTCACTGCAGATGGTTTTAGACTTTTATACCGAATAAAAGAAGAAGCAAATAGCGTCAGGGTTATCGGTGATATCATCATTTCACAAAAACAAGATATACAACAACTTTTAATTAATTATTGTCTACTACACAAATAAAGTATCTATGGTTTTTATATATCGAGATCGTCCCATAACCTGTACAGCCTCTATTCCCATAGCCATTATTAAAAAGACAGAAACCACAACCGGCACCCTTCGTAATAGTGCATACATACCTTTCAAGCTAATCTAAACGGTTGATAGCCTGAGTAGTTACTCTGAATTCAACAAAATAATGCAAATTGAAAATGAGGTTGAGAAAGATGAGGCCTCAAACCTATCTTCAGAACAATGGAATTTAGAAAGCCAAGTGATTATTGATAAAGCATTTTTATTAACTTCAATTCCTAATGGTGAAAACATTCAAAAAGAAATTAAAAAAATCATACAGCTTTTACTTTCATCATTTACTTCTCAACTTTATAATGAAAAATTGCTTTACCGAAAGATAATGAAAATAAGGCATTAAATGTTGCCGCAAGCATCTCTCCTTTTTTTAAAGCATCTAAAATCTTAATGGTTACATTTACAAAATTACTAAACTCTTTATAGTCTAATTTTGACATATTTACGTTCGACTACTTTATAGGCTTATGAAATAACAACGAATTACAAAAGTTCAATTCCCGTCAGCCCACAGAAATCATAATTAAAACCACTTTTTAGTGGCTTTTTTATACTTAAATTCCCACAAATCCCATCAGGTAAGATAATAGCTCTTATATTCATACTCATTCGAGTATTCGTTGACGGCTCACTAATAGAAATCCTACAATAAGAACATATATTATTTCTTAATAACAAAAAGGCTTTTTTCATGACACTTCCAGATAAATTTATATTTTCGTGTAGCCGCGTTAGCAAAGTGGTACCGCCAAAACGCACCATACTTAAAGACATTTCTCTTTCTTTTTTCCCCGGCGCTAAAATTGGCGTATTGGGCTTAAATGGCTCTGGTAAGTCAACATTACTTCGCATTATGGCTGGCGTTGATACCGAGTTTGAAGGTGAAGCAAAAGCATTATCAGGAACTAATATTGGTTATTTACCACAAGAACCTCAGCTTGATGAAAATAAAACCGTTCGTGAAATTGTTGAAGATGCGGTTTCAACAGTTAAAAATGCACTCGCTCGTTTAGATGAAGTTTATAATGAGTACGCGGCAGAAAATGCTGATTTTGATGCTTTAGCCAAAGAACAAGGTGAGTTAGAAGACATTATTAATAGTCAAGATGGGCATAACATTGATAACGTTTTAGAGCGTGCTGCTGACGCATTACGTTTACCACCTTGGGAGCAAAAAATTGCTGTACTTAGTGGCGGTGAACGCCGCCGTGTTGCTTTGTGTCATTTATTATTACAAAAGCCAGACATGTTGTTACTTGATGAACCAACTAACCATTTAGATGCAGAGTCTGTTGCTTGGTTAGAGCGTTTTCTTCATGACTATAGTGGCACTGTTGTGGCTATAACGCATGATAGGTATTTCTTAGATAATGTAGCAGGTTGGATATTAGAGCTTGATCGCGGTTATGGTATTCCGTGGGAAGGTAATTATTCTTCATGGCTTGAACAAAAAGATGCGCGCTTAGAGCAAGAAAGTAAATCAGAAAGTGCTTTACAAAAAACCATTAAACAAGAGTTAGAATGGGTACGCTCTAACCCTAAAGCTCGTCAAGCTAAAAGCAAAGCACGTATGGCGCGTTTTGAAGAATTAAGTAGCTCAGATAATCAAAAGCGCAATGAAACCAATGAGCTCTATATTCCGCCAGGACCTCGTTTAGGGGACAAAGTGCTTGATGTTTGTAATTTAACTAAATCATTCGACGATAGAGTTCTCATTGATGATTTAACTTTTAGTATGCCCAAAGGAGCTATTGTCGGCATTATTGGCCCCAATGGCGCCGGTAAATCTACACTGTTTAAAATGATGTCAGGTACTGAGCGGCAAGACTCCGGTTCAATTGAACTAGGTAAAACAGTAAAGTTGGCCAGTGTTGATCAATTCCGTGATGATATGGACGGCAGCAATACCGTCTATCAAGAAATTTCTGAAGGTCATGACATTATAGAAATTGGCACATATC
Source organism: Colwellia sp. (assembly GCA_051531915.1). GTDB lineage: Bacteria > Pseudomonadota > Gammaproteobacteria > Enterobacterales > Alteromonadaceae > Colwellia. The sequence continues at coordinate 37,548 of JAOPTQ010000117.1, read as the reverse complement.
AAATACCCAGTAGAGCTTACGTTAGCCGTTTCAACTTTAAAGGCAACGACCAACAAAAATTTATTAAGGATTTATCCGGAGGTGAACGTAATCGTGTGCATTTAGCTAAACTCGTGAAAACGGGCGGTAATTTATTACTGCTAGATGAACCAACCAATGACTTAGATGTTGAAACATTGCGAGCGCTTGAAGAAGCTATTTTAGAGTTTCCCGGTTGCGCTATGGTTATTTCTCATGATCGTTGGTTTCTTGACCGTATTGCTACTCACATTCTTGACTACCGTGATGAAGGTCAAATAAATTTCTTTGAGGGTAACTTTACCGATTATGAACAATGGCTGAAAAAAACCTTAGGTAGTGCTGCCATTGAACCACATAGAATTAAGTATAAAAAAATAGGTTAACACCTAACAATTTGAAGTATTGTAAGATAAATAATTTATTAGTGTGATTAATATTCGCCTATTTTCAATGATATTAATCAATTAAGGCGCCTGAATAAGCAAATTTAGGTGCCTTTTTAGTAAAAGAGGTCTATGCTAAAGACACGTATTTCTTAATGTATTAGTTTCAATGGAAAATAGACGACAGTTCTCTCGCATATTATTTTCAATAAAAGCGCAATTAATAGTTGAAGATAACACTTACCCGGTATCAATTCATGATATATCCCTTAATGGCGCTTTAGTGAGTGCCATTCACGCAGAGCAACCCATTAAAGGAAAATTAGGCACCTTAAGTTTTGAGCTTTCCGATGGCGAATCTACCGTTACCATGCATATTGCGGTAGTTCACGAACATAAAGATGAAACGGGATTACAATGTAATGCCATAGACATAGACAGCATTACTCATTTGCGTCGTTTAGTTGAATTAAACTTAGGCGATAGTGAGCAGTTAAATAAAGAGCTGAATCAATTAACTCGTTCATCATAAAAAATTACTGCCATCATTTTAAAGCTATTCATTATTTTAAATAATTTTCACTAGTTAAGGATCACAAATGCATCGTATTGTCATTTCTTGTATTGGCCCAGATAAAACCGGCTTGGTCGATGCGCTTTCAAAAAAAATTAATCAATATAAGGGTAATTGGCAAGTCAGTAGCTTACATCATTTATCCGGTTTTTTTGCTGGTGTTATTGAGGTTTCGATAAACAAAGAAAGTGTTCAACCGCTAATACTATCATTAAAAAACATTGATGGCTTAAGCTGTCAAATTGAAGTAGCCAAGCCTAATGCCACAGAAATAGAAACAAACCTAATATTAGAGCTAACCGCAAATGATAGACCGGGCATCGTTCAAGAAGTGTCTTCTATTATACATAATCAAGGCGGTAATTTAATTAAGTTAGTCAGTTTACAAGACAGTGCTGCTCATACTGGGCAAGTGATGTTTAAAGCGAAAGTTCAAGTCGCTATTCATGAAGATGAGGTTGACGCGCTCATTACTGCTTTAGAAAATATTGCTGATGATTTAATGGTTGATATTTCACGTTAATTTTGTTCACTCGCCGTTAATTTTTCATTCTCGTTAATAGCTTGGACTTTACCAAAATTATAACAAGCTTTTTTCCACATAAAAAAATGACTAATTTTAAAAATAAAATTAGTCATTTAAAATAGATGCTGCGAGCAAATAATTTATATAAAGACTACTTACATGGTAAAACCAAGTTTCTTAAATTCTTTAGCTACCACGGTACTTGGCAGAGGAATATAACCATCTTTCTCAACAATGGTTTGACCTGATTTTGATAAAATCATTTTCAAAAATTCAGCTTCCATTGGTGCTAATGGTTTATTTGGGTGCTTGTTTACATAAATATATAAATAACGAGACAACGGATATTTACCTGAAATAGCATTTTCCATATTGGCTTCGATAAAGTCATTACTTTTCTTAGCCAAAGGTAAAGCACGTACACCTGAAGTTCTGTAACCAATGCCTGAGTAACCGATGCCATTTAATGAAGCTGAAACCGATTGCACAACAGAAGCCGAGCCAGGTTGTTCATTTACGCTATTTTTAAAATCACCTTTACATAAGGCTTTCTTTTTAAAGTAGCCATAAGTGCCAGACACTGAATTACGACCATAAAGTTGTACATCTTTACTCACCCATGCACCGGTTAAACCTAAATCACCCCAACGCTCAACACTTTTATCTGAGCCACATTTACGGTTAGAAGAAAAAACCGCATCTACTTGATCAATGCGTAATCCTTTTAATGGGTTATCTTTATGAACAAAAACAGCTAAGGCATCAATAGCAACACGAACGCGGGTTGGCTTGTAACCATAACGCTTTTGAAATGCTTCTATTTCACGAGACTTCATTTTACGACTCATAGGGCCTAAGTTTGAAGTTGCTTCTGTTAATGCAGGTGGCGCAGTAGAAGAACCCGCGGCTTGAATTTGAATATTTACATTGGGATAAGTACGTTTAAAGTCTTCCGCCCAAAAAGTCATCATATTCGCTAAAGTATCAGAGCCTACAGATGAAACATTACCTGAAATACCACTTACTTTTTTATAGTCAGACAAGTCACTATCTACCGCCAATGCTGAAAAATTAATAACGGTTGCCAAGCTAATAATACTAATTACTTTTTTTAAACTCATGGTTATCTCCAGTAAGAGTTTGATTTATTTGTTTTGCTTAATTGCAGTAACTATACAAAGTGAATATGACAATTATATTTAACTTATATGACAGTATTATTACAGTAGAAGATTGAGAAGGTTAAAGTAGACATTATACAAATTGATATAAAACGCTTTCATCAAAATAAATAGCAAACTCACTCCCTTCTTGCCATTTACTGTTAATAACTAACTCTGCTTTATGATGATTTAAAATATGTTTCACAATGGCAAGACCTAAACCTGAACCACCGGTATCGCGAGATCTAGACTTATCAACACGATAAAAACGTTCCGTTAGGCGGCTTAAATGCTCTGGTTTTATACCATTACCATTATCTTTAACAGAAAATTTCATTTTATTGGCTGATTTCTGCCAACTTACTTCAATACAGCCATTAATTGGCGTATAAGCAATCGCGTTTGATAATAAATTAGCACAGGCACTTTTTAGTTCTGTTTCAGTGCCGATCAAACCAATATTCGCATCAATATTAACAATAATTTCATGCTGCTTATCTTGATTAAGCCACTTAGCATCGGCAACTAGCCCCGAAATTAATTGTGGCATATTGACTTTTTTCAGTTCAATGCCACCACTATTATTTTCTACTTTTGATAAATTCAATAATTGATCAACTAAACGATCCATACGAGATACTTGGCTTTCAATAGTATTAAACGCCTGTTTCCAGTGAGAATCCAAACCATTGTTAGTTTCTTGTATCATTTCTACATAGCCACGCACTACCGTTAAAGGTGTTTTTAATTCATGTGATACATTGGCAACAAAATCTTTTCTCATTTGTTCTAAGCGGTGAATCGTTGAAATATCACGGGCTAACAACAATACATTGTCGCTGCCATAGGGCATTAAGCGTATTTCTAATTGAATTTCACTATTTACGGGAGACACTAATGAGCAAGGTGATTTAAAGCTGGCTTTGGCTAAATACTTAGCAAATTTAGGCGCGCGTAATAAGTTATCAATACGTTGCCCAAGATCATCAGGCCAACGAATACCAAGTAACTTTTGCGCTTTTTTATTGCCCCACTGTATCGTTAATTCTTGAGATAACATTAATGCAGCATCAGGCAAGGCTTCAGCGCCATCCCTAAAACGCCTTATTTGCACGGTTTGCTGTTTATATTTTTTTCTATGCCGTTGTATTTTTCGATACAGACCATCATAAACTCTTCCCCAAATACCATCCGCTTGTGGTGGTGAAAGTGTTTTAGATTGCCATAACCAATTAACGAGTTTAAATAGGTGATTATAATGCCAAATAAGTAGCGATAAACTACTAATAAGTAACACAAGTAAAGTGTGACCCAGTAAATACCCAAGTACAGCACTTGCCGCTAATATGGCAATTAAGCGAACAATAATAGTTCGAAAAGATAAACGAAAATACATATAAAGAAATAACCGCTAAGTTTATTTTTTTAACTTACCAGAAAAACGATAACCCGAGCCACGCACGGTTTGAATAAAGTCTTCATGACCCGCTCCTGAAATGGCCTTACGTAAACGTCGAATATGAACATCAACTGTTCTATCCTCTACATAAACGTTAGTACCCCATACATTATCAAGTAATTGTTCTCTAGAGTAAACCCGTTCGGTATGGGTCATAAAAAAATGTAACAAGCGAAATTCGGTTGGGCCTAAATCAAGGCTTTCATCATTAATAGCAACCCGATGGGCAACAGGGTCTAATTTTAAACCATGAAATTCTACGTCTTCTTCTAATGAGGTAGGTGAAACACGGCGAATAACAGCTTTGATTCGAGCAATGAGTTCCTTAGGTGAAAATGGCTTAGTAACATAATCATCGATACCAACTTCAAAACCTTTTACTTTATCTTCTTCATCACCGCGAGCCGTTAACATGATAATAGGAATATTTCTGGTATATTCATTTTGCTTCAATGTTTTTGCTAGTTTGATGCCTGAGCCACCCGGTAACATCCAGTCAAGTAAAATAAGATCAGGGTATGGCTCTTTTATTTTAGTCATTGCTTGGTCAATATCTTCAGCTTCAATAGCATTAAAACCATTTTGATCTAAAACAAAAGTGATCATTTCTCTAATCGGCGTTTCATCTTCAACAACCAAAATTTGTCGACTCATTTAAATACCCTAAAAATCGTTAATATGCAAAACAATGATGCTATTGTGCATAACTTACATGACACTTTTATGACACGCACTCAAATAATTAACTAAGCACTGCAAATAGGCAAGTAAAAAATTGATGACGATAAAAACAAAAACCGCTCAAAGAGCGGCTTTAATCAATGAATAATGAGACTGCTAGCACCAGTAATTATTAAAATTTGTACTCAAGACCTACGGCTAAATAATCTTTATCTTCTTGGCTGTCCATATCAAAAGTTGAGTAGAATGCAAAAATCTTGGTGCTTTTAGCCAGTGAATAATCAGCACCTAAACTAATGCCACTGCGATCATCACCATCTTTATGATCTGCCATTTGATACTGACCTTTTAAGGTAATATCGTTAATTCTATAAGCCGCAGAAACCATAACACCGTCCATTTCTGCACCGGTAGTTGTTTCTTCTTGGCTTTGTACCATTAAACCTAAAGTGAAGCCAGAAATTTTACCTTGTACTGTAGCTCTTACCGTATCAAAGTAACCACTTACTGCACCATCTTTAGATTTACCTTTCACATCTGAATCCATTGCTACTGAAGCAAAAAATTTAGATTTTTTCAGTTTTTTATCACCGTAAAAAGCAGCAATAGAGAAGGCATCTTCACCATCAGCTTCACTTTCAGTTTGATAGGTAGCACCTAGTTGAAAACCTGAAAATTTAGGTGATTTATAAGTTAAGGTATCACTAAGGCGATTTTCACCAACCCAGAGGTGTTTAATATCACCATTGTAATCACTAAATAAATCAACTTTACCTTGTGATTGCTTAAGCATCGTGTCATTTTTACCCACTAATACTTCACCAAAAGAACCTCTAAGACCTACAAACTGGTTACGACCTGTCCAAACATCATCACTATCACCATCAATGTCCACTTGAAATTCAGCTTGATAAATCACCTCTAAACCATCATTTAATTCATGAGTTCCTTTAAAGCCTATTCGAGAAGCATTGCTTTGTACTTCGCTGTAACTACCCTCACCATCATCCGAACTTTGCAAAGTAAGATTAGCTTTACCATAAATATCAACGCTTGCTGCCATTGCTGGTGCTGCTAATGCCGAACATATAGCAAGAGTAAGTATATTTGTTGAACGTTTCATATTGTTAACCTTATAATTGTGAGAATCAGTATTTAATTACTGTTTAGATAATTCATTGACTACTATTTTAAGACAGTTTTATTACATAAATATGACAATAATATAATTAAGATAGTTTTATTACATAAATATGACGATAATAAGATCTATTATTATTCTAGACTTGAATGCGCTTTTTTTAAAATTTTATAGAAATTATTTTTATAGTTCCTTAAAACTAGCTAGAATTAATGTAGGTAAAATAAATTATAATGGGTTTAAATGATGAACCTTAAAAGAAAGGCTAAATGAAAGTAACCAGTATCTCGCGAAAATTACTTACCAAAGTACTCTCCTTTTATTTTATTTTAACGGTGAGTGTTACGGGTATTCAAATCGCCGCTGAATATATGAACACTAAAAGCCATATTAATAGTGAATTGCTTACCCTAGAAAGAACCATTAGTGGCAGCTTAACTCGCGCTGTTTGGGAATTAAATACCCAACAAGCTATTGATATATCGGAAGGCTTGATTGCAATTCCTATGATTATGGGAATAACCGTTACCGATGAAGCAAATAATATCATCACTCAGTTAGGAGAAGTGATAGACATAAATTCTCTTCAAATTGAAGACGCATTAAATTCACCACAAAATATCAGCTCCGTTGCCGATGGCCTATTTGGTCACTCGTTCCCGTTAATATTTGAATTTTCAGGCCGAACCACTACCGTTGGCACGGTCACTTTACTATCAAGTAATAGCGTTATTTTTAGCCGTATAAAAGTAGGACTTTATTTTCTTGTTGGTAACGCCATGGTTAAAACAGCATTTCTTATTTTTTTATTTTCTCTCGCTTTTACTAAATTATTAACGGATCCTTTGCGTGAACTTACCGAGCAAATAAACCAAATAGATTTAGATGATCCTGAAGCGTCTAAATTACATTCTATGAACTATGAAAAGAATGAATTAAACATTCTTGAAGATGCTTATAACAATTTGATTGATGAATTGGTCGATTTTAAAAAGAAATTAGCAATATCTCAACGAGAAACCAATGCTGCCAATGACCAACTAGACGAGCAAAACCTAATGCTTGAACAAGAAGTTGCCAGAAAAACATCGTCATTAAGTAGTACTATGTTAAAAATGGAAGTGCAACAAAGTGAAATGCTAAAACAGCAGCATAATCTGCAAGATGAAAATAATCGTCGTCGTAAAACTGAAAAAAGATTAACAAACACTAACGATGAATTAAAAGTATCCATTAGAGAATTAAATAAAGCGAAAGAAAGACTTTTAGAAGCTGAAAAGATGACCTCGTTAGGGGTGCTTAGCGCTGAAATTTCACATGAAGTTAATACGCCAATTGGCATAAGCATTACCTCTATTAGCTATTTATCTGACCTTATCACTAAACTTCGCGATGATTTTAATGCTAATAAATTATCTAAACGCTCCATTGATAATTTCTTTAACAATGCACTGAATAGCACTGAATTATTATCAAACAATCTCAATAGAGCATCGGAGTTAATCACGAGCTTTAAACATGTTGCGGTAGATCAAACCAGTGATAAAATTAGGTTGATAAACCTATCAACTTACTTAGTTGAAATTGTTCAATCATTAAACCCTAAACTGAAAAAAACAAATCACTGTATTAATATTAAATGTCCTAAAAACATTGACGTATATAGCCATGCTGGTGCTATTGCTCAAATTATCATTAATTTAGTCATTAATTCTCTTATTCATGGTTTTGATGATATAGAACAGGGTAAAATAGATATTACTATTCAACTAAAAAAACAGTGGATTCACTTACATTATCAAGACAATGGCCATGGCGTAACTAGTGAACAGTTAACAAAAATATTTGATGCTTTTTATACCACAAAATCAGATAAAGGCGGCTCAGGTTTAGGCGCCCATATCATTAAAAATTTAGTTGTTGATACACTTAATGGCACCATTGACGTACATAGTGAAGCAGGACAAGGGCTAAGTTACGACATTAAATTCCCAGATATGCGCCTTAATTAATTATTTTTTGTCTGTTTATAATTAAGCTAATGATCCCTTAATTTTTTTCAGGTATCATGCCTTTTGTCCTCATACTAACTGGACTCATTAATTTTATAACAGCCTGCCTAGGAATCTATTTATGTGGTTTAAGAACCTATATTTTTTCGCTTTTACTCGCCCTTTTGAATGGTCTGAACAAGACTTAGAAAAACATTTATCTGAGCACCTTTTTACACCGTGTGGTTCAACTGAGCTTGCACATTTTGGTTGGGTTAATGCATTAGGGAAACATGGAAATTCTGCGGTTCATAGTGCCAATGGCAACTTTTTACTTTGTGCCAGAAAAGAAGAAAAAATATTACCGGCTCCCGTTATTAAAGATTTAATTGAAGAAAAAGTAAACTTGCTTGAACAAGAGCAAGGACGCGGTGCTACAAAAAAAGAGAAAGAACAATTTAAAGAAGATATTATTTTTGAATTACTTCCTCGTGCTTTTTCACGTATAACAGATACACACGCTTACATTAGCCCAGTCAATAATATTATTGTTATTAACAGCAGCGCTAGAGGTAAAGCTGAAGATTTTCTTGCGTTACTTCGAAAAGTATTAGGTACTTTACCTGTCACTAGTTTTGATCCCGACATTGCCGTTGACGAAACGATGACTGACTGGTTAACTGAGAAAAATTTAGGTCCTAAATTTCAACTAGGAATGGAAGCAGAGTTTAACGCCTTAGGTGATGATGGCGCGGTTGTTAGAGTAAAAAATCAAGATTTAAATAGTGATGAAATTAAAGCGCATTTAGATGCTGATAAGTATGCCGTAAAAATGGCATTAGAATGGGATGAATCATTGTCTTTCATTCTTTGTGATGATTTAGCAATAAAGCGCTTAAAGTTTTTTGATGTTATTCAAGAGCAAAATGATGACATTGATAGTGACGATATAATGGCAAAACTTGATGCTGATTTTGCCTTAATGTCGGGAGAGTTAAACCGATTTATTGTTGATTTATTAGCTGAATTTTCCTTAAAAACCAGTGATTGCTTAGATAACGATTAGCATTCAATGAACAAAATAAGAGCGAGTATATATTTACTCGTTCTTATTCTATATTCTGAACTAAAAGTGAACTGGGTATATTGGTATAAAATTATGCCGTAAACATTTCTTTCACCTCCTCACACATTTCTTTGAATTCATCACTTTTCATAAAATTACTGTCAGGTAAAATCCCTTTGTTTACATAGCTGTTTAATAACACTTTTTTAGTAGATTCATTTTTAAAAATATTATGATAAATAGCCCCCGCTCGAATAAAATCTAAATAATGTACTTCTTTGGGTAAAATCGTTAAATCGCTCCAGCTTTCAGCAATGGCGGTGAACTCATCTGAAAAATCCCACGCTCTAGTAATAACACCGCTTATCCTTCCAGAAAGTTTCACAATAGCTTGTTGTAAAAAAGTGGGGTTGGCAAAAACATCGGGGTGTTGTTCAGCTTCAGTTAATATAGGTAAAACACCTATATTATGAACTAATGCTGCCAACGTAATTGTATCTAAAGACAATGAGTTATGTTTATTTTGTTTTAAATACAATGTCATTAAACTAATAGCAACAGAAGCGACATCAATGGTTTTATCCCACGATTTTTTCATATACATGCTAACGATATCATTTTTAGAAACAAACACTTGCTCTAAAGCCATTGCAGTAGCAATACTTTTTATTTGTCGTAAACCAATACGAGTCACTGCTTGAGGAACGGTTTCTACTTTTACACTTCGGCCTAAAACAGCACTATTAGCCACTTTTAACATGCCTAAAGATAACGAGGGATCTTGTGAAATAATATCACTCATTTTTCCTAAATTAATTTCAGGATCATCAGCCGCACGTCTCACTTTCAGCGCAACTTCAGGCAGGGTTGGCAATACCAACGCATTTTGTTTGATTTTTTCTGTTAAAATTATAAATAAAGCATTTTCAGTTGCCATAAAAGTCCCCTTTTTTATTAACACTCTATAAACGTAGCACATATTAAATATTTTACTATTTTCAATATGCTACACCTGTTAAATAAAAAATAAGCATGAAAACCCTGTTATCTTTTTCAAACTAAGTTGCTTTAATGTGCACTTTAGATTGCTGAGCTACAGGGTTTTTCCTATAATGCGCCCTCTATTTATATGTCATACCAATTGAAATAATGAATTTCTACTTGGTATCTGTCATTAAATTTACTTTTATTACTTTCAAACGCTTTATTTTTAAGATGGATTAAACTCATGACAAAAACAGAATTGCTTTCACCTGCTGGCAGCCTAAAAAATATGCGTTACGCCTTTGCCTATGGTGCTGATGCTGTTTACGCGGGACAGCCACGTTACTCTTTACGTGTGCGTAATAATGAGTTTAGTCTTGAAAACATTCAAATTGGTATTAACGAAGCCCATCAACTTGGTAAAAAGTTTTATCTGGTCAATAACATTGCCCCACACAATGGAAAATTAAAAACCTTCCTTAAAGACATAGCGCCAGTAATAGCAATGAAGCCAGACGCTTTAATTATGTCAGATCCTGGTTTGATCATGATGGTGAGAGAAAACTTTCCCGACATGAGTATTCATTTATCAGTACAAGCCAATGCAGTGAACTGGGCAACCGTTAAATTTTGGCATCAGCAAGGCGTTGAGCGCGTTATTTTATCTCGCGAGCTTTCCTTAGATGAAATTGAAGATATTCGTATGCATTGCCCTGAAATGGAACTAGAAGTTTTTGTGCACGGTGCTTTATGTATGGCGTATTCTGGCCGTTGCTTACTTTCAGGTTATATTAACAAACGCGATCCTAATCAAGGAACATGCACCAATTCATGTCGTTGGAAGTATGATACCCACGAAGCAAAAGAAACAGAAACAGGTGATATAATCGCGGTAAAACCTGCGGAAATATATACCCCAGAAAAAGCACTTGTGTTACCTGAAACAAGCCTAGAAAATCCGAAACCCATTGATGATGTTATTCTACTGCAAGAACAAGGTAGACCGGGTGAATATATGCCCGCATTTGAAGATGAACACGGTACTTACATTATGAACTCAAAAGATTTGCGCGCCGTTGAGCATGTTGATCGCCTTGTTAAAATGGGGGTACATTCTTTAAAAATTGAAGGTCGAACTAAATCATTTTATTACTGTGCACGTACAGCTCAAATTTATGGTCAAGCAATTAATGATGCCATAGATAACAAAGCTTTCGATCAAAATTTAAATACTGATTTAGAACACTTAGCCCACAGAGGCTATACGGAAGGTTTCTTAAAACGTCATCGTCCTTCTGACACACAAAATTATGAATATGGCTATTCCAAAAGTGATACTCAACAATTTGTTGGTGAGGTACTCGGTAAAAATAGTGACACTGGCTTAATTGAAATTGATGTTAAAAATAAATTTCTTGTTGGTGATAAACTTGAACTGATGACGCCTAACGGTAATGTCACTTTTACGTTGGAAAAAATGATCCACTGTAAAAGTGGTGAAGCTATTACGGATGCTAAAGGCTCTGGACACAAAGTTGCCATTGAACTTAATACCGAGCTTGATTTGCGTTTTGGTATCATCATGCGCTATTTAGAAGAAGGTGGTACTACGCGTCATCCTTTTGCGCAAAATCAAGCCAGTAAATAGGCTGATTTTTACATGGCTTTATTTATAGAAGACGCATGCATTAATTGTGATATGTGTGATCCTGAGTGCCCTAATGAGGCAATTACCTTGGGTAAACACATTTATGAAATTGATCCAGACAAATGTACAGAATGTGTTGGTCATTACGACAAACCTACCTGCGTCTCTGTTTGCCCAATAGACTGTGTAAAACCTGATCCAAACCATATAGAAGATGAAGATAATTTATTGGCTAAATTTTTAAAAATGCATGGTTAATAACCATGCATAAGTTATCCCTTTAAACAGGGATTGCTTAGTAAATTCACACGGCGAATGGGTATTTTATCGCTTCATGGCATTGATAGCCTTCCACTTTAAAATCATCCATTGTCACCCAAGTTTCTAAATCTTCGAGTGATTTAATCTCAGGGTTAATAATCAATTTGGGTAAAGGTAACGGTTTACGTTTTAACTGCACATCTTTCATTAGCGCTAACTGATCTTCATAAATGTGGGCATTAACAATTTTATGATACGCCATACCTGGCTTAAGACCGGTAATTTGCGCCATAATTGCTAAAAAGAAAAACACTTGAACTTGATTAAAGTTTAAACCCAATGGCACATCGCACGAACGCTGAAAGCTGGTTAAATATAGCGTGTTACCCACTAAAGAAAAATTATGTGTATGCATGCAAGGCCTTAAACAACCTAAATGAAACTCTCCGGGGTTATAAAAAGTCATTATTTCAGCACGATCATCAATGCCATTTTTAAGGTTATCAACAATTTTTTTCAGTTGATCAATAACGCCGCCATCTGGTTTAGCCCAAGCTCTAGCTTGAACGCCATAAACACGCCCCATGTCATCTGCGCCTTTGCGAAAGGAGTTATTAAGCCATGATGCATTCAAGTTAGCATTTGCGTCCCATGTTTTAGTGCCTAGCTTTCTAAAGTCTGCGGCATTGTCATAGCCTCGAATATAACCAATAAATTCAGCAATAGCAGATTTGAAAAAGCTTTTTCGCGTGGTGATCATCGGAAATTCATTATCCGCAACATTGTATTGTAAATCGGCATTGATTACCGTTAAACAACGCTTACCTGTGCGTTCATTTTCAATCCATGTACCTTCATCAACAAGTCGTTGGCATAAGTCTAAATAAGCACGCATTATTTATTTCCTGTTACTTTTTTATGGGGTGAATTGCTTTTTCCCTTGTCTTTTGCCTTGCTTTTAATCGTACTAATATCCGCTTTTGCTTGGCTAACATAACCTAAATAAATAACTAAAAGTCCAATTAACACCATGGGTAAACTTAATATTTGCCCTTTGGAAATAAAAGAAAAATACAAACCTAAATGTGCATCTGGTTCACGGAAAAATTCAATAAACGTTCTGAAAACGCCATAGCCAATTAAAAATGTCCCCGAAGCTAAACCCAGTGTTCTTGGTTTACGCATAATGAAAAGCATAATAATAAACAGCACAACACCTTCAAGAAAAAATTCATATAACTGCGAGGGGTGTCTTGGCAGTTGTAATGGATCGGTAGGAAAAATCATCGCCCATGAAACATCAGTTTGTCGTCCCCAAAGCTCAGCATTAATAAAATTGCCTAAACGACCAAATCCTAAACCAATAGGCACTAATGGCGCAACAAAGTCACCTACTGATAAAAATGATTTATTTCTTTTTCTAGCAAAAATATACACCGCAGTGGTAACGCCTAATAAACCACCATGAAATGACATACCGCCTTGCCATATTTTCAATAAATACAAAGGATCAGCTAAAAAGTAGTCGAACTGATAAAAAAGCACATAACCAATACGTCCACCTAAAATAACGCCAAGAAAACCATAAAATAATAAATCACTGACTTGATCTCTTGTCCATAAACCCATGCTTTTGTCTGCGGCTTTATTGGCAATAAATAAAGCGCCAACAAAGCCAAGCAAATACATCATGCCATACCAGCGCAATGCAATAGGACCTATGCTGAAAATTATCGGATCGATAATAGGAAATTGTAAAAATTGCTCTGTCATTTTTTATCCAAATATTAAAATAGTAAAACGAATGTTTTTGGCTTTTTTAGTTACGCCAATAACATTTTAATGGCGACAAACATAAGAAATACCGCAAAAACTTTCTTGAGAGTTTTCACCGGTAATTTACTCGCAAACTTAACACCAACAGGTGCAAATAAAGAAGAACTTAACACAATACCCACTAAGGCAGGAGCATATACATATCCTAGACTCCATGCAGGTAAATGAGTATTACCCAAGCCAGTAAAAATATAACCCGCAGAGCCAAATAATGCCACCATAACGCCACACACTGTGGCAATACCAATACAGTGACGAAGCGGCAAACCAAAATAGTTCAATACGGGCACTAAAATAGCGCCCCCCGCCATGCCCATCAAGCTTGCAATAACGCCGGTAATGGTACTGATAAGCTGTAAAATACGATTAGACGGCATTTCCCGACAGCTAACTGAGCGTATAGCGAGCAACATATAGGAAGCAAGTAAAAAAACAGCAGTAGCAAAAAAATTAGTCAGTACCTCTGCTGAAAGAAAAGTAGCAATAAAAGCGCCAAGTAACGCGCCAAAAGCAACAAAAAACATTAACGGTTTGGCTAATTTCCACGGAATATTTTGATTACGATGATGTGCATACGCAGCGCTTGAAGAGGTAATGACAATAGCCGCTAACGAAGTTGCCAATGCCATGGGCATAATAACCTCATGGCTCAAATCAAGTTGCGGTAATAAATACACTAACGCGGGTACAACGACTAAACCACCGCCTATACCTAATAAACCAGCGAGAAAACCCACTACAGCACCTAATGCAATACAGGTGAGAAAAACTATCGTTATCATATCAAAAACTATTAAATACCTTTAAAAATCACATACCTACACGTACAAAACCACTAAGACCAAGTTGTTCTAGCTGTTCATTTAAATAATTATGTACTTGCTTCACCGTAGACAAAGTTAATGTGTGAGACAAAATCACTTTGGCCCTTTGAAAATCAACATGGCGAATAACCCACTTTATTCGGGGCACATTATGAGGGTTCATGCTCAGTTTATCAAACCCCATTGCTAAGAGTAACAAAGCGCCTGCGGGCTCACCGGCAAGTTCTCCACATAAACTCAAGGGCACTAAATACTTAGATGACTCTTGCGCAATAGTATTTAAAGCTCGTAACACTGAGGGGTGATAAGAGTTATAAAGATCCGCAACTTGCGCATTATTACGATCAACCGCCAGTAAATATTGCGTTAAGTCATTACTCCCTACGGAGAAAAAGTCAACGCGCTGCGCTAATTCTTTCAACTGAAAAATAACGGAAGGAACTTCTAACATTATCCCCACTTTAGGACGTGCTAGCTTTTCATCTTCAGTACTCAACTCTGAAGATAGTTCGTAATACGCTTGGTTAATAAGCCTATTCGCTTCATCAACTTCACTAATATTAGAAATCATTGGCAGCATTATTTCTAAATTTTTCAACGATTGATTCGCACGCATCATCGCTCTTACTTGCACTAAAAATATTTCAGGATGATCTAAAGTAATGCGAATTCCCCGCCAACCTAAAAAGGGATTATCTTCGTTGATAGGAAAATAAGGCAATGATTTATCACCACCGACATCTAAGGTACGCATCGTTACCGCATGCTCAGGAAACGCAGACAGTACTTGATAATATAATTGTGTTTGTTCATGTTCAGAGGGAAAACAATGCCGATTCATAAAAGGAATTTCAGTTCGGTATAAACCTATACCCAAAGCACCCGACTGTTTTGAATGTTCAAAACCTGCTGATAAGCCAGCATTTAATAATAACTCTATTGCCCTACCATCTTTGGTAATTGTTGGAAAATGAATAGCTTGTTGTACTTTTTCATTTAACGCATTTTCCTGTTCGAGTAAATATTGATATTCACGTTTCAAAGACTCATCAGGATTAATAAATAACTCACCGCTATAGCCATCAACAATAGCCGATTGTTGATGAAGTTGCGCTACCGGTATTGAGCTTATACCCATAATTGCCGGAATATTTAATGCACGCGCTAAAATAGCGGCATGTGAGTTATTTGAACCCGACAATGAAACAATGGCACGTAACCCTTTATGCTGATATTCGGCTAACATAGAGGCAGTAACATCTTCAGCAACCAAAATAAAGGCGTTAGGCAAGGTTAACTTTTGCTGTGTTTGTTGTTGCAAGTTAAACAATAAACGATTGCCTAAATCACGTATATCACTTGCTCGCTCTCTCAGGTAACTGTCTTCAATCGCTTCAAACTGGGCAACATAATGATCAATCACTAATTTCAACGCACTTTCAGTACACCAACCCTGATTAATTTTATTATTAACTTCATTACCTAAATTTGCTTGCTCTAATAATTGCTTATAAACATCAAAAATATCTAAACTATCATCTTTAACAATACTACTTAATTTATTGCTTAACTGCTCAAAATCAGCACGCGTTTTTTGAACCGCCTGATCAAAACGCTGTATTTCTTCATTGCTATTACCTCGTTTTTTTAAGGCAACAATTGATAAATCAGCCTTGGGATGACAGACCACTATTTCACTTAGCGCAATGCCCGGAGCACCCGCAATGCCAAGTAACTGTCTTACACCACTGCTTTTGTCTTGTTGATAACTTAATAATTTTTTAACTTCAGCATTCGCTAAAGCATTGGCAAGTTGTGCTGATAACGTCACTAAAAAAGCTTCTTCATTTTCAGTAAAATGACGCGACTCTTTTTGTTGTATAGATAAAATACCCAATACTTTACGCTGATGAATAATAGGCGTACCTAAAAAGGCATTAAATTGCTCTTCTTCAACTTCTGGCGTATGTATATAGTGTTGATGTGAACGAGAGTTGGCAATATTAAGAGGCTCTTCTCGTTGACCCACTAAACCCACTAAACCTTCAGAAAAACCTATTTTGGTTTGTCCTAAAGATCCTCGCGCCAAGCCATCTGAAGCCATCAATAAAAAATGTTGCTGTTGATAATCCGCTAAGTACACTGAACAACAATCAGTGCTCATGGCACTTTTGATATGTTTAACCATACGCTCTAGCGCACTTTGCAGCTCGGTATCTTGACTAAATTCAAGTACTATTCGACGCAGTGTGGTTAACATTTTTTACCTTAGTTTATGTGAATAAAGTGAGGGTTAAGACAAAATAGCCTACAAGTATTGTAGGCTATTTAAAAATAACATAATAATAATTAAGCGCGTTGTTTACGTCTGTCTTGACGCTTTTCATAAGAGAATGATAATGCTTTTTGAGCAAACTCTTTCATCACCTTACGATAAACTTCTCGCTTAAATGACACTACTTGTCGTACTGGATACCAATAGCTTACCCATCGCCAATCATCAAATTCTGGATGAGTGGTATGTAATAAATCTACCGATGATTCAGGCGCGGTTAATTTCAATAAAAACCACTTCTGTTTTTGTCCAATACATAAAGGCTTACTTTCGTGTCTAATAAAACGTTTTGGTAATTGGTATTTTAGCCAATGTTTAGTTGAGGCAACAATTTTGACATGTTCAGGCTTTAAGCCAACTTCTTCATGCAATTCTCTATACATGGTTTGTTCTGCTGATTCGCCTTCATCAACACCGCCTTGCGGGTATTGCCATGAATGTTGTCCAAACCGTCTTGCCCAAAATACTTGTCCCCTGTCGTTAATTATTACTATGCCGACGTTGGCTCGGTAGCCTTCGGCATCGATCACAGGAACTCCTGACAAATTTTAATAATCGTTGTATGGATTCAACCATACTATGAAGGTCTGAGCAAATGATTACTTTGATTATTGCTTTATTTCTTCACTTTAAATCACCATAATAGCAACAATAACGACTCACAATAACGATGTAATACTAAATTTCATAATGACCATTCCTACCTCAGAGCAAGCGCTTCACCAGCGAGCCCAAGCTTTAGCTGGACTTACCTTAGGCGAAATAGCCAATACTGCCGGTATTAGCATTCCTAAAGACTTAAGTCGTAATAAAGGTTGGATAGGTTTACTGCTTGAATATGTTTTAGGGGCAAGTGCCGGCTCTCGTCCTGAGCCTGACTTTCCACATTTAGGCATAGAATTAAAATCTCTGCCGATAAACGCCCAAGGAAAACCCTTAGAAACCACTTTTGTTAGTATTGCCCCCTTAACCGGCTTAGTAGGTGTTACTTGGAAAACTAGCTATGTGCGTAAAAAACTTTCCCGGGTTTTATGGGTTCCTGTTATCACCGATAAAACCCAACCTCTTGCCATGAGAAAGGTGGGCATGCCGTTTTTTTGGTCACCTTCTGTTGAAGAAGAGCATCTACTAGCAATGGACTGGCAAGAACTAACTGACATGATTGTTTTAGGCAAAGTGGAAAATATTCAAGGCAAGCATGGCCAAGTTTTACAATTACGACCAAAAGCTGCCAATAGCAAAGCAAAAACACAAGCATTTGATCACAATGGCAAACCTTTTAAGACCTTACCACGTGGCTTTTATCTAAAAATTCCTTTTACACAAATGCTATTACACAAGCATTTGCGCATTGATTAAAATCAACCATTCACTAAGAAAAAATTTAAAAACTTATTTCAAAAGTTTATATAGTTGCACTCTGCGCTATAGAAACGTACAGTATAAAAAGTGACCATTATTATATAATAAAAAAGCTATCTGAAGGCTTGAGTCATTTCAATGAAATTTATTAAGAAATTTGATCATTATGTTACTGCTACATATTTCCTCACTATTATCACGGTAATAGCGACCTCTTACTTTACCTTTAAAGAATTTTTCAGCCATCATAACCAACGTCAACAAGAGGCGATAATTCCACTATTCTCTCTCGTCACCAGTGAAATAATTCGCCCGTTAACGGTGTCACAATATATGGCGAAAGATCCTTTTCTAATTAATTATATTCAGCAAGAGAATATTGATAAAAACGTACTTTCTCAATATGTACGTAGTATTTCAACGGAGTTTAAAGCCTTAACTTTTATTGCTCTTGATAAACACAAACTACTTGTTAACTCAACAGAAAAACACTTTAATTTAAATAAAAAAGATGCCGAGTGGTATTTTCGCTTTAAAGCATTAGATGAAGTGCAGTTTACCGGTATTGGTATTGAGGAAAACCCACACCTTTTCTTTGATATTAAGATTTTCAATAACCAACAAACATTTTTAGGGTTTGTTGGTTTAGGAATAGACCTTAATCATTTTGCCGATAAATACAAAACGTTTTATCAACGTTTTGGTTTTGAAATTTATTTTGTTAATGATAAAGATGAAATAGAGCTGACTTCTAGCCAATTGATTAAAACTAAAAATCATGACGATAAAGGTGCCATAACCAATATTAATGATTTAATTTGGTATCAAAATTTTAAAAAAGATCAAAATAATAGTAACACGCAAATAATTTACAACAGCCAAAGACATGAACTAATTGTCTCTGAAATTCCGCTAAAAGAGCTAAATTGGCGTATATTCATTGTTACACCGCCGGCAACGCAACAAAGTGAATACTGGCAATTGTTTGTATATAATTTATTGATCATGTTATTGGTCTCTATCGTGCTGTATTATCTATTTACTCGCGTTATAAAATACTTTCGCACTAACTTAGTGAAAGACTCAGAAATTGACTATTTAACGCAATTGCCGAATCGAAGTTATATTCACTGGAAATTTTTAGAGTTAACTAAAGAATATGAGCACGTTAGCATTATCATTGCTGATATCGATAATTTTAAAAAAATAAATGATACCTATGGGCATTTATTTGGTGATGATGTGCTTAAAATTGTTGCCAAACAGTTAGGCAGCAATTTACGTAATATCGATTTAACCGGTCGATGGGGTGGTGAAGAATTTATTTTAATTTTACCCAACACCACAGCAAAGCAAGCTCAAGAAATTGTTGAAAGAATTCGTGAAAATATTGCAAAAATTCCTTTTTCCCCATCACCTACCAAAACAGAGATCAATATTACGGTAAGCTTTGGTATTAATGAAAGTATTTTATCAAATACCTCGCTAGAAAGCATTTTAGCAAAAGCCGATAAAGCCTTATATCGCGCTAAAAGAAATGGCCGTAACCAAGTGGTTATCTGTGTAGAATAGCTTTTAATCGTTCAAGTTTTCAACCTTGCAATACTATTAATTACGCACCATCAAACGGTATAACTCTAATAGTTTGCCCTATAGTAATACTTGAAAGTGCCGGTAAAATTTGTACTTTGGCATTGGCGGCTTCTAAACAAACAAATTCATTTTCTCCCGACGGATGAATATCAGCGGTTTTCTCCGCTAATTCCTGTCCAGGATTCCAAAAAACCCATTGGTTAGTATGCTCTGAAACCACCTCAATGGTACGTTGCCATTGATGATCGACTATTTCCATGACGTCATTTGTATCATAAATACGATCAACAGGGCCCACACCATTGCTTAATAACTGGGCTGAGTTATGTTCACCGGTTAATTTATCAAAAAAACTCGCATGTGATAATTTTTCTATGTTGATTTTTTCAGGTGAACTGACGCTAAAGTAACTATGTAGCGCCCCCGTATATTCGGCATCAACATCACTTAAGTTGGTCATTTCAAGCTGCTGTTTAAACACTTTTCCAAAAAATAAAGTTTGCTTTAATTGACAAGCAGTTGGCCATAAATAATGCGTACAACTCCCTTGCCATAAAAGTACAATTTCAACACCCAATTCATAAATATTAATACTTTCTACATGCCAATTATGTAATCGAGCAAAGCCATGATTACCCGATTCATTTTTAACATCATTATGATGTGCGCCAAACCACGGCCAGCATAAAGGAATACCACCTCGAATAGGTTGACCTTGCTGATATAAGGATGATTTACTTAACCAAAATACTTCTTGTTGATCATTAGGTTGCCAACTAAGTACATGCCCACCATACAGGCTTACTTTTGCCTGACAAAACATATGATTTATAGTTAATGATTTAATATCATTTGCTAAGTCGACTTGCTGAACTTGACCGAAATTATTTTTTTTTAACACAGACATTTTTTACTCTCTAAATATGTTATTTACTTGCTTTACTCGAGGATCGTGTAAAGCAATAGCAGTGCGTTACAAAACTTAAAAATTTTTCCCTATGGATAAAAAGAAGATATTTTCACCTTCTGAAGCAAAACCAAAACCTAATACAGCGGGGCCAAAGCTAGTATCTGTACCTAAATATAAGCTACCAGAAGAAATCATATCATCCACTTTTACTGATTCATTAACAGTCCAAACATTTCCCATTTCAATGCTAGCGCCTAAATACATAGGCAGACTTGAATGGTTAAACAACTTTTTTCCTAAATCATACTGGTAAACAACAGCCATAAAGGCTTTCTGTGCACCTATTAGTGCATCTTTTTGATAACCTGATAAATTTAGAAAACCGCCTAATTCACTAACATGTACGGTAAAATCACTATCATTGTCTACGCTAGCAAATGAAGCGATACCAACAAAAGCATGATTCCTAATACTAAAAGCACCACGCCAGTCAAACTGGACTTCTAAAGAATTATCTTTAGACTCAATGCCGTCATAATCATCATAGTTGTCATTGCGTAAAAAGATATTGAGTGAAAATTTATTACCTTGAGTGGGGAAATTTATGCTGTCTAAGTTATCATAATCAAGTGATAAAAAACCACCTACAGAGTCATAATCAACTGAGGTAACCAGTTGTTCTTTAAAGTCTAATTCACCTATTTCACCAACAAAACCTAACTCTATTGCACCATTGTTAGCATAATTAAAACCTAGCCCAAGCTTTCCTTGAAAAAACTCATTAACCAGTTCAGATCGAGTTTTAGTAGGCTCCCATTTGTCTAGTGCATATTCTACTCTAGCTCTTGAAAAAAAATGTTGGCTTTGATCTAATGGTTGGTAAATCTCAGTAGCAATCATCGACTCCCAACCGATTTTTGCTTCATTACGCCATTCGCCGCCATTCGGGGTTATATCATGTTGAATATAGGCAAGATCTATAGCAATAATTGATTTATAGGAAAAATCAGTCTGTAAGCTAAAACCAAAGTGTAAATAGTCAGGCCCCCAAGATTTTTTCTTGGTCGTTAAGGTTAATTGACGGCCTTCTGGCAGATCAACAAAGTCAGCATCAACCGATTCAAATTCATTTAATGAATACACGCTATTAATAGCAGATTTTAACGCCTCTTTAGTGACAACATCGCCCACTTTAATAGCAAACTTATTTTCAATAATTACTTGGCTCACATTAGAAATATTTTGATACTTTATCGCCACAATAGCTTTGTCAAAGTTATCAAACCAAGCTCGACTTTTATGTTGCTTATTTTGCTGATAATTTTGATACTCTTGTGCGTTAATAGACAATTTAACTAGCCTGTCTTTTGCTGATAACGCTACTTTTTCACCTAGTACTAATGCTTGAGGCATAATAGAAAAATCAGTAGTACTTAAATTATCAATCGCCGGTCGCAATAATATATCTTGCTCTGTCAGGTTATTCCTTTGCTGTAAGGTTGTGGTATTCGTTAAAACAGTTGATAACTGATTAATAACATCAAGCGTATTATTGATATCTTTTTGCGCTAATAAAGGAGAGCCAATATCCACAGCAATAACAATATCAGCTCCCATAGTTTTAGCTACATCAACAGGCATATTATTAGTAATGCCGCCATCAACCAATAATTGACCATCAATATTAACCGGATCAACCACGCCCGGTACTGCCGCTGATGCGCGCATAGCTTGTGAAATACTACCGTTTGATAAAACTACCACCTTGGCTGTGGCTATATCACTGGCAATAGCACGATAAGGAATAGCTAAATGATCAAAATTATCAAATGTTGGCACTACATCTGTAGAAGTTTTAAGTAGTTGGCCTGCAGATTGCCCTAACAATAAGCCACTAGGCGTTTTTATTTCTCCTTCACTGTAACCTAGGCGAAAAGTAAGATTATAGCGATCTCTTAGTTTTTTATTTTCAAAGGTAAGTAGTTCTCGAGGAATAAAATCAGAATAGCCTTCATCCCATGGCAACTCGAGCATGATGCGTTCAATGTCGTCAACAGAATAACCTAAAGCATACAAACCTCCCACATATGAGCCTATACTGGTACCAACAACATAATCAATGGGGATATGGTTTTTCTCTAATACTTTAAGTACACCAATATGTGCTGCACCTTTTGCGCCACCGCCACTAAGCACCAAGCCTATTTTTGGGCGTAATTGTTCATCTTGTGCCGCTACATTAATACAGTAAGAACTTACGACAAAAAATAAAAGAAAGGCTATTGATCGCATGAAGTTTTATAATTAGGGATTATGATATTGATAGTACAAGGTTTTGCTATCAATACCATAATTTTCTTTATGTTTATGTTTATGTTTATGTTTATGTTTATGTTTATGCAAGAGTATGAAGCTATTTAGTATATGCTTTGGGTAATTCTCCTTGACTGGTGTAACGCTTACGTAGCGCATCCTGACGAGATTGAGTTGACATTACTTTGCCATTAATCCACATAACATCTACTTTAGCATTAAATTCAAAAGGATCACCGCTCCAAAGTACTAAATCGGCATTTTTCCCCACAAGTACACGGCCACTATTAAGTTTAAAGACATCGGCAATATTAGCAGTAATTGCCGTAATAGCCTTCGTTTTATCCAAGCCATTAGCAACCGCAATACCGGCG
The DNA here is from genome assembly GCA_051531915.1 of Colwellia sp. Classification (GTDB taxonomy): domain Bacteria; phylum Pseudomonadota; class Gammaproteobacteria; order Enterobacterales; family Alteromonadaceae; genus Colwellia. Next base: position 14,103 of record JAOPTQ010000117.1, on the reverse strand, counting down.
TCATAACGTAATTGATTTATATTATGACTTTCGCCGCTAGACATTAATAAAACCTTAACTCCTGCATTAACGAGAGTTGCTGCATTAGTTAATGAACCATGTAAGGAGTCAAAACTACGGGGTAAATTATTAATAGCGCTGATAATGACCGGCACCTTTTGTGCGGCTATTTCATCAGCAATTAACACTGCATCACTTGCGCCAACAAATACTAAGTCTATATTATACTTCTTTTTTAATGCCATTAATGCTAATAAGTCAGTAGCCCTATTTGCATAAGCTAATAACGGTTTTTCACCGGCCAATAAGGCATTAATAACAAGTTCATCACGTTTAGGTTCATTCGGTTTTTTATCGTTGATTTTCTTGCTTGTTTGTTTTTTATTCGCTTTAGCCTTTAGTTTATCGAGCTTTTTCTGAGCATCTGCAAATTTATAATCTAATAATTGTAATGATTGCGCTCTAGAGCCTTTACTTTTAGCGCCTAAATGAACAAGTACTGCATTTTGTTTAGCTATAATGCTGTTATATTCTCCCGATAAATTTACGGTAAAAGTCTGCCCTGCAAATAAACCCTTACCACCTTTTGGCGCAACAATGTTACTGGTAATGCCACCTTTTCGTGCATATGCAATGAGCGTTGATTTAGGGTTAAACGCTAAACTAGCATCAAAAGTAATACCCGCTTTTTTATCACTATCATCTTGGGTTGTTGCCACCGCGCCCACTTCAACTAACCCAAGTAAGTTCATGCTCGCAATAAAGCCTGGAGTTACAATTCTTCCCTTAGCATCAATGGTTTCATCAACCTTTATTTCACTTGGGTTAATCGCCACTATTTTATCATTTTCAATAATTATCGTGGCTTGCGTTAATATGCCTTGCTCCGACGCAGTATAAACTGTCGCATTAGTAATCGCTAAACGCTGCGCATTGACACGGTTTATTAATAATGAAGTCAGTATCACTGTTAGCGCAAGCGCATATTTATTAACTTGTATTCGTCTCATTTTTATATCCTTACTCTTGACCTAACAGAAAGTCGCTTTTCGCTTGATATTTTTCATCAAACCGGTCGTAAACTTTAGCGCCATCAATAAATACTTGTTCAGCTTTGGCGTAAACACTAAAAGGGTTGCCATTCCACAAGACAATATCCGCTTTTTTACCGACTTCTAAACTGCCAATTTCATCACTAAGCCCCAACGACTTTGCCGAATTTAAGGTGATCCATTTAATGGCATCTTCCGGCTTTAAGGTAAAACCGTTGTCATTAGCACGATATAAAACCTTGGCGACTTCTTGATTTAGCCGTTGGATGGTTGTATCTGAATCTGAATGTACAATGGCACATGAATTTTTGGCTGCGTCAACAATGGCAACATTTTCTTCTATCATGTCATAAGCTTCCATTTTAAAACCCCACCAATCAGGCCACATAGCAACACAGTTACCATTTTCTGCGAGTAGTTCGGCAATTTTATAAGCTTCAATGCCATGATGAAAAGTACCAGAGTGGTAATTAAACTCTTTTCCTAAATCAATCATCACTGCCATTTCTTCAGCTTTGTAACAATGATTATGAATTAATATTTCTCCCTCTAAAACCCCCATTAAGGTGTCTAATTCTAGATCCCTTTTGGGTGGTTGTGGGTTTTTACCTGCAGCATAGTCACGTTCATATTTATTCCATGCCCGTTTATATTCTGTCGCAGCAAGCCATGCACTGCGATATCCAGCCACATTTCCCATGCGAGTAGAAGGCAATTGTTTTCTACTACCATAAACACGTTTTGGATTTTCACCACAGGCCATTTTCAACCCATAAGGTGCATCGACAAATTTCATACCTTGCATGGTTTCGCTAGGAACATTGCGTAAAGTAACGCCGCGCCCACCAAATAAATTAGCTGAACCGGGTAAAATCTGTAATGTTGTTATACCGCCAATTCTAGCTGCTTGAAAGCCAGGATCTTGCGGCCAAATGCTGTGCTCTGCCCACACTTCTGAGGTGTTGGGTGAGGTCATTTCATTGCCATCTGAATGTGATTCAACACTTGGGCTTGGATAAACACCTAGATGAGAATGAACATCAATAATCCCCGGCGTGATCCATTTTCCTGTCGCATCAATGCTAATGACATTCTCAGCTGAAATATCAGTACCCACTTGCACTATTTTTCCATCGGCAAATAGCACATCGGCATTAGCTAACCGTAGCCCTGTGCCTGTTAAAATGGTAGCATTAGTCAATAAAGTATTTTGCTGTGGCAGTGGTTTATAGGTACTAGGGAAAGGGTTTTTATTAATAGTAACTTTAGCGTCTTGTGCTTCATTAGGTAGACAAGCACTCAAGCACAGAGGGATTAAAACAAAAGAAGCTATCGCTGCTACTTTATTCAGTATGGGGGGATTTTTTTGCATATTATTTCCTGCTCAAAGAGTATGCCAAACGGTATAATGTTTCTGTCTAGCACGACCTTTCCATTATTATTGCAATACAATATTATGCTTTATGAGGAACAACAAGAAAGTATCGGCAAATAGCCAAAAAAAACACGTTTAGTGGCTATTTCCTCTTAAGCATAAACAAAAATAATTTCATTCTGCAACAACTTGATTCCGTCCTCTATCTTTAGCTTGGTAAAGTAACCTGTCGGCATCAGCAATGAATTCTTCCGCGGTAGAAAATAAGCTTTTCTGCCATTGGCTAACGCCAATGCTCACGGTAACTTCAATCAGATTTTCATCAATAATGAGTCCAAGCTGTTGAATATTTTTACGTAATCGCTCAGCAAACTGAAAAGCACTGTTGACATGAGTCTGCGGTAAAATAATGACAAACTCTTCACCACCAATGCGAGCAACAACATCATTGACTCTAACAGCATCTTTACAAGCTTGATAAAATTTCACTAACACTTCATCACCCACACCATGACCAAAGCTATCATTTATTTTCTTAAAATAATCAATATCTAATAATAAAATAGATAGGGGCTGATTGAAGGTATTCGCTTTAGTGATCTCTTCAGACATTAATTGATTAAACTGATGACGATTTACCGCCCCCGTAAGGGCATCCGTGAAGGCTAAATTTTCGAAATGGGCTTGCCGTGATTTTTGATACTCAATAACATCTTTTTGATGGTCAACAATGGCTTGAAAAACATCCGCCTGTAACAATTTCCGTCGTAACTTTTCGTAAGCCATTTGCATATCACCAATTTCATCATTGGCGACCACATCTTTAAGGTAAATATTTCGCTGCCCTTTTGCCATATGATTTAACGCATGTGTTATCTTTCTTACCGGATGAATGATACTGTCATTTAAAATCAAGGAAAACAGTAGCGCAACAAGTAATAAAATAGATAAAATGACTAAAATTAAAAAATAGTATTGCTTTAAACGTTCTTTTTCTTGTATTGCTTTAGTATTTAGGGCTTGGCTTAACTCATCACTAACTCGCTTCAAATTACCTATCTCTGATGACATATAATTGAACCAATGCATTCCTCTTTCTTCTACTGGATAATCCTGCATCACGCGAACAAAATTTTTCTCTAATAATTGTTTATATATCTTTGCATCACAATAATCAGCGCATCGTTTTTGTTGTTCTGCACTGGCAGTATACTGAAATACATGCAGGGCATTCAGTTGTTTCCCAACCAACAAGCTTATTGTTTTATTGCTATAAAAGTCATTATTTTCACCAACAACTCTACTCATACCTAAAGCTCTAATTTGGCCCATATACTCTTTCAATAACAACACTGAGCTAATAGCTGATAGATCATTAGCCAATGGCGAGTTAACATCAACATGAATTAAATGTTCCGAGATTGAAAGTAAGCTATTAATAAAGTGGGTATATGTGTGATAAGTCTGGCCGAAATCAACAGCTTCTTTATCAATAAGTTGACGATACTCGACTAACTGAGCAAAGTAGTTTTTAGAGTCCGCTAAATAGTGTTTGATATTATTTTGTACTTCAGGAGCAAGTTCGCTATCCAATAAATTTTCAAACGTATTTATGGCATTATCGGTAAGTATACGGCGCTCTGCTAATGACGGAGAAAAGTATTGATAATTAGCACTAGTAACATCACCTGACAAGCCTCTTTCCGCTTGTAAAGAGTGGGTGATTTCATTGACTTGTTTGATAACACTATTGAGACCTAACACTAACGCCATATTTTTATATGGCTGAAAATTATCAAGCAAAATAATAAAAAACAAAGTAAATACCGCAATAACCGGCATTAGGGTAGTAATAAAAACCCTTTTACTTAGTTTGATTTTTTTCGAGAAAAATAAAGAGGTACTATTTCGCCATGAAATGGCTTTACTAACAAGACTCTTTTTACAATTTTTAGTTTGGCTTTTTTCAGCGGTGTTATTGATTTTTTTTACGTGTTTATATACTGCAGGCACATAGTCTAAATCGTCCACCAAAATATGATTAACGACCCACTTATGTAAAAAGGTGGTGATTTTTTCACTGGTAACTATATTATCTTCTGTTATCCATTGCTCTTTTAATTGTGGGAGTTTTTTGATAAAAACTTGATGGCTTTTTTTATGTGGTTCTAATTCAGGATAGTCAATGCTCTCAAGTAGCGCTTCTTCTCTAGCAAAATGCTGACCGACGTAATCTTCTAATTCAGCAAATATTGTTTCGATGATTTCTTTTGATATTTTACAAGTTTGAACCGAGGTTAATTTAGCTAAAATAGCAATAATTTTCTTATGTTCAGCATCAATGGCATCAATGCCAACGCTCATTCCTTCATTCCAAATCAATGCACTCATATTGTTATTATTCTTATTGCCTTAAATCGCCGCACATTATATTGAGAAAAGTGCTAAAAACAACCAAACGTTGTCTAATTATGATACAAACATCGAATAGATCAAACGTTTAATTTTTCTATACCTTAAAACCAATAAAATAAAGCACAATAAAAAATAAAAAATCGGTGAAATCAACTCAGACTTTACCGACCAATAAAAATGTATAGTCACTAATAAAACGAGCAAATAACTCAAATTATGTAACCGCTGCCAAGATTTTCCCATTTTTCTTTTCAAGCGATTTAATGAGGTGATAGCCAACGCAGTCAATATTAAAAAAGCTAGCATGCCCACCGTAATATAAGGACGCTTTATTACTTCGCTAATAAATAAACTAAAATTAAACTGCACTTCAAAAGATAAAAAATTAAGCAGATGCAGAAGCGCATAAACAAATCCATATATGCCCAACAACCTTCTCACTTGCAATAAAAAGCTTTGTTTAGTGAATTTAGCCAACGGTGATACACAAAGGGTGATAAGTAATAAATTTAACGAACCAATGCCGGTAAAATGAATAACAACTTCAACCGGATCTGCACCTAGCTCATCGATAATAGCTTGATAGTATAAATAAATAATTGGCAACAAAGCACACAAGTGAATGAATATTTTTAGGGTGAAAACTTTATTAGCATTATTCATTAACAGTGTCTTAAAAAGTGACAGAATACATTTGAAAAAATAGTAACTTAAAACCGTTTAGATAAGTCCATGCCGCTATATAAATCAGCAACCTCTTCACCATAACCATTAAAGGGTTGTGTTGCGATACGATTACGAGTAAATAAACCACCACTAGTAATGCGTCGTTCACTGGCTTGGCTCCATCGTGGGTGATCATGCTCAGGATTAACGTTAGCATAAAAACCATATTCTTTGGGCGCAAGGTTTTGCCATGTGGTTGGTGGTTGATGTTCTACAAGTTTTATTGCCACAATCGATTTAATACTTTTAAAACCGTATTTCCACGGCACTACTAAACGAATAGGCGCACCATTTTGCGGTGGTAAGGTTTTACCATACAAACCAACACTCATTAACGTTAATGGGTTCATTGCTTCATCAATGCGTAATCCTTCCACATACGGGTAGTCAATACCACCACCTAAACGTCTACTTGCTTGCCCGGGCATTTGTTTGGGATCATATAAAGTTTCAAAAGCCACATACTTAGCTCTTGAATTGGGTGACACTTTTTTTAATAAATTTGCTAAAGAAAACCCCACCCAAGGAACAACCATAGACCAAGTTTCAACACAGCGTAATCTATATATACGCTCTTCTAACGGAAAAATCTGCATTAAATCATCATAATCTAAGGTAATGGAGTTATCACATTGCCCTGATATTTTTAATTGCCATGGTTCAACATTAAAACCTTGCGACAATTCAACCGGCTGTGTTTTTTTACTGCCAAATTCGTAAAAATTATTATGAGAAATAATCCTCTGCTCAGGTGTTTTCAATAAACCTTTATTTTTTCTGTCCGGTGAAAAATCTAAGGGCTTAACCTTAAAACTGGCTTTGTCATCACTAAAAAACCCAGCATTAGCCTGACGGTTAATTGCTGAACTTAACAAGGCTCCGGCACCTAAAAACCCCATTTGTTTTAACAATGTTCTGCGCTGCAAATAGAGCGATTCTTCAGTAATGTCTGATTCTTTAAGAGATGATTTATTGGGGACTTGTATTAACATAGGTGAATTTTTCATTGTCTGTTTGCAGAGAGTGCATATTCATAAGACACGAAGTGAAGCAGATAAATTTCATTTAAATTTATCTGCTTAGGTTTTCTTAAAGAAAACGATATGTTAAAGGCGATTAAGCGGCTTTAACCAACTGCTGTAGGTGAGCAACCACATCGCTTGATTCATATAGCCACTGAACCTGACCATCAGAATTTTCAATACGTAAGCACGGCACGGTTCTTTTTCCGCCTTGTGAAATTAGTTCTTCACGATAATTGCCTTTTTTGATATTACGTAATTCAAGGTTAAGTCCTTCGCGTTTTATAGTACGGCGAACTTTGACACAAAAAGGACAAGAAGGTAGTTGATACAAACTCATATTTTCTGTTTTAACATCAATTTTAGCTTGCTCACTCTGCGCTCTTTTGGGCGATTTTGGTGAAAAAATAAAATTAATGAATAAAATTAGTTGCCCAATAGGCCAACGGATCATCGTTACAATCATAAAGGTTTCTTCTTTTCTACTGTAAATAAAAACAAATGGTCTTGCTTTTTCCAGACCATAAAAAATGGAGGGCTATGCTAACATATACCCAAGTCACTTGGGTATAAAATGAGCTAAGGAAAAATTACCACATTAAATCATCTGGAATTTGATAATCAGCATAAGGATCATCTTCTTCTGTCGTTTCATCAATAATCTTATCATTTTGTACTAAAATAACCTTGTTATCTAATTCAGCGACTTTTTCGGCTGTTTCGCTAGTAACAAGGTAAGTTACATCATCTAAACCGCAAAGCGCTAAACGACCATTAACAAGTGCTTTGTGCGTGATAGCATCAAGTAACAGTTTTTTAATTTTATTATTAAAAGTGTAATTATATTCATTGTCACCACTAACATTGTTAAGTTGGTGGTGATTAAGAATTTGTTGAATACGTAACTGCTGCTCTTTTGATGCTAGCTGTTGTTGTTTTTCTTCATTCAACGCATTATCTTTTGCTTGCTTTTCCGCTTTAGACTTGACTAAGTCTTGTTTAACTTGATCTTGCAAACTAACACCGTGTTGAACACCACTACGCTTTTGTTTGTTTTTTTTGCGTTGATCAGCGTTGGCTTGACGCGTTTTTTGTTTGGTTGTTAAACCGGCTTTAAGTAATTGATCTTGAAGTGATGCCATGGCTTATAACTAATATTTGTAAGGATTAATAATGCGCTTATTTTATACTGAAACCAGTTTAAAATGTAGAGGAAATAACAAAGGGTAGTATTATTTAACCAGTCGAATTGTATTTTTTTGTTCTTCAACGGTTAACGGGGCTTTTATAGCAACCTCTTTAGTAACCGATTGACCATTTTGATAACGATGGTAAGAGCACTGTTTAAGGTCCATTTTTTGGCCAAATTTATAAAAACTCTTAAAATCATCTAAAGTAAATTTTTCACCTTCCTGCGTTAACAATCCGTCAATATACATCGAATCACCATTAATATTACAGTTTGCTATTGCGGAATACGGTTTACCATATTCATCAACCTTTAAGGCTCTTACCATTTTCACTTCAAAAATCCATTCACCAATTTGAACATGTTTTGACATAGAATCAGTCATTGTAAACTCAAGTACCTATTTTTGCTAAATTAAAAAACGCATTATTATGACATTTGCTTAACAATTAATCCTAAGTAAATATCATCTTTTTTTGTTTATTAAATAAAACAATATGTTAACTGTTCATAACCGCTTAAAAATGAGTAAAGGTGCGCAATACTTCTTTTTCAGGTACTCTGACTCTCACCCAAAATGATTCCATAAAACAGAATAAAAAACATGAAAAGCTATAAAAAAATACTAATAGGTCTAGTTCTTGTTGCAATATTAGTATTATCAACCATAGCAACATGGCTATATAGCCAAGTAGACAGCGCCCTACCCATTCTTGAAGGAAAAAAAACAGTTTTTGGGTTAACGAATACGGCAACCATACAAAGAGACATTAACGGTATCGCCACCATACAAGCTAAAAATAGAGCTGACATCGCTGTTGCTACCGGTTTTATTCACGCACAAGAGCGTTTCTTTCAAATGGATTTATTAAGACGTAATTCCGCGGGTGAATTATCAAGTTTATTTGGTAAAATGGCGTTAGGCTACGATAAGTTAATTCGTCGTCATCGTTTTAGAGAGCGAGCAAGAGATATTGTTAATAACTTGCCAAGTGAACAATTAACGATACTAAAATCTTATACTCGTGGCGTAAACCAAGGGTTATTATATTTAAACTCAGCACCTTTTGAATATTTACTATTACAACAAAAGCCAGTGCAGTGGCAAGAAGAAGACTCAATACTCACTATTTTTAGTATGTACATAGATTTGCAATATCATGATGGTCAGCGAGAACGCTCGTTAGGATTAATAAAAGCTATTTTAAGTGCTGACGTTTATAATTTTTTAAATCCTAAAGGTAGCCTATGGGATGCGGCGATAGATAATACTCGTTATCAAAGCTCACCGATGCCCGTTCATGCCTGGCCATCAGCATCATCAACTTCCTTACTAACCCCTAAAGATAAAGCCATCGCAAAATCAACTATTCAACATTACCAAAGTGATGAATTTTTTGGTTCAAATAACTGGGCCGTTTCTGGTGCAATTAGTAGTACTGGCGGTGCCATAATTGCCAACGATATGCATTTAGGGTTAAGCGTGCCTAACACTTGGTTTCGGGCTTCTTTTGAATACCCTCAAAATAACAAAAACATCAAAGTTACCGGCGCAACGTTACCCGGCACCCCAAACATGGTTGTAGGTAGCAATGGTAATATCGCTTGGGGTTTCACCAATAGTTATGGCGATTATAACGATATTATTTTATTAAAAATGTCTGACGATAAAAGCCAATACTTAACAGCTGATGGCTATAAAAATTTCATTCTTAACAAACAGGTTATCGCCGTTAAAGGAGAAGACGCCGTTGAGGTTAACATTAAAGAAACTATTTGGGGGCCTGTTATTGGTGAAAATCATTTAGGTCAACTCATGGCTTATCGCTGGGTTGCACACGACAAACAAGCGGTAAATTTAACCGCAATACAACTAGAACAAGCAGACACGGTTGATCAAGCCTTTAACATTGCCGCCCGTTCAGGTATCCCTTCTCAAAACATGATGGTTGGCGATAAACTTGGCAATATTGGCTGGACGATTATGGGACCCATTCCAAGTAAATTTGGTAACACCGGTGATACACCTACTTATTGGCATGAAGGAAAAAATGGTTGGAATGGTTACTTAACGCCTGCGCAATATCCCAAGATAAAAAATCCATCTGATAATCGGTTATGGACCGCAAACGCTCGTGTTGTTGGCGGTGTAATGCTTGATAAAATTGGCAATGGTGGTTATGCACTAGGCGCTCGTGCTGGGCAAATACGCGATAATTTATTTTCACAAAATAGCTTTAATGAAAAAACATTACTTGCTATTGGTTTAGATGATCGTGCGGTATTTTTGCAACGATGGAAAAACTTTTTACTCACTACCGTACTCAACGAAAAGGCCATCGCCAAACAAGCTGATTTACAAGCCGTTAAAACGTTATTGCAAGCAGATCAAAAATTAACCGCAAGTATTGATTCAGTTGCTTATCGTTTAGTGCGCAATTTTAGAATCAATGTGAGAGACAGTGTTTTTTCTGAATTTAATAAAACATTAAAAAATGTTTACCAAGGCTATGAATTTCGCAGTATCCAACATCAAATAGAAACGCCACTGTGGCAGTTAATCAATAAACAACCTGATAATTTTTTAATGCGGCCAAAAAGCAGTTGGCAAGCACTTTTTATTAGCGCATTAAATAAAACGACAGATGATATGAAAACAATAACCTCTGATGAAAATCAACAGCAAGCTTTAGCGGCTGCTACATGGGGTCAACAAAACACATCAACCATTAAACATCCATTAAGTAAGGCTGTGCCTTTTATCGGGCGTTGGTTAGATATGCCCGATAATGCACTACCGGGTGATAACTACATGCCTAGAGTACAAGGAAAATCATTTGGAGCTTCAGAGCGTATGGTGGTATCTCCTGGGCATGAAGAAACCGGAATATTCCACATGCCAACGAGTCAAGCCGGTCATCCGTGGAGTCCTTATTATGGAAAAGGTCACCGTGATTGGGAACTAGGTAAACCGTCAGCCTTTTTGCCCAGTAAAACCATTTATACCTTAACCTTATTAAGTTATTAAGTACCACATATATAGACTAATAAAAAACAGTCTAAAGAAATAGTTGACCCACTTAAACAACCTAGTTAGAGTAAGGGCTCTATTGATAAAAAACCTTCTGCTTAGAAGGTTTTTTATCAATAATTTTATCGACTTTATTTAAGCCATTGTCAGTTATTAGTTATTAACATCTACAGGAAAACATCGTGAGCGAAGCATTAGATTTAAACGAAATACGCAAACAAATAACTTCATTAGATCAAGATTTACTCGTTTTATTTGCCAAGCGTCGTGCGCTCACCCTTAATGTTGCTAAAAGCAAAGTTCAGCAAGTTAGACCAATTAGAGATCAACAGCGCGAACAAGCGTTACTTATTCGGTTAATAAAGCAAGGTAAAGAACTGGGGCTTGATGCTCATTATGTAACCAGTGTTTTTCAAACCATTATTGAAGACTCTGTATTAAACCAACAAGCTTTTTTGCAAACATTAACAAATCCTGATATTCAAATTCCATCAATTAGTGTTGCTTTTTTAGGTAATAAAGGTTCATACAGTTATTTAGCGAGTCATCGTTATTTTTCTCGTCGTGCTGAAAAAATAATTGAATCAGGCTGCCAAAGTTTTAGTGAAATTTTACAATACGTTGAATCAGGCCAAGTTGATTACGGTATGTTACCTATTGAAAACACTAGCTCTGGTAGCATTAATGAAGTCTATGATTTATTACAACATACTAATTTATCTATTGTTGGCGAAATAACGCAGCCGGTTGAACATTGTTTACTTACTGCGGTAAATACTAATTTAAGTGACATAAAAACGATTTATGCTCACGGACAACCTTTTGCTCAATGCAGTAATTTTTTAGATAAACAACGTGATATTCGTATTGAATATTGTGAAAGTACTGCTGATGCCATGGCAAAAGTATTTGAGCAACAAGATAGTACGGTTGCCGTTATTGGCAGTGAAGAAGGCGGGCAATTATATCAATTACATGCCTTAGAGAAATCAATCGCCAATCAAAATGAGAATCACAGTCGCTTTATTTTAGTGGCTCGTAAACCAGTAGAAGTTGCGGTGCAAATACCGGCGAAAACAACCATTATTTTAGCTACTGGACAAAAAGCAGGTGCTTTAGTTGAATGCTTAATAGTGCTGAAAGAGCAAGGTATTAATATGTGTAAGCTTGAATCACGCCCTATTCAAGGTCGCCCATGGGAAGAAATGTTTTATATTGATGTTGAAGCAAACTTAAAAGACTTTTCTTTACAAGAAGCCATTAACAAAATGACTGAACACACTAATTTCATCAAAGTGCTTGGTTGTTACCCTATTGAACATATCACCCCAACGAGTGTACCAAGTAGTGAGGTTTAATAATTGGTGCTTACTGTTTGTTACTAATAAAGTATTACCCGTCAATTAAGGATATAACTTGAATAAACTTGCAGTACTTGCTTTTGCTTTACTATTTTTTTTCAGCGCCATGCTTTGGTATTTGGCCAATAGCTCATTAAATGCTTATTTAAAGAGCCAAATAACTTTGCAAGGGCAATACTACAGCGGCCAGAATGCTAGTGCTGTAAATACTAACTTTTCCGCTAATACAGGCATTGGTACTTTTACTCAATTAGCTTTAGATAACCCTAAAGAATTTCAGCGACCATATGCCATAGAAGTTGATGAAGTTAACGTTGAATTAGATCTTGCTAAAACAACTCAATCACTCGTTATTGTTAAAAAGTTAACGATAAACAAACTGCAATTATGGCTTGAAATATCATCAGCTAATTCAAATAATTTTGAAAACCTCAAAACACAAATTATACAAAAACTCGCCATAGACTACCCTGAACTTTACCCTGAAATTAGTGCTAAAAAATATGCAAATAAAAATCCCACACGCAATATAGCCCTACATCATGAGGCAAGTATTCAAAAAGCGCTTGACGATAAAAAGCTCACTAAAGCGGCCATTTTAGCTAAAAATAGTAAAAAGAAGCGAGAAATGCCATCAACAAAAATTGCTATTCAATCAATATTTATCAACCACATTGAACTTAACGTGCTAAAAGCCAGTGAACAATTTCAACTAAAAAACACTAATGTATCGCTTGTTGGCATTGGCGGTAATCAAGGCATAGTGACTAATCAACTTGGTGGCGAAGTACTTCTTAGCATGTTAAATATGGCGTTAATATTAGCCGAGAAAAAACAATAAAAACTCACTAAGCAGCTTGATATATACGATAAGCAGAGTACTCTTAATAGAGGCTATTCAACAATGCACGACTTATCCCCGTATATGCTAATTATAATAATCAATAAAAATAGGAATATTAACCGATGAACCCTGTGAAACAATATTTTTATCATTCAAGCAAATTATTATCTGTCTTTTTAACCCTTATCATTTCCATGAATACACAAGCAACTGAGTTTGAAATAACCCCCTATATTGGACAAACCGTCAGCTCTGATTTAATCGGTAATAGCAGCTTAAATACTATAAAGACGAGTAGTGAAAATAATTTTGGTTTATCTTTCGCATGGCAAGATTCGGCGAGGGGGCAAGGACAGATTTTAGTTAATTATGTCAGTCGTGATTTCACCAGTGATCTTGACCAATCCACCCATACTTTAGACACTTTTTACGCGCATTTTAGCGGTATCGCATTATTTAAAGAAAGAAACTATATCACCACGGTTGGTTTAGGCTTGGGCGGTACGTATTTTGATACGGATAATAACTCAGAATTGTATCCATCAATGACTGCCGCTATTGGCACTCGATATGAAATTTCTGACAATCTCGCTTTTGTCACTGAAATTAGAGCTTATGCGACCTTAGTTGACAATGAAGATAATCTATTTTGTACTAATGATATTTGTTTCGCTAATTTTGATGGTAGCATTTGGTTTGACGCTAACATTTCAGTCGGTTTAGCTTATAAATTTTAATGCTAGACTTAACACTTTCACTTTACTTTTCAGCATGCCACACCAAGTGATAAAACATATGAATTAGTTGGCACTATTGGTTACTACATTATCGGGTTTCATGCTGTTGCCGCATTGGTTCATCATTACATTCAAAAAGATGATACCTTAACCAGAATCTTACCAAAGAAAAGTAATACCAATTTGATTAAATTTCTTCCCAACTCAGAGCTATGCTCAATGTTCAGTAACAAGGCGAATTTGTTTAGGTCTAGTCATTCTAAATCAAATAAATTCAACGACGTTAGTGAGCATTGAGCAAGCTCCCACAGGGCAAGTACCTAATAAAAGGTAAAGGCTTACATGCTGCGT
>JAOPTQ010000116.1:0-5871 GCA_051531915.1 Colwellia sp. | reverse complement strand
GTCCTGAACAAGCATTTTGAGGTTGTTTGAGTATATACCGGTATCGTTATTTTCCTATAGGAACGCCTTGGTAGCTTTTATTGTTTAGTAAAAACACGGCATAATCTTTATCACTATGAGTTATATGGTTAAATAACCAATCATTAAGATGAGATAGCTCTTGTTCTATTGCTTGTTTGTTACCTACCTTGATCTTTTTTTGGTGGCTGCGTAATTGTTTAACTAATTTAGCATGATGGCTTTTGTGTCTTTTAGCATCGGGGTATTGGTAGTTTTCAAATAAAGTTTCTTCCCAATCAAAATGCACTTTGGTATAAGAAATAAGTACATCAAGAGCTTTACTGATAGAGTTGTTACTGTGGTTTTGTGCACTTAATATATGAACATCGTTCATCATGTCTAACATTTTTTCGTGTTGGCGATCCGCTTCATCAATACCAATATTACAGCTTGACTCCCAAGTTAACAGTTGTAGATTTTTCTGATGTTCATTAAATTGCTGTTCATCTAGTTGGTACTTGTCAATGATAAGACTCATTTCTTTCGACATGGCTGATAATTTAGCGCCTATTTCTGATAGGTTTAAGGCGCTTTGAGAAGCGTCATTCGCTACGTCACTAATATTCACAATACTTTTTGACACCTCTTCAGACACCACTGACTGCTCTTCAACGGAAGCGGCAATTTGAGTACTCATATTGGTAATTTCATCGACAGATTGAGTTATTGAGTTAAGCACTTTTCCTGCTTGTTCTGAATGATTAACGACATTTTTTGCATGTTCTTGACTTGAACTCATAGCCGTTGTTACCGTACCAATGCCAGATTGAATTAACTCAATAACTTGCTGAATTTCTACCGTCGCTGTTTGTGTTCTACCCGCAAGGGTTCTAACTTCATCGGCAACAACGGCAAAACCTCGACCTTGTTCTCCTGCACGAGCAGCCTCAATGGCAGCATTTAATGCCAATAAATTGGTTTGTTCAGCTATGCCGCGAATAACATCTAAAATACTAGTAATGCTATTACTGTTTTCTTTTAGCGCTTTTGCACCTGCGGCAGCATCATCAATGTTTGTTGCTAATGTGGTTATGGCGGTAATTGTTTCTTGAACAACCTTTGCGCCATTGCCTGCTTCAGAGCTCGCTTGCTCGGCTGACACCGATCCTAGTTCAGTATTTTGGGCAACTTCGTTAATTGAAGCGCTCATTTGGGTTATTGCAGTTGAGGTTTGAGCGAGTTCGTCTGACTGAACAGACATGCCCTGAGCCGATTGATTGCTACCTGCAGCTACTTGCTCTGCTGCAATGGCAATTTCATTACTTGAATTTCTCACGGCAAGAATAGATCGACTTAACCCTTCAACAATTTCATTAATACCGTCTGAAATGAGTTGTAATTCATCTTTGGTGTTTAATTCTAAACGAACATTTAAATTTCCTTCACAAATAAGATCAGCAGTTGCCATCATAGATTTTAAACTGTTTCTAATGCCATAATAAATACCAGAATAAGCATAAACGAGTAATACAATAACAATAATAATGAGTGTGGTATAAAAATAGATATTTGCTTTTGCGCTACTTATTTGTGAAGTCATACGTTGCTCTAACGCAATTTGCATAGCATCAAATAGCGTTAATAGTGAACTAATAGTATTCGTTCCGTGAGTAAAAAATTCAGTGGTCTTTATGGTTACTGAATCTGCTTGAACTATTTTAGTGTTTGCTAGCTGTAAAAAATCGTCTAATTCTTTGTGCGCTTGTTGGTAATTGTTTTGTAGCAGTGGCGATAAATGGGGGGCAGTAGCAAATAAATATTCTACGTCTTTACTGAGTTTAATGGCATTTTGTTTATCTGCTAAAACGGCAACTTGCAATTTATTATCAGCAGTTAAGGCATTTGCGGCTAATACCCCTGCACCTTTTCCTCGTAACCTTCCTAAAGATTCAACCTGATTTGGTATGGTATGTAATAAACTGTTAATTAAATAACTATTGGCGGGATCACTGTCTTGTAACATTCTTCCTTGACGGCCAATTGTGTCCATAAAATTTAAAACATCGCTGATAAGTAAAGTGTATTGTGAAAAAACCGCTTTAGCTTCGCCATTAAATGCATTGTTAGTAATTGATTTCCAACGGATTAGTAGTTCGCTAGGAACGCCTTTAGTGGCTAATACGGTTTGTAATTCTCTATCTATATTGCTTAATGATTGAAAGTCAGTATTTACCTGTGCTCGTTTACTTAATATTTTAGTTTTAATTGCTTGGTTACCGTTTAAGTAAACATTGGTCATGCCACGTGTTTGCGCAACATGTTCTACTAAACGTCTTAGAGGAATGATAAAACGAGATGCATTGTGTTCATAATTTGCATCTTCTACTATTTGCCATTGTTGTTGAATGAGTACTGAAAAAAAGAACAATAGAGGCGCTACGCATAATAAAGAAACGAGGACAAATTTGGCTTTAAAAGACAGTTTATTTGATAATTTAATTGCAGGAGCAAGTATTAACGACATAGTTAAGTCATCCTTGAATGTTTAAGAATATCGGAAGTATGGTAGATAAATGGACATTTATCCAAAAAGTAATTAAATAAACGGTTTTAGATCAATACTTTTTTCTGTGAAGATGTGGAATGTATTTTAGTGCAATGAATGAAGGGCATAAATACCCCTTACAGTAAATAAGTGATTAAAATAAATTTTGTGAATTAATTTGTTTTTCTCGATATAAGAGTTTTTTAGTTTTTCTTAATATAGGTCAAAACACTTTTTTGTTCATTCATTATAATAATACCTTCATTCGATAAGCCTTTTTCACATATCTCGCTTATTAATCCTTAGGTATTATTAGGAACAAGTATGACAACAATCCCTGAATATATGACGGCTAAACACCGTGAATGCGATGATGCTTTTGTTGAAGCTGAATCTGCAGTTGCAAAAGTTGACTGGGTATTAGCATTAGAAAAATGGCAATGCTTTGCTAAAGAACTGATTCAACATTTTGATCAAGAAGAAAATACCTTGTTTCCAGCCTTCGAACAAGCAACGGGTATGACTTCAGGGCCCACAGAAGTGATGCGAATAGAACATCAACAAATGCGTGCACTGGTGCAAAATTTAGATAATGCATTGGCGGCGAAAGAAAAAGATGAATATTTAGGTTTGTCTGAAACCTTAATGGTGATGATGCAGCAGCATAATATGAAAGAAGAAATGATGCTTTATCCCATGATGCAGCAAAATATTGCTGAAGGTGAGCAACTTATTGAAAGTTTTGAAGCTTAAGTATAACCTAAACAACAGATTTAAAACCTATGCAACTGATTGAAATAGAGGTGAGTGATTTAGCGCCACCTGAGCCTATGACAGTAATTTTGTTTAAATTGTCAGCATTAACCCATGAACAATGTTTATTAGTAAAGCATAGGCGACAACCCTTTCCTTTATATGAAAAACTTCATTGCGCAGGTTTTTTATATCATTGTGAACAAATAGCCAGTGATAATATTTATCTCTATATTTATCACCGTGAAAATAAACAAAAATTTAAACGGTTTGCTCAAACTCAGCCTTTGATAAATGGGTTAAATTTAAACGATAGCAAGCAGCCATCATGAATATGTCAGGCTTATCGTTTAATGCATTACCTCCTATAGATCTACCTTTTCGATTTTTTATTACCGCCCCTTTATTTGTTATAGCTTGTGCCTTCTTAGTGTTTTTTGCCGGCGAATCACTTTGGTTAACCCGATGGCACCCAAGTATGTTAGCGCTCACTCATGGCTTTACGTTGGGCTTTATTACCTCAATAATGATGGGCGCTTTATTGCAATTATTACCCGTTGTTGGCGGTATTGGTATTGCTAAACCTCGATTCATAGCAAGTACTTGTCATGCTTTTCACCTACTTGGTAGTGTGTGTTTAGTTGTTAACTTTATTTGGCCAAATAAGTATTTATCAATTAGCGCTCTGGTATTATTGGCGATTGGCTTAGGTGGTTATATTTTAGCACTTGCTTGGGTGTTAATTAAAAAGTTGAGCCAAGGTGATTCTATTATTGGCTTTCGTCTTGCCATTTGTGCTTTTTTAGTGGTGTTACTTTGTGGATTAATATTACAAAGTCGCTATTTAGGTATTTATTTCAGCTTTATGGACGTAGGTAAGCAGTTAACTAATATTCATGCGCTATGGGGATTGGTGGGTTGGGGCAGTTTATTAATTATAGCGGTTAGCTTTCAAGTGATCCCTATGTTTCATGTAGCACCTAGTTTCCCTGTTAACATTCGCCGTATACTGCCCGCGCTAGTTTTTATTTTATTGATAGTTTTTGTTTTTTTTCAGTCAATAGTATTGCCTTTAATAGTCTTTTGTCATGGTATATTTGCACTGAGTTTATTGTTTGTTATTCACCAAAGAAAACGAAAAATTCCGGATAATACCATTCGTTTTTGGCAATTGTCGGCAGTAACTTTATTCGTCTTAAATGTATTTTATTTTACGCCTGATTCATGGATAAATGCACTATTTACGGACGAACTTAGCCGTGTACTACTTGATAAAAAATCGTTGTTAATGGCTGCGGTTTTTATTTACGTATACCTAGTGTCTGTTATTCAAGGTATGTTATTAAAAATATTGCCTTTTCTAAGTTATACTCATTTACAGCAACGTTGTTTAATTAATTTTAATGCTATGCAACTTATTCCACATATGCATGAATTCTTGAATAAAAAGCACGGACAATGGTTATTTTATTTACACAGTTTAAGTAGTATCGTCTTGATTATTACTATACTAACACCAAGTTGGTATTGGCTGTTTTCATTATTGTTATGGGTTGAATTTACTTGGTTACTCATACTTATGGTGAAAACAATGTGGTTATATTTTTCAATTAATAATAAAATTAATTTACTGAATGACTAATTGAATCAATTTGGCATTAATCATCGCTAAATTGGTAATACTAGTAAGCTAGTTATATTGTTAAGTTGTTAATGTTAACTTAACAATATTGGTAATATAGAGAGCTGCTTTATGCAAACAATTTCGATTAATTCATCAGAAAACACTCAAATTATCACCCCCTCTAAAATTATTTGTATTGGTCGTAATTATGTTGATCATATTCATGAATTAGGGAATGACATTCCTGATGAAATGGTGGTATTTTTCAAACCTAATTCAGCTATTTCAACACAGTTAAATGCTGTTCATCAATATGAGCCTTTACATTATGAAGGTGAATTATGTTTTGTCTATCAACAAGGGCGGTTTTCAGCGATTGGCTTTGGCTTAGATTTAACTAAGCGAGGCATACAAAGCCAATTAAAAGCGAAAGGGTTACCATGGGAGCGAGCTAAAGCGTTTGATGGTGCTGCGGTGTTTAGCCATTTTGTGGCCTTAAAAAATAGTGATGATGACTTTTGTTTATCACTGTCAATTAATACCGAGAAAAGGCAAGAAGGCGGTACTGAATTAATGATGTATAAACCGGCTCAAATTCTAAAAGAGTTACAAACTTTTATCACACTTGAAGACGGGGATGTTGTGATGACAGGCACGCCAAAAGGTGTGGGTGTTATCAATGTTGGCGATAAATTTTCAGCACAAATATGCCAGGGCAGCAATGTGACAATAAAAGAGAAAATTTTACTTAGCTGTGAATGGCTTGCGCAGTAATACCAATTTGATTAAATTTCTTCCCAACTCAGAGCTATGCTCAATGTTCAGTAACAAGGCGAATTTGTTTAGGTCTAGTCATTCTAAATCAAATATATTCAACGACGTTAGTGAGCATTGAGCAAGCTCCCACAGGGCAAGTACCTAATAAAAGGTAAAGGCTTACATGCTGCGT
>JAOPTQ010000115.1:0-1241 GCA_051531915.1 Colwellia sp. | reverse complement strand
ATTCACCTATAATTGCTGATTAGCGGTGTTGATGCTTGACTTGCCATAAAGTTTTTTACCAAGTTGTAATGACTGCTCAGCAAATATTATTTGAGCTTCGTTATCTTGCGTTTCTACGGCATCTTGGTATGAATGATAGGCGGCTTTGAATTGTTGATTAATGCTAACATCATTTTCATTAGCCAAAGCTTGACTAGAGAGCACTTGACTAGAGATCATAACGAGTACTAAAGTGACGCTTTTTAGATTAAATGGAATGTTTTTAATTTTCATTTCTTTCCTTAGAGTATTACCATCATACAATATAAATTAACAATGATGATTCACCCTTAATCATTTCATAATAATGCTTTTTTTACTAGAAAATAATAGTTAGTAATTTAAAGAGAGCATTATTGAGCCAATATTGAAACGCTTTTGAACCGATGGAAACACCATGCTTAAAACAATTATTTCAACATTATCATTAACACTATTTGTTGGCTTTATTAGCGTTAAATTTTTCTTTGCCAGTGTATTAGGTTTTTTTGGGTATGCAGCATTACCTATAGATGCTTTAAAAAATTTACATCAGTCTCAGCGCATTGTTCAAAAGATGAAAGCTAGGCATAAAACAAAAAGTGCCAATGTTTCAAAACGCTTTATTAAACGCTCGGGTAAAAAGGTTGCTATTACTGCCGCATCAGCTGCTACTATCGGTACGGTAGCGGTTATTGGCACGTTAACTTATTTAGAAATAAGTCAGTATTGTGATGATCAGCGCATGCTTAATGAAGATGAAAATATATTATTTACGACAGAAACCGTATTTGATATGCAAGCATGTCTTGAGCAAGGTAAACAAGATTCAGCTAATTTTGCCAATGAAGCATGGCAAAATGTAAAAGACAGTAGTGATGATGTTTTTAGTCATATTAAAAAATCAACGGATGATTTTTTAGATCCTAGCCGAAAAGCAACTGTTGAATTATTTGAATCAATAGACAAATGGTATAATCAAACTTTTTAATAGTGAATATATTAAAAGCGGGGTTGAATTAACGTAATACCAAATTGATTAAGTTNNAGGCTTAGAGGCAAGGCATTGATTGAAGATAATGGTTATTCAGGAGAATATGCTCCTGCATTCTCTAGTAAGCTACATCCATGTAGCGTCCTTGTCAAAATCAATAACGCAGCATATAAGCCTTTTAAACTCGCCCTTTGGGAGTTTGCTCAATGCTCACTAACGTCGTTGAATT
>JAOPTQ010000114.1:933-4651 GCA_051531915.1 Colwellia sp. | reverse complement strand
GCCTATGAGTATTGAGTGGGTGCTTGAGAATCCTCTTCCTCCGGGGGTTTGGCAGAGTGCGGGGAAGATGGCTGTTGGGTAGTTAGTGATGTTAAGAGTTTGGAAATTACATTTTGAACCTTGCACAGATGTGCACTAGTTGTTATATTGTTCTTATCATCGGCGTTAGACCAATAGGGCTCCAAGCAGGTTGTTGCATTGAGCGACAACCTCCTCGATTAATTATTTAGAACGCAGTAGCGTTATACAATGGTTGGTTGGGTTTCTGAATTTACTTGCCTGCTTAACTAATCTTATATAGAGGTTTTATGGCTAATGCAGGTATCGTCACAGGCAATCAATTTACTGAAGAATTAAAGGGTAAGATATATACTGTCCGGGGTATGCAGGTTATGTTGGACAGTGATCTGGCTGAATTATATGAAGTACCTACAAAAGTCTTTAATCAATCTGTAAAGAGGAATATTGGTCGTTTTCCTGATAATTTTAGGTTTCAATTGTCAACAAGTGAATATGATTCTTTAAGGTCACAATTTGTGACCTTAAAGAATTTACGAGGGCAACATAGAAAATACATACCATATGTATTTACTGAACAAGGTGTAGGAATGCTTTCAGGGGTACTGAATAGTGAAAAAGCTGTCTCTGTTAGTATTTCAATAATTAATACATTTGTAAAAATGCGTCATTTTATTCAATCAAATGGAAATCTATTTACTCGTGTTGAACAAATTGAAAAACGACAGATTAAATACGAATTAATAACTGATACTAAATTCACTGAAGTATTTGATGCTCTCGGTACTAATGACATTCCGAAACAAGGAATCTTTTACAATGGTCAAATGTATGATGCGTATGCATTCACAAGTGATCTCATTCGTACAGCGAAAAAATCTATAGTGCTGCTTGATAATTTTGTAGATGATACAGTTCTTACAATATTATCAAAGCGTCAGGAAAATGTATCGGCCTCAATTTATACAAAGAATATTCCTAAGCAACTGAAACTTGATCTTGAAAAGCACAACGAGCAATACTCGGAAATATCTGTAACAAAATTCTCAGACTCCCACGATCGCTTTTTAATAATTGATGAAAAAGAGGTATATCATATTGGGGCTTCTCTGAAGGACTTGGGGAAAACGTGGTTTGCATTTTCTCGGTTTGATAAAGGGGCTGTTGAGATGTTGGGTAGGTTATAGAGTAACCCTCCAGAATAAGTAGTGCTGTCTTATATGTTTGTGCTAGATATCTCTATGCCTTTAAACAAATGAAAACTCAGTCTGGTGAAGTGTATGGTGAAGCTAATATCAAATAGGCTTCAATACAGTTTGTTAGCCGGCTGTATCAAGATCCACGTCTATTAAATCATAAGCTAATTTAATATTTACTCTTTCCAATTTTCGAATAAGACCTTCTAGCCCTTCGGAACTCTGAGCGGCATCATGTATTACTTTCTGTCTCCAACGTTTCCAATTTGCCTTTATGCCTTCTGTTGCTTCTTTAGATGCGAGAGGAGAATCATCATAGCCAAACTGGAATCCGCATTCACATATTTCAAAGGAGCCTTCACCAATTTCTGAATATGGAAACTCAGATAATGCATCACTTCCACAAACAGGACACAGGTATTCGTTATCACTAACCTGGTAAAGAATGAATGGTTCAAAGTCATTTGATGTACAGTGTTTTTTTATCATGCGATGGACGGCTTGTTGTGACCCTGGGCCACTAGACAGTTAATTTGTTTAAAATATATGTTTCTTCGAATTTATTTGGTGATAAATTGGAGCGGGCCGCGGATATCTATTCTCTCATCAATCAATACTCTGTAATTTGGTTCTAAACTTAAATGCCACGATTATAGGAAGTCCAATTTGACATAACACCTGTACTATAAGTATAATTATTTCAAGTGATGACATATTGGGCGGAATCTGTTGTTCTTGAAAAGACGCTCCAAGACCTCTAAGCAAAATTACGAAATTGATTATTGCAATAACAAAGAATGTAATCGTATAAATTACAATAAAATTAAATCCTTTCATGCGATAGATCACTTTCCATGGATGACATTAAGAATTTTCCCGTCACTTTTCGTTATTTCTGCGTGAGCTGTGCCACCAAATCGATGCTCTGTTTTAGTTCCATCAACATGCCATACCCCATCAATTAATTTTACAGTAAATGGTTTTTGAGATTCAATTTTTTCTTTTCCATATATTGGACTCCATACAGCTGCGGCAATAGCGATAGCAGTTTCAGGATCAGGAACAAATCCTTCTTTTGGAGTGTATCCAAAACTAAGTGTTAGGCTGAATAGAAGAAATAAAATCAAATGTTTCATACAAAAATCCTAGCAATATAACGGCTGAGTTGAGTGGAATTTCGGGTCTTACCAAAATAGTTAATGTCTGAGCCTCGCGAGTCAAGTATTTTGGTGAGATTTGCAATTACCGTCTGCAACGGTTTGTTGTGCTTTGTATCCAATGGCAATAATCTTTTTATGAACCAGTTCCTAAACCGACAATCCCGATCGACACCCAGATAATTACGCTCAAAATAGTCATCACCTGCCCAAATGTTTTACTGTGATTTTTGAATCCGAAAACAACTGAAACCATAGAAAAGCAAAGGCCTGTAATAATCCCTATTTTCAACAACAAGGAAAATGGATAGACTAAACCCATTATTACCCCGACTGTAGCTCCAAGTATTACCATTATTGGAAGCCAAAAGTTACCCTGTGTAATTAGTGAAATAATACTGAGAATTGTGAGTAACAACAATAGTGTTGCAAATATATTTTTCATAGTATACGGAAAGTAAGTGTATACAACAAATCTAACTGTAATTTCCCCTAAAGACAACTGATATTGTAATCAGAGTTTTCCGGTCAGATCTTCGATAGAGATATGGTGAGGAGTGTGATCTTCCATAAAACCACTGATGTCACTAGTAAGTTCACCTGATGTAAAAATAATCAAGAGTGCATCGCTCGCCTATAAATATTGCTAAATTACTCTACATGCCAAATAAACTTACCATATCAGATATGCAGGATCTCGCCAAAGAGAAGGATTTCATTTTGCTCTCAAAAGAGTATATAGGCTCTCGTTCTCCTCTTTCATGGAAGTGCAAAACGTGTAAACTTGTATTCACTAGAAATCAAGATCAGATGAAACAGAAAGGAGGGTGCCCTAAGTGTTTGGGAAAGTTAGTATATACCACTTTAAAGGATGTTAAGGTAGTTGCAAAAGAAAAGGGGTTGGAGTGCCTTGCAACAGAGTTTATTGATTATGATACGAATTACGCTTTTCGCTGTGGTAAGATGCATGATTTTTCTTCAAACTTAAGAGGGTATCTGTCCTGTCCTATTTGTAAGAAAAAACGGAAAATTACTTTAGATAAAATCAAGGGGTATGCGGCAGCCCGTGGCGGAACCTGTCTTTCTAAAAAGTATAGCGGAAGTAGCATCCATCATTTGTGGAAATGTAATAATCCAAAACATACGGCTTGGAAAGCG
The DNA here is from genome assembly GCA_051531915.1 of Colwellia sp. Lineage (GTDB taxonomy): Bacteria > Pseudomonadota > Gammaproteobacteria > Enterobacterales > Alteromonadaceae > Colwellia. The sequence goes on along the minus strand of JAOPTQ010000114.1, from coordinate 1,122 downwards.
GTACCCGATAACATTCGAAGGGGACAGTGGTGCCCGATGTGCCGAAGCGATAAAATGAGGCTCCCTATCGAAACCCTTCAGGAGAAGGCCAGACAAAATAAGGGTGAGCTTCTCTCTACAGAATCTTTTGGGTACAATCATCAGTACTTATGGAGATGCAGGAATGGTCATGAGTTTTTAAAAACTTGG
>JAOPTQ010000114.1:0-879 GCA_051531915.1 Colwellia sp. | reverse complement strand
GAGTGCGGGGAAGATGGCTGTTGGGTGATATACATTATTTTATATATTTAATACTTAAGGATTCAAACTCAGTCTGGTGAAGTGTATGCTAAAACTATTATCAAAATTTCTACTGTTTATTTCTGTATCAATGATCGGCTCATGTTCGTCTCTCAAATCAGAAGATAATAGGAGTGCACCTCTTTATGGAACGCTTGAATCATCATGGGAACCGGTTGAGTCATCTTCAGAGTCTTCTGCTGAGTAGCGTATGAAAGTAATTAATTTAAAAACACTAATAGTTCTTCTCCTAGCAATAGTACCTCACATATCAGCCAAAGAATGCGTAGTACTACTACACGGAATGGCCCGAGGAAATGGCTCCATGTCTGAAATTGAAACGGTGTTAAGTGATTCAGGATATACTGTGGTAAATCATGACTACCCATCTACAAAAGCAACCATTCAAGTTCTCGCAGCAAAAGAACTACCTAAAGCGATTGGAAACTGCCCAACAGACGTAACGATTAATTTTGTGACCCATTCTCTTGGGGGGATTATTCTCAGACAGTTTTTAAGCACCGACACTTTAATAAATATTGGTCGAGTGGTAATGCTGGGTCCTCCAAATAAAGGGAGTGAAGTTGTTGATAATCTTGGAGATTGGAAAGTATTTGAATTTGTGAATGGCCCGGCTGGAACACAACTAGGAACAGAGAAGTCGAGTGTACCTAATACCATAGGCCCTGCTCATTTTGAGGTCGGTATCATTGCGGGTACAAGCACAGTTAATCCTATTCTATCTACTATGCTCCCCAATCCCGATGATGGGAAGGTTTCTGTTGAAAATACGAAACTAGAAGGAATGAAGGATCATATTACTATGGCGGTAACCCATAC
>JAOPTQ010000113.1:0-1480 GCA_051531915.1 Colwellia sp. | reverse complement strand
GCGCCCGTCGCGGTCGTTTGTCTGATTACGGTGTTCAACTTCGTGAAAAACAAAAAGTTCGTCGTATGTATGGCGTACTAGAAAAACAATTTCGTAACTACTATAAAGAAGCTGCGCGTTTAAAAGGTAATACCGGTGAAAACTTGTTACAACTTTTAGAAAAGCGTCTTGATAATGTAGTTTACCGTATGGGTTATGCCAGCACTCGTGCTGAAGCTCGTCAACTCGTTAGTCATAAGGCTATCGTGGTAAACGGTGTTGTTGTAAATATCCCATCTTTCACTGTTAAAGCTGAAGATGCAGTTTCTGTTCGTGAGAAATCTAAAACTCAAGCGCGTATTATCGCTGCTTTAGAATTAGCTGACCAACGTGAGAAACCACTGTGGGTTGAAGTTGATAATAAGAAACTTGAAGGCGTGTTCAAACGCGTTCCTGATCGTACTGATTTATCTGCGGAAATTAATGAACAGTTAATTGTTGAACTATACTCTAAGTAAAGCTTCACATTAGGAGAGGACATATATGCAGGGTTCTGTAACCGAATTCCTTAGACCACGAATGGTTGGTATTGAAAATATTAACCCTCGTCGCGCTAAAGTAACTTTAGAGCCATTAGAACGTGGTTTTGGTCACACATTAGGTAATGCGTTACGCCGTATTCTTTTATCTTCAATGCCGGGTTGTGCCGTAACTGAAGTTGAAATTGACGGTGTATTACATGAGTACAGTAGTAAAGAAGGTGTTCAAGAAGACATCATCGAAATATTGTTAAACCTGAAAGGGCTAGCAGTTTTGTTAGAAGGCAAAAATGAAGCTGTTCTAACATTAACTAAGTCTGGTGAAGGCCCTGTAACGGCAGCTGATATACAACATGATGGTGATGTAACTATTACAAATCCTGATCATGTTATCTGCACCCTAACAGGTGAAGGCTCTATCAGTATGCGCATTAAAATTGAAATGGGTCGTGGTTATGTACCTGCTTCAGTTCGTCGCGATGCCGAGGAAGAAGATCGTGCTATTGGTCGTTTGTTGGTTGATGCCTCATTCAGTCCCGTAGTAAGAATTGCTTATGATGTTGAATCTGCACGTGTTGAACAACGTACAGATTTAGATAAATTAATTTTAGATATGGAAACCAATGGTACATTGGATCCGGAAGAAGCTATTCGTCGCGCTTCAACCATTTTAGCTGAACAGCTAGATGCGTTTGTTGAGTTACGTGATATTAAAGAAGTTGAGCAAGTGGAAGAAAAACCATTGTTTGACCCAATTTTGCTTCGCCCTGTTGACGATCTAGAATTAACGGTTCGTAGCGCTAACTGCTTAAAAGCAGAAGCAATTCAATATATTGGTGATTTAGTACAACGTGCTGAAGTTGAGCTTCTTAAAACGCCTAATTTAGGTAAGAAGTCTTTAACTGAGATCAAAGACGTATTAGCGTCGCGTGGTTTGTCACTAGGCATGCGCCTAGAAAACT
>JAOPTQ010000112.1:0-29682 GCA_051531915.1 Colwellia sp. | reverse complement strand
CCTTGTTATTGAACATTGAACATAGCTCTGAGTTGGGAAGAAATTTAATCAAATTGGTATTAAACCATCACAACCAGAATATATACTCGCCCGGATGCTTATATTTTGTGGGGATCCCTCAGGGCAGATGAACATTAACCATCTTGTTTTTTCCTGCCTATTGAGAAGTCCTCGTTTGCCTTCTGAAATTCTCCGACCAGATAACTGCTCAATTAGCATAAAGTTCATCTGACCCCGTTAGTTTTTTCATTTAGTTTTTACCAAAAACAGACTATTGAAAAAGAGCTACTGAAGATGGCAGCTCTTATTGAATTTAATGTGGCTTTTTATTCATAGTCTGAAGTATAAGTTTCTTTATACGTATGCGAATAAAGCTCGAATAAATTACCAAACGGGTCTTCTAAGTAAACCATTTTTGCTTGTTTAGTATCATCTTCTGGGTGATAACGCATAACATCCATTCTCACTTTACCGCCAAATTCTTCCGTTTTTTTCATAACCCCCTCAAAATCATCTGTTTGCAGGCAAAAATGAAAAATACCCAAACGAGAAAAGTCTACATCATGGCGGTCATCACGGTCTTTCATTTCAAATAATTCCACACCAATACCATCAGTAGTGACTAGGTGTGCAATATTAAAACCTTTAAAGCCTTCACCAAACACAGCAATACACATTCTACCTATAGCCGTTTCTCGTTCTTCTACTACTTTGGTATTGTTCATTACAATTTTTAGACCAAGTACTTTAGTATAAAACTCAACAGCCTTATCCATATTACCTACCATAATGCCGACATGGTTCATTTTCATAATTTGTTCCAATCTCAGTTTATTGAGTCATTTATTAGTTAATGAATCTATTCTACGAGAATTCATTGATTACATAAAATTATTAATTATAATTAAAATGATAAAAATAAATTATGGTGATAAATGCTTAATCCTGTTTGGTTGAATACTTTTGTAACACTTATCAACACTGGCCACTTTACTAAAACAGCGGAAAAACTGTTTATGACCCAACCCGGTGTTAGCCAACATATCAATAAGCTTGAACAAGCATGTGGGTTTACACTGATAAGAAGAGATAAAAAGAGTTTTGAGTTAACTGAACAAGGCCGACTGGTTTATAACTACGCAGAACAGTTAGCAATAAATGAACATGAACTAATAGAGAGACTGGCTTTTGATGACCCATATTCGGGAAATTATTTTATAGCTTGTTCTGGTGCAATAGCGTTAACCCTATACCCTAAATTATTGGATTTACAAATAAGATATCCATCTTTAATAATGAAGCTAAAAGCGGCTCCCAATCATCAAATATCAAATGAAATTCAAGAGGGTATAATTGATATTGGCATTGTTACCGATGCACCTAATAACAGTATCTTTGATATAGAAATACTTGGGCATGAAGAGCTTTGTTTAGTTCTTCCTAGTAGTTTAGAAGTTAATGTAGATATGGGGAAATTGCTTACTGATATTGGTTTAATTTCTCACCCTGATTTAGAGCATTATTTATCAATATATTTTGAACAGTGTCAGGATCAAAGCTTAAAAAAATTAATCATTTCCGAAATACCAGTAGTTGGATATATAAATCAGATCAGCCAAATATTACAACCAGTAGCTAAAGGGCTAGGCTTTACTGTATTACCAAGGAGTGCAGTAGAAAGCTTTCAACCTGCACAATTATTAAAAGTATTTAAACCTAATAAACCAGTGATTGAAACTTTATATACTGTTAAAAAGAAAAACAGAGAACTGCCTGAACGTTATAGAGCACTATTTAAATTAATACACTCGATTATGGAAAAACAGAAAAATTAAAATGCCTGTAATTCTGTCATAGTGAATGCTCAATAATTGAAAACGAACAGCCGCTGTGAGTACAAATGAGTAGTGGAATATACCAAAATGCTTTATCCTCTTGACAGGGGAACTCTAATGGGTGACCCCATTAGTTCCTCATTATGCCTAGGCGAAAAAATTGATATTACTTCACCATGAGTATGGTTACCTTGTTAGCCATACTCTCATTATCTAAACGACCATAACGCATAATAAAGTCTTCTTTCTCATCATTGTTAATATCATGATGCTCAAATAATTCACCATTTTTAGGTAGCAAAATTTTATGTTTGCTCGCTTTTCGATTAAATAGCCCTGAAGTGTTTTGTCCTAAGAAAATTGCTAATTTTTCCTCATCTGCGGATAAAATTAAGTCTTGAAGTTCATCACCATTAACGTCACTTAACAGTACGATGGGTTGACCACTCTGTCCTGAAGTTAAACTAAAATTTAATTCAACCTCTTTACTAATAACTGCATCATCTTGATATTTATCATCGTCATTCAAGGCAAATAACAGCACGTTTTGATCTATTCCGCCAGCTAACAAAGCACCAATAATATTACTGATACTCAATTCAAATGATGACAGCAACACTTCAAATTTATTATCATTATTTACATCAATAATTTTTAAACCCGTGAGTGTTCCTTCTGCCTCTATTGCTGTGTCAGATTTTTCAGGAAATGCAAGCTGCTTATTTTGATTGGTGTAGCCCATATAGAATTCATAATTATTTGCTCTGTCTAACACCCCTGAACTTTGTGTATAGCGAACAATAACATCTACTAAGCCATCTCCATTAATGTCCTTTACTTGCTCAACAACGCGGTGTGTTAAATTACTTTGATCAGGGCTTTGACCATCAGATTCTCTAATTTGCCACCACTGTAAACCATGTATGCTATCTGCCAAGGTAATGCTTTGTTCCTGTTCAGAAAATATTCCTGTTTCGGTTTGACTAAAATAGTTTATACTTCCGTTAGAAACCCAAGCAATATCCTGACGTGAATCTAAGTTAAAATCTGCGTAAAATAAAGGGATTGGACTGAAATTTACACCGCCTCTACTCAGTTCTACTTTGGTATTAATAGCGATATGTTGATAAACGTATGCTTGTTCATTATTTGAAGAAAGCCATAAATTAGTTTGTTCAAAGTCAGGTAAAATAATATCGTCTAAGCCATCTTTATTTATATCTTGAATAAAGTCTTTTTTGGTAATAAAACTTGATTCATTTATTAAAAAAATTGAATCAACATTTTGTTCATGCTGAAGAATCAACCCTGACTTTAAACTATTATCCTCTTTTAAAGTGTCATTATATTTTAAAGACACCACTTTATTTTTTGCTAAAAAATATAGTCCTTCTAAATTTTCACTAACATCAAAGGCAAAGTATTCATCGGATAACATCATTTTATCCAATAAGATAAAATCATTAATTTTTTCATCAAAGACATATACCGCCAACCACGTTTGATTAGATTCATCATCTCCAATCACTACAATTTCATCCACAGCAGACTCATCTTCTATAACGAGATCTACTGCAATAACAGGCAAAATGACCTTAAACGGCGCTGTAATGTTATATTGCTTAAACGCTAATTTAGACCCTACAAGTTTACTTGCACTCGCAAAAACGGGCGTTCCAACAGTAAATCCCAAACAAAAAATCATACTTAATAATATTCGATAGTGCATATTCGTCCTTTTAAACTATTTATACCAATCTCACTAAATATGTGATCATTTCTACTTGCTAAAATCACCAACTACAGTGTTATTTATTTAATAATTAGAACAACTAGTTATTCAAATAAATGCCTTGTATTTGGCAATTTTCCCTGCGTATAAAGTAGATCACCTAATTAATGAAACTGGTATTATACTTTTCTAACTCGGTTAGTATCACTTAATTTAAAGTGTAAAGTAATATTTGTTGAGGTGATATTGGCATGATATAGGGGTCAGATGAACATTAACCTAAAATCAATAACATATAGAATGACTATTAAGTGACTTAATTTTTTATAAACTCGCTAGTGCAAGCAATAACATTAATATTTTCAACCATTAATTGAACATTTCGTTTGCCACGAAACTCATTAACATCCAACCGATAAGCTATATGCACTTTTGTCGCGCTGTTATTTGGCCATTCTTTGGTATTAATATTAAAGGCAATACCATCAAAAATTTGTTTGTCTTTTTGTACTACCATTTTTAAATGTTTCTCGCCGACAATACGTTGTTGAACTAAGGTAAAAACATCATCGAATAACGGCTCTGGAAAATTTTGCCCCCAAGGTCCTGCATCTCTAAGTTGCTCGGCAAAGTTTAGCGTTAAATGACTAGGCGCTAATTCACCATCAGATAAAATCACACTATGTAGATCTTCTTCTTTTAACCATTTACCTGCCAGTTCATTAAAAACTTGTTGAAAGGTATTAAAATTTTTCTGTTCAATAGATAGCCCTGCTGCCATTGCATGACCGCCAAACTTTAAAATAATGCCCGGATGTTGACTATCTATATGCTCAAGTAAATCACGAATGTGCAAGCCTGGAATGGAACGAGCAGAGCCTTTTATTTCAATAACTTCACCAATTTTTGTTGCCTCTTTAGCCGCAGCAAAAACGATACTAGGACGATGATATTTCTCTTTTAAACGACCCGCGACAATACCAATAACACCTTGATGCCAATCTTTTTGATAAAGTGCAATCGCATTAGGTAAATGATCTTCGTCAACATCAAGTGACGTTAACACCTGCTCAGCTTCAAATTGCATGCCTTGTTCTATTTCACGGCGAGCTTTGTTTAAATCATCTAACTCAGCAGCCATAACTCTAGCGCTGGATATATCGGGTGCTAACAAACAATTAATTCCATAAGATATGTCATCTAACCGACCCGCCGCATTAATTCGTGGTCCTAAAGCAAAACCAAAATCACTTGCCACTAATCGTTGTTGATTTCGACCTGAAATTTCTATTAATGCTTGAATTCCAGGTCGAGTTTTCCCTGCGCGAATACGTTGCAAACCTTGATTAACTAAAATACGATTATTGGCATCTAATGACACCACATCGGCTACCGTACCTAAAGCAACCAAATCGAGTAATTGTGCAATATTAGGTTCATTAATGCCGTATTCAGTAAAATAATTTTTATCTCGACAGTGCTTTCTTAATGCCATCATTAAATAAAAGGCGACACCCACACCCGCTAACGCTTTACTTGGAAAGTGACAACCTAATTGGTTTGGATTAACAATCGCATCCGCAATAGGGAGTTGCTTTCCGGGTAAGTGATGATCGGTTACGATAACTTGCAAGCCAAGTGCTTTGGCATGTTTTACGCCAGCAACACAGCTTATACCATTATCAACCGTAACTAACATTTGCGCGTCTTGCTGTGCGGCAATATCGACAATTTCAGGCGTTAAGCCGTAACCGTATTCAAACCGATTGGGGACAATAAAGCTATGATTAGTACTGCCCAATAAATTAAGCGCGGATATCATTAATGCCGTACTTGTAGCGCCATCGGCGTCAAAGTCGCCAACAATAACAATATTGAGCTTTTGAATTATCGCACGGTGTAATAACTCACAGGCTTTTGTTATGCCTTTAAGTGCATTATCAAGTTCACCTACGCCGTGTAGTTGGTTAACTTTTAGCTCAAGCTCTTGTTCAGAAGAAACACCCCGCGTTGCATAAATTTGCCTTATAACGGGGTGTAAAAAATCAGGCAAGTGATCATCCGCAACCACTTGCCGACGAATTATTTGTTTATTCATTCAACGATACCAACCAACAAGTTAACCAACCAACAAATTAACCAACCAATCAATTAACCAACCAACAAATTAACCAACCAATCAATTAACCAATGCTAAAAAAGTATTACATGTTTTTTAACATTTTCTCTAATTGTGCTGGCGGTTGATAGCCCGGCACCATCATACCATTGGATAAAACAAGCGCTGGCGTGCCATTGACACCTACTTGACGACCAAAATTCAATTGAGCTTCAATAGGCTTATCGCAAACTCGATAAGGAATACCACGCTCATTTTTAGCAGCCGTCATTGCTTTAGCCGGATCTTCACTACACCACACTGAGCGTAAATCTTTAAATCCTTTAGTTAAATTCCCTGAGCGATCTTTAACACCTGAACGTGGGTAAGCCAAGTAACGAAAGGTAATACCGCGTGCATTGTAGTCAGCCATTTGCTTGTGCATTTTACGACAATAACCACAGGTAATATCAGTAAAAGCAGTAACGACATATTTTTCATTTTTGGCCGGATAAGTGATCATATCATTGGCAAATTTTTCCACACCTTCTAAACGCATAGCGGCAAGACTTTCTTCCCCAATGTCGGTAACATTATCTGCATCTACGCTATAAACTTTACCTTGAATAAAATAATCACCATTATAGCTAGCGTAAAATATTCCTTGGTTTGTCATTAATAACGCAATGCCTGGCACCGGTGTTTTTTGTACCTTTTGTACCTCTAAACCAAGTGAATCTTGTATTTTCTTTTTAAGCAATTCATGGTTAAGTTCCGCAGGATCCGCAGAATTAGCGACCGCTTTATCATTAGCAGCAAATAAAGCCACCGAGAGATAAGCCAAAACTAAGATGAAAATAAAGTACTTCTTAAACATATAAAATTCCTAAAAAATAAAGCTGAAGCTAAAGTCAAAAGTAAAAAGTAAAAAGTAAAAAGAGTTAAGCAAGCTAACTAACAAAGCGCAATAATGTACAACAATACACAACATAAGACCGCTTCAATGACGAAGAAATTACAGCGAACCTGCACTCATTGCAACATAATATTTTGACTCATTGCTAATAAATATATTAAAGCACAAAGTGATTCTGATAAACTTAACGAAAGTAGTTAACTAAATGAATATTTAACCATGCATTTAACCATGAAAATAGGCTTGTTTTATGGCTCAACCACATGCTATACCGAAATAGTAGCTGAAAAAATACAAGCGATTATTGGTGAAGATCACGAAACTAATGAAAACATTGTTGAATTGCACAATATAAAAGATATCGCGCTTGCAAACTGTCTTGATTACGATTTTATTATTTTTGGTATTTCCACTTGGGATTATGGCGAGCTACAAGAAGATTGGCAGTCAATTTGGCAAGATATTAACACCTTAAACTTAACCAATAAAGTGGTTGCTTTATACGGTATGGGTGATCAAATTGGCTACAGTGAGTGGTTTCAAGATGCATTAGGCATGTTGCATGAACAAGTACTCATGCAAGAAGCCAATGTCATTGGTTACTGGGAAAATAAAGGTTATGAATTTATAGCTTCAAAAGCTCTTATATCGCTTAACAATGGTAATAATAGTCATTTTGTTGGTTTATCATTAGATGAAGATAATCAATATAACTTAAGTGATAAACGCATTGAACAGTGGTGCGAACAAATTTTAATTGAATATAGTGAGTTACTTTCATAGTCATCTACTTTCATAAAGACTATGTTCCCGTTAATTGTTGTTACATTTTTAACGGGCTGATTTACATTGAAAATCTGTAGGGGCGATTTCAATCGCNNATTCGCCTCTACAGTTGATTAAGTACAACAGAGCCTTCATAAATAGTTAACAAGCTTCACAAAGATTTAGTAAAAGTCGCCATAACACACTATAATCAGCCCATTGTGTTTTTTAATAAAAAGTTAGTGAAATAACCCCTATGTTTGAGCAATTTGATCTTGATTCTGAATTATTGGCCAGTATTAAAAAAATTGGTTACACCAAACCTACCTCTATTCAAGCGTTAGTTTTACCTGAAGCAATGGCGGGTAAAGATGTATTAGCATCAGCGCCAACAGGTACCGGTAAAACAGCCTCATTTCTATTACCTGTTGCTCAACATTTATTAGATTATCCTCGTACTAAACCGGGGTTTCCTCGTGTATTAATATTAACGCCAACGCGTGAGCTTGCCATACAAATAGGTCAAGACAGTGAACAGTTAACAGAGCTCACCAAAATTAAAACTGGGGTTATTACTGGCGGCGTTAATTATGGTAGCCATACTGACATTTTAACCACAACAACCGATATTTTAGTAGCAACACCGGGGCGCTTATTAGAGTATATTGAAACCGAACAATTTGATGCGCGTGAAATAGAAATTCTTATTTTAGATGAAGCTGATCGCATGTTAGACATGGGTTTTAGCGAAACCATCAACCGCATTGTTGCCGAGGCACGTTGGCGCAAACAAACCATGTTATTTTCCGCCACACTAGAAGGTGCGGGTGTTATTCGATTTGCTAAAGAAGTATTAACTGAGCCTGTATTTTTAGAATCTAACCCTTCTCGTAAAGAAAAAGCGAAAGTTCACCAATGGCTACATATTGCCGACAGCGCTCAACATAAACTGAATTTACTGATTAATATACTTAAACAAGACGACGTTAAACGCGTTGTTGTTTTTGCCAATAAGCGTGAAACCGTGCAGTACTTATCAGGTAAATTATATGCTGAAGAATTACCCTGTGTTTGGCTTGAAGGTAAAATGCCTCAAGATAAACGCAATAAAGCAATTGAACGTTTAAAAAATGGTAATGTCAATGTATTAGTTGCTACCGATGTTGCTGCTAGAGGCCTAGATATTGATGATATTTCCCATGTTATTAATTTTGATATGCCACGAAAAGTAGATATTTATGTACATCGCATTGGTCGCACCGCTAGAGCTGGTAATAAAGGCACAGCCATATCGTTAGTTGAAGCTCACGACATGCTAGTGATTGGAAAAATAGAGCGTTATATCAATGAACGTTTACCGCGCCGTGTTATAGAAACATTACGCCCAAAATATAAAGAAGCACGTGTTGCCAATAAAAAGGCCAAAGTAAAATTAACCACCGCACAAAAAAAAGCAAAAGCGAAAAAACAAATTAAGAAAAAAACAAAACGCGCTAAAGCAAAAAGTTAACAATTAACAATTCACTTAGATAATAGGGAAAAAAAATGTCACAAGCCTCAGCACGCCACCTTTTAGTAGATACTGAAGAACAATGTTTAGCACTAAAAGAAGAAATTGAAGCCGGTAAAGATTTTGCCGATGTAGCCAAAGAGCATTCAAACTGCCCATCAAAAATGCAGGGTGGCGATTTAGGCTCTTTTGGTCCTGGACAAATGGTGCCAGAATTTGATCAAGTGGTTTTTTCCGCTCCTTTAAATACCGTTCAAGGCCCAGTAAAAACACAATTTGGTTATCATTTATTAGAAGTAACTGAAAGAAGTTAAGTTTCGAGTTTCTAGTTTCGAGTCATTAACAACTAGTCAGCAAAAAGCCGCAAACTTAAATTAAGTGATTGCGGCTTTTTTAGTTTTAAATTTTTAGTTTCAGACTTTTATTTTCAAGGAATAAACGTTAAGTTTTTTCGCAACTCGCCACTTTTTATGACTCGGCACTTAATTCAAAGTAACTTATTCCAAGCTTACATAAACATGCCTTTCATCATCCAGAAGAACATAATAGATAAACCGGCGCCTACGGGTAAGGTAATAACCCAAGAAACAACAATATTACGTACAACACTCAAATTGATGGCGGCAATACCTCGAGCCATACCAACACCTAACACAGCACCCACTAACGTTTGAGTGGTTGAAATAGGTAAGCCAGCACCGGAAGCAATAACCACGGTACATGCTGCTGCTAATTCAGCAGCAAAACCACGACTTGGGGTTAAATGAGTAATACCTTGACCAATGGTGGCAATAACTTTATGCCCAAATAGTGCTAAACCAGCGACAATACCAAAACCACCTAAAGGTAATATCCACCAAGCAATCGCCGATTTGGCCGCAATTTCACCACCATTATCAACAATACTAACCACCGCTGCTAATGGACCAATAGCATTGGCAACATCGTTTGAACCATGAGCAAAAGCCATGCAACAAGCGGTAACTATCATTAAAACTGCAAAAACTTTTTCAACATTAGCATAATGTGTTTTTAGCGCGGCTGATTCATCAAATTTAAGACGATTAATAAATATTTTACCTATGACTGCAACTAAAATGGCAGTAAGGGCAGCATAAATAAAGCCATCTGCAGTACCAATATGTAAATTAAGATGCTTCAAGCCTTTCTTAATAGTCACTAAAGCAAGTACAAAACCGGCAAGAAACATATATAAAGGCACCCAACGTTTCGCTTGCTGCAACGGTTTATCGGTATCAAAAATAAGCTTTTGTGCACTGTTAAAAATAATAAAAGCGATAACCCCTGAAATAAGCGGGGTGATAATCCAACTACCAACAATGCCGCCTACTTTGCTCCATTCAACAGCATCAACACTAACCCCCATAGCGGCAAAACCAACAATGGCGCCAACAATAGAGTGTGTTGTCGATACTGGCCAACCTAAAGCAGAAGCAATTAGTAACCAAGTAGCCGCAGCAAATAAGGCTGAAATCATCCCAAAAACTAGCAATTCGGGTGAGTCGACAAAGTAACTTGCATCAATAATGCCTTTGCGGATAGTTGAAGTCACTTCACCACCCGCTAAATAGGCACCTGCAAATTCAAAAATCATCGCAATAATTATTGCTTGTTTGATAGTTAACGCTTTTGAACCAACTGAGGTTCCCATTGCGTTGGCAACATCATTTGCACCGATGCCCCACGCCATAAAAAATCCAACTACTGCCGCAATAATAACAAGCGTAGAGCCGGAGTTAAGTAAAAGTTCCATAGTTATGCCCTACTTTCTAGCCAAAAGAATTTCTAAACGTGCACCAACACGTTCAGCAAGATCAGCAAGATCGCCAACCCAATCAATAATTTGATACAAAAACATGACATCAACAGGATTTAAACCACTCTCAAGTACTAATAAATCTTTACGCAGTGCAATTTGCATCGAGTCAGTATCATCTTCAATACGGTCTAATTGATTGATCATTTTCTCAACCAGTTCAACTTCACGACCTCGAAAACCTGTTTCTAATAAATCATCTAATTCATTAATGGCTTCTGCCGCTTTCTCTGTGGCTTCAATGCAACGAGATAAATAGGTCAAAAAATGCTCTTGTAAGCTCGTTGGAATTTCTAACTTACGCCCTAATACTCGACCGGCAATATCTTTCGCTTTATTGGCTATTTTATCTTGTTGAGTTAATAACTCTAGTAAGTCAGCTCTATCTACCGGCATAAATAAACCGCCTGGCAGTTCTAAACGTAATTGACGCTTTAACGCATCAGCATCTTGCTCTAGCTTAGATAATTTTCGACGAACTTTAGCGGCAGTACTCCAATCTTGTGCTATGCATGCAGCAAAAAATGGAACAAGTTGATTGCTGCATTTAACAACTATCTTAATATGCTTTTCTAATGGTTTTATTGGTGATTTTGCAAAAACACCTAATATTGAATTTCTGGCCATAATATTTTTCCAGTGAACGAATGCTCGTTGTTGTTATTCGTCGCGGATAGTAACGCATTTTTAGCGTAAAGTTAACGATATTATTCAACTAAACATTAACTTTTTCAGGGACCAGTATATACCCGTATATAGTCTTCTTTGAAACGATTAAATATTCTTCATATCTTTTGAAGTAATATGGCGAACATCTTTACCTTTGACAAAGTAAATAATGTATTCACAGATATTTTGACATCTATCGCCAATTCTCTCTAGTGCGCGCGCAGACCAAATAACTGCCATTATTTGAGGAATAGAACGTGGATCTTCCATCATATAAGTCATTAATTGGCGCATAAGCGCCTCATATTCACGATTAATTTTATCATCCGTACTATGAATTTTAATCGCTGTTTCAGCATCCATTCTCGTAAAAGCATCCAATGTAGCTTGTAAAAACTCAAGCACATGCCGACCTAAGTTATCTAAATTATGCAGTAAATCTTGCTGTTTACTTGAAAAATCTTCCAAGGCGACTTTTGCTATTTTACCCGCAACATCACCAATACGCTCTAGATCAGCAATGGTTTTAACAATGGCCATAATTAACCGTAAATCGCCTGCCGCAGGTTGACGCTTGGCAATAATGCGAGTGCATTCATCATCAATACTGACTTCATAAGCATTAATTTGATAATCATTATTCAATACTTTTTTAGCAAGCTCTTCATCACTAGTGCCAACAGCCGTTAACGCGTCATTCAATTGCTTCTCAACCAAACCACCCATTTGCATAACATTATTAATAACGCGTTCTAAGTCTTCATTGAATTGACCTGAAATATGACGACCAATTTGTAAATTATCCATGTTTTTTCCCTTTCAAAAATTATTAGCCGTAACGGCCAGTAATATAATCTTCAGTTTTCTTTTTGGTTGGCGTGGTAAATAAAGTATTTGTGTCGCTATATTCGATTAACTCACCCATATACATAAAGGCCGTTTGATCGGAAACTCTAGCCGCTTGTTGCATATTATGAGTAACAATAACCACGGTAAATTGTTTTTTCAAATCATTAATCAATTCTTCAATAGTTAACGTTGAAATAGGGTCAAGTGCTGACGTTGGTTCATCTAACAAAAGTACTTCGGGTTGAATGGCAATGGCACGTGCAATTACTAAACGTTGCTGCTGACCGCCCGACAAGCCTAAAGCGCTGTCGTGTAACCTGTCTTTAACTTCATTCCATAATGCCGCACTGCGTAGTGACGTTTCAACGGCTTCATCAAGCACTCGACGATTATTGACACCGGTAATACGTAAACCATAAACAACATTTTCATAAATTGTTTTAGGAAAAGGATTCGGCCGCTGAAATACCATACCTACTTTGCGTCTAAGCTCTGCAACATCAACATGTTTACCATAAACATTTTCACCGTGAAGATTAATTTCTCCTGATATTTTACAAATATCTACTAAGTCGTTCATGCGATTAATACAACGTAATAATGTTGATTTGCCGCAACCACTTGGTCCAATAAAAGCGGTAACTTGTCCTTTTGGAATAGACATAGAGATATTTTGCAATGCTTGCTTATTGCCATAATATAAGTTCAAGTTGTTAATATTTAAGGCAACTTGCTCTGGCGATAAATTGTTTAAATCTAACTTATTTGGACTGTCTGATAACGCCTTCGGGGTAACAGTGATCATATTTTACTCTTAATATTTAATACTTTATTAATTTTTAAAATGCTTTGTCTAGTGTTCAAGTGATTTATACTTTTCACGTAATTTATTACGTATTGATACTGCCGTCATATTAAGGGCAACAATAATACTCACAAGTAATAAAGCCGTGGCATAGACTAATGGTCTAGCCGCTTCTACATTAGGACTTTGAAACCCTACATCGTATATATGAAAACCTAAATGCATAAATTTTCTATCTAAATGTAAAAATGGAAAGTTGCCATCCAAAGGTAAATTAGGTGCCATTTTTACCACACCCACTAACATTAACGGGGCAACTTCGCCTGCGGCTCGGGCAATGGCTAAAATAATTCCGGTCATAATAGCGGGGCTAGCAATAGGTAAAATAATTCGCCATAAGGTTTCTGCTTTCGTAGCACCTAGCGCTAAGCTACCATGACGCATGGTTGATGGTATACGTGATAAACCTTCTTCGGTAGAAACAATGACTACCGGTAAAGTTAAAATTGCTAACGTTATCGCAGACCATAAAACACCCGGTGTACCAAACGTTGGGCTAGGTAATGTTTCAGGGTAAAACAGTTGATCTAATGAGCCACCCACCATATAAACAAAAAATCCCAAGCCAAAAACACCGTAAACAATGGATGGCACACCGGCTAAGTTTATTACGGCAATACGCAATATTTTAGTGAGGGCATTTTTACCGGCATATTCATGTAAATAAATAGCGGCAACCACACCAAAAGGGGAAACAATAACGGTCATTAAAAGTACCATTAACACCGTACCAAAAATAGCCGGAAAAACGCCACCTTCAGTGTTGGCTTCTCTTGGGTCGTCAATCAGAAAATTACCGATTTGCCCAAAAAACATTGTTATTTTATCAATGATATTTAGCTGATTATTAAAACTTACGTTGAGCACATGTTCAAAATTAATGGTGACAAGCTGCCCATCCATGGCTCTCATAATTAATTGATCGCGTGAAATTTCATCGCGAAATTCCATGAGTTTTTTCTCTAATTGATGATATTCATTGTTAAGTAAAGCCACTTCATCATCAATATCATCTTGCAAAGCCTGAGTTAACTCATCTTGTAACTTTAATTTACGTGCTTTTAAACGTAAGCGCTCAAGTTGATAGTTAATAGCGCCAATATCCGATTTTTGTAATTCATCAATGTGTGCTTGAAAATCTTCTACTCGTGCTAACAGCTCAGGTAGTTTAGCTAAGTCAACTTTTTTTCCTGCTAAAACCAGTGAATCAATGTAGCCATAAAAGTTGCCATTAGTTCTTCGCTCTACTACCACTAAATTTTCAGGTGTCGTGGTTTCAGTAATATGCAAAGACAATAACCATCGAAAATCTAAACTCACTAATTCTCTGTTACCCGTTTTTATTAATAAGCGCTCTACCATTTCTTGATTTGGCGGTATCGTCAAATTTAAGTGCTCGAGCTGGCTAACGGGAATCTCTTCTCGGTCATAAATTTCACCAATAACAACAGAATTAACCCCTTGTTCATCGGTTAAAGAAAATTGATACAGATCGGCAGGCCAAAAATAGGACAATCCTCGTGATGCTATCAACCACAACAACCCTAATACAGAAATCAAACTGAGACTGACACCACCGGCAGATAACCATATCCAAGGAGAGCCTGACTTAAACCATTTATTCATAAAAAACTCTTTTATTAGTGAGTAGCGCTCAATCTTATTAAGATATTTAGCTACAAAATAACCACATTATTTATTTAATTAACAACTATCCATTGCTTATTCTTTACTTGTTATCTACTTGTTAAGTGCTTATCGATTACATCGAACTGTATTTTTCACGCAGATGTTGACGAACAAACTCTGCAACAGTATTGAAAATAAAAGTAAAAACAAAAAGTACAAAGGCTGCAAGAAATAAAATTCTATAGTGAGAGCTGCCAACTTCAGACTCGGGCATTTCTACCGCAATATTTGCAGCAAGTGTTCTCATACCTTGAAAAATACTCCAATCTAAAATAGGGGTGTTACCGGTTGCCATTAACACGATCATCGTTTCACCTACAGCTCTACCTAACCCCATCATAATGGCTGAAAATATTCCAGGACTTGCGGTGAGTAATACTACTTTAATCAATGTTTGCCATTGCGTTGCTCCTAATGCTAATGAACCACTGGTTAAATGCCCTGGCACACTAAAAATCGCATCTTCTGCCATGGAGAAAATAGTTGGAATAACAGCAAAGCCCATAGCAATACCCACAACTAAAGCATTGCGTTGGTCAAAATTAATCCCTAAATCATTGGTAATGAATTGACGCATATCACCACCAAAAAATGTATTTTCTAATACCGGCGACAACATAAAAGCGCCGTACGCAGCAATAATCATGATAGGAATTAAAATTATTGGCGCTAAGGTTTCCGGCACTTTAACTTTCACCTCTCTCGGTAAGTTATGCCAAACAAAAGCCGCTATAAAGGTTGATAAGGGTAAAAATATAAAGAGTAAAAACACTGCGGGTAAATAAGCTTCCATCAAAGGCGCAAGCCATAAACCTGCAAGAAAACCTAAAATAACGGTAGGTAATGCTTCCATCATTTCTATTGTGGGTTTCACTTTTTTACGTAAACCGGGAGTCATAAAATAGGCGGTATAAATAGCCGCAGTAAGAGCAACGGGCACTGCAAACAACATAGCATACAGTGCGGCTTTCATCGTACCAAAAGAAATTGGCACCAACGAAAACTTACCTTCAAAATCATCCGATCCAGAGGTTGACTGCCAAACATAATCAGGCTCAGGATATCCTTCATACCAAACTTCTTGCCACAATGCTTGCCAAGTAACTTCAGGATGCTCATTGTGCACTGAAAAAATTTGTAATTTTTGTGTATTACTCTTAATAGGATCTACTGAAACTAGTACTAAACCATCGGCACGAGGGGCAATGGCAAAAGCACTGGGTTGATTTTCAGCAAGTTTACCCTGCCATAAATGCGCTTCACTGGTGGTATAAAAAACATTAATATCACCGGATGCCGTCATGGTATAAAAACTTTTACGAAATTGTTCGGTATAGATAGCGGTTATACTTTCTTTTTTAACGGCTGATTCTTCATTCGGTTGTGCCAAAAACGTTCTTACTTGCTTAAACTGACGTCCTTCACTCGTTGACACTTCAAACCACTGACTCACCATACCTTGGCTATCACCTAATAACACTGAACTACCGCCAGACAACAACGCCATTGACGTTAGTTGCGTATTTTTATATTCAAAGCTAGGTGTTATTAGCGCTTTTTGTTCAACACTGTTTTCATCATCTAAAGAATAAACAATAACGTGATCATTAATACGTATAAAAACCATGCTCATATCAGGGCTAATTAATATTTGGTCAACGCCTTGTTCACTATAGCTAACTGATAATTCAATGTTTTGAAATATAGTCTCGTATTCACTACCTTCATCTTCGTAATAAGTAAAATCATCTTCAGCAATAAACGAGGTTTTCACTAAACGATTATCTTCGGTAAAACCGACAAAAACAGCGCGTTCATCATCCATAGCAAAAGCTAACTGATCAAAGTTTTTCGCTTGTTCGTCAATGACTAAAGAGTTTTGACCAAAAGGAAATTCTACACTGGGAATTATTTCTCGGCTGTCATCGGTATAATGCGCTTTAAAACTTGGCACAATAAGTTGAATATCGCCATTGCGAGTCACTAATAATTTTTTATCAATACCGGCATCAACCACCATGGTTAAACTATCATTATTGGTGACTAATTGTTTTGAAAGTATTTTTTCATCATTAGCCGGTTTAACTTGGTAAAAATCAATAAAACCTTTCGCAGTTATTTGATAAGCCACTTCTTTTAATTCATCAACACCGGTACTTAAAACTTGTGAATTAGCGACCATGCTAATTGATGATAAAGGTTCTATTTTTGCTGATTCAAAAATAGGTTTAATAACATAAAGCAAATAAAGAAAAATTAGCACTAAAGTAAACAACACACTAATACCACCGAGTGTAATTAACCATTTTGCTAATGAATTTTTAAAGCCTCTTGCTTTGGCTGATTTAGAAACAATTGCCACTCAAATAACCTTCACTATGATAAATAATAATAACAGAGTGAATTATAAGATAGTTATATGACACTTTTGTGACAAAAGAGGAAATAGAATCACTTATCCCAATATAGCCAATTTTTACCGTAAGAAAAATTTATAAATTAATGTGTGAATTAATTTATTATAAGGCGGAAAGGCGCTAGCAGCAATGTTGATTTTTCCTTTTTGAAAAACAGATTTAGCATGAGAAAAAGTGAGGAAACCTTCATGCCCATGATAATGCCCCATACCCGACGGCCCAATACCACCAAAAGGCATATCGTCTTGAACAACATGCATTGCCGCATCATTTAAACAAACACCGCCAGCATGCGTTTGCGCTAAGACCTGTTGCTGTGTTGCTTGCTCATGACTACATAAATATAGAGCTAACGGCCTTGGTCTGTCATTAACATATTGAATAGCTTCATCAAGAGTGTTGTAACTAACAATAGGTAAAATAGGACCAAAGATTTCGTCCTGCATTAATAACATATCGTCACTAACATTATTTACGAGCGTTAACGGTAATTTTCCGTTGTCAATACAGTCTTGCTCGCTGTCTTTTCCTAAAAGAGAAAGAATAGCCCCTTTAGCTTTAGCGTCAGCTAACCACTGGCATAAACGTTGTAACTGGGCTTTATTAATAATGCTGCCGTAGTCTTTATTATTAGCCACCGTAGGGTACATTTTAATAAACTGCAAACTTAGCGCTTGTTTTAATTCATCAACACGTTGACTAGGGCAAAGAATATAATCTGGTGCGACACAAGTTTGCCCTGCATTGAGGGTTTTTCCAAGAATAAAGCGTGATACCGCATCCGTAATATCAATGGTGTTATCTATAATTGTCGGCGATTTACCGCCTAGCTCTAAGGTAACCGGTGTTAGGTTTTTAGCCGCCGCGGCCATAACAATTTTGCCTACACGTGTTGAGCCCGTAAATAATAAATGATCAAATTTCTGCGCTGAAAAATAAGCCGCAACCTCAGCACCGCCATTAATCACCGCCACTTTATCATCAGAAAATACACTCGCTAATAGCTCTTTTATAACTTGGTTAGTTGCCGGGGTAAATTCTGACATTTTGATCATGGCACGATTACCCGCTGCCAACGCTGTACTTAATGGACCTAAGGATAAAAATAGTGGGTAATTCCAAGGGGTAATAATACCAATAACACCTAGCGGCTGGTACATAACAAAGGCTTTCGCCGGCTGAAATAGCATCCCAACATGACGTTTAGAGGGCTTCATCCATTTTTTCAGGTGTTTAATCGCATAATTAATGCCCATGAGTGTAGGCATTAAGTCACCCATTTTACTGTCATCAACACTACGACAGCCAAAATCTGTAGACAACGCCTGTATCAATTCATCTTGATAGCTGAGAATCGCGTCTTTAAGTTTTTTCAAATCATTGAGACGTGTTTCAGCCGACAAATAAGGTTGCGCTAAAAATGCCTGTTTTTGTGTTAATAAAAACTCGTCAACTGCCACTATTTCTTGTTTATCGTCTTCTTGGGTATAACTATTGTCAGCCATAATTGCTCACTCTAAAAATTTAACACTAATATCAATTTGGTATAATAGTATTGCCAACCTAATAATGATTGTTTATCTTTACGGGTAACTTAGACATTATCAAGCTAAGCCATATAACCACAGTATGAATATGAAGGCGATAATTTTTTTGTGCCTAAATGTTTACTACTAAAAAACAAAAAGAAACAGAAGAAATAAAATGAAAATTGAAAGTTTGATGTCAACAAAACTAGTGACGTTGTCAATGGATGAATCTTTAAGTAAAGCGAAAGAAGCTTTTGAAAGCAATACTATTCATCACATTTTAATCACTAATGATAACAAAGCGTTAACGGGAATCATTACTGATCGTGATTTGTATAAACATCTAAGCCCTGATGTAGGAACAAGTAAAGAAACACATCGAGATACAAGCTTAATGCAAAAGAAAATACATCAGATAATGGCGCGTAATATTATCACCGCCCGTAAAAATCAATCATTAAATGAAGCGGTATTACTTTTTTATGACAACCATATATCCTGTTTACCGATTGTAAATAATAAAAACCACATACTAGGTATAATAACTTGGCGCGATATTTTAAAAGTAATCGCGCTACAATATAAAAGAAAACTTGCGAAATAATACGATTTAACGGTTAATTATCTTTAGTCTCTAAGCCATCAAGCGTTACACCTGACAAAGCTCCAGTACCAGCTTGATCATTATTACGTAATTTAATCATTAAGCGTAAATCATTAGGTGAATCTGCATGATGAAGGGCATCAGCGTATGTTATCAAGCCTTGTTGATATAAATTAAACAATGCTTGATCAAATGTCTGCATGCCTAACTCATTCGACTTTTCCATCACCTCTTTAATGCCGCCTATATCACCCTTTTTAATTAGCTCGGCGATATAAGGAGAGTTTAATAAAACTTCAATGGCTGCCACTCGACTATGGCCATCTTTGGTGGGAACAAGTTGTTGAGCAATAATTCCTCGTAAGTTCAAAGCTAAATCAAACAGCAATTTGCCATGCTGATCAGCAGGTACTAAATGCATAATACGGTCAATGGCTTGGTTAGCATTATTGGCATGCAAGGTAGCAATACATAAATGCCCTGTTTCAGCAAAACTTAACGCATGCTCCATAATTTCTTGATTTCTAATTTCACCAATGAGAATTACATCGGGTGCTTGGCGTAAAGAACTTTGCAGCGCGGCATCAAACGATTCAGTGTCTAAACCAACCTCTCGCTGAGTGATCATACTTTTCGCGTGTTCATGCACAAATTCCACGGGGTCTTCAATGGTTAAAATATGTCCCCGAGAATTACGATTACGATAACCGATAAGCGACGCCATTGACGTTGATTTACCCGTACCCGTGCCACCAACAAATAACACCAAACCACGCTTGGACATCACCACATCTTTTAAAACAACAGGTAAACCTAACTCTTCTACATCAGGAATTTCAGTGACAATACGTCGAATAACCATACCGGCCATATCACGCTGCCAAAAAGCCGAAACACGAAACCGGCCAATGCCATCAATATCAATCGCAAAGTTACATTCTTTTTCATCATCAAACTTTTTCATTTGCTTTTCATTCATGGCATCATGAACCAAAGCCAGTGACTCTGTTGCAGTTAATACATGCTCAACAATAGGCTGCAATTCACCGTTAATTTTAGCGCTAACCGGTAGCTTCGCGGTAACAAACATGTCTGATGCATCTTCACCAACCATTTTTTCTAATAAATCATGAAAATTCATTGGATAAACCTTTACTTATAAATAGATAGTCTAATTAATGGAATGGGTATTAAAAGCCAGAAAACTGATTTTTATCAACGGCTTTTTCCATCGCTGCTTGCTTGGTTATCATGCCGCGATTAACCAAATTTTGTAAGCATTGATCCATAGTTTGCATGCCATGTGACATACCCGTTTGAATAGATGAATACATTTGCGCAATTTTATCTTCACGAATCAAATTACGAATAGCCGGAACACCAATCATAATTTCATGTGCGGCAACTCGGCCACCGCCCACTTTTTTAATTAAGGTTTGCGAGATAACCGCGCGTAAAGACTCTGACAACATAGAGCGAACCATTGACTTTTCAGCCGCTGGAAATACATCAATAATACGGTCAATGGTTTTAGGAGCAGAGGTGGTATGCAAAGTACCAAACACTAAATGACCGGTTTCTGCCGCCGTCATCGCAAGGCGAATGGTTTCTAAATCACGCATTTCACCCACCAGAATAACATCTGGATCTTCACGCAGTGCTGAACGTAATGCCGCTTCAAAACTGAGGGTATCTCTGTGCACTTCACGTTGATTAATCAAACACATGTGGTTTTCATGAACAAATTCAATAGGATCTTCAATAGTTAAAATATGATCATTCTTACTTTTATTGATGTAATCAACCATCGCTGCAAGCGTAGTAGACTTACCCGAGCCTGTTGGCCCGGTTACTAACACTAAACCTCGTGGCGTATCAGAAATTTCTCGAAAAATATCAGGACAACCTAAGTCATCTAGTGATAAAATTTTACTCGGGATAGTACGAAATACCGCTGCTGGACCACGATTTTGATTAAAAGCATTAACCCTAAAACGCGCTAAATTAGGTACTTCAAAAGAAAAATCTACCTCTAATTTTTCTTCATACTCTTTGCGTTGACGGTCATTCATAATATCATAGACCAAAGCATTAACGTCTTTCGCATCAAAAGCGGGAATATTTAGCTTGCGTACATCACCATCAACACGAATAGAAGGTGGCGTACCTGTTGATAAATGTAAATCAGATGCATCGTGTTCTACGCTAAATGCGAGTAATTCGGTAATATCCATAAAAGCCTCAGTATTTTCTATTTTAAGTTGATGGGTTAGTAAAATGACAAATATTAAAAGTAATATTAATAAAATTAAAGCGCAAATTAGCCAAGCTTGCCAGAAAAAAAATAAAACAAATGCTATCCATAAGCAAAGTAATGTTTCTTTATTAGCGGTTAGTAAAACTAAACCCGCAAGTGACGTTGAGCAAGCTTATATTGCTGGGCAACGAGACTTTGGTGAAAATTACTTGCAAGAAGCGATTGATAAAATCAATAACTTATTGCATTTATCACTGATCAACTGGCACTTTATTGGCCCTATTCAGTCCAATAAAACCAAACAAATTGCAAGCAACTTTTCTTGGGTACATAGCGTTGACAGAGGTAAAATAGCGCTGCGTCTTAACGATCACTTTACCGAGAACAATAACAGCCAAGATACTCTGCTAAACATTTGTTTACAAGTGAATATTAGCGGTGAAGCATCAAAATCAGGCGTTGAAATCAGCGACGTTTTCCCCCTCGCTGAAATAGTCAATAATTGTGATAAACTGTCTTTACGGGGATTAATGGCGATTCCAGAGAAAAATGCTCAAAAAGCAAGCTATGAAAAAATGCAGCACTTGTTTAATGAACTTAAAGCACAATATCCTAGCGTAGATACACTTTCTTTAGGTATGTCGAATGATTTAGCGTTAGCCATAAACCATGGCTCTACTATGGTAAGAATAGGCACGGCTATCTTTGGAAAAAGAGCGTAACAATTACAAGCGACGAGTTGCGAATTACAAACTGAGAGTTGATCGCAAAAAAACTAGGTCAGCATTTAGTCTGACAAAAAAAGGTAAATAATTTAATGAAAAAAATAGCATTCATCGGCGCAGGTAATATGGCTCGCGCTATTATTATTGGTTTGGTTAATTCCGGTATTACCGCAAAAAACATTATTGTGGCGAATCCTTCTGCCGAAAAAAGAGTAACTTTGGCGCAAGAGTTTGGCGTATTAGAAACTAGCGATAACATCAAAGCCGCTGAGTTTGCCGACATTATCGTCTTAAGTGTTAAACCCCATTTCATCAGTGATGTTTGTCAACAATTGACCAATACACTTGATATCTCAGCTAAACTATTTATTTCAGTTGCTGCAGGTCGCACTATTGAACAAATTCAACAAGCCTTAGCGTGTAAGCCATCGGTGGTAAGAGTAATGCCTAATACGCCTTCGCAATTAGGCTTAGGTATGAGCGGTTTATTTGCTTCGCCGCAAGTGAACAATGAAGAAAAAGCATCAGCAGACAAGTTAATGTGCGCTGTAGGCAAAGTGATTTGGCTTGAAACGGAAGATAAAATTAATGATATTATCTGTGTTGCTGGCTCTGCTCCCGCTTACTTTTTCTTATTTATGGAAGCGATGGAGAAACAAGCTCAAACACTTGGCTTTAACGCCCAAGAAAGTAGAATGCTTGTACAACAAACAGCCCTTGGCGCTGCACAAATGGTTGAACATACTACTGCTTCTATTAGTACGTTACGTGAAAATGTCACCTCAAAAGGAGGCACTACCTTTGCCGCATTAGAGCAGTTTAGAAAAGACGGCTTAGAAGATTTAGTCAAAAAGGCTATGAATGCTGCGCTACATCGCGCGCAAGAAATGGCAAAAGACGCGTAGAGTTTCGAGTTTCGAGTTTCGAGTTTCGAGTTTCGAGTTTCGAGTTTCGAGTTTCGAGTTTCGAGTTTCGAGTTTCGAGTTTCGAACACACACTAAATGACAATAATAACAGTCACCATATAATTACCAATAGTTTGTTTAAACGCCACAATTGAGCAGAATAACAACGGTAAATGGTTACTTAGGAGAAAAATATGGAAGCAATTACTTATTTGCTTAACTTTGCCTTTGATGCATTTTTGATGGTTTTAATTATGCGCGTTTGGTTACAATGGGTTAAAGCTGATTTTTACAATCCCTTCAGCCAATTTATCGTTAAAGTGAGTAACCCGTTAGTGATACCGCTACGCAGAGTTATCCCTGGGCTAGGCGGTTTCGATTTAGCCACCATAATACTTGCTTTTGTTATTGCTACATTAAAATTTGTTGCCCTAACAGCATTGTCAGGAGGCAGTTTAGAGTTATTGATTGCACTTTACATCGGCTTAATTGTATTAGTAAAACAGGCAGGTTTTTTACTGTTTTTCATCATGATTATTATGGCGTTAATGAGTTGGGTAGTACAAGGCTATAATCCAACCATGATGGTTTTTCACCAATTAACTGAACCTTTTTTACGCCCTATTCGCGCTATAATTCCAAATATGGGCGGCTTAGATTTATCAATGATTGTGGCATTTTTAGCCATGAACGTAATTAATATTTTATTATCGAATTCATTGCCCTATTGGGGTTCAGTATAAATATAAACCACGCTTATATTTATTGAAACTCTTACGACCTTTCCTTAAGCTTATTCTATAATAGTATTATTATAAAATAAGCTTAAGCAATACACTTGGGAATATTACCATGAAGGCAACCATCACAAAAACGCTACTAACCTTTTTGATCAGTCTAGTTTTTATTACACATGCTAGTGCACAAAACATGCAAAAGTTAGGGTCGATGAACGTTCACTACATGGCAATTGGCTCAACTTTTTTCAGCCCTGAAATTGCTAAAGCTTATGGTATACAGCGAAGTCGATTTAACGGTTTAATTAATATTTCAGTACTTGATAACACTAAAAAAAATAATCCGGCTAAAACCGTAAGCATTACCGGTAAAGCTAAAAATAACGTGGGACAATTTAAAACCTTAGCATTTCAACAAGTCAAAGAAGGTGATGCCATCTATTATCTTGCTCAAGTTAATTATCGAAATGAAGAAACCTTACACTTCACCTTATTAATTAATGATGGCAAGGAACAACACACACTGAAGTTTTCACAAAAGTTTTATGTAGATTAAAGCTGCTGCGTCATTAAAATCAACGCGTTTTTCAATGTTTAACCATTATCTCTTTTTAATAACAATAGGTTCATGTTTTCATGTCAACAATCGTTTTAGCCACAGGCAACCAAGGCAAAGTAAAAGAACTAACCACCTTACTTGCTAAATATCAGTTTACTATTGTCCCTCAAAGTCATTTCAATGTTACAGAAGTTGCTGAAACGGGGACTACTTTTGTGGAAAATGCCATTATTAAAGCAAGACATGCCGCTAAAATAACAGGATTACCCGCCATTGCTGATGACTCAGGCATAGAGGTTGATGCCTTAAAAGGTGCTCCGGGTGTGTATTCAGCAAGATACGCTAGCGATATTTATGGTGATGCTGTCACTGACAAAGATAACACTAACAAATTGCTGGCTGAACTAAAAAACACTGCTGATGAACAACGTACCGCTCGATTTCACTGTGTATTGGTGTATATGAAACATGAACATGATCCCACCCCTATTATTTGCCATGGTTCATGGGAAGGCAGCATAAGTAGAGAGATTCAAGGCTCTGAAGGCTTTGGTTATGATCCCGTTTTTTGGCAAGAAGGGTTACAATTAACCGCGGCACAATTAACGTCTGAACAAAAGAATAGATTGAGCCATAGAGGAAAGGCATTAGCCTTGCTTGTCAAAGCGCTAGCTAATTTAAATGTTGGCACGGAAAAAAAGTAAGTGCAAACTAACTCATTCATACCAATTAAACACCTTAAACAACTTAAACAACTTAAACAACTTAAGCAACTTAAAGCGCCACCATTATCGCTTTATATTCACATTCCATGGTGCGTAGAAAAGTGCCCGTATTGCGACTTTAACTCTCACGCACTTTCAAAAGCAAAACAAACCAACAATAGCGTTGATGAGCTAAATTATGTTAATGAGTTGATTAAAGATTTAGATGCCGATATAACTCGCTTCAAGTTAACTAACAGACCACTGCATTCTATTTTTATTGGTGGTGGCACACCTAGCTTGTTTTCAGCGCAAGCCATTGAAAAATTACTCAGCCAAGTACTCGCTAGATTTGACCATAAAGCCGATATTGAAATAACCTTAGAAGCTAATCCCGGCACCGTTGAAGCTGATAAATTTATCGGATTTGCTAACGCCGGAGTTTCAAGGCTTTCTATTGGCGTACAAAGTTTTGAATCAGACAAATTGATAAAACTAGGCAGAATTCACGATACAAACCAAGCAAAACAAGCGGCACAATTAGCGCAACACTGTGGCGTAAAAAGCTTTAATCTTGATTTAATGCACGGCTTACCAAATCAATCAATTGACAATGCTTTAGACGATTTAAAAACCGCCATTAGCCTAGCGCCTGATCATTTATCTTGGTATCAACTCACCATTGAACCAAATACTGCTTTTCATTCTAAACCACCTAAACTGCCACAAGATGACACGCTTTGGGACATTCAAGATCAAGGTTTTAAATTATTGCATAATGCAGGTTATCAACAATATGAAATTTCTGCGTTTAGTAAAAAGAACAAGCAATGCCAACACAACCTAAATTATTGGCAATTTGGTGACTACATTGGTATTGGTTGCGGCGCGCATGGAAAAATAACTGATAGTGTTAATCAAACGATACAACGCAGCATTAAAGTGAAGCATCCCAAAGGCTACCTTGATACAAACCGTCAGCATTTAGATATATTAACCACCGTCACAACCGCAGAGTTACCCTTTGAATTCATGATGAATCGTTTACGTTTATTTTCATCTTTTAGCCTACAAGAATATCAACAAACAACCGGCCTAAGTGCTGAAACTATTTTACCAACACTGCAATTAGCCGAGCAAAAAAAGCTGGTGGCGAGTAAACAGCAAGCAACACACTGGCAGGTAACTCAACTAGGTCATCGTTACTTAAATGACTTACTGGAAATGTTTTTATGAGTTTAGAAAACGAACTGCATGCTAAATTTATGCAACGCGCTTTTGAGTTAGCTCAAACAGCTGAAAGCCATGATGAAATACCCGTTGGCGCAGTAGTGGTTTACCAAGGAAAAATTATTGGCGAAGGCTTCAATCAATCTATAATGCTTAACGACCCGTCTGCTCATGCAGAAATGTTAGCCATTCGCCAAGCAGGAAAACACCTTACAAATTACCGTTTACTCGATTGTACCTTGTATGTCACTTTAGAGCCTTGCCCAATGTGTGCCGGATTATTAATTCACAGCCGAATTAAGCGCGTTGTTTATGCTTGTAAAGATTTAAAAACCGGCGCTGCAGGGAGTGCTTTTAATTTGCTCGATAATGATAAATTGAATCATCAAGTCGAAATACAGAGCGATATAATGCGTGAACAATGCAGTAGTTTACTCTCAGCCTTTTTTAAACGCAGAAGATTTGAAAAAAAACAAACTAAAAAAGATAATAAAAAATA
Source organism: Colwellia sp. (assembly GCA_051531915.1). Lineage (GTDB taxonomy): Bacteria > Pseudomonadota > Gammaproteobacteria > Enterobacterales > Alteromonadaceae > Colwellia. The sequence goes on along the minus strand of JAOPTQ010000112.1, from coordinate 2,751 downwards.
ACGCATTATTTAGCCTTCGAACAAGCGATGATAATACGAACATCATGACCAAATGTTTCTGCCAATCCTCCCAATAGTGGCTACTATCACGACCTCCAATCCCAACAGTTGAAGGTGATGATTTGGCTAAAATCTCTTTTAACTTCTGACGACTAACTATTTTATTACTGACTAATTCACCATATTTGCTGATAACACAGGTTTGAAGTATTTTTTGTTAAACCAATACCGATAACATTAAATTTTAACATTGTGTGTTCTTCTGAATAGTTGATTAAAACTATAATAGGTGAATGGCAAGTTGAGTCTCAATAACTTTTTTATTTTTTATTTTTTATATAGTAGATTTGTTAAGTTGAAACGTTGTATTAATGTGAGGTTTTTAATGGTGGAAATTTACTAACGCTATTAGATGAACATTTTAATGATATATCAAGGGCAATAATTAATGTCAAAGAATCAAAATACAGCAGATGAGTTGTCAAGGCTTAGCACCAATGAAAGTGTGCTTAGTGTTTTTCAACAGTCTAAATCTGCTTTGAAGCGATTTATTTCAGGTTATTTAATTAAGTCTGAAGATATAGATGATGTCTGCCAAGAAACTTTTTTACGTACATACAAGTCCACATTACAACGTGAAATTTCTAGCCCTAAATCTTTTATGTTTAGAGTGGCTAAAAATTTGATTATTTCCGATTACAGAAAAGCATCAACCAAATTAAATGAATATGTTGAAGATATTGATTTAGTTGATTCAATAATTGATCCTGAAAACTTAGAAAATGATATCTTAGCTCAAGAACGGCTAGGTGTTATGTTCGAATCTATTGCTTCTTTACCTAATAAATGTAGACAAGTCGTCATTATGAGAAAAGTATATGGATTTTCTACCAAAGAGATTGCAAAACGAATGAATATAGCTCCCTCTACAGTCAGTAATTATATTACTAGAGGTATGTGTACCTATAATGATGCTGTTAATAAACATCAGGAAGATGATAATGATAACAGTGTATTAGATACAAGCAGTGTAAATAGTAATATGGAGATTAAATCATGAATGATAATATTTCAGGCTTTACTAATACCACAAAAATTAATCAAGAGGCTGCTGAGTGGATCTTGTTAATTGAAGATACTGATAAACTATCTAAACAACAAATTGACAATTTAAATAAGTGGATTGCTCTTAGTGATGTACATAAAAAGTGTATAACTCAAATGGCTAATTCTTGGGGGGAAATGGATGTACTAACATCAATTTTATCTCCTAAAGCAGTAAAAGATCACGCTATATCTTTAATAGATATTTTACAACTTCCCTTTATTGTCTTATTGCGCTCTATAAGTCACCTTTATCAAAGTGTTTTTATGAAAAAAGTCAGTGTGTTGGCTATGTCATTAGTGTTTGTGGCAGGTGGTTGGCAGCTCTTTAATAAAAACACCATGGATTTTAACCCTAATAATGCCAATGTATTAACGACTGTGCTAGGGCAGCATTCCAATCATAAGTTAGCGGATGGATCTACGGTTTGGCTTAATAGCGCAACCAAAATTAAGATTGACTACAGCGACAATTTTAGACGGATTTATTTACTAGAAGGTGAGGCATATTTTGAAGTCGCTAAAAATGCCAATCGTCCTTTTGAAGTCTACTCAGATAATAGATTAGTACGTGCTGTAGGAACGGCATTTTCTGTACAAAAACTCAATGACAGCATCAAGGTGCTTGTCACTGAAGGCAAAGTAGAGCTTGCGGTTGTAGATAATATATTACATATAAAAGATAAAACTCCATCGTCCTCCATTGTAGCTGAACCAAGTACCACTTTGTTGAGAGGAAAAACCATAGGTTATTTAACGGCCGGACAAAGCATTAGCATTCCGACAGTTGATAATGTGAAAATTGGCGATGCTAATACGATAGACTTTAGCGATATAAATCGAAATATTTCTTGGCGTGATGGTAAGCTGGTTTTTGCTGGAGAATCTTTAGAGGAGGTTATTAAAGAAATAACAAGACACACCAATATGAAAATAGATATTCGCGATGCGGAACTGAAGAAAATGCGTATTGGCGGGCAATTTTTGATTGGAGATACGGATAGCTTATTTAATGTATTAGAGTCAGGGTTTGGTATTGATGTTGTTAAATTAGATCAAAATCATGTTCAGTTACACATAAAAAAATAGAAATTAATAATAAATGTTGTTTGTAATTATATGATTAACGGTTACCTTTTTATAAGAGAAATCAAAAACAAAGCAGACCTTACATGTGTGCTTTGTTTTTTGCTATCTTTTAAATTGTTTGCGGCTGACAATATCAATCAACAAACTAAATACTACTTTAATGTTCCTGCCCAACCATTAAGTAACTCGCTAAATGCACTTGCAGACATTACTGAAAAATCAATTCTTTTTTCATATTATCAAATTGAAGTCATAAAAGGAAACGCACTTAAAGGACGTTATGATATTCAAACAGCCCTTAAAATATTGTTGAAAGGTTCAGGTCTTAAAGGTGTTTCATCAAATAATAAATATTTTTTTGTTAAAAAAGCACCAAAAATATATCTTGCTCAAAATTCATTACTAGTGAAACCCAAAGAATCACATAAAACTACTGCTCGTAAAAGTCAAGATGAGATTGAGTACATTCTCGTAACAGGACAAAAAAATTCTTTAGGGTATTCTGCACAACGTAAACGAAAGGCTAATTTAGTCATCGAATCTATTGTTTCAGATGAT
>JAOPTQ010000111.1:0-39434 GCA_051531915.1 Colwellia sp. | reverse complement strand
GCCCTTTGGGAGCTTGCTCAATGCCCACTAACATCGTTAAATTTATTTGATTTAGAATGACTAGATCTAAATAAATTCGTCTTGTTATTGAACATTGAGCATAGCTCTGAGTTGGGAAGAAATTTAATCAAATTGGTATAAAGAATGCTAAACGGATAATTCTCGCCATAATTCATTTAGCTCTATTGTGGCTAATGCCATCACTTTGTCTGCCGCGCCATAATAAATATTCACTACATTTTCCCGAATAATTGCTCCACAACAAAAAACCACGTTGCCAAAAAAACCCTCGACTTCATAATCTTCTCTAGGCTCTATTAATGGTTTTGACATGCGAGCAATTACTTTTGTTGGATCATTAATATCGATTAACAACGCCCCTAGGCAATAGCGTTGTGTTTTATCAACACCATGATAAATTTGCAACCAGCCTTTATCGGTTTTAAGCATAGGTGCGCCACCACCAATTTTCATCTGATCCCAATCAACATCACTACAACCTGCTAACCATTTATGATCCCCCCAATGAAGCATGTCAGGTGATCTTGCTAACCATATTTCAGGCGTACCAAAATGCAGTGGTGCCGGACGATGCAGCGCCCAATAATAACCATTAATTTTTTCTGGGAAAAAACAAACATCTCTGTTATCAGGGGCAAAAATAATACCCATTCGTTCAATTTCTGTAAAATCAACAGTACGTGCTAGTGAAGTACTAATACCAAGATCAGATACTGAAGAATAATTTACATAGTAATAACCCTCTATTAATGTGATCCGGGGATCTTCACAACCAAATAATTCATAGCGATTATCAGGAAATATATAAGCATGATCATCAACCACAAACTTCTCACCATCAAGACTTCGAGCTATCCTTATATGAGAAAGAGAAGTGAGATATACCTGCTTAGGATCGGCTTTTAGCTTGATCTCTCTAGGATCTGAAAAGTCATATTTAGGATCATCTTTCTCAAATGTTTTTATCTCTACTTGCCAAGAACTTGAACCCTTAACTAAAACAGGTACATTTATAGTATTGTCAGAGCTACTTGGCATGCTTTCAGCAACTCTGAGTAACATCACTGTTTCGCCATTAAAATCGATAACACCAGCATTAAAGGTGCAGTCAACTTGAAATCCGTCCATACTGGGTTTAACCATACTTGGCGTTATAATAGGGTTACTTGCTAATCGTTTTACAAACATGATATTTCTCTTGTGATTAATACACCATAAGGTAAAAGCCAGTCAGGTTTGTTGCTGTCAAAGCCACTGCTGGCCAATATTTCATGGCATAATTTAAAATTAATAGGTTTAGTTGTTGCATTGAAATTAATTAAAATATGAATAATGTCTTGATCCAAGCAACGTGAAATTAACAAAACGCTTTCATTTAAAGATATTTTCTGATTAGCGTTATTGCTTAATGCTTGAGAGTTACTGCGTAAACTAATTAATTGTTGATACCAATGCCATAAACTTTTAGGATCATTTTTTTGTTGTTCAACATTCGGCATACAGTCTAACGTTGACGTGCCTATCCAAGGCTTTTCCTCACTAAATGCTGAATACTCGCCTGCATCCCACTGCATATATAAACGAGATTTATCTCGGCATTCATCCATTGCTTTTTTAAAAGCATGCTCTGGTGTTTTCCCTTGGTTTAATGCCAACTGAAAATGATTAGTTGCACTAATATCACGTAAGTCTTCAAATTTTTTGGCTTCAAAATTAGGCATACCAATTTCTTCACCAAAATATAAAAAGCAAACACCTTTAAGCATTAACGTTAACGCCGCTAAAGCTTTTGCTTCTTCTATGTTATCGTGACAAAGCCTGCTCATTGATCTGGGCATATCATGGCTATTAAAAAAAATGGTCGGTAAGCCTAACTGTTGTTTTTCCATATCAACAAGCTGTTGGTAGATAATATTTATGTCAAATTTTGGTAGTGAGCCAAGATTGAAATTAAAAATCACATCAAGTAAGTCTTTACTTTGATAAGGATGTAATTTCGCCAATTCATCATGACCTATTTCACCCACTAAAAAACATTCTTTTCCTAATGATTGGCTGTAACTTCTCACTTGATGACATAAATCAGCTAGACAAGAATGAATGCTAGGCTGATCAATATCATATTGATGAATTTGCAAACCTTTATCATCTACGGGGTTATCAAATGCTGTATTTCCAGTGTCTATATCATCACAAGAAAGAAAGTTGATAACATCTAAGCGAAAGCCATCGACACCTCTATCTAACCAGAACTTCAACATATTAATTATTTCATTTTTAACGGCTGAATTTTTCCAATTCAAATCCACCTGTTCAACAGCAAACTTATGATGATAATACTGCTCACCATCAGGTTCTTTTTGCCAAGCCGAGCCGCCAAAAAATGATTGCCAATTATTAACTTTATCTTTAAAAATAAAATAATCACGATATTTACTATCCGTATTAGCAATAGCTTCTTTAAACCATTGGTGCTCAGTAGAAACATGATTAACAACCACGTCAATAATCACCTTGATATTACGCTTATGTGACTCGCTGATAAAATGATCAAAATCAGCCAAACAACCAAAATCAGCATCAACATCATAATAATCAGAAATATCGTAACCATTATCTATTTTAGGGGAAGGATAAAATGGTGTTATCCATAACCCTGTAATACCAAGATCTTGCAAGTAATCTAAACGACTTGTTAGACCCTTAAAATCACCAATACCATCGCCATTACTGTCTTGAAAACTGGCAATGTAAATTTCATAAAAAACGGTACTTTGCCACCAACCTTTTTGATTACTCACTTGGGTACTCGTTCTTGTTTCTTTACTTAACATCATATTTTTTATACTGCTGTTATCAATAATCACTTCAATGACAAAGACATACCTTGCAAAAAGTATTTTCTAAAAATAATAAATAACGCTACTAATGGTAAGGCTTGTAAAACAGAGCCTGCCATCACCGGACCTACGTAAATGCCATATTGCTTACTAAAGGTTGCCAACATTACAGACAGGGGCATTTTATCAACATCAGAAATTACAATTAGTGGCCACATAAAGTTGTCCCATGTGCCTGTGAAAGTAAATAAAGCGACAATAGCAAAAATGGATTTATTGAGCGGTACCATTAAGTTAAAAACAATTTGCCCAATATTTGCGCGGTCTAATTTTGCAGCATCAATATAATCATTGGGCGTACCTTTAAATGCTTGTGCCATCATAAAAATCCCCCAACCAGACATCATTGCGGGTAGTATCATGGCGGAATAAGTATTAATAAGTCCAAGTTGTTTGATTAAGATAAACATCGGTATGGTAAACATCATGCCTGGTAATACCATCTGAAATAATAAAAAGTTATGTAATCGCTCTCGTCCCCAAAAATCAATTTTCGCCATGGCATAAGCAATAAATGCAGACGTTACTAACACTGATAACGTCACGATTATGGTGACAAAAAAGGAATTAAATAGTGATCGTAAAAACGGACGATTTAACTTATCGGCACTATCGAATAAAAATTGATAATTATCTAACGTCAAGGATCCTGAAAACAGCCCGGTATTAAAAATTTCAGTTGTTGGCTTTATTGATGCCATAACCATCCAAATATAAGGATAAAGCCAAGTAATTGCCAAAACGTACATTAGTATTGTTATTAGCCAACTCACAGGACTTTTCTTTGGAAATTTCATTATGTTAACTCCACATCACGTTCTAATACTCTTCGAATAATTTTAATCAGCAAGTAACTTATTACCGCGATAATAATTGCCATTAATGCTGCACGGCTCGGTTGTAAACGGCTAAATGCTGTTTCATACATAACAAGCAATGGCGTATTCGTACTTTCCATTGGTCCTCCACCTGTCATCATGTAAGGTTCAGTGAAAATACCAAAAGCGACCGTGATTGCAAAAATAAGCACCATGATTAATTGTGAATTTATCATCGGTAAAGTGATTTTAAATAATCGGGTAACTGCGGGAGTATTATCTAGTTTAGCTGCATCATAAATTTCTTTGGGAATTGCAGTAAGACCAGAATATAAAATCAAACCGTAGTAACCAACGAACTTCCACGTAACAACCAGTGATATTGAGAACATCGCCATAGATGGACTCGATAACCAAGGGATAGTGAAACCAAACCAATCTAGAAAAAAGGTATTTAATGGTCCTGTTGAGCTAAAAACTTTAGTAAATACCAAAGAGTACGCGACCCCAGATGATATGTGAGCTAACAAGAAACAAAGTGCAACAAAAGCTTTACCTCTGCCAAGGTGTTGTAAACCGAAAGCAAAAGCAAGCGAACATATCAATACCATGGGTATATAAAAGCCTAAAAATCTTGCCACATTCCATATTGAGCGCCAAAATTCAGGATCGGCCATCACGCTGTAAAAATTATTTAAACCACTAAACGTTGGTGTATCAAAAAAACGCCAATCAGAAAATGACAGTACTATTAGCCAAATAAAAGGATAAGCCCAAAATAATAAATTAAAGAGTAAATAAGATATTGCTAATGCTGCGCCAATATGTGCTTCTTTTATGTCATAAGACCGACCATTTAAAGCACTCTTTAATGTTTTTATCATTGCTTAACCCTCAATAATTTATTGGTACGCTCAATCGCATCAGACAAAGATTTTTCAGGTGTTTTAGTGCCAAACTGTACTGGCTCAATCATTTCGTTGCCCATGGTTTTTTGCACATCAATAGTGCTTTCAATAAAAGCAGGGGGTATAGCAACATCAACATAAGCCGCATATTTTGCAGCCAAAGGGTGTGTTTGATAAAAATTTGTAAAAATATTATTTTCAATTAAATCACCACGCGCAGAGGGCAGACCTGTTTTTTCTAGCCATAGTACGCTGAGTTCATCGTTACTAAATACCCATGTAATAAATTGAAAGGCTTCTTTTTTTACTTTACTGCTTTTGAACAATACTAGCCCTTTACTATCAGCAAAGGTTCTGGCTTTCTTACTGGTTAACTCAGACCTTATCATTGGTCCAATGACAATTTTATTTAGCACATCAGGGTACATTTTTTGAAAATACGCAATATCCCATGGGCCGCGAACAGCACCCGCTACCAGACCAGTAACAAGTGGATCGTCACTATCAAAATCTGATGCCGTCCAATGATTTCTAAACATAGTATTTAAAAAAGTAATCACAGCAATACCAGCATCATTATCATAAACAGCCCTATCGTTTTTGATATAAGGAGCACCGTTGGATGAAGCGTAATAATAAGAAATATAATCGAACCAACGATCTTCCCAATTTTTTCCTGCGATAACCTGCATACCAAATTTATGCTCTGCTGCTGCGTATTTTTCAGAAAGATAATAAACATCTGAGAAAGTACGTGGTATAGCTTCAACACCTAATTTTTGCAAAATATCAGCACGCCACCAAATCATTGTTGGATTAGAATAAATCGGAAAAACATATTTTTTCCCTTCTTGATCCCAATCGTCCATAATGCGTTCCATACTTCGAGCCTGAATGAGTTCTTGATAACCAGTCATTGTAGAAAGCTCTTGTAACTGTCCCAACGCAGCTAATTGAGCCGCAAATCCTGAAAATATATTAGTCGATATATCAGGCGCATTATCGGCAACTAAAGCCGTTAGAATGGCTTTTTCTGATGATCCAGTTGCGGGAATAGTGGTAAAGTCAACAAACATGCCTTGACCACTTTGATTCCATTTTTCAACCGCTATTTTCCAAAATTCCTCTTGAAGTTCATTTGGTGCCACCCACAAGGTGATCTTTTTAGTCTCTTCATGTTCTATATCTGAACACGCCCCTAACATGGTTATAATTAGAAGCAAGAGCGGTGTGAATCTATTTGCCATATTATTTTCTCTATTATTTTTGTAAAATTAATAAGGCTTCAATCGTTGATTCAGCCCCTGAATTTAAATTAATTTTTGTTGTTGATCTAATTGCGTCATAACCACGACCACTATATTGATCATAAATTATTTTTCCTGCATCATTGTTTGTCAGTAACCAAGATTTCAGCTCTATGAGTAAGTTAAAATATTTTTTATTTTGAGTTACTTTAAAAGCCTCGGCCACTGCATAAACCATAGGTCTTAAGCCATAGCTTATTTGAGGAAAAGACTGACGGTCTTTTTCAACATATACCGCCATATTTCGTTCTATTGTAATACTCTCTACAAAGCCTTCTTTTAATAAATAGGGGTAAAAATTATTAATTTCTAACAAGGCACTTTGAATATATTCACTTTTATTTAACTGCTGCCCAGCTAACAATAGTGCATAGGCTTGACTATTCCCCCAAGCATGCCACTGATTTTTCCAACTCAAAAACATGCCATATGGGTAATGCTTTTCATCACCTTTTTGCATTAGCATTACACCTTTAGCCAACTTATTAATGATAAGTAAAACTTCAGCATCAGCACTATCTTGGTAATAGGGTAGCAGGGCAATGATTGCTAAAGCTGCTTGATCTGCTGCGTACTGGTTCGGTAACCAAGTAGGTAACTCAACAGTATTAACCAACTCGGTAGTTAAACTACTTACTTGTAAATCTACTTTGATATTACCGACAACTTTGTTTATAGCACTTGCTATTCTTTTACTTAGCTTTACATCATTGATAACTAGTTCCTTTGCAACTTGTAAACTCCATAATGCTCTAAAAGACCACCAATTTAATTCAGCAATAGATGTTTTATAATGAGTATTAATGGTCAGGTCATGCCAAATAAAATTATTAAAATAACCATTTTCATTTTGCATATAGAGTACAAACTCAACCAACAGTTTGAGTTTTTTTAGTAATTCATCATCTTGATAAGTTTTTATCTGTTCTGACAACATGACAATGGCTCGGGCTACATCATCAACGCAAGCAAAACCCTCCTCAGGTTCTATGGCAAATGAATAATTTGGATACTCACTGTAGATTCGAATAATCGCCATTTTTTTATCATCTGGTTTTATTTCAGAAAATAAATGATCAAAGTGTTTTAAATTAATCAAGCTTTTACTATCAATTAATTTTTCATATGCCTTATGTTTATTTTGCTGATGAGTAGAGCTTCTAGTTATTGGTTGATCACCACAAGCGCTCAAAGTAAAAATAACTGCGAATATAAGTAAACTATTTTTAAAGAAAACTAGGTTAGCCTTAATGTTACTGAAAAATAGTGCCATAAATTGTTTCAATACCTATGTTAAAAGCTAAAAATATAGCTTTAAATAAAACGTTGTTTAACGATAAACAAGTTTATTTAAATAGTCAAGGTTTAACGTTAAACAAATAAGTGTTGAATAGCTCAAAGTTTAACGATAAACTTAAATGATTATGTATATAAATGCACTTGCTGTATATTAGCTAATCTCATACAAAATCAGCAATATAGTTGTGTTAATGACTACCTTCTTTATTGACTGTTATATAGCATGCTCTGCCATTTTTAAAAGGATAACCTGATGATACCTAGAAATAAAATAACACTAAAATCGATTGCCAAAGATTTAGGTATCACTCATACATCGGTTTCAAATGCTTTTAATAATCCTGTAAAAGTCTCAAGTAAATTAAAAGAAAAAATTCTCGCTTATGCTAAGTCGGTTGGCTATCACGGTCCCAATCCTGCGGCTAAATCGCTAAGAACAGGTTTATGCGGTTCTATTGGCATAATATTCAATGACCAACTCAGTTATGCTTTTTCTGATCCACATGACATTGAATTTTTAAGGGGAATTTCAACGGTTTGTGAAGAAGAAGGATCAAATTTAGTACTAGTGCCACTTAAACATAGTAATTTGCAAGATTTTGAAGCTATAGATGCTATGGTTGATGGTTATATTTTAAATGCACCTTATAAAAATAATATAACAACTCAACGTGCACTTGCTAAGGGTTTACCAACGGTAGTTGTAGATTTTAACTCCCCAGAGCACATTAGTATTTTAACCAACGATACTGAAATGATGTATGAAATTACGGAACATCTACTTTCTCTTGGTCATAAGAAAATCGCAATTATTACATTTCCAGTACATGAAAATAGTCATGAATTATTTAAACTATCACGCTCTCTAGATACCGATAATTATGTTGTTAACCAACGTTTAAAAGGCTGTCAACAAGCATTTAAGAAAAGCAACATAAAAGTAGACTGTATACTTGTTCAAGAAACCAGTAACAATGAACAAGGCGGAGCTGAAGCAGCAAAAGCTTTATTAGCATTAGATCCTAATATTACAGCTTTCATTTGTTTATCAGACTCACTTGCTTATGGTGCAATGCTTGAATGCCAAAATCAAAAAAAGTTAGTGCCAGAACGTATTTCTATAACTGGCTTTGATGATATTCAACCTAAAAGTATTCACATGACATTTCCAACATTAACAACAGTTAGGCAAGACGCCTATGAGAAAGGTCGAAAAGCTGCAGAAGCTTTGTTAAAACCTAAACAGAATAAAAGTAAAAGGATCAATATAAAAGCAAGGATGATCATCAAAGATAGTACAACTAAAATAGGGGAACTATAATAATATGGCAAATTTAATACTTAAAAAACTGGTTAAACGTTATGATAAAACAACCACTGTACATGGAATTGACCTTGATATTCAGTCGGGTGAATTAATTGTACTTGTTGGTCCTTCAGGTTGCGGAAAATCAACAGTATTAAGAATGATTGCGGGTTTAGAAGAGGTCAGTTCAGGTGATATATATATTGAAGATGAAAATGTAATCCATACATCGGCATCGAAACGCGGTATTGCTATGGTTTTTCAATCTTATGCACTATATCCACATATGACCGTCAAGGAAAATTTGGCTTTTGGTCTTAAAAACATGAAGTGTAGTAAAGAGTATATTAATGAACAAATTAATCATGCCGCTGATATATTACAACTGAGTGAATATTTAGATCGAACCCCTAGTCAACTCTCAGGTGGTCAACGACAAAGAATTGCCATAGGACGCGCTATAGTTCGTAATCCTAAAATATTTTTATTTGATGAGCCACTATCAAACTTAGATGCTGAATTACGCGTGCAGATGCGTCATGAATTAACTAAATTACACAGAAAATTGGGTAATACCATGGTTTATGTAACTCATGACCAAGTTGAGGCAATGACTATGGCAGATAGAATAGTGGTTTTAAATGAAGGGAAAATAGCACAAGTAGGTTCGCCTCTAGAACTTTATAACCATCCCAACAATATTTTTACTGCAAGCTTTATTGGCAGTCCAAAAATTAATTTAGTGCCAGCTGAAATCACCCGTAATCTATCAGGAAATCTTACTATTTCTCTTTTGGGTAAACAAACACTTATGCTAGAGACTAAACATTTAGCTATCAATAATAAAGTAACCATCGGCATACGCCCTGAGCATGTAACGACAGAAATTAACAATGAAAATATAACGTTAGAATTTACTTTAGATGAAATTGAGTCTTTAGGTGATTCAACTTATTTATATGCAAAATTATTTGGTAAGCATGATTTTAGGATCAAACTAGAAGGTCAACATAAATGCAAACCAGGTGAGAGTTTAAAACTTGCTGTAAATCCAATAAATATCCTATTATTTGATGCGCAAGGAGAAGCAATTCATCTATCTAAAAAGCAAAAGGAGTTGAATTAACAATGGCCTATTGTTCTTTTGAAAAGTTCTTTATAAAAAACATTAAAATAGCCATTTCACAATTCAAAAAGCATAATTTAATTGATTGAAGTAACTTAACTGTCATATGAAGCCTATATTTATCGAGAAGCATTGTGATTTTAGATGAAAAATATAACCAACAATATACCAATTACCGTGTAAAGAATAATTAATAAATTTTTTTAAAAACTTTTGTTTAACGTTAAACTTTTACTTGCTTTCTAATCGTGTTTAACGTTAAACTTTGTTAAATCATGTTTAACGTTAAACATGACTTGGTAAGAATAATAAATCTAGAGACCATTAACATGAATATTAAATTAATACATTTAGAGGAAAGTTAAAATGAGTAGCATAATAAAATTCAAAACCAATTTATTAGCTTTTTCGATAATGATTGCATTATCAACAAGTGCATTATCAGCAAATGCCGCAGATAAAAAAAATATTAAAGAAAAAGAGAGCGAAGTTGAAGTTATAACGGTAACAGGGATATACAGTAGTCAAAAAGCAGCGTTATTCTCTAAACGTTATGCTGATTCAATCATGGATTCTATTGCAGCAGAGGATTTAGGTAAATTTCCCGATCAAAATATTTCTGAATCTCTGCAACGCATACCAGGCATTACCATTTCTCGCGCTGGCGGTGAAGGTCAGCAAATTACCGTAAGAGGTTTGGGACCAGAGCATAATACTGTTTTATTAAATGGGCGGGTATTAGCAACAGAAAACGAAGGTCGTGAATTTAATTTTGATGTACTCGCATCAGAGTTAATGACTGGGGTAGATGTTTATAAAGCACCAACAGCAAGTTTGCAAGAAGGGGGGATTGGTTCAACCGTCAATATGAAAACAGCTCGTCCTTTGAATTACAAAGGCTTTCAAGCTGTCGCTTCGGTGAAAGCCTATCATGATGACAACTCAGGTTCAACAACGCCGCAATATTCAGGATTAATTAGTAATACCTTTATGGATGGCCAGTTTGGACTGTTAGCTTCTTTTAACTATTCTAAGAAAAAGTTTCTTTCTGAAAGCGCCTTTACCGATGGCTATGAACATTTACAATCTAGTGATTTTAGTGGTTTATCGGCAGAACGCCAAACTGAATTGTCGGTTTATGATGGTGACGGTTATGGTGAAGGAATTTCTATGGCAACATGGTATCAAGAATCTATTGATAACGCTGTTCGCGAACGTACCGGCGGAACACTGGCCGCGCAATGGCAAGTGAATAACGAGTTATTAATTACTGTCGACGGTATTTATTCAAAATTAGATGTAAATTCTAATGCTTTCGGTCCTGCAAAATGGTTTGGCGCTTCAATGACAAGTGATGTCACTGTTAATGAAAATGGAACAGTAGTTGGTTGGGAAGGAGATGACTTATGGGGTGGAATAGAACAGTGGTCATTTAGTCGCCCTCGCTATGCTGAAACCAAACAATTTGGTTTTAATGCCGACTGGCAGGCAAGCGATCAATTAACACTGACTTTTGATGCATCACATTCAACCGCTTCTAACTCTCCTGTTGGAAGAAATATTGTTATTAGCACAGTAACGCCAGATGGTTCTAATATAGTTACACAGGCACAAGGTGATGCTTTACCAACCTACACACTTACCAGTGATACTGGTAATACTTCTACCTTAAAACATAACTGGGTAGCAAATGAAGGAGCCAATTTTGATGATACAAGCACACAAATCACATTAGATGCTCTTTATGAAATAGACGATTCTATGATCTCTAGTGTGTTAGCTGGCGTAAGCTATAATAGTCGAGAAAAAGAAAAAAACACTTCGAAGAGTAATCCTCAGTGTGGTGCAGTTTGTGATGATAATGATGGTTTTTATCCCAGTAATGTATTTTCTAGCTATGATGCAAGTGATTTCTTAGGCGGTAATAGCGCATATCCTTATTGGCTAAAGCCTGATTTTGATGCTATTAATGATATATTAAAAGCAAACAATGATAGTTACACGCCTGAATATAAACCTCGTGAGTCGGGTATTGTAAAAGAAAACACCACAAGTGCTTATCTTCAGGCTAATTTAGAAGGTGAGCTGGGTGACATGCCTTGGTCTGGTAATATTGGCTTTCGTTATAGCCAAACAGATGTTGAGTCTATTGGTGAAAACCAAGAGTTACTGAGTATTACAATTGACCCCACAGATCCTAACGAGCCGATAGGAAATTTTTCTGAGCCAACAGATATAACCGATAAAGGTGACTATAGCGTCTTTTTACCTTCGGTTAATTTTAAACTTGATGTACAAGAAGATATTTCTGTACGTGTAGCGGCAGGGAAAACTATAACTCGTCCTACATTATCTTTACTCGCATTACAAAGAGATTGGAACCTTCGACCCAATGACCGAACACTTAATATTGGTAATCCGTCTTTAAAACCATTGATTGCTTGGAACTATGACTTGTCATTATCTTGGTATATTGATGATGTGAGTTATATCAGTGCTGCTGTTTTTTATAAGTCATTAAAAGATGACTTTCAACAAAGTGTTGATACAGAAGTGTTTTTTGATGAAGAATATACGGTTTACTCTGTAGAAAATAAAGGGGAAGGTGATGTGTCTGGCATTGAAATTGCTGCTCAATATACTTTTAGCCAATTACCTGAACCATTTAATGGGTTAGGGGTTTCTGCAAACTATACCGATGTCACTAGAAAGCAAGATGATGACTCATTTGAAGATGAATCTCAATCTTATAATGCTTCTATATTTTATGAAAAAGGTCCTGTTCAGGCTCGTCTTGCTTATAACTTCCGTGATGGATATCTTGCGAGTTTAAATGGAAATAGAGGTCAGCCTAAGATGATTGATGATTTTGGTCAATTAGATGCATCAGCAAGCTATGACATAAACGACAATTTAACTTTATTTGCAGAAGCAAATAATATTACCAATGAAAAAACTTTCTCTTATTCAATTTATAAAGAACGTATGATTGAATTAAAAGATACGGGTAGTCGTTACGCTCTAGGCTTACGATATAAATTCTAAAAGTCGTCAACAACGCCAATAATAATTCACACATTATTGTTGGCGTTGTTATTTCAAAATAGATTTATTTCTACACCATTTTTTCTACACCCTTTTGTTTACTCAAGATTATTCTGTACATACAAGGTAAAAATAATGACAACCAATTTACATCTCAAAGATACACTTGTCGGCGGCATAGAGGCAGGGGGAACTAAATTCAAGTGTGTTGTTGGTTATAGCAATGGTGAAATTGTTGCTAATAAAACATTTCCAACCACCAACCCCACAGACACTCTCGCACAAGCTAAAGCTTTCTTTATAGAGTCTATAGGGATTTTTGGTGAAATTAAGGCGTTGGGCATTGCTCACTTTGGTCCTGTAGATATTGATACTAGCTCTACAAACTATGGAACTATTTTAGCAACAACAAAAAAAAATTGGTCAGGTACTGATGTCGTTAATTACTTTGCTAATGCGTTTTGCGTACCCATTTTATTTCAAAGCGATGTAAATGGTGCTGCCATAGGTGAGCACCATTTAGGTAATGCCAAAGGTATTGATAATTTTGTCTATATTACGGTTGGTACGGGTATTGGTGGCGGAGTTTTTATTAATGGAGAATTACTAAACCATAAAAGCCATGCTGAAATTGGTCATATGATGATACCAAAAAATATAGATGATGATACCTTTAAGGGCTGTTGTTCTTTTCATTCTGACTGTCTTGAAGGTTTAGCTTCAGGTCCAGCTATAGAGGAAAGGTGGGGAACTGCGGGACAATGGCTTGAAGAAAACCATCAAGCTTGGCAACTTGAGGCGCATTATCTAGCCTTACTTTGCATTAATTTAACTTATAGCTTAGCACCAGAGAAAATAATTTTTGGTGGAGGCGTTATGCAACAACCTCAGTTGATACCATTAATAAGAGAAAAATTTATCGTGATGATGAAAGGATATGCACCGGCATCATATTATCCTGAAAATGAACACTATATTTCACCCACAGGGCTAGGAGAAGATTCGGCAATCAAAGGAACTTTGATCCTTGCAAAACAAGCTTACGATGATCAAAACGGTGTTTTCAACAATAACTACCTTAAATAGATTAGCCAAGTTAAAACAAATTCAGTTGTTTAACATCAATATAAAGAGTTTATGTTATGAATTTTACTAGTATTAATCAAGTTACGAAGTTACCAAATTTTCGTTCAACTGATTTTCTTCGAGAACACATCAGTTCTATTTTAAATTTTTATTATCCACAGTGTATAGATCACAAACATGGGGGATACTTTCAACAATTTGATAACCAAGGAAAAGTATGTACCGACAATAGTCCACGCCATTTAGTCAGCAGCAGTCGTTTAACTATAAACTTTGCGGTTACTGCGAAACTCTTTGATAATAATGATTATTTAGAAGCCGCACTACATGGTGTTAATTATCTAAAAAGCCATCATTTTAATGAAAAAACAGGGGGCTATGCATGGTTAATAGAGAATACGTCCCCCAGTGATAGCAAAGTAAAAAATGTTATAGATGCTGATAATCATTGTTATGGTATTGCCTTTGTTTTAATGGCTTTTGCTCGAACTTACCAAGCAGGTGCAGACGAAGTATATGATGATATTAAAGAAACCTTTGATTTAATGGAGAAGCATTTCTGGCGTGAAGAAGATCAACTTTATGTTGATGTGATTGATGAAAATTTTGAAAATACGTCATCGTACCGAGGACAAAATGCCAATATGCACTGTTGTGAAGCCATGATTTGTGCATATGAAGCAACAAGAGAACAGCATTATTTAGATCGCGCATTGATAATTGCTCATCGTATTACTGTTGAACTCGCAAAGCAATGTAATGGCATGATATGGGAACATTATGATCACCAATGGCAAGTCGATTTCGAATATAATAAGGGTGATACTGAGAATAAACTCCGTCCTTGGGGCTATCAACCGGGACATTTTACGGAATGGGCTAAACTCTTAATACTTATTCATAAATACAGTGCTCAATCTTGGCTAATACTACGCGCAAAAACTTTATTTGATAAAGCAATGGAAGTAGCATTCGACCGAGAATACGGTGGTATTCACTATGGTTTTTCCCCTACAGGGGATATTTGTAGTGCAGGTAAATACAGTTGGGTACAAGCGGAAACAATTGCCGCTGCAGCCATGTTAGCAAAAACCTTAAACAACGGCATATATGAATGTATTTATCAACAATTATGGCAATATTCTTGGACTCATATGGTTGATCATAACTTAAAGTGTTGGCATAGAAACTTAACACATGACAACAAAGCATTTACACAATCATCCGTCGCTATGGGTAGAACCGATTATCATTCTATTTGTGCTTGCACGGAAATAATTAGTACTATTTCTTAATTGCTAATTAACTCTATATCGAGCCTGTAACAGATTTTGTGTAACAGCCAAGTTTAACAAAGCGTAACGAAAATCTCGGGGCTTTCCCCCGTGCTGAATAGTGTGGACTAGGATCGTCCCCGTCTATATTATTTAGTACATGGAATTATTTTACCGGAATGGGCCGAATATTTTAGCTGAATAGAGACAGCATAACTTTTCTTTGAGCAATGAAAAGTTATGTTTAAAATTCTGTAAATTTTAATGATTGTATGGGCTAATATCAGCCAATATTAGCATTTGTTCTTGAAAAACATCACCATTGACATCTTTCAATCTTAAGGTGATTTTAGAGTCATTTTTTTGCCAATCAATTAATATTTCACCATAATTCACATGATGAGTAAATTTGCCAATTCTATGTTTATTCGGGCTTACTTGCTTCCATTCTTCCGTTAAGCCTGAACTAGTTACTTCCCATAGCGGATAAGACAAATTCTCAGTTACTTTTGACATTTCACCCCAGTGAGTATCGCCACTGATAATAACAACACCATTAACCTGATGTTTTTTGATTAAGGCAAATAAACGTGCTCTATCTTTAGGAAAGTTAGCCCAAGACTCCCAGCCCGTAAACTCAGGTAGTAGTTGTAAGCTAGAGCCAATAATTTTAATCGCTGAAGACTTTTTTAATTCTTGCTCTAACCATTGCCATTGTTTTTCACCTAACATTGAGGCATTAGCATCTTTGCTGGGTGAATATGGTCCCATGTCTTTGGGTTCACGTTCGTTATGGTAGACACTTGCACTTACAGGGTTGAGTGAGTCTCTATTCCAACGTAAATCAGGTAAAATAACCTGTACTTTTTCTTGTCCTTCGCCGTACATATACGAGGTGTAAATACCATCAGTGCGACTGTATCGAGGAGAGTTTTTTGGCTCTTGCCAAAAGTCTAACATTAATTTTTTAGAGTCAGCTTTTTGTGGATATTCTGCGCCAGCATCATTTTCACCAAAGTCGTGATCATCCCAAATAGCAATAGTTGGGGTGTTAGCTCTTAATTGTTGAAAGCCTTTGATCTTGTTTAAGCGTTTATACTTGTCAGCCATGTCAGCCATGTCCGCCATGTTTTCAGTATCGCCATAAATATTGTCACCTAAAAAAATAAACAAGTCGGCTTGCTCTTTATTAATGGCATCAAAAATAGGCATGGCTTTATCTTGATGGCTGCACGAACCAAACAGTATTTTTTGAGGTTTGGCTTGTGCGCTTACAGTAAAAACGGTGCAAATAGCCGATAATAAAAGTAGGGTGCTAGTTTTCATTAAAATACTTCCTTAATAATTGAGCCTGCTTTGTTGTTAAACTTATGTGGATTTTTACCTAATAGTTTTAACGCGGTAGCGGCAATTTGGTTTTGTTTCACTTCAGTTTGAGTGGTCACTTCACCTTTAGCTTTTATATTTGGCCCTATTGCTGCAAACCAAATGTGTTCTGAGCCAACAATACCCTCAGGAAAGGAATCTAAATTTTTCATGTAATCAAGTGCCGCTTGTTTTGAAGCATGATGTTGCCAGTCGTTGGCATTTGAGCCTCGACCGTGATCTGTGGTGATTAATAAATAAGTATTATCTTTATAGCCAGCGGTAGTTTGTAGGGTTTGCCATAAATCAGCAATAAAAGCATCCGTTTGCTGTGTTGAGTTTAAATAACTGTCGTAATGACCATCATGAGCAAAATCGTCCGTTTCACCAAATGATATCGCTAATACTCTGGGCTTTTCGGCTAATAAATAATCTTTGGCGAATCGATAAGTAAAGCTGTCTAAACGCACGTTATGCCAAGGACTAGGAATTTCTTTTTGTAGCTCATTTAATAATTTAGCTTCTGCTGACAAGTTATATCCCTGTGCAGGCATAAAACCAGCGTTAACATGCAGCTTACTGCGCTCAGTATTAAATATGGCAGGGAAAACATCCCAACTGCCAAATACGGCAAGTTTGTTATCAAAACTGGATTGAGGGTTTAACCATTCTATAAAAGATGTTTGTGGGTTAGGTACTTTAGCATTGCTGTTGAGACTGTTGTCAGCAACACCGGTGAAAATTTCACTATAACCAGGGTATGAAAAATACCAATTATTTGATACTGACATTAACGAACCAATATTTCGGTTACCAATAACAACGCCTTTTTGGGCGATAGTTTGCCAAAAAAATGGCATCAACAATTCACGGCGTTTTTTTTCATCTTTGTGCCAAAACTCTTGTTTTAACTGTTCACTGTCACGAACAAATTTTTCATTGTTGATCAGTGGTAAATCTGCGCCAGTGAACACCTCTTGCCAACGTAAGCCGTCAATAGTAACTATCACTAAGTTTTTCTCTTGTGTTTTTGTTTTTGCGGCGTAACTGGGCAATGAAGATAGCAAGCTAAACAGCGTAATTATTAAAGTTATGACTAAGGCTAGTAAGTGTTTGTTCATGTGAATATTCCTATTTTCTAATAGACAAAGCCAAGTAGGTATTATTCTACTTGGCTTTTATAAAGTTGAAACATTACGCTAATTATTTAAAAATTAGCGGTAAAGGTTACTGAGGCTGTGCGTTCTGCGCCGATAAAGAAAGTTGTACCGCTACCAGTGCCAGCTGACAAATAGCTTTCATCGGTAAGGTTATTGACAACAAAATCAATATCAAAAGACTTTATTGTTTTACTATCAATATTGGCAGAGTAACCAAAGTTAAAGTCAAGTACGGTGTAAGCATCAGCGGCGAAACGCTTACCAGAAACTTCTTCAGAGTAAGAGCCATCTTCATTGCGCTCGCCAGTGTACTTAGTCGATAAACCAGAGCGTAAATTACCTTTTTGATAATTTAGTGATAATACAAACATATCACCTATTGAGTTAACGACTGAATCGCCTGGCAGAAAACCCACCGCTTCACCAATATCTTGATTGCCTACATAGGCCGAATCATCATAGGTATAAGATGAATAGATGTTCCAGTGATCATTAAGTTGGTAATTTAAACTTAGCTCAAAACCATTTGACTCAATACCACCATCGTTACGATAAACACCACTGGCACCATCATAATTGATACCATCAACATTGCTGTCAGAAGAGATAAAGGTAATACGGTTATCAAAGGTGATGTCGTAGTAGGTAATAGAGAAATTAATATCTTCGTTATTGTATCTAAGACCAAAATCAATGTTTTCAGCCGTTTCAGGTGCTATGGCATCTAAGTTTGAAGCGCCATTTTCCATCACGCCATCTTTAATCGCAGAGAAATTTTCACTGTAACCGGCAAATAATTCAATTGAATCATTTAATTGATAAACAAGGCCTGCACTAAATAGCGTATCTGAATCGCTATTAATTTTATCGGTAACCTCTTTGGCAAATTTATCGTATTTTTCTATGTCAACTAAGTATTTTTGTACACCAAAATTAATTGATAAATCGCCGAAATAGATGGTGTCTTGTAAATAATATTTTAACGTATCAGTTTGGTATTCATTACTGTATTTAATCCAGTATGGAGTAGCATCGTAATGGTGATATATGCGAGCATCAATAACTTTATGCCAATCGCGTGATTCATCACGCGTGTTTGACTCAGCCCATAAACCGAAGGCTATTTCGTTATTAGCGATTGTATAAGCGAAATTAGCCGTTAAACCTAAACGATTTTTTTCATAGTGAGTATGACGATAAGACATCACAGGTATGGCACTATCATTATAACAAGAGGGCGCTAAGCCCGCTTCTGAATCCCAAGGCCAAGATAAATTATCAGTACAATCTTCATCCGGTGCTAATGGGTTACCGTCTTGATCGGTAAAGCCATATTTACCCAGGCTTTCTCCACCATTAACATCGGTAACTGCATGTACATAAGGTGGGATCCAATCACCACGGCCTTCATTTTTATGCCAGTAAGGGGTTAGTTGAAAAGAAAAGTCTGGTGAGAATTGATAATCAAACTTAACATAAGTTAGTGTGTTTTCACGTAAAGTTGACCAGCCTTCAGCAAACATTTGATCAAAATGAGGAATGCCTGTCCAATTCCATGTGAGTTGATCCCAGTCAGGTGTTTTGTTGAATTCACTTTCAGTTACTGCGTTGTAGTTATCTTCATCAGCATCATCATAAGAAATTCGGCCGGTAATCGTTAATTTGTCTAATTCAGTGACAAA
Source organism: Colwellia sp. (assembly GCA_051531915.1). Classification (GTDB taxonomy): domain Bacteria; phylum Pseudomonadota; class Gammaproteobacteria; order Enterobacterales; family Alteromonadaceae; genus Colwellia. The sequence goes on along the minus strand of JAOPTQ010000111.1, from coordinate 20,137 downwards.
TTTAAACTCAGCGTGTTGTCTGTTCATACCACCGTTTGAACCTTCGCCAATCCAGCGGCTATTCGATGTTTGAGAGTAACTGAGGTAAGAGTAAGTGTTATCGAACATTTTTCCCGTATCATGACGAAGAAAGTAGCGTGAAGCATCATGATCGCCATTGGTGTAGGAAAATTTAGTATTTTCATCAAGTGATGGCATATCACTTACAAAGTTAAAGGTACCACCTAGTGCCTCAAGTGATGCTGAAGCAATGTCTGATGTGCCTTGCGATACTTCAACGGTTGACATATTTTCAGTATCTAAATAACGGTTGGCTTTAGCGCCACCACCGTAGTTAGAACCACCATTAGGTATACCATCTATCGTCATACCTAATTGCTGTTGAGTACTATCAATACTAAAACCACGCATGGTAATAGAGGTTGACCAATCATCGCCACCAAACGCATCGCCTTCATTGATGCTAATGCCCGGTAGATTATCTATCACAGATAAGACACTGTTTATATTTGATTGTTGTGCTGTCATTGCTGGGTTTACCACATGATTGGCATGAGAGAGTTTTTTGGCAACTACAGTGACTTCTTCTATTTCACTCTCTTGATCTACTGCGATTTGTTCATCTGCTACGGCATTCATTGAAAGCGCTGCAATAACTGCAGAAGCAAACAAATTTTTCTTTTGAGCTAAGTACATAATTTTCCCTTTTATATTATTTGTTAAGGGGAATTGTAACTGGGATTTATGACAAAAAAGTGGAAGTGAAGTGACGATTAAGTGACGGAAATATGATGCTTTTTTAACAGGGAGTATAAAGTGGATTTATCACGATAGAAATTTTTAAGTTGTTGATATTATCAATGTTGTTGGTGTTGTTGCTGTTTTGTCGATTGTATTATTTTGTTAGTGTTATTCAGTTACTTTTGATAATGTTCGGGAGGAAAATCCTTCAAATTATTTAGCATAATTACGTCGGATCATGAACTGATCACAGAGCTGAGAAAATAATGCTTTTATTCGTTTCCTCGCTTTACTTAATGCCTTGGGGAAAGGCTTGAAATTAGCATTGTTTTTGCGCATAGGGGCTTCGGTTTTTATGTTGGATGTTTCAAATAAATCTTGTTGATACTGTTGGCTAAGGTAACCTTTATCGCCAATAATAATACCGTTATTTATACCCGTTTCATTAATTAGGTGATCTATCTTATACGTAGATAAAATTGCAAATTGTTTCAATACCATTTTATGAAAAATAAGTTTAGCGGATGGGGACATTTTGGTTTTATTATTGTAATACGCAGCATCCATGCTGCTAATTCAAAGTGACTTTACAAGCCTAATACTTTTTTCCCTTGTTTGAAGATAATATCAACAGGAATATTTGCTGCCTCTAAGCGTGCTAAATCGGTGGCAAGGGTTTTATCAATGATGCCACTGGTAGCAACTAATTGAGTAACACCGTCATAATCACCATTACCTTGTAAGGTTAAAATTAGCTCAGAGAGTGAATCAATGGCGGAAGTCATTTTTTCCATATTGACACGATAAAGACCTTTTTCGTTACGGCTAAAAGCCCCTAGATCTTTAAAATAATTAAATCGGATCATGTTGGCTTTACCATGAGCAGAGCTTGCGCCAAAACGAACCGAGCGGAATATGCCGGCCATAAAAGTAGTGTAATATTCGGCAAGTGTTCCTTCGGTAATTACTCCTTTTTCAAGTAATTGGCGAACCATATATAAACCTAAAATATCGGCTTTGCCTTCTTCTAGGGCTGATGCATGTTCTTTCAATGCTTGGCGTACGGTGCCTTTATTATTAAGGGTGTTTTTAATGCCTAAGCCGTGAGCAACTTCATGAAACATGGTGTTGGCAAAAAATCCGGTGAAGGTAACGTTTTTACGTTGTTCTGGCACTATCAAGGTGGCTGTGATGGGGAGCATAATAGCGTCAAATTTTGCTTGCATGGCATTTTTAAGCTGCAAACGACGAGTACCTTTCTTTAACTGCACTTCTTCATCATTGGGCAGGTTAATGGCTATTGTTTTACCGCCCGCATTTGAATGCCCTGCGTAGTAAATAACATCGTAAGCGTTTAAATCAGCATCTGAGCCGGGAATTTCTGCTTTATATTTTTTATTAACAGGTAAGTCTTTTTGTAGCTCAGGAAGATATTCTGCGTATTTGGCAAGCTTTTCACTCCAAGATAAGTCTTTAAGTAAAACATAGGCTTCAAATGCCGCTCTATAGCCGTAGAGTTGATCTTCATAGGTTTCAATAGGACCAATAACCACATCAATGGGGTTATTTTTCATTTCCATCCATGCAAAATCTGATGCTTGATATTGATCAGTGCGCAAGGCTTTTGCTCGCATCGTTAAATAATTAGCAAACTCTTTATCATCAGCAAACGTTGCTGCTTTTTCTAAAATTGCCGCCGCACGATTTATTTCATCACTGTAAATTTCAGAATAAGCAATGGTTATTAATTGACCTTCGTTATTTCGACGTACAACGGAATAGAGCCCTTTTTTATCAGTAAATTTCACTTGTTCAAATTCTGATTTGCTCATGTCTGCAGGGTAAAATTCAGCGCCATGACTTTTATTTTTAGTGTGACTTAAAAAAGGTTTATCACCATTTAAACGATCCCAAGGGCCATAATTAACCTCAATAAAGTGTCGAACTTTTTCATCACTAATTGCTGATAAATAGTTATTTTTGTCTTGTGAAAAAGCTTGTTGCCAGAAAAGATCGTCCATTATTTTTGCCGCATCAATTAATAACGATAACATTTTCTTTTGATTCGCCGAATAGCGGCTTAAGTCAGCGGTTAAAGTGACTTCTTGGTATATGTTTAATCGCTTTTGCACGTCAGGTAATAGAGAAGGGCTTTGTTGTTGGTGGTGGCTATTTTCACTAGGCGTTGTGTTTACTTGCGCTTTATCTTCATTGCAAGCCGATAGGGCTGTTGTTGCTAATAAAATAACACCTGTTATTTTAGTGAGTTTTCTTGTTAATAAATTCATAGGTTGTCTCAATAATTATTCCGCCTGAATCCTAAAAAATATAATAGGTTAACGCAATAGAAATAGAGATAAAAAATGTTTTACATTAAGAAAAGAAGAAAAATAAAAAAAAGACATAAAAAAACCGACATTGAGTCGGTTTTTAATCATTAGTTATAAAAACTTAAAGTGCTTTAATAGCAGCATTTAAACGGCTCTTATTACGAGCAGCTTTGTTTTTATGAATTAGACCTTTAGTTGCGTAACGATCTAAAATTGGTGTAACGGCAGCTAATTCTGTTGCTGCTACTTCTTTGTCACCGGCTTCAATAGCTGCTGTTACTTTTTTAACTAAAGTACGCATCATTGAGCGACGACTTGCATTGTTTTGACGGCGCTTTTCAGATTGTACTGCGCGCTTCTTAGCTTGCTTTGAGTTAGCCAAGGTGAACTCCTAAAAAATTGATTATATAGCTTAAATTTAAGGCGACGAAATATGCCTGTTTTTAAGTTGATTGTCAAATGTTTTAATTGCTAAATACTAATAAATAGCAATTAAAAGAAAATTGTTGCGTTATTGTTGTGAACAGCGGTGATTATACACGGCACATTGATTAAGGTTCAAGTGGAATAATAGATTGTTTATAATATTAAAATAAGCACATAATGGGGATTGTCAATTAACCGTTTGTTTTTGGTGCCATTAGGGAAAAGTTTTTGAGTAAAAAGTTAATTAAATCAGGACTAATTGTCAGTGTGATGACGTTAGTGTCGCGTGTATTAGGTTTGGTTCGTGATGTTGTTATAGCAAATATTATTGGCACCGGTGCTATGGCAGATGTGTTTATATTTGCCAATAAAATCCCTAATTTTTTACGTCGATTATTTGCTGAAGGGGCTTTTGCTCAAGCATTTGTGCCAGTATTAAGTGAATATCAAATTAAAGATATGCACAATAGTGAAACCAATAATACTGAAAATGTGCATGATGAAACTCGTCAACTTATTGCGCAAGTATCGGGCACTTTAGGTGTTATTGTAACAGTCGTCACGTTAATTGGTGTGATTGCATCACCGTTAATTGTAATGTTATTTAGTTTTGGTTGGTTTATTGACTGGTTTCATGATGAAGCCGGCGGTGAAAAATTTACTTTAGCGTCAAATTTATTAAAAATCACCTTTCCTTATTTATGGTTTATTAGTTTTGCCGCACTTTCTGGTGCAGTGTTAAATACTATGGGACGCTTTGCCGTAGCGGCCTTTACACCTGTTCTACTTAATGTTGCTATTATTTCTATGGTTATTTACGGCTCTCCTTATACTCAAAGCCCAGCTCATACTTTAGCTTGGGGCGTATTTTTAGGAGGCTTAATTCAATTTCTATTTCAAATACCTTTTTTATATAAAGCGGGCATGTTAGTTAAACCTTGTTGGGCATGGCATAGTGAAGGAGTGACAAAAATTCGCAAATTAATCATTCCTGCTTTATTTGGTGTGTCGGTTACACAAATTAATTTATTACTGGATACGCTCATTGCCAGTTTTCTGGTTACAGGCTCGCTTAGTTGGCTATATTACGCGGATAGGTTATTAGAATTTCCGCTTGGATTATTTGGTATTGGTATTGCAACGGTGGTGTTACCGAGCTTGGCAAAACTACACAGTAAAAAAAGTCTTACTGAATTTAGTGCCACTTTAGATTGGGGTATTAAAGTTATTTGCTTATTTGGTTGGCCTGCATTAGCTGGGCTGATGATATTAGCTCAACCCATTATTATGGTGTTATTTATGCGCGGTGAGTTTAGCCAAAATGATGTAATTCAAGTGTCAATGGCGCTGTTTGCTTATATGTCTGGTTTGTTAAGTTTTATGTTTATAAAAATATTAGCGCCCGGTTACTATGCACGTCAAGATACTAAAACACCGGTGAAAATAGGGATTAAAGCGATGGCGGCTAATATGGTTTTTAATTTACTGTTAGCACCCTTTTTAGGTTATGTTGGTTTAGCACTGGCAACGACTTTATCAGCAACACTCAATGCTTGGTTGTTATATCAAGGCTTAAAAAAAGACGGGGTATATCAGTTATCAACAGCGACCTTAATTTTTATTGCAAAATTAGTTTTTTCTGCACTGGTTATGGCAGGCGTGGTTTATCAGTTATCAGGTGATTTTACTGCGTGGTTAGCAATGAGCTTTATTGAGCAGGTTCAACAGTTAATTTTATGTGTTAGTTTAGGTGGCTTGAGTTATTTTATTATGATTTTTCTGTTAGGTGTTCGTTTGCACGATTTTAAAGTGAAGGCATCATAATGACGAGAAAACTCTTGAGACAGAAGCTGATTTACAATCGTTCAAAATTCAACTGAACCCTGTATTTTGAAAGCGTTTGGGTATATACTTCGGCGATTTATTTTATCTAGTAAGTAAAGTTTAAGGGTTTCATTGCCAAATGCAGTTAGTTCGCGGTATTCATAATATTCAAGCCCAAGATCATGGCTGTGTGTTAACTATTGGTAATTTTGATGGTGTTCATAAAGGTCATCAACGGGTTATTTCTGCGTTGGTGGCTAAAGCTAAAGCATTAAACTGTGTTGCTGCTGTGTTAGTATTTGAACCACAACCGCAAGAGATTTTTTCACCAAAAACAGCCCCTGCAAGGCTTTGTCGTTTACGAGACAAGTATACCTTATTAAAAAAATTAGGTGTTGAGCGTTTTATTTGTGTCAATTTTTCTCGTCAATTTGCCGAGCAAAGTGCAGAGCAATTTATTGAGCAGTTATTAGTTGAAAAACTTGGTGTAAAACACTTAATTGTGGGTGACGACTTTCATTTTGGAAAAAATAGAACGGGCAATTTTTCGATGCTTTGCCAATATGGTAAAAGATTTGGTTTTGAAGTTTCAGATACCGCAAGTTGTAAAATGGAAAATTGTCGTGTTAGTAGTACGGCAATACGACAAGCATTACAAGAAGATAGACTGATTGACGTTGAAAACATGTTAGGTAGACCCTATTCTATTATTGGGCGTGTTTTTCATGGCGATAAAAGAGGTCGTGAACTTGGTTTTCCAACCGCTAATGTGTTGCTTAAACGACGTATTTCTCCATTAAGTGGCGTATTCGCCGTGCAAGTTAAAACAGTTAATGGCGTTTTTAATGGTGTTGCCAATATAGGTGATAGACCAACAGTTTCAGGCGTTAGACAACAATTAGAAGTACATATTTTTGATTTTAATGATGATTTATATGGGCAATGTATTGAAGTAATTATTAAGAAAAAACTTCGACAAGTCATGAAATTCGACAGCCTTGAAGCCTTAACAAGGCAAATTAATAAAGACAGCGTTCAAGCGAAAGAACAATTAGCACAGTTAGCACAAACAAGTAATAAAAGTTAACGGCTATCAATTTAGCTAACTAATATACGTAAAAATTAAACATGGCTGAGTGCAAATGCAGTAAACAGCCCACATAAACGGATAATGATTTAAATGAGTGATTACAAACAGACCCTAAATTTACCCGCAACTTCTTTTGCGATGAAAGGCAATATGGCTAATCGTGAGCCAAATATGCTTAAAGAGTGGGCAGCTAAAGATCTTTATGGAAAGATTCGTGCTGCTAAGCAGGGGAAAAAGTCATTTATTTTGCATGATGGCCCTCCTTATGCCAATGGCAATATTCATTTAGGTCATGCGGTAAATAAAATTTTAAAAGATATTATTGTAAAATCAAAAACTTTATCTGATTTTAATGCTCCTTATGTGCCCGGTTGGGATTGTCACGGTTTACCTATTGAGCTAATGGTTGAGAAAAAAGTAGGTAAGCCTGGTCATAAAGTAACGGCTAGCGAATTTCGTCAAAAGTGTCGTGACTACGCAATTAAGCAAGTTGATGGTCAACGGACAGATTTCAAACGTTTAGGTATTTTTGCCGATTGGGAAAATCCTTACTTAACCATGGATTTTGGTACAGAAGCCAATATTATTCGAGCGTTAGGAAAAATTGCTGAAAATGGTCATTTACAGCAGGGTTTTAAACCTGTGCATTGGTGTACTGATTGTGGCAGTGCCTTAGCGGAAGCTGAAGTTGAATATAAAGACAAACAATCACCTGCTATTGACGTTAAATTTCCACTTGTTGATGACAGCGTTGCTGGTAAATTTTCTCACCCAGAAGACCATACCGGTGAAGGTGATATAGGTATTGTTATTTGGACAACCACTCCTTGGACATTACCCGCGAACCGCGCAGTGGCGGTTCATCCAGAGGTTGAATACACGTTAGTACAATGTTCAGTGCCGTGTGATAACCAAGCCGACAAAGAGACAAGTAAACAGCGTTTAATTATTGCTTCTGATTTAGTGACATCGTGTATGGATCGATTTGGTATTGATAAATACCATGCGTTAGGCTTTTGTAAAGGTGCTGATTTAGAATTAGTGCAACTTCAACATCCTTTTTATGATTTTACTGTGCCGATTATTTTAGGCGATCATGTGACTACCGATTCAGGTACTGGTTGTGTGCATACCGCTCCTGGTCACGGTGTTGATGATTTTGTTATTGGTAAAAACTACGGTTTAGAAATTGCTAATCCGGTCGGAGCTAATGGCGTTTATTTAGCTGACACGCCTTTATTTGCCGGGCAACATGTGTTTAAAGCCAATGCGAATGTTGTCGATGTTTTAAAAGAAAAAGGTGCATTAATGCATCATCATGCGCTTGAACATTCATATCCACATTGCTGGCGTCATAAAACACCCATTATTTTTCGTGCAACGCCACAGTGGTTTATTAGCATGGATAAAAAAGAGTTACGTCAAGCGTCATTGGCTGAAATTGAAAAAACGCAATGGATCCCTGATTGGGGGCAAAGTCGTATAGAGTCAATGGTTGAAGGACGCCCAGACTGGTGTGTATCTCGTCAACGTACTTGGGGTGTGCCTATTGCCTTGTTTATTCATAAAGACACCGGAGCATTACACCCTCGCAGTATTGAATTAATTGAAGAAGTCGCTCAACGTGTTGAAAAATCAGGTATTCAAGCTTGGTTTGATTTAGAAGCAAGTGAACTTATTGGTGATGATGCCAAAGAATTTATTAAAGTGCCTGACACGTTAGATGTTTGGTTTGACTCAGGTACAACACATTATTCTGTTATTAATGCTAGAAAAGAGTTTGATGACATTGCCGATTTGTATTTAGAAGGCTCTGATCAACATCGTGGTTGGTTTATGTCATCAATGATGTCATCGGTTGCTATGACAGGTAAAGCGCCCTATAAACAAGTGCTTACTCATGGTTTTGTTGTTGATGCTAAGGGTCACAAAATGTCTAAGTCATTAGGCAATGTGATCACTCCAAAAGAAATTACGAATAATTTGGGCGCGGATATTTTACGTTTATGGACGGCATCGGTAAATTATACTCAAGAGATCACTGCCGGTAATGAAATATTTAAACGTCAAGCGGATGCTTATCGTCGTATTAGAAATACCTCGCGCTTTTTATTAGCTAACTTAAACGGTTTTGAGCCAGCACAACATTCGGTTGAATTTGATAACATGGTTGCGCTTGATCGTTGGGTTGTTGATAAAGCGGCTCGTTTACAAGCAGAAATTATTACCGCTTACAATGAGTATGAATTTCATGTTGTTGTGCATAAATTAATGAATTTCTGTACCAATGAACTTGGTGGCTTCTATTTAGATATTATTAAAGATAGACAATACACCGCAAAAGCTGATTCCAATGCGCGTCGCTCATGCCAAACAGCAATGTATTTAATTGCCGAAGCGATGACCGCTTGGATGGCGCCTATATTATCTTTTACTGCACAAGAAATCTGGCAAGCATTACCAACACCTGTTACCGGCAAACGTGATGAATTTGTGTTTACGGGAGTGTGGTTTGATGGTTTAGCGACTATGGATAATGAGGCTGAATTAGGCAATGACTATTGGACTCAATTATTATTAGTGCGTAGTGAAGTAAACCGTGCCTTAGAGTTAGCGCGTAAAGAAAAAACCGTAGGTAAAGCACTTGAAGCGCAAGTTACTTTGTATGTGAATACTGAGTTAGCCGAGAAGTTAACCTGTTTAGGTGATGAACTGCGTTTTGTTATGATAACGTCAAAGGTAAGCGTTGAAACAATTACTGATAACACTTTAGTGCCAACAGAGGCAACCGCAACTGATATTGATGGTTTGTGGTTATCTGTTTCACCAGCAGAAGGTGATAAATGTGATCGTTGTTGGCATGTAACACCAGATGTTGGTGCTAATGTAGCACATCCTGATTTATGTGGTCGTTGTGTTACTAATATTGAAGGTGATGGTGAAGTTCGTCACTTTGCTTAAATTTGTCGGTGGGTGTGTTTTTTAACAAAAGTACTCGCACGTTGAAGAGATATAAAAATTGAAAAAATTATTGACTGAAACAGGTTTGCGTTGGCTTTGGCTAACGCTACTTTGTTTGGTGTTAGACCAAATAACCAAACATTTAGTGGCGGGAGCTTTCGACTTGCGTGAAACGTTAAGTGTACTGCCTTTTTTTAACATTACTTATATGCAAAATCCTGGCGCTGCTTTTAGTTTTTTGGCTGATCAAGGTGGTTGGCAACGTTGGTTTTTTACCGCAATAGCCTCTATTGCAAGCATTATTTTCATTGTTTGGTTAGCTAAAACGCCTAAATCTCAAACATTATTAAGCTTGGCATTTGCCTTAATGCTCAGTGGTGCCGTGGGAAATTTAATTGACCGAGCGCTGTTTGGTTATGTTATCGATTTTTTAGACTTTCATTGGCAAGGTAATCATTTTCCGGCGTTTAATGTTGCAGATTCGATGATATTTATTGGCGCTGCTTTAATGATTTTAGACTCTTTCACCTCGGAACCTGAAGGCTCAAAGTAGGTTGGAATTCATTCCGGCCAAGACTTATTAGAAGATAAATAATGACAACTGATAAAACGATTCAAAAAGATTCAAGTATTTTAGTACACATCACCATGAAATTAAGTGATGGCTCTGCTGCAGACAGTACCAAAGTAAATAATAAACCGGCAAAAATTATTATGGGCGACAGTAGCATTTCCTCCGCCTTTGAAACTCAATTACTGGGCATGAAAATGTCTGACACTAAAGAGTTTACTTTGGCTGCCGTTGATGCTTTTGGCGAACCTAATCCTGATAATATTCATTATATGGATATTGATAAGTTTTCAACAGAAGTACCGGCTAATGTGGGCAATATTATTACTTTTTCTCAACCGGGCGGTGAGCTTCCGGGTATGATTAAAGAAGTGAATGGTAGTTCAGTGACTATTGATTTTAATCACCCTTTAGCAGGGCAAGCGGTTACTTTTATTATTGATTTAGTAAAAATATTATAAATTCCGACCTACAGAGAAAAAATTTATGGAAATTATTTTAGCCAACCCTCGCGGTTTTTGTGCCGGCGTTGATAGAGCCATTAGTATTGTTGATAGAGCTTTAGATATTTTTGGTGCGCCTATCTATGTTCGCCATGAAGTGGTTCATAATAAATTTGTTGTTGATGGTTTAAAAACCCGTGGCGCTATTTTTGTTGATGAGCTTGATGAAGTGCCTGATGATAGCACGGTTATTTTTAGTGCTCATGGCGTTTCTAAAGCGGTAAGAGAGCAAGCTAAAAAACGTGATTTAAAAGTGTTTGATGCTACTTGCCCGTTAGTAACTAAAGTACATATGGAAGTGGCACGCGTTAGTCGAAAAAATATTGAATGTATTCTTATTGGTCATGCAGGTCATCCTGAAGTTGAAGGTACTATGGGGCAATATGATAGTGAATCTGCCGGAATCTATTTAGTTGAATCTGCCGAGGATGTTGCCAAGCTTTCAGTGAAAAATCCAGAAAAGCTCTATTTTTGTAGCCAAACTACGCTATCTGTAGATGATACTATTGATGTTATTAACGCTTTACAGCGTAAATTTCCACTTATAGCAGGACCTCGTAAAGATGATATTTGTTATGCAACACAAAATCGTCAAGATGCTGTGCGTTCAATTGCTAGTCAAGTCGATTTGTTATTAGTTGTTGGTGCTAAAAATAGCTCTAATTCAAATCGATTAAGAGAAGTGTCTGAAAAAATAGGAACAACATCTTATTTAATTGACACCGCAGAAAATATTGAAAAAAGTTGGTTAGAAAATATTGATAAAATAGGGGTGACTGCCGGTGCTTCAGCGCCTGCAATACTCGTTCAACAAGTAATAGAGTCATTAAAAAACTATGGAGGTCATGAGGTTATAGAACATCCCGGTAGGAAAGAAAATATTGTATTTGCCCTACCCGTAGAATTACGCTAGGCTTAAGGTTAGTTCTGAGTTGTTTAAAAAATAAACAGTTTGGTGCGGTGTGGTGGTTAGAGTTAACGTTGGGCTTAAGTAAATAACACATAGTTATCGGCTAAATATTTGCTATAAAAGAAGATTTTATTTGTTATTAAGCTAAATTTAGGTTTGTTTAGGTGTAATTATTCAACTCATGATGATTTTACAAAGCACTAAATCTTGTTTATGTCATCTTCGATATGTTTTAATCGAAGATCCAGTTTTTTAATATCATAGATTCCCGATTAGATACTTCGGGAATGACGTTTGAGAAGCTTGGTGAACAGTTACGTTTAGGTTAATTAAAGTTTATTAAGTTAGCTAAACAAATAAAGTACACGGATAAATTTTCTACAAATTAAGGTATGGGTTAATGCGGTTCACGTTGGTGATTTTTAGCACATATGATTTTTTTTCAGAGTCCTTAGTATTCGCTAAATGGACTCAACATATACTCTCGTCTACAAATTATTTCTCTTCGCTAAGCCTTATTCACAACTCAAGGTGTCATTATAATGTTTAAGCCTTTGAATAAACCTTTGAATAAGCCAATGGCTAAAAGCCAAGGCATGACCTTTATTGAAGTGCTCATTGCGTTAGTTATTATGGTTACTGGTATTCTTGGCGCTGTAGCTATGCAAGCAACGGCTAAAAAAGGTAGCTTTGATGCTATGCAGCGTTCGCTGGCATCTAGTATTGCCCAAGATATAATTGAGCGGATGCGCAGTAATAATAGAACTACTTTAGCACTTTATGCGGCGAGTAGCCCTTATGGCTCAGGTAAAATAACGTCAGCCCTTGCATGTAACTCTGAAGCTGCACAATGTACTCCAACACAAATGGTTACTTATGATCTTTATGGTTGGGAGCAAGCTATTATGGGAACAGGTGTTAAAAATGATGGAAATGATGTCGGCGGTTTTGTTGGTGGTATTGGTTGTTTAACGGTAGTTGGAAATGCCGTTACTGTAGTGGTTACTTGGCAAGGCAAAGCGAAATATAGTGATGCAAAAAGAGCGGATAGTTGTGGTACTTCAAGTAAAGCTCGTCGGCAGGTTGTTGTCGAAGCTTTTATTTTTTAAGTTTGAAGGGTAAAAAACACGATGAACAATATGAAAACCTACAAATTATCTAAAGCTATGTTGCAATATCAACATGGCTTTAGTTTGCTTGAGGTTTTTATTTCTTTAGCAATAGGGTTGGTTTTATTTGCTGGAGTGTTGAGTATTTTTGTCGGCATGAGAACGACTACCAGTGAAACAACAAGCTATGGTGAGCTACAAGAAAATGGACGATTTGCTATTAGCGTACTGACTGATGATTTGTTAAGGCAAGATTTTTGGGGTGATTATACGGGATCATTTGATCTTTCCAGTATTAACCCTGTACCGGCAGCCCCTACTGGTGAATGTATTGGTGCAGGGATAAATAATGGTACTTTTCCGGTTGCCGCGGGGCACTTTAGAACACTGTGGGGAACAACCGTTACCAATGCTACCATTATGTCAGGTTGCAGAACGGATGCAAAAATAGGCTCTGACATATTACAAATAAAACGAGTTGTTGCCACCGCTTTAGTTGATGGTGTTGGTGACCCAATTACTGTAGCCCCTGCGGGAAATTACTATTTAGTTAGTAATATGAATAATGGCACTGTTTTTAATGGAGGCGCTGTGCCAAACGTTGAAAATTCACAAGTGTGGGAATACCAACATCATATTTATTATGTTAGAGAAGAAACCCAAGGCAGTAATAAAGTGCCAGTCTTAATGCAAGGACAATTAACCAATAGCTTGAACTTTTCGCCAATAATTGATGGTATTGAAATGATCCACTTTATGTATGGTATTGATACAGATACGGATCCTACATTACCGAGCTATGGCATAATTAATGCTTATGTGCCGTCTGATCAGATGACAAATACTTTATGGAATAACGCTACGAGTAGAATACTCGCGGTAAAAATTTTTGTCTTAGCACGAAATATTTTACCGGATAGAAAATATGAAAATAAAAATACGTATAAATTGGGTGAAAAGAGCATTGTAGTCGATGACAATTACCGACGGTTATTATTTAGTTCAACGGTGACATTATATAATGCGGGGATTGACTCATGGTAAAAAATGAACAAATATTTAATCACTTGCATAACAGTATCCATAAGCAAAGTAAGCAACAACAAGGTGTTGTACTTATTGTTTCACTGGTATTTCTTATTGCACTAACCGCAGTTGCCGCAGCATTAATGCAAAATACCACCTCTGATATGAAAATGTCAGGCGCGAGTGAAGAAAAAGTGATAGCTACACAAGAGGCAGTAAGTGCTGTTGATGAGGTTATTTTTAATCAAGTATCTCCTGGAGCTACAAATACTTTTGCCCAAGCAATTGTTAACTTTCCGGTAGATGCTGGCTTATTACCGGGTACAAAAACGAGCGCTACCGCCAGTGTAGATATTACCAATAATGAATTTAAGCTAGAAGCTGACTGCCCCCACTCTAAGATAGCTTCTTCAACTCAGGTGTTTACTTGTAACATGTTAAAGGTTCAAGTAAACCGATTATACGGTCGTACTAATACAAGTACGGTTAATGTAAATTCAGGCATAGCACAACAACTTTTACGTTAGGCTAAGTGATGATTAAATTGCTTTAGCTCAAGGATGAAAAAATTGTCAGTTTATGCTTGATTGGGGAATAAAGATGAAAAAATACTTACTAGCAGGACTAATACTTACCGTCTCTAATTTCACTTTTAGTGAAGATATTGAACTTTATATTAGTGATAGCGCTAAGCAGTCAAAAGCACGTCCACAGGTACTGATTATTTTTGATAATTCAGGCAGTATGACTACCGTAGAAAGCGTTAAATCTTCTTATGATCCGGCTTTCATCTATCCCGCGGTTAATGGACTTAATTCATTATCAGATAAATTTATATACTTTACTAAGGGAGGAGTTGACGGCGTAAGTTTACCGGTACCCGATAGCCCAAGTGAGTCTCGACGATTTTTAGCGGATATAAATAGTTGCCAAACAGCAAAAGATATTCTTGATGATTATGGTTTTTATACCGGTCATGTTAGAGAGTATGACTTTCAAGGGAACTCGGGGAGTTGGATTGAAGTTCCTGATAATAACGGGGCGAATATTGATGTTATAGATTGCGAAGATGATGTGCTTGCTGTAGATGAAACCAATGCTGGTGTTGTTGATAAACATGGCGCTGTAAACTCTATACCTGATGGTTTTCCGGTGAATGGAGAAGGGAGTAAGGCAAATCCACTTTACCATACTACCGATGTTGATGATGCCAATGTAACTTGGTCTGGCTCTCTTGTAACTCTGTATACTGATAACTATCTTCGTTGGTATCAAAGTGATGTTATTGCTTTTGAGTCAAAAACTAGAATTGAAATTGCGAAAGAAAGTGTCACTAATTTAATTAATTCCTCGCCCTATGTTGATTTTGGTTTACAAGTTTTCAACGATGATGAAGGTGGTCGTATAGTCTTTGGTATTACAGAATCAACATTGACTAACCGAGCTGATATTCTTGATCTTATTAACAATAATATTTCTGCGGAAACATGGACACCACTGTGTGAAACCCTATATGAAGCTTCGCGTTACTTTGCTGGAAAATCGGTTGATTATGGCGATGCTGACTATTCTACCGGTCATAGAGGTACCCGCAAGCCTACACCTGAGCGAGATGAAAGCATAGAAGCTGAAAACCCAGAAACCTCTGAAAAATTCTATAAATCTCCTTTTGATTCTTGTAGTGATAAGGCTTATGTCATCATTATTACTGATGGTGAGCCAACCTATGATATTGGTGCCGACACTAAAATTAGTAATATGCCAGAAACAGGGCAGGATCCTATGGGTTCTTCTTTTTATATCAGTGAACCACAAAGCTATGAGCGAGGAAGTAGCATGTTACCTGCGCTTGCGGGTTGGATGAATAGCAATGATTTAAATACCAGTGTCGATGGAAAGCAAACGGTGACTACTTATACCATTGGTTTTGGTCAAGATGCACAAGATGATGCCGAGCTACTATTAAAAGAAACCGCTACGCTTGGCGGCGGAAAGTACTTTCCCGCCGACGATACTGCCAGTTTAACCGCAGCATTAACCAATGTGTTAGCTAATTTAGAGCCAAGTAATGATAGTTTAACTTCTGCGTCAGTTGCGGCAAATAATTTTGATAGAACAGAAACATTAAATTCTGTTTATTATGCGATGTTTCAGCCTGACAGAGGCCCTAGATGGCAAGGTAATTTAAAAAAATATAAGGTTGTTGGTGGGGAACAGGTCGGTAAAAATGGAAATTCAGCTATTGATGAAGCAACAGGGCATTTTTCTACTGAGGTAACCAGTTTTTGGTCAAGTACTAAAGATGGTGAGCAGGTTGCTAAAGGTGGCATTGCTGACATGTTAAGAAAAAAATCTAACCGTATGATTTATAGTGATATTGGTACTGCTGATGCCTTGGTTGAATTAAATAGCACCAATGCTTTTGCACATTTTGGTAGCGCGCAATATTATGCCGATTTTATTGGTGTTGA
Source organism: Colwellia sp. (assembly GCA_051531915.1). Lineage (GTDB taxonomy): Bacteria > Pseudomonadota > Gammaproteobacteria > Enterobacterales > Alteromonadaceae > Colwellia. Next base: position 4,175 of record JAOPTQ010000111.1, on the reverse strand, counting down.
TGTGTTAAAAGTACCCGACTACTTTAATTGGAACTTAGGCATTGATGTTGATGATGAAGACGAGGATGGTAGTACAACAGATATGCGTTATGACGTATTTGGCGACCCGTTACATTCAAAACCTTTGGTGGTCAATTATGGCGATAAAATTCATTTAGTGATTGGTACGAATGCAGGTGCGCTGCATATGTTTAAAGACTCTGGAGACACCGTAGATGAAACTTGGGCATTTATGCCGAAAGAGTTTTTTCCAAACATCAAAAAACTGCGTAATAACTATTCAACAGATGACAAAATTTATGGTATTGATGGCAAAATTACGTCTTATATAAACGATGTAGACGGTGATGGCATTATTGAAGCTGGAGATACCGTTTGGATTTTCTTTGGTTTACGCCGTGGTGGTACCTCTTATTACGCTGTTGATATAAGCAATCCAAATTCACCAAGTTTACTGTGGCATATTGACGCAAATACTTCGGGGTTTAGTGAGATGGGCCAATCATGGTCTCAACCTAAACTGGGTTATTCAAAAATTAATATAGTCAGTGATGTTGCTAAGCCAGTACTATTTTTTGGTGGCGGTTATGATTACATCTCTAAAGATACTGCTGGGATCGGCACTGCCGATAATGTTGGTCGCGCTATTTATATGGTAGATGCTCAAACCGGTACGTTAAAATGGAGTATGGCTCCTACCGGCGCTACTACGTCATACAGTGGCACTGATAGTATACCTTCAAGTATTTCTACATTAGATAGCGATGGCGATGGCTTGGTTGATCGCTTATATACCGGTGATACGGGTGGTAATGTTTGGCGTGTTGATATGCCAAGTAATAACCCGACAGGAAGTGAACCATGGTCAGTTTTTAAATTAGCAAGTCTAGGTGGCGATGCTGATAATGGTGAAGATAGACGCTTTTTCAATGAACCTTCAGTGGTACGAACTTTTATTACCGAAACAATTGAATCACAAGTAACCGATGCAAGTGGTCATATTTCGACGGTGACAGTGCATCAAGAAATTCCTTACGATGCAGTATTATTGGGCAGTGGTGATAGGTCTAATCCCTTAGGAATTGATACTAAGGATAAATTTTTTATGATAAAAGATAAAAATATTATAACAGAAACCTTTCCAAGCTCTGCTACACCACCAACGCCTATTACTATCACGATTAATGATCTTTATAATTTTACCGATAATCCTTTTAGTACAGTAAGTGATGAAGGGCGACAAGCACTCTCTGTTGCGGTGAGTAAAAAATCGGGTTGGTACTTTGATTTAGAACAAGAGGGTGAAAAAAACACCGCAAGTGCTACTGTCATTAATAATACCGTTTATTTTACCACATTTACCCCTCCCAATTTAACGATAGCTGTTGAAGGTTGTGAGTTGCCAAACGGAAAAGGCTGGTTATATGGCGTTGACTTAGCATTAGGTATTAAAAAGTTTAATTGGAAATCAGACGGTAGTAATGACTCTAAAGATAGAGAAGATAGAATTTCTTATATTAGTGAACAATTTCTTGGCTCACCAACCTTAATTGTTATACCGAAAAACCCAAGTGATCCAAACTCTATCACGGAAGGTAATTTAATTGTTGGGCGAAAAATTGTCTCGGTAGGGTTTAATTTACAAACGATGAGAACCTATCTTTATGTGACAGAGGATCAATAAAGTGAAAAAAACAGTTATGACCAAAAGATCAGGATTCACCTTAATAGAGTTATTAATTACAGTGGCTATTATCGGTATTTTAGCGGGCGTAGCTTATCCATCCTATGTTGATCATATGATGCGTTCAAATCGTAGTGAAGGACAAAGAGAGTTATTACGCTTTGCCAATATTGAAGAGCAAGGTTTTATTGATTTTCGAACTTATACGGATAATATGACCAACTTAGGAGTGGCAGCAAATCCTTATATCACAGATTCTGGTAATTATAGTATTAAAGCGGTTACGGCTAATAGTGGTAAAACCTTTGTATTAACGGCAACGGCACAAAGTACTCAAGTGGGTGATGCAGGATGTACTAGTCTTACCATTAATGAAATAGGCCAAAAAACACCCGTAGCGTGTTGGGAGAAATAAAATGAAATATATACTGATATTAATTAATGTTGTCATTATTGCGGCTATTAGCTTTTCTAGCTTCGCCAATAAAAATCGTGATGTTAAAGAAAAGAAAGTTGATGCTAAATGTTATATTCAACTTGTTGGTGGCGAAGAAGCTATCAGCTTGTGGTTAGTTGAACCATCTAAGTTAAAAAAATTAAGCCAGACCATTGTAGGGCAAAATGTATTAATTCCTTCAAAGAAGAATAAATCTACCATATATAAAGTGATTGAGTGCGTATTAGCAGCAGATGAGTTTAGTAGTAAAAGAGCAAAAAAAATGGATGAAGAGCTTCCTAGGTAGTTGCTTTTATAGAAGAATTACCCTTTCGTAACCCCCCTTGTAATTACCTACTATTAACTCCTGTACAGGAGTTAATAGTAGGTTTAACAGTTAATTAACGAAATTTTATCAATGCATTAACGGCACTTTAACGGCACTTTAATGTTGAGTCTTAAAGTTCTAATTTGTTGATCTATAATAACTTTCACTGATTTATAACGTTATTAATCTGTTAATGTCCATAGTAATATCTTCCTTGTTTCGTCCCATCTCATCTTGCTATTTGAATAAGGAAGTATTATGAAATCACTATTCCAACGACTCACTATTAAATTTAAACTTGGTTTAATCATCATCATCGCCATTTTAGCGGTTATAAGCAGTCAAACGCTAAGTCTTAATGAATTTTGGCATAATCTTAATGAGAATAAGCGCAGCGAACTAAAACATATAACCGAGGTTGCTTACTCTATATTAAACAAGCAAAACAACTTAGTTAAAGAAAATAAAATTAGCCTTGAGCAAGCAAAAAATAACGCTAAAGAAGCTATTTCTCTATTAAGATATGGTAATAACGAGTATTTTTTCTTATTTGATAATAAGTACAATATGGTGATGCACCCAATCAATCCTTTACTAGAAAATAGCTCACAAGAGCAACTTACTGATACTGATGGTGTTAAATTTTTTAAAATAATGGTTGATGATGCACTAAAAAACGGTGACAGTATCACTGACTATATGTGGCCAAGAGCGAGTGAAAAAGAGCCTGTTAGGAAAACTTCTTATGGTAAATATTTAGCTGATTTAAATCTTGGTGTTGCTACTGGTATTTATACTGACGATGTTGAAGCATTATTTTTAAATGAACTCACTTCGGCTGCAATTAGTACTCTTATTTTGTTAGTGCTTTTAAGTTTTGTCGTTTTTCAAACGGCGACTTCAATAATTAATCCATTGAAATTTTTAGAAAAAATAATATCTGATATTTCCCACAGTAAAAATTTAACGATACGTACCACCTTAAAAGGTAAAGATGAATTAGCTGACATAGGGAATGCAATTAACAGCATGTTAGAAGCGTTTGATCAAACGCTTCATGCAATGAATTTGGCCGCAGAGCAAGTTTCTAGTGCGTCAATAGAACTTTCTGCGACAACCAATCAAACATTAACAGGTATAGAAAATCAAAAAACGGAGACAGAACAAGTGGCAAGTGCCATGATGCAAATGTCAACAACTGTACACGAGGTCGCCAGTAATACAGGTGATGCAGCAAATGCATCCCATGAGGCATCTCAAGCCACCGATAAAGGAAAAACAGTGGTGACATTAGCTAAATCATCGGTTAAACAGTTAACGACAAAATTGGAGCAAGCTGAAATATTAACCGTTAATTTAGAAACACAAACAATTAATATCTCATCAATTTTATCCGTTATTTCTGGCATAGCGGAACAAACAAATTTGTTAGCCTTAAACGCAGCCATTGAAGCGGCTCGTGCTGGAGAGCAAGGTAGAGGATTTGCTGTAGTGGCAGACGAAGTCAGAAACTTATCTTCACGCACGCATGAATCGACTAACGAAATAAATCAGGTTATCACTGAGCTACAAGCGGGTTCTCTTGCCGCTGTACAAGCGATAAAAGAGAGTAAAGAGGCTGCTGATATTGTGGAATCTCAAGCTAATGAAACAGAGCAAGCATTATTAGATATCACAACTTCTGTGCAAAATATTGATGAAATGACTAATCAACCTGAATTCGGGAT
>JAOPTQ010000110.1:0-1508 GCA_051531915.1 Colwellia sp. | reverse complement strand
CTGTCTCTTGATCACATTTATTCCATCTGCTGTTGCATAAACCTCGCACCTTCTAGCAGTTGGTTCAATACAAACCATCCATCCCATAATGCTTCCCAACCAACAATTCCTGTTCTTTTGCTGTCGTGCCAACGACCGAGTTTAGCTAATGCATAATACGCCCAATACAACGATGGTGGCTTTTTAGGTAAAGCCTTAACTTCTGTTTTTGACCACATTAGCTTCCATTCAAGCCCCGCAAAGTGTCCTTCACAGCTAATAGATTTAGCTTGCTCTTTATTGCCGACCAATTCTCTTAATTGTAATAATCTTACTGCTATAAACGCTGTTATCACGATTATTTTTTCCAAGTTTTGTCGTGTTTGTAATCGAAAAGATTCAACTCGTGTTCCTGCCGATTTCCAAGCTTTATGATATTCTTCTACTCGCCACCTTAACTCATAATATCTGACTATTTTCAGCGCATCCGCAGCACAATCAACTGGCTCATTTGTATATAATTTCCAACATAAGGCTTTACTACCTTCTGGCGGTGAAATTTCATTGCAGCTGATAAGCGTTAACTTTATATCATCACACTTGGCCTGTTTTTTAGGGGGTAAAATAGTGACTGATGCAAAGCGTACTGCTACATTGGCAATACGTGCTTTTCGACCTCCCTTTTGTTGTATTTTTACTTGGTAGGAAAGCGCACTAGATTGTTGATTTATATAAGGGGTTAGTTTATCTCCGTCACCTGTTACTATCCGCTCATGTTTAGCCCGTACAACAAAGCGTTGCTGGTGTTTAACTTTATAATCGATGTAGTCAAAAATATCTGATTCTCGGTCACAAACACTGATAATATTATCCATGACATTCGCATACCTAGCGGTCATGGCTTCAGAGGAGCGTTGCCACTTATAGCTTTCTTTGGTTTTGTATTCTCGCTGTTTGCGTTGATGCTTAGTGCCAAAATCTTCATCTTTTCGACACCAACGATGTTGCTCTGCTAATCCAATAGTTTGCTCTGTCTGGGCATCCACCATGAGAACAGAGTGAGCTAACATCCCCTTAGCCTTACATTTTTTACTTGCCCCAGTAAAACCTAACTCTTTGGTAACATTATGGCGGTAGCTTAATGTTGAAGTATCTTCTAATGCTAACACTTTATTTGACAACATTAACTCAGGCAAAAGTGAAGAAAATCCAGCAATGGCAATATCATCAGCCTCGATTTTGTCATTTCGAATAAAGCGATAAGCACCTTCAATTGCTGCTTGTGTTCCCGATGCTTTAACGATTGAACTACCTGTATTGTTCGCCATTAAATGACTAAGTTTGACTAGTCGTTTAGTGCGCCTCTTGTCTCCTAACTTAGCATTACCAAATAAATTATTTGCCCATTCCTCTGAATCTTTTACAAGCATTTTCTTAAAGTCTTAATAATGATTTAACGTTACTGATCTGATCATCAAAAATACAAAAAGTTCAATTCTAGTAAAAATTTATTTGTGTATAAGAGTTAG
>JAOPTQ010000109.1:0-62374 GCA_051531915.1 Colwellia sp. | reverse complement strand
TCCCTCAGCCCAAAGGGCGAGTACCTAATAAAAGGTAAAGGCTTACATGCTGCGTTATTGATTTTGACAAGGGAATTACCATTCTCTTCAATCAATGCCTTGCCTCTAAACCTTTTAATTCTCGCTGAGTGGGAAAGAACTTAATCAATTTGGTATTACTCTTTACTTTTATACTTCACTATTCGCTACTAATGGCCAACCACCTAATGCTTGCCACTTATTCACGATATGACAAAAAAGCTCTGCTGTTTTTTCGGTATCGTAAAGCGCGCTATGGGCTTCATTATTATTAAAGTCAATATTTGCCGCACTACAGGCTTTAGCGAGCACTGTTTGACCTAAGGCAAGACCAGCAAGTGTGGTCGTATCAAAACTGACAAAGGCATGGAATGGGCTGCGTTTTATTGCGCACCTAGTGGTAGCCGCATTTAAAAAACCGAGGTCAAAAGCCGCATTGTGCGCAACGATAATGGCACGCTGACAACCGGCTAATTTCATTTTTTTTCTTACTAATTTAAATAATGCTTTTAGCGCAATCATTTCATCTACAGCGCCGCGTAAAGGATTGGTTGGATCTATGCCTGTAAATTCTAACGCTTTAGGTTCAAGATTGGCGCCTTCAAAAGGATTTACATTAAATTGAATGGTTTCATCGATAGAGAATTTTTCGGTATTTTCATCAATACTTAATACTGAGGCGGCTATTTCTAGTAAAGCATCAGTCTGTGCGTTAAAACCAGCAGTTTCAACATCAATAACAACAGGGAAATAGCCACGAAAACGTTGAGCAAAAAGTGACTTGTTATTTTTCTTATCACTTTCTGATTTGTTTTGTTGAGAGTCGTTCGTTAGTGTTGATGTATTTTCAATTTTGACAGATTCAGGCATAGCTACTACGAATTAACTTTTTTAGGTTATAATAAGTAATTATCGCAGAAAATTTTATTAAAAACGAGAGTTATACTAGAGTTATAAGAAAGGAAGATATTATTGTCTGTGAATTAAAGCGGTTTTATTTGTTTTACAAAAGACAAGTTTTACCTAGACGAGTAAAACTGTTAAAGTTTTGTTTGTTTGTGACGATATAAAGGATATTGCGTAATAGTTGTTTCCTTTACATAGTCTACATTATTTACTGGTTGCTAAAATATGAAAAAAATATCTGGATTATTCATAATAACATCATTAGTAAGTATACTTACTAATGATGCACAGGCTGGTATTCGTCAGTACAGCGCCAATATAGACAATTCTCAATGGCAACTTTCAAACAATACCCGTTTACAGTGTACCTTGTCTCATCAAATTCCACATTATGGCGAAGCGCGTTTTTTTGCTAAGGCTGATCGCAAGTTAAACATGGCTTTTGAATTAGACATGATGCTGTTACCTGATAATTACTCTTTAGCACAAGTGCGCAGTGTTCCTCCTAATTGGCATCCCGGTAATGGTAGCCGAGTACTTGCTGATATGAAATTATATAAACAATTTATACCCAGCTTACCCAAAAAAGTGGCTTGGTCTATGTTAAGTGAGTTGGAGCAAGGCATGAATCCAACTTTTTACTATAATGATTGGCATAGCGAACAAGATAAAATATCGGTTGGCTTATCGACGGCGCGCTTTAAAAAAGCTTACCAGTCTTTTGTTGGTTGTGTTGGTAACTTATTAAATTATAATTTTGATGATATTGCTTATACGGTACTTAATTATCAGTCAAATAGTGATAAATTTACTAAAGCATCTCAACGACGAATTGCAATGATTCGTGAATATTTAAGTTTAGATCCTGAGTTAGAACTAGTGTTAGTCAATGCTTATTCTGATAGCTATGGCGGGCGTTGGTCAAATTTAAAATTGTCTGAACGTAGAGCTAATGAAGTGCGTAGTTACTTTGTTGAAAACGGCATTGATGCCAGTCGTATAGCGGCAAAAGGTTATGGTGAAAAACGTCATATAGCCTCCAATGAGACGACTTTAGGGCGAGGGAAAAACCGTCGAGTTGTTATTCAAATGGAAAAGCTATAATACTAAGTGAAGTAATGAATTGATCGTTTAGCGAGAATTAAAAGGCTATATCTACTCAAGATAGAGCCTTTTTTTATTTATATTTTTGTTTTCGTTGAAATGTTGGTTGCATCATTAATTTTTGAGTAACTTTATGTTGTGGATTTTTCATTAGTTCTACCGTTTTCCCATATTCGACAACTTCGCCATGAGATAACACCATTAAATCATCACTAAAATGACGAACAATACCTAAATTATGTGAAATTAGAATATAAGCCAAGCCCATTTGCTGTTGTAAGTCGAGTAGTAAATTAACCATTTGTGAACGTAAGGAGGGATCTAAAGAGCCTAGCGCTTCATCAAGAATAATGACTTGCGGTTGTAAAATAATTGCCCTTGCTAATGATATCCGTTGTTTTTGTCCGCCAGAAAACATATGAGGATAAAAAGTCATGTGGTCGCTTAACAAACCAACTTTTTGTAAAGTCAGTCGAATGAGATTTTTTCTTTGCTCTTCATTTAAATTGGTATTAATTTTTAAGGGTTCGTCAAGTAATTGTAAAATGGTTAAACTTGGATTTAACATAGTGTCAGAGTCTTGAAAAATCATGCGAATATGCTGACACCTTTGTTTTACACTGCCTAATTTTAACTTTTGCCCATTTAAATAAATAGCACCGCTACTCGGGTGTTCAGCGCCCACTAATAACTTAGCTAACGTTGACTTTCCTGAACCTGTTTTGCCAATAATAGCGAGTGTTTTATGAGCTGCTATTGAAAATGACACCGGTGTTAATGCGATTTTTTTTTCTTTGTTGATCCAAAATCCTTTCTTTTTATAGGATTTACTAATGTCTTTAACGTCAAATAAAATAGTCATATCAACAAGCGCCTTTGATAAGCTGTTCTTTTAGTGGAAAATGACAACTTACTTTATGGCCATGAAAGTTAGCAATAGAAGGTGCTTTTACACAGTCTTGCTGAGCTCTAGGACATCTTGGTCCTAAACGACAACCAATGGGCAAATGCTGTAAAATAGGAATACTTCCGGGTAATGTTACCAACTTAGATTTTGGTGACAATAATGAATTTGTTTTCGGACTACTGTCAACCAAAGCGCGAGTATATGGGTGCAAGGGTTTGTTGAAAATTTCTTGAGTTGTACCTGCCTCAACAAATTGACCGCTGTACATGACGGTAATGGTGTTGGTCCAGTGAGTAATATTTTCTAAATCGTGACTAATTAATAAAATAGACATGTTTTTCAATTGATTTAAACTAGATAATAAGCGAAAAATTTGTCCTTGATTAACACTTTCCAAAGCGGCTGTTGGCTCATCGGCAATAAGTAATATAGGTCTTCTTGCTAAAGCAATGGCGATCATTACTCGTTGGCAAACTGCTTCTGTTAACTGGTGTGGATAGCTTTTAGTACAGGCACTATGCTTTTTAATGCCTACTTTATGGAGCAGCTTGATTACGGCAGACTGACGCTGTTGTTGTTTTTGCCAAAAAAAACCAGAAAGTTGTTTTGGATCGATCGCCTCGTTAAGTTGAGCACCTATTGTTGTGGTGGGATCTAAACAAGCCATTGATTCTTGAAAAATCATAGCAACATCTTTTGATATAATGGCTTTACGTTCTTCCATGGGTAAACGAAGTAAGTCTATGCCGCGCCAATGAAATCGGTCAGCATGCACAATCCACTTATCATCAAGTACGCCAATAATTGCTTGAGCTAATAAAGATTTTCCTGAGCCTGACTCGCCTACTAAGCCTCGAACTTCTCCTTCTTTTAAGGTAAGGCTAACACGATCAACGGCTAAAATATTTTGATTTGTTGTTTTAAGCTCAATGGATAAGTTTCTAATGTCGAGCAAATTCATCAGCTTTCCTTACGAAGTTTTAAGGCGTGACGTATGCCTTCGCCGACTAAATTAGCGGCAACAACCGCAAAAAGTATTGCTAAGCCGGGTAAGTAAACAGTCCATGGCGCAATGTAAAATGAATCAACACCACCAGCGAGCATTGTTCCCCACTCAGGTAGAGAAATTTGAGCGCCTAACCCTAAAAATCCTAAGGTGGCAATATCTAGAATCGCAGCAGACTGTGCTAAGGTTGCTTGGCTCATTATTTTTTCGACAATGTTTGGAAATATTGAATAGTATAAAATTCGAAAGGGGCTAGCGCCGTCTAATTTTGACGCGAGTACATAGTCATTGCGAAACTCTTCTTTAACCGCATATCGAGTAATATGAATAAATTGTGGGATTAAAACTAAGACAATAGCCCAAACCGTATTACTTATTCCTGGCCCTAAAATAGCGACAATAATAATGGCTAATAGTAAGGACGGAATCGATAAAATCACATCGAGAAAATGGTTTAGAAAACTTGATTTAATGCCTTTTGTTAATGCCGACAAAGAGCCGATAATAACGCCAATAAACAATGAAATAATAACAACGATAAAGCTTAAACCAAAAGTTAATGATGTGCCATACATTAGCCTAGATAACATATCTCGACCCAATTCATCAGTACCTAACAAATAACTAATATTACCATCAGCATGCCATGCCGGCGGTAGTAATAGCATATCTAAATGACTTTCATTGGGTGAGTAGGGTGCTAATAACGGTGAAAATATCGCTAAAATGGTTAAAAAAATGACACAATAAAATCCTAATATGGCGACTGGCGTTTGACGAAAAATAAGCCAAAGCTGCATAAAAGGAGAGGGAAATATCTCTTCAAGGTATATTTTTTCACGAGCCATGTTTATGTCCTCGTGCTAACGGGTTCAATGCAGCAAACATAAAGTCAGTTAAAATGTGGATAATAAAAATAAAACAGGAGAGCACTAATAGCCCGTTTTGAATCGCAGTGTAATCACGCTGACCAATACTTTCAATAAGCCAACGGCCAATACCCGGCCAACTAAATATAACCTCAGTAACCATAGCGATAGTCATTAAATTAGCAAACTGTAAACCAACATGTCTGATTATTTTTATCATTGAGTTTCTAATCGCATGTCGGTAAATTATTTTCCAGAAACTTAAGCCTTTTGCGCTTGCCGCTTTTATATAACTTGTTTTTAAAACTTCTATCATTGAGGTTCTTGCTAAACGAATAAAAATAGTTGCCGGGGCAACGGCAATAACAAATGCGGGTAACACTATATGCGCACTAGCATCCATAAATGCTTGCCACTTGTATGGACTATCGCTTAGAAGAATGTCAATGAATTGGATGCCCGTAACCAGTTCAATTTCAAAAAGCAAACTAATTTGCCCTGCCGATGGAAACCAACCCAGACCAATAGAGAAAAATAAAATAGCAAGTAAGCCTAGCCAAAATACAGGAATAGAGTAACCTAACATGGCGATAGACAAAATAGCATTATCAGTGATTTTATTATGATTAACGGCGGCAATAAACCCTAAAGGAATGCCAAATGCCATAGCAATAATCAATGAAACTAAACTTAACTCAATAGTGGCAGGAAGCAAACTGGTGATTTCAGCGCGAATATCTGATTGGCTTGCCATCGATTGACCTAAATTACCTGAGAGCACATGTTCAAGGTAAGAATAATACTGCCAGAGAATATTTTCATCCATACGGTATTCTTGTTTTAGCGCGATTATTTGTGCCGGCGTTGCATTTACCTGACCTGACAAGTTAATAATAGACTCACCAGGAAATAAAAAGCTTAAACTGAATGACAACATTGTTAGTAATAACATGGTGAATATAAACAGGTTCATGCGTCGGATAGTGAAAATAAGCATGCTAACTTTCTCCTGCTTTTGTTGTATCAGAGTTGCTAACTTTTATCTTGTTTTCGTCGTCATTATTATCATCATTGCTTTCGTTGTTTATACTTTCTTGTTTAGATACTTGATAAAAATTTACGCCACCAAAAGCCCCTAAAATAGTGCCTTTAACTGAAAAACCACGCGCTTGGTATCTTTTGGAATGAGCGATAGGGAGTAAAGGGATTTCCTCGGCGAGTATTTTCATCGCTTGCGAGTAATATTTTTTACGTTGGCTTATAGTATTTGTTTGTAGCGCTTTTTGTATTATTTGATTATATTCTTCATGGCACCAAAATGTTCTATTACTGCCTGTTTTTGTTGCTGAGCAGCTTAGCATTGGCGTGAAAAAATTATCAGGATCAGGATGATCAGCAGACCAACCCAGTAAAAATGTTTGGTGCTCACCTTGTGTTAAGCGACGTAAAAACGTACTCCATTCATAACTATCTACAATATTTACCGTGATATTTATCTTCTTTAAATCAGCTTTAATAAGCTTCGCCATAGTGATGGCACTAGGATTATAGGCTCTTTGTACCGGCATAGCCCATATATCCATAGTAAACCCATCGCCATAACCCGCTTGTGCAAGCAAGGTTTTAGCTTGATTAATATCATATTTTTGTTCAACAATTTTTGCATCATATGCCCATGATGATGCTGGTAAAATTGATCTGGCCGCTTCAGCCCTCCCATGATAAACCGTTTCAATTAAAGCCTCTTTGTTAATGGCAAAACTAATTGCTTGGCGCACAAGCTTGTTGTCAAACGGTTTTTTTAGAGTATTAAAACCAATGTAACCAACATTTAATGATGTCACTTTGTCTAAACGTAATTCACTTTGTTGGCTGATTGTTTTATGAGCAATAGGGTAGGCAGTAACGTCACACTCATTTGCTAGTAGCTTAGTGAGTCGTCCAGTGTTACTGGGTGTTATATCAAAAACGAGTTGCTCTATCTTTGCTTTACCTTGCCAATATTCATTATGACGGTAGTATCTTATAAATGAACCAACGCGATATTCTTTTAATTTAAAAGGGCCCGTGCCGATAGGAAAAATATCTATTTCATGGTGCGCATTTTTTTTTGCCAATTGTTCAGCATACTCGGCTGATAAAATAACGGCAAAATCTGTCGCTAAATTAGCTAAAAATGTACTGTCTTTGTGTTTTAATTTAAAACGGATAGTGTGATCATTTATTTTTTCAATTTGCTCAACTAAATTATTAAATTCAACACTTTGAAAAAAAGGGTAAACACCACCTGAAATAGGGTTATATGGATGTGTTTTATCAATAATTCGATTGAAACTAAAAAGTACGTCATCAGCATTTAAATTTCTTGTGGGGGTAAAATAATCTGTTTGATGAAAGCTAACGTCTTTGCGAAGATAAAAGGTCACCATTTTTCCATCACGTGTTACGTGCCACGATTTCGCTAATGCAGGGCCGATAATATTATCTTCGCCTTGATAAGAAATAAGTCGGTTGTATAGTTGATTCGACGTGGCATCTATGGTGGTGCCAGATGTTACTAACTGAGGATTAAATGTTTCAGGAGATCCTTCAGAGCAATAAATAATACTACGTTGGCTTATGGAAAGTTTTTCATTTTCGCCACAGCCTAAAAGTACAACTGACATTAATGCGAGTACCAAAATTTGACCTGAAAAAGTGCTAGACTTCATCGTTTATACTGCCATCAAGTAAGTTATATTTTTTTAAGTAACCTCGTAATTGATGATAGGTTAATTCTAAGGCTTCTGCTGTTTTCTTTTGATTATATTGACAATGAGATAAGGCAGATTTTATTAAATTTATTTCATATTCTTGAGATTGCTCTTTTAATGATTGTGGAAATTGAACATTAATGGCTGCTGTTGACATTGTTTGGCTTAGCGTTGTGGTATCATTATTATCTGGTTGTTCACTTGATGCGCTAGTGGCTGACACTGACTCTGCCGGTTTATTCACCACGCGATCATTTGTTTTAATCGGTTGTTGAGGCCTGTAAGGTGAGTCAAAGGGATCAATAATGAGTTCGTGCACAGGTAAATGAGGGTTGTTGCAGCGATAAACACTGCGTTCGACAACATTTTTTAATTCTCGAATATTTCCCGGCCAGTGATATTCAAGCAGACTTCGTTTTGCTTTTTCAGTAAAACCACTGAACAGCTCAAACTCTAATTCACGTGCCATTGTTATCGCAAAATGCTCAGCGAGCATTAAAATATCATCTAAACGCTCACGTAAAGGCGGTAGTGTTATAACATCAAAGGCTAAGCGGTCGAGCAAATCGGCTCTAAATTGCCCTGAAGCTGCTAACGTGGGTAAATCTTCATTGGTTGCTGCCACTAAGCGTACATCTGTCGTTATGGTTCTTGAACCGCCTACGCGTTCAAATTCGCCATATTCAACGACTCTTAATAGCTTTTCTTGAATTAATCCTGAGGTGTTAGCTATTTCATCTAAAAATAAAGTACCGTTATCGGCGCGTTCAAACCGTCCTTCATGGCGTTTACTAGCGCCAGTAAACGCACCACTGTCGTAACCGAAAAGTTCAGTTTCTAATAAATTCTCATTTAAGGCAGCACAGTTTAGTTTTAAGTAGTTTTGTTCCCAACGCTTTGACAAAAAATGTAATCTGGCGGCAACAAGCTCTTTACCAGTACCACGCTCACCAATAATTAATACCGGTTTACTTAAGGGTGCAATTTGAGAAATTTGCTCTAAAACTTCAAGAAAGTTGTTTGACTGTCCAAGCAAGTTATCTTGTTTATTAAAACGAGTCATATGCACCTATTTTTTGGTTTATTTCACTAACAAATAGTGTATTTCATTAAACGTTGGGATTAAAGTTTTTTTTCAAAATATAATAAAATCTTTTAAAACAAAATGTTAAGATGGTTTTTAAACTTGGCGTAAAATGTGAATAGTTACTTGTACCGAGTAAATTGCAATCTTAAATTGAAATACGTTAATTTGAGCAGTAATTTAAGAATAAATGAGGAAAATATCATGGGTGTTTTTTCAAGATTTACAGACATTATAAATTCTAATATTAATAGCTTATTAGATAAAGCGGAAGATCCTGCCAAAATGGTTCGGTTAATTATTCAAGAAATGGAAGACACCTTAGTTGAGGTTCGCTCTAGTTCGGCTAAAACGTTAGCAGATAAAAAAGAGTTAACCCGTCAAGTAACACGCTTAGAAAGTGAAGCACAGCAGTGGCAAGAAAAAGCAGAACTTGCCTTAAGTAAAGATCGTGAAGATTTAGCGCGTGCGGCATTAATGGAAAAGAAAAAAAGCAGTGAAAATGCAGCATCATTAACAGAAGAATTAAATCATATTGATGGTCATATTAGTAAACTTCAAGATGAAATTTCACAATTACAAGATAAACTTGCTGATGCTAAAGCACGTCAAAAAGCGATAATTATGCGAGAGAAAACAGCCAATTCTCGTTTAAAAGTTAAGAAAAATATTGATAGTAAACGTGTTAATGATGCGTTGAGTCGTTTTGACAGTTATGAGCGTAAAATTGATGATATAGAAGCGCAAGTTGAGTCTTATGATATGGGGAGCAAGTCGTTAGCGGATGAAATTGCTGAGCTTGAATCAGATGAAAAAGTTGATGATGAGTTAGCGCAGTTAAAAGCAAAAATGAATAAAGATAAATCGAAATAAAATACGTTTGAACTATCGTTTTAGGTTGAATGTTTTTAGTCTTTAGTCAATAGTTTAGGTGTGAAGTTACAGCATAAAGAAGTTACTGAAAAAGTAACACGTTAAACGTTAAGGAGAGGTATTGTGGAAGAGATAATAATGGCCCCATTAATTATATTTATGGTCATAGTTGCGCCAATTTGGTTGATATTACATTACCGTAGTAAAGGGCAAGTGAGTCAAGGGTTAAGTGAAGAAGAGTATATTCAGTTATCTGAGTTGTCAGAATTAGCCGATAAAATGGCGGATAGAATTAAAACCTTAGAAGCCATTTTAGATGCGGAAACTCCTGATTGGAGAAATAAGTTATGAATAAGGTCCGCGGTGAATTATATAGAAATCCTAGCCAAGGGAAAATAGCCGGGGTGTGTGCCGGTATTGCCGACTACTTTGGTTGGGAAACTTGGTTGGTACGTATATTGGTTGTTTCGGCAGTATTGTTTGGTATGCCATTTCTTATCTTAGGTTATATTGCGGCTTGGTTTATTTTAGATAAAGCGCCGGGAATGGAAAACTCACAGAAGCATAAAGCTAAACGTCGCAAAGGCCAGTGTTCTCAATATGATACCAATAAATATGATGAATTATCCCGTGCATCTATAAAAGTAAAAGCACGTGTTTGGCAGTCGGGTGAACCACCTAAGCAAGCGTTTCATGACATTAAACGCAAATTTACCTCATTAGAGCGACAGTTACGTAATATGGAACATTATGTAACCTCGCCAGAGTTTACTGTTTCACGAGAAATAAATAAATTATAGACAGTAGTTTAGAGTTTCAAGTCGCTAGTTACGAGAAACGAATTAGTACTGTTATTTACTCAAAAAAATCATTATTATCAAACTATTCAACAAAGAGTGTTTAGATAAATTAAAACATGGCGTTAATAAATAAACAGCGTTTAGAAAAGTTAAAACATAAAGCAAATGATCTTTTTCATCGCACTATCGATCAGCATATCACTTTAGCGGTTACCGGCTTAAGTCGTAGTGGAAAAACCGCTTTTATTACCTCATTAGTTAATCAATTAATTAATGAAGGTAATGGCAGTCAATTAAATTTCTTTGACCCTGTGCATCATGGCAACTTTATTGCCGCTAAACGCATTCCACAAAAACATTTTCATGTACCTCGTTTTGATTATGATAAAGCAATGTTAGCACTTACTTGTCAGCAACCTACATGGCCAGAGGCAACGCACGGCATTAGTGAATTACGATTAGCCATTCGTTACCAACCTAAAAATTCATTACTAAAATATGCCACAGACATGGCAACGTTAACGTTAGATATTACCGATTATCCAGGAGAATGGTTGCTTGATTTACCCATGTTAAATCAAACCTATCAGCAATGGTCGGAGCAAACGTGTACTTTATTATCGAGTGCGCCTAGAGCTGAATTATCTCAAAAATTTTTAGAAAAACTTGCTAAAATCGATCCATTCCAAGTCGCTAATGAAGAGTTTTTAGCTGAGTTGTCTAAAGAGTACACAGCCTTGTTGCATACATTTCGCTATAAACTCGGCTTGTCTGTTATTCAGCCGGGACGTTTTATATTACCCGCTGATCTTGCGGGCGCGCCGATATTAGAATTTTTCCCTTTTCCTGCTTTTGAAAATATAGACGCGAATGATTATCAAAATGCATCAGATGATAGTTTTATTGGTATGTTACGCGCACGATTTATTGAATATAAAGAGCGTGTAGTGCGTAATTTTTATAAACAACATTTTCTTCGTTTCGACAGACAAATAGTATTAGCCGATTGTTTAACGCCATTAAATAAAGGCCCTAATAGTTTTGCTGACTTAGAGTTAGCTATTAATATGATTTTGGAAAGTTATAGTTATGGCCAGTCAGGTTTATTTTCTCGACTTTTTTCACCAAAAATTGATAAGTTACTCTTTGCTGCAACAAAAGCAGATCATGTTACGCCAGAGCAACATTCGTCAATGGTTTCGTTATTGAATCAATTAATTTATCAAAGCAAACATAAGTTAAACTACGAAGCGATTGAAATTAAAACCTTGGCCATAGCGTCGGTAAAAACAACTAAGTCGGGGAAAAGTTTACATAAAGGTCAGCCTATTCCGGTTATTCAGGGCAGTATTTTACTTCAGAAAAAAGAGGCTGAAGACTGTGACCTTGACGCTCATAACGCGAATAAAGAGGATGTTTTAGCGAATGATCAATCGTGTTATAAAAAAATGACTGTTTTCCCAGGTACGGTGCCAAGCAAATTACCCAAGCAAGAATATTGGCAAGACGCGGCGTTTAACTTCATTTCTTTTGCGCCTATAACCGGTGTTGCTCAGCATGAATGTTTACCGCATATTCGCATGGATCAAGTACTACAATTTTTATTGGCAGATAAAATGATATGAAAAAATCAAAAAACGTTCCAACAGCAGAAGCTAAGGTTAAAGAAAAGCAGCAACAGCAGATCCTGTTTTCTGAAAGTGAATTAGAGCCAATATCTAGTCAAGCGCCTAACCAAAATTCTCAACAAGTCGTTTTTGATAATGAAGACTATTTACCTGCTCAAATAGGGCAAGACTATCCGAGTCAACTTGATGAATTTATTCATGATGACTTAGCCGATGTAGATAATTCAAAAACAACTAAGCCACGCTGGTTATGGCGAATCATTTTTACTTTATTAGCATGTGTTGTTACGGTTGAAGCGGTCGATTTTTTTATTAATGGCTTTAGTCAATCGCCTATTATGACCAGTATTTATGCGGTTATTCTCTCTTGTTTAGTGCTTATTAGTTCTACCGTCATTTTTAGAGAGTTCTCTGGTTTACGACAATTCAAACGTAGACAAAAACTAAAGCAACAAGCCGCAGAAGTTCTTACCCTTAACAATGATAAAGCGCCTTTTTTAGATGTTGCAAAGTTTTGTCAAAAAATAACCGCTAATTTACCGTGCGATATACAATTTGAACAAGAGCAGGCATGGACTGATGCTATAGAATCAGAGCACTCAGACACTGAATTATTACAGCTTTACTCTCGCTTAGTGCTCAGTAAAGTTGATGAAAAAGCTTTGAGTGAAGTTGCTAAATTTTCAACTGAAGCGGTTGTCTTAGTGGCATTAAGCCCTGTGGCTATTATTGACATGTTGATTATTCTATGGCGAAATTTACGCATGATAGACAAAGTGGCTGGTTTATATGGACTTAAGTTAGGTTACTGGAGTCGTATTAAACTGATAAAACAAGTATTTGTGAACATGGTTTATGCCGGCGCAAGTGAGTTAATTGCTGACTTTGGCACTGAAATGATTGGTGCTGATTTATTAGGTAAGCTATCCGGTAGATTAGCTCAAGGTCTTGGCGCGGGTATGCTAACCGCCCGTTTAGGCGTTAAAACGATGCAGTTATGTCGACCTATTCCTTTTAATGACAAGCCTAAATTAGGGCATGTGCGACAAAAAATGCTCAGTACTGTTAAAGGCTTATTGAGTAAAAGCAAATGATTTTACTGTAACTATTTTAATTTATTCTTTTAGAACGCCTATCAATATCACCTGTTAGCAAAGCCCTTGCGATATTCACAATCAAGGGCTTCATTCTTGTACAAATTAGTTTACAATGCATTTTGTTTCAATTTGCTGTTGCCTACTTTATTAAGGCATAAATTATAAGGGTTGTATAAATGCGTTTAGAAATTACTTGTAATGATCGCATCGGTATGGGACAAAAAGTGTTAAGTATTTTTGTTGAACACAGTATTAATGTTCGAGGCATTGAATTAAAGCAACCGGGTCGAATTTTTATTAATATCCCCGATCTAGAGTTTTCTACCTTACAAACCTTTATGCCGCAACTTCGCTTAATAGCAGGGGTTGGCGATGTAAAAACTGTACCTTATATGCCTTCTGAACGTGAAAAAAATGAGCTTGAAACGCTTATAAAGTCTTTTCCGGATCCTTTTATATCTATTGACACTAAAGGTAACGTTCGTCTGGTTAATACCATAGCGGCTACGCTTATTGATAATAATGAAAAAGTTATTGTAGGTGAGCATATCAGCCTTTGGTTAAAAGGTTTTAACTTTAATCGTTGGTTAGATGGCGATAATGTTTTAACACAAACCTGCCGAGTAAAATTTCAAGGAGAAGATTATGTTGCCGATATTATGCCTGTTAATGTTGCTGGTGAAAGTGATGTAACCGTTAATGAGTGTAAACAAGTACTTGCCGGTGCAATATTGATTTTAAAATCTGAAGCACGATTAGGTCAGCAAATAAATGCGTTTAAGCAGCTAGATGAAAATACTTTCTCAGGCATTCAAGCCAGTAGCAGTAGTATGCGCAAAGTTATTCGCGAAGCAAAACGTATGTCTCAACTTGACTCTTCAATTTTAATTTTAGGCGAAACAGGTACCGGTAAAGAACTACTGGCTAGGGCTTGTCATGCAGCAAGTGAAAGAGCTGAGCATGATTTTATGACCTTAAATTGTGCTGCTTTACCCGACGATGTTGCTGAGTCTGAATTATTTGGTGTGGGTGAAACAGGCGGAGAAAATAGTAAACGCGGTATTTTTGAATTAGCAGACGGTGGCTGTGTGTTTTTGGATGAAGTGGGCGAAATGTCTACCAAGCTGCAAAGTAAATTATTGCGTGTTATTCAAAATGGTAGTTTTAGGCGCGTTGATTCAGAGCAAGAAATTACGGTGAATGTTCGAATCATTAGCTCTACCAATAAAGATTTATTGAGCTTAGTGTCATTAGGTGAATTTAGAGAAGATCTTTATTATCGTTTAAATGTCTTTGGATTAACTATTCCGGCATTAAGAGAGCGCCGTAGTGATATTTTACCTTTAGCCGAACTTTTTATTACGCAGGTAGCACAACAAACAGGTCGTAGTAACTTAACGCTTAGCGAAGATTGTCGCGATTTTATTGAACACTATCCATGGCCAGGTAATGTAAGGCAGTTAGAAAATGTTTTGACCCGATCAGCCTCTTTACTCGAAGGTGATGAAATTGAAACTAGCCACTTACAGTTACCCGCTTATACGCGAGAGCATGGTTATTTAGAGCAAGAATTTGAAGGTACGCTTGATGCCGCAGTGAAAAAATTTGAAGCCGATTTATTAAAGAAGTTATATCCAGCCTATCCAAGTACAAGGCAACTCGCTAAAAAACTGGGTTTAAGTCATACTGCTATTGCCAATAAATTGCGTGAATATGATATTAATAAAAAAACAGTGAAAGTTTAATTAATTGAATAAGTCTCGGCTTTGTTATAGAGGATTTAACTTAAGAAATTATTGACAATATTTCGTTTTTTAGTTTACATATTTATTAAATATTTGGCTAAAACGGCCATTTTTTTTCATTAACTTTATTTGTTTTACAAAGTCATCTCTTACCTTAAGAGAACGAAACAAAACGCCATTAGAACTTTTTCCAAAGAGGGCAAAATGATCTACTTTAAGGTTGGCATTAATTTCCCCCTCTTTAATCAGTTTTGAATGATAATATTCGAATATATGCTTGTCTAGTTGAATAATGTCAACTCTTTCTTTAAACAACATTTTTACTTGTATTCTTTGATCATGGGTTTCAATATAAGAAGGGTTTCCCGCGGCCATTAAACTATAGGTATGGCCAAGTTTTTTACTTGCGCCTTGCCATGACATAAAACTGTATGAACTCAATTCACTAATTTTGGTAAAATTAAATTTCCTTTTTTTTAAACTATATGCGTAGTTTTCATACGCATAAATAATCCCTGAAAAATGTCCTTTTAGCTTTGAATTGTTAATGTTATTTAAATTAATATCAAAAACAACATCAACCATTTTTGTTTGATATGATTTTATGCGCCTAGAGTAAGGAAAATAAAATGTCTCTATTTCATAATCTAAAGGTTCTAGCGCTTCAGTTATTAGGTCTATCAAAATACCGTTGTTACTGTCAGGCATTACCCAAGGAGCTAGTGTGGCTCCAAAAGCAACAGTTAGCTTTTCGGCGGAACAATTGTGAGATAAGACTAAAAGTATCCATATAGGAAAGATAACTTTATGAAACATTATAGGTTTATCCGTATTTTTCATCTGTTGATTTGCGTTTAATTATCATTGTTAACTGTGTTTTATGTATAAGTATAGCTAATAGATTAAATAAGTATACGCATTGATAAGGATTCTGTAATATCCCTGTATTAAATATAAATATTATTTCATTTTCAAGTAAATGGAGATTAATTATGAAAAAATTTATTGTAAGCCTTGTTGCGGGGTCATTACTTTTAACCAACTCAGTTTTGGCTAAAGAAATAGTGACGGCTGAAAACTTCATTCGTGCTGAAACTGATGTGCAGTTTACCACTTATTCAAAATATGGTGGATTTAGTAAATTTTTTCATTTACGCCAACCAACGAATATTAACAAGCAGCGTACCATTCGTATGAATCGAGATACGTTATACTCTTTTGCGGTTATCGATCTAAATGCCTCGCCGGTAACAGTAAATTTACCAAAATTGGAGCGCTTTCAGTCATTACAAATAATAAATCAAGATCACTATACTTGGACAGAGTACGGTACAGGCAACCACACTTTTACGAGAGAGCAAGTTGGCAGTCGTTATGTTGGTTTACTTATTAGAACGTTCGTTGATGCCGACAGCCCACAAGATATTAAAATAGCAAATGAAATTCAAAATCAGGTAACCGTGAGCCAAAACGATGTTGGTACACTTGAACTACCACAGTGGGATAATGAATCACTGACGGCCGTACGCACACCTATTTTAGCATTGGCAAAAACGCTTGAAAATGCTACTGAATGTTTTGGCATGAAAAATGAAGTCAAACCTGTTAAACATTACTTATGTACAGCATTAGGCTGGGGTGGTAACCCAACAGTTGACGCAATGTATGATAATGTTTTTCCAGAAAAAAATGATGGTAAAACGGCTTATACTGTGACTATAGCAAAAGATGAAGTGCCAGTAGATGCGTTTTGGTCAGTAACAGTTTATAACAAAACAGGCTTCATGGAGAAAAATAAGTACAACACCTATGCGTTGAACGATAAAACAGCAGAAAAAAATGCTGATGGGAGTATCACCATTAATTTTGGTGGCGATGATAAAGCTAAAAACTTTATTCCTACCTTTAATGGTTGGAACTATATTGTTCGTTTATATAAGCCTCAAGATACACTCATTAATGGGACTTACAAGTTCCCGAAACCGACCGAAATAAAATAATACCAGTTTCATTAATTAGGTGATCTATCTTATACGTAGGTAAAATTGCCAAATCCAAGGTCTTTATTTAAATAACTAGTTGATTTAATCGTATCATTGGTTAGATCAACTATTTATTCCGACGTTATAATACAGTTTTTTCCAGTACTTTTTGCTTGATATAAAGCATGGTCAACACGTTTAAAGAGCGAATCAGCATCATCATTATCTCTTGCCTGAGTCACGCCTAAACTAATGGTTATTTGCTTTTTAGAATGCTGTAGAAAGTAAGTATTACTTTCTATGTTTTTTCTTAATTGTTCAGCAAGTAATTGAGCATCTTGAAGCTGCGTATCAATTAATAAAATAATAAACTCTTCACCACCCCAACGGGCAATAAAATCAGTATGTCTAATGGTCGATTTTAATGTGGTTGCTATATTAATTAATACATTATCGCCAACATTATGACCTTGCGCATCATTAACCATTTTAAAATCATCAACGTCAACAAAGATAATGGATAATTCTTTTTGGTTTCGAGCTTTAAGTGAAAGAAAAAAATCTAGCTGACTAGAGAAAGTTCGTCGATTAGGTAAGCCTGTTAAGCTATCATTACTGGCGAGTTCATTAAGTTTATTGTGAATTTTTCTCACATATAAAAGCACAATTGTGGTAATTATTAAGGTGATGAGTAGAGAAATAAACAGATTAAAATAAAAAGCGTCCTTCACTGATTTGGTAAAGTTATCCACTTTTGCTTCTACCAGTAAATAAAGATCTAACTCTGCAATATACTTTTTAGTTAATAAATACGATTCACCCGATTGGGTATATTCAAATATCTGTCTTTTTTTACTGATTATATCTGGAATTAATTTTTTTAATTCAGGAAGGTCGCTAAGTTGTTCAAGCTTATTCTCGCCTTTTTCAGCAATGATAACTTTACCGGCGTCATCAATAAAAAAAACTTTAAAATGATAACGTTGACGAAAATATTTAAGCATATCATTAATATAAGATGTTTTTAATCCGATGCCCGTTGCGCCAATAATATGAAACTTATCATCATATATTTTATGGTTAATAAACATGATTAATGACTGACCCAAGAACTTATTGTAATCAATATTAATTTCACTGACTTCAGCATTCTCCTTAAAATTAAAATACCAAGCATTGTTTTTGTTATTAATGGATATTTTTTCTAACAGACCATTAGCTGAGTAATAGTTTTGACTTTTTTCTGAGACAAGAAAAGCCGTAAACATTTGATATTTATTTTTTATGGTTTCTAAATATTGAGTGATTTGCTTAACGTCGCTTTCTTCATGAGTAAGCCAGTCTTTCATAAAAGTATCATGAGCCATCATCGAGGAAATTAAATTAGGCTCTATGATCTGCTTTTGAATTTCAGTGTAAACATTATCAATAGTTAAGGGGAGCGAGCTGTTTTTTAATTGTTTACGGGTTGACTCCATAGACTCAACATAATTGATAACCGTTAAGCTCGTTGATAAAGTAAAAAGTAATGCGGTAATAATAAAAACAATTCGATAATCAAAGCGCATGGGTAATATATTCTTTTGTAGACATAACGTTATTATAAACATAAATGAATCGATAGAAAAGCGGGCAAGGTTGTTGATTTTTCATACTTACATTTTGTTTAAACGTTACTTGAATTAATTTCCTAGCCAAGCAAAAGTCATCTACATAAATACTCCATATTTAATGCACATTGTTTGCACTTTTTTGTCATAAATTTGTATTATTCTGGTATAAAAATCAATTCACCCATTTCATGCGCTAGAGGTGTTGCCCTAACCCTTAAAAAAAGCCCATAAAAAGAAGTCACTATAATGAATCAAATGTCTGCCGGTTATGATGAAATTTTTGATAAAACACTTACTCGTAGAATATCTCATAATCCATCAAAAAAAACGTTTTTTAAGGAAGAAGATCAGGGGCTTACTATGCCAAGCGCTGTTGAGAAATCGTTGGAAAGTATATTAAATCAATTTGATAGTTATGGTTTGGATGATCTTGATAATGCCAAATTGATGAACCGAGTAGATAGTAAATTTATATTACCCATCTCGTTTTTACCTGAATTGCTGAGCCAACTTACCCGCTTTTACAGCATACTAGAAGTTAATAACAAAAGAGTGTCAACGTATCACAATCAGTATTTTGATACGCCTTATATGTCACTGTATCACAATCATCATAACGGCAAATTAAATCGCTATAAAGTGAGGCGTAGGCACTACGTTGATACCGATACAAAATTTTTAGAAGTGAAATTTAAAAACAATCAAAAACGCACGATTAAAAGCAGAATAAAACTAACCGGTAATAAAGGCGAGCATCGACTTTGTTCGCAATTTATTCAAGCAGAAATGAACGATAGTAATAATAACCTTGATATTAGCCAGCAAAGTGGCTATCAGCGTATTGCTCTTGCCAATGAAGCTCAAGCTGAACGACTAACCCTTGATTTTGGTCTTTGGTTTCAAAACCGTCGAGGTAACAACAAAATTCAATTGCCAGGATTTTTTATTGCCGAATTAAAACAAGCTAAAAAATCTAAGCGTTCACCTTTTTATCAACTGATGAGCGCCAATAACATTTTTCCCACCTCTTTTAGTAAATACTGCATAGGCTGTGCGCTTTTGTATAAATCGTCATTAAAAACAAATCGATTTAAAGCAACCTTGTCTCGCGTAGCAGCACTTAATAAAATTCAACCCACTTCACTGTTTAAGAGTAATTAGCATGACCGAATTAGATATCCTTTTTGTTTCTCGTTTTTTAGTAAACCTACTGTCGTTAGTACTCTTGTGTTATGCCTGTTATTACCGAGTCAGTAAAAACGCTACCGTAGCAGGCTCTTTTATTTTGTTTGGTATTGGTGTGTTTATTATCACATATTTGCTTCATGGTGTTGATATGTCGATGGAGTTTGCTTTTGGTTTGTTCGCCGTATTTACCATGCT
This sequence comes from Colwellia sp., assembly GCA_051531915.1. Lineage (GTDB taxonomy): Bacteria > Pseudomonadota > Gammaproteobacteria > Enterobacterales > Alteromonadaceae > Colwellia. The sequence goes on along the minus strand of JAOPTQ010000109.1, from coordinate 42,606 downwards.
GCGTTACCGAACCGAGGCTATTACCATTAAAGAAATGACCTACTTGTTTTTAGTTACCGCTATTGCGCTACTGACTTCGGTAGGACAAATGAGTTTGATAGATTTGATGATACTCAACGGCGTTATTTGTATAATAGCTTTTGTTATTGACTCAAGGGTGTTAGGCAAACGTTATCACACACAAAGTGTTTGTTATGAGCGCATTGAGAATATTACTCCTCAAAAGAGAGCTCAACTCATTGATGATTTAAGAGTTAGAACAGGTTTGCAAGTTGAAATGGTGTCTATCGAGCATATTGATTTTTTGCGAGATACTGCGCAACTAACCGTTAGCTATATTCCGAGTAATGATTGTATGGAGCAATATGAAAGTGAAGAACATCGTGTAAAGGCAACCTCATGAGCAGACAATGTTTTACCAAAATGGCAGTTATCATGATGGCCTTCGCTACCTTTTTTAGTGCAAACCTTTGTGCAAAAGACATCAAAATAAGTGGCGATTTGATGTTAGATCATGACACCTTTGATGCTGGCTTTATGGAAAAAAGTGAAGATTCACAATCGTTATCTGAAGTTAGACGAGCACGATTAAGTGTTAAAACTAAGTTTGCAGATGATTGGCAAGCTAAATTAAAAATTGATTTTTCTAATGATAATGGCGAAGTAAAAGATGCCTATATAAAATATAAAGGCTTCAACTGGGCTGATATTACCCTTGGGCAGCAAAAAGAAGGTTTTGGCTTAGAAAAACGGTCGAGTTCTAGTACTGCCATTATGATAGAGCGTAGCCTAGTAACAACAGCTTTAAGCCCAAGTAGATCAATAGGTGCCAGCTTAGCCGGCGGCGCCTCGGCTTATAACTGGCAATTAGGCTATTACCAACCAGATGAAAATGAAAGCGCAACAGCTATCACGGGTAGAGCCGCATGGTTACTGTGGCGACAAGAAAATGAATTAGTGCACTTAGGCTTTGCTTTTAGTGAACGAGATCATAATGGCAGTGAATTTCGCATTAATGAAACAATGGAAGTACATACCTCTGATTCCCTCATTGAAGGTGAAAAAATTTTTGCAGACAAAGAATCACTTCAAGGTGTTGAATTTTTTTGGCAACGAGCGGGGTTTACCACTTTAGCAGAATGGCAACAGACAACCGTAACGGACATCAATAATGTTGACTATGATTATCAAGGGGGTTACGTACAATTTGGTTATCAACTTTCGGGTGATAATAGAAAATACAAAAAAGGAAAAATAGGTAAGGTGTCTACACGGGGGTGGGAGTTCACTAGTCGTTACAGCCAATTTGAACTCATTGAAGAAAACCGTGAAGTGCAGATATACTCAATAGGCGTTAATTATACCGTTAACAAACGCCTTAAATTGATGGCTGATTATATCAAAGCTAAACAATTTGATGCGGGCAATGAATTTGACTCCAGCAATGCGGTCTCTTTGCGCGTGCAGTATTCTTTTTAGTTAATGCATATATGCTATTAGCTTGAGTTTAGTTTTAGCTTAGCTATGATAAAAATCATGGCTAAGATTTAAGTATTTACCTTGAAAAATCATACGCATATACGGTTATATAAACACTATGTCATCAATTTGTAATTATTCTTAAATAAAAATTACATATTACTTCAACATTTCTGTCATTTTTAGTCAGTAGCATTACCGCAACTTTATTCAAATAATTTCTGCGGAGCAGATTAACATGCAAATGAAATCACTATTTAAACTAAGTACACTCGCTTGTGTCGTTACTTTAGCCAGTTGTGGCGGCGATATAAATCTTTCTTCTGATGTTGACAACTCAGTTGGCGATACAATTATCACTAATCCACCGGTTGTCGATACAGATACGCCGGTTGAACTTCCAGGAAAGTCTAGCTCTGCGCTTGGACAAGATGTTTCTAGCGCTTTAGGTTTTGATGTTACTGTGCAAGTGCTCGACGGAAAAATTTCTAGTGATACCACGTTAGTCAAAAGCGCTGATAGTAAGCCGGTATTTTATGCTATTAACGGTGCTTTAGAAGTTGTAGCCGACACAACACTGACTATCGAACCGGGTGTGGTACTTTTTGGTCAATCAGGTAGCGACTATATAGTGGTTCATCGAGATGCAAAAATAATGGCAGAAGGTGAAAAAACAGCGCCGATTATTTTAACCTCTTTGCAAGATGTTAAAGGTGAAGAAACTACCGCAGGTCAATGGGGCGGTATGGTTATTTTAGGTAACGCGCCTTCTAATAAATGCCCAAGTGATGGTAGTGCCTGTGCTTTACAAATTGAAGGTGCTGAAGAAGGCGCTGTATTTGGTGGCACAGACTGGGAAGACAACTCAGGTGTTTTAAAATATGTTGTGGTTAAATATGCTGGCTATGAAATTGCTCCCGATAATGAATTAAATGGTATTACCTTTGGTGGTGTTGGCTCTGGTACAACGGTTGATTACATTCAAGTACATTCAAATGCTGACGATGGTGTTGAGTTTTTTGGTGGTGCAGTAAACCTTAAGCATTTAGTGCTTACCGCTAACAAAGATGACAGTATTGATTGGGACAACGGCTACAAGGGTATGATCCAACATGCCTATATTGAACATGCAAAAAATTCTGGTGAAGCTAACCGCGCGATTGAAGGCGATAACGATGGTTCAACACCGGATAAAACCCCACAATCTGCCCCAATAATTGCTAACTTAACAGTTATTGGTAATAACTTCGACAGTGCTGATAAAGATTCTGAAGGTATTTATTTACGTGAAGGAACCGCAGCTAAAATTTTAAACACGGTAGTAACCGGCACCAGTGAAATGGGTGAATGTTTAGAAATTGAGGGTGGCGCAACTTCCTCAGTAACGGTTGATAATGCCAATAGCGGAAAAATAGTCATGCAAAACAGCATTATGGCTTGTAACAATGGTGAAAACTTTAAAAATTCCAAAGCTGAAGATGGTAGCGTTTTACTTGATTTAGCCGCATGGTTTAGCGCTGAACCATCAAACAGCATTAGCACCTCAATTTTAATTAATGAAAGTGGAATTCCTGATGCTAACTCACCATTAGTTGCCGAGAGTGCCGGACAAGATGTTGCTAATACGCAAAATGCATTTTTTGATTCTGTTGATTACATTGGCGCTTTTGATAGTGCTGAAAATTCAAATAACGATTGGCGTCAAGGTTGGGCATTCGGATTTGGTGGCGGCGTAATCACCGCACAGGCGGAAACACAGGGTTGTCCTACGGGCACTGCTGCAATTTCATCGGTTGACGGTACCAATATCACTTGTGAAATTAGCGGTATTATTACCAGTGATTTAACCTTAACGGCAAATAATGTCTATGCCTTAGATGGCGCAGTATTTGTTGGTGGTGACAAAGAGAATTCAGCAACATTAACCATAGAAGCTGGAACAACCATTTATGGTCGCTCAGGTAGTGATTATTTAGTGGTAAGTAGAGATTCACAAATTCAGGCAAATGGTACAGCAACAAAACCCATCACCTTTACGTCAAGCCAAGATATGATTGATGCTGAAACTGGCGCTGGTCAGTGGGGTGGTATTGTAATATTAGGTAATGCTTCATCAAATAAATGTCCAACTGATGGTAGCGACTGTGCATTACAGATTGAAGGTGCACAAGATGGCGCGGTATTTGGCGGCACAAATGATGAAGACAGCTCAGGTACACTTCGCTACGTTGTCGTTAAACACGCAGGTTATGAAATTGCCCCAGACAACGAACTAAATGGTATTACTTTTGGTGGTGTTGGTTCAGGGACTAAAGTTGAATATATTCAAGTCCATGAAAATGCAGATGACGGTATTGAATTCTTTGGTGGCACCGTAAGCTTGAAATATGTGGTATTAACGTCAAACAAAGATGACAGTGTTGATTGGGATAATGGTTTCCGTGGCAACTTACAATATGTACTGGTTAAGCATGATCCGCAAAACGGTGAAGCAAATCGAGGTATTGAGGGTGATAACGACGGCAGCACGCCAAATAAATTACCACAATCAAATCCAAGTATTGCTAACATGACCATTATTGGTAACACCTTTGACACCGCAGATAAAGACTCTGAAGGCGTTTACTTACGTGAAGGCACAAAAGCACAGTTATATAACTTTGTTATTACCGGACCAACAGGCATGGGTGAGTGTTTTGAAATGGAAGCCGGCTTAACGGTTGACCAAGCAAAAGTGGGTGATACCGTTATGAGTAACTCTGTAGTAGCGTGTGATGAAGCCTTTAAAAATTCAAAAGACTCTAGTGATGCAGATTTTGATCTGGCAAGTTGGTTCTCTAACAACAATACCGATAACAGTACTGCTGCAGATACTAGCGCAGTATTAGACGGTATTTTTACTATCGACACCACAACGCCAAAAAACTTCACCGGTAACAGCTTCTTTGAAAATGCTGACCATATTGGCGCAGTATCAAAAGCGAAAAACTGGACCGCAGGATGGACAGTAGGTCTTGAAGATTAGTCTTTGTTGAATAAGTGTTGAATGAGTGTTGATTGTTCTCTCCACAATCAACACTCGCATTTTTTAACAATGACATAACTAATAAATTCAACCAACCTACTTAGCGTTAGTACTTAACAAACATAAACATTTATGAAGTAAGCATTAGCGTTAATTTTCTATCGAGGTTAACTATGAAAAATCAATACACTCACTTATCTTGCCCGCTTAAGCGCTTTAATGTTAATGGCTTAGCATTGGCAATATTAACGAGTTTAACCGCAACAAATGTAATGGCAGAGCAAGTATCATCTAATGATGAAGCCATTGAAGAGGTTGTGGTAAAAGTTAGTCGCTTAAAAGGCACCGCTAGCGCTATTATAGAAGAGCGTAGAAACCAAGCCTTTGTTGCTGATATTTTGGGCGCAGAGCAAATTTCTCGTACTGGCGACAGTGATGCTGCTTCAGCATTGCGTCGCGTTACGGGTGTTACCTTAGTTGACGGAAAATTTATCTATGTTCGTGGTTTAGGTGAGCGTTATTCAAGCACACAATTAAATGGTGCCGCAGTGCCAAGCCCTGATCCAACACGCAGTGTTATACCGCTCGATTTATTTCCATCGTCAATTATTGAATCGCTTTCGGTACAAAAAGCATATTCTCCATCAATGCCCGCACATTTTGGTGGCGGTAATGTCGATATTCGTTTGAAAAGTATTCCTGCTGATTTTCTTTTTAATATATCAGGGAATATTGGTGGTAACAGTGAAAATTTTGATGATGGATATAGCTATAATGGTGGCAGTGATGATTGGCGCGGTGAAGACGACGGAACACGCGCCGCTCCACAGTCGTTACAAACGTTATGGAAAAATCATAGCCCATTGTCAGCACTTAGCCAAGCCGATAACCGTGAAATAGCCGCGCAACTAAACCGTGATTATGATCCTGAAAAGCAAAGTATTGACCCTGATTATGGTATTGATATTGCCTTGGGTGATCGCTTTGAACACGGTAAATATCGCTGGGGCTATTTAAGCTCACTCTCTTATGATAACGAATGGCAAGTTAGTGAGCTTTACGAAGGACAAGATTTTCGTCATAACACTGATGATTCATGGAGCTTAGTACGTGGTTTTGACCAAGTCACGTCAACGGAGCACTCTATAAAATGGTCTGGCATGTTGAATTTAGGGCTAGAATACGATCAAGATCATCGTCTTGATTACAGTTTAATTGTGCTGCGCGATACTGCCGATGAAATAAAAGACAAGCTAGGTAATACCAATAACGTACTGCTAAGTGATGGCTTACGTGTACGTGATAGTGAAGTAAGTTACGAAGAGCGTGAGATGATCGCTAATCAGTTTCGTGGTACACACAATTTACCTTGGTTATGGAATATTGGCGTTGATTGGAAATACTCAGATGCTCATTCAAGCCGTTATGCACCGGGTAATATTTCTACTCGTTATATTTTAAGTGATGAAAATGAAGATGGCATTTTTGATCTTGTTAACGAAAGTAGCTTGCGTAAAGCATCAACCGCTTCACGCTACACTTTTCAAGACTTAGAAGATGATGTTGAAAACTATGGCTTCAATATGTCATTGCCGCTTATGTTCGCTCAATCAGAGTTAGAGCTAAAATTTGGTGGTGATTTTATTGAAAAATCACGTGATGCATTTTCAAGACGTATTGATGTGAATACATTAGCTTTTGACGATATTGATCTTAGTGGTCATAAAATGAATGATATTTTAACGGATGATGTTGTGCTAAACCATCCGTTAACGGGTAATGAAACCATTATTCGTGATACCTCAGTGATGGGAGATGACTATTATTCTGCACAAATGACTGACGCTTATTACCTTGAAGCAGACTGGTTTATTGATAATGTATGGCGCATTAGTGGAGGTTTTCGTTGGGAAGACTATCGCCAAGTAGTTGCACCACTTGACCCTGCTACGGGAATGTTTGATTTGCCGGCACAGCCAACCACCGAGGATTTAGAAAAACTCGCCTTTCAAGAAGACGATATTTATTCGGCATTAGCACTCACCTATATTATGAATGAAGAAGTACAGTTTCGTTTTTCGTATGGCGAAACCACCATACGACCAGATATTCGTGAAGTAGCACCATCAACTTACTTAGATCCCTTAACGGGGTATCCTATTCGAGGTACTGCAGGTATTGAAACAACGGATATCAAAAACTATGATCTTCGTTGGGAATGGTATTTAGGTACCGGCGAAAATTTATCTGTGGGTTTGTTTTATAAAGATATGACTGATCCTATTGAGTCTGTTCAATCTCCTGGGCAAGATGGACCGCCTTTAATTGTTGTCGCCAATGCTGATGATGGTGAAGTGTACGGCGTAGAAGTTGAATTTATGAAAGACTTTGCTTTCTTAGGTGACTTTGCCAACATGAGCGGTAATGATTTTTTCCTTTCGGGAAATATAACCTTAAGTGACTCTGAAATTAATATTGATACTCAGCGCGTTGTCGATCAAACTGGCGTTTCAGCTGCCATTACTAACCCCTCGCGCCGTATGACCGGGCATTCTGAATATGTGGTTAATTTGAACTTAGGTTATGATGCGCCAAACGGAAATCACTCGGTCACCTTGGCTTATAATGTTTTTGGTGAACGTATCATTATTCCGGGTATTGAAGGTCAAGACGATAAGTACGAACAACCGTTCCATTCTCTTGATATGGTTTACACTTATTATCCTACCTACTCAACAACGCTAAAATTTAAAGTGCAAAACTTGCTTGATGAAAATAAAGACATTGAATTTTCAGATACCTTGTTTCGCAGTGAAACCAAAGGCATTGGTTTTGATATCTCCTTTAAATGGGATTTTGATTAGCTAAAGTATATACGGGTATAGTTTATGGATAGAAAAAGATCGCTAATTTGCGATCTTTTTTATTTTTGTTCGATTAAATTACATGCCTATGTAGATAACTCAGGAACAATTTGTAGGTCGATGCTTGCCTCGATAAAAGAGTTGAAGTTGGCAAACATCGAGCCTCGATATGCTCGATTGACCTACAAGGACATAAATCTCTCTCATTTTTCTATTGCTCTTAAAAAGCGCTACTCGGTTGTTATTTCATAAACCTGCAATATTACTGAAACTTTAACGTCATATTTACTCATTAATATTACGGTCATTAAACATAATACCAATACAAATAAATAGGTGATTATTCTAAATGGACTAAATATTCCAATAACATCGTTGCTTTCAATCCTAATAGCTAGCTATTACTCAATCAAGCGCCTTGTTCTTGAAAATTTATCCTCATTAATAGTTGGTCACTAACTTACTGGTATTGATATAACTTAACGCTAATCATATTTTATTAGCGGCAACTAAAGACAAAAAGGTTTTCGTATGAAACTTTCATCCATTGCTCAAGCGTGTTTATTGCTCAGCTTAAGCAGTACCGCATTACTAACTAATGCGGCAGATACTGCCAGTACAAATTCGGAGCAACTTTCGCAAGTGGTTTCGGTTAGCCAAGCAATCAACCAATCGGCAAGCCAATCTCAGCAACGTGTTAATGCCATAAGCGAACAAATACAAAGTAAATTGCAGCAGTTTAAAACCATCAATAAAGAAATTGACGGTTTGTCTGTTTATAACCAACAAATGAAAGTTCAAGTGAAAAATCAGCTTAAAGAGTTAGACCAAATTGCCGTGTCTATGGAACAAGTGAGTATTATAGAACGACAAATTTCGCCGTTAATGGCACGCATGATTGAAACATTAGCCAACTTTGTTGAATTAGATGTGCAATTTTTAATGGACGAACGTAGCAAGCGGATCACTGATTTAAACGCAATGATGGCACGTGCAGATATTGCTATTTCTGAAAAATTTCGTCGTGTGTTAGAAGCGTATCAAATTGAAGTTGATTACGGCAGAACCATCGAAGCATACACGGGGCTTATTGATGTTGAAGGTAGCGAACGTGATGTCGATTTTTTACGTATTGGTCGTGTTAGTTTAGTGTATCAAACACGTGATGGAAAAAAACTAGGTTTATGGAATAACCAGTCAAGATCATGGCAACCGCTTTCTGCAGAGTATCGTTTAGATGTTAATAAAGCATTACGTATTGCGCGTAAACAGCTTGCCCCAGATTTAATTATTGTGCCTGTAGCACAAAATTCGGCTGAATAAGGAATGAAAACCATGAACCGATTAACCCTATTACTTTCAGCGATTACTATGATGGCAGTCGCGTCGTTTAGCAGCAATGCAATAGCGCAACAAGCGACGAGTTTAGACGAATTACTAGCACAACTCTCTCAAGGTAAAATTGCACAAAGTCAACAAAACCAAGATCGTGAAGCTGAGTTTAATGCAAAAAAATCACAACAAGTAAAACTATTAAAACAAGCCAGTATACAGCGCGATCAAGCCATTAATTTAAGTACACAACTTGAGAAACAATTTCAAGACAATGAAATTACCTTAGGCGATCATAGTGATGCGTTAAGTAAGCGTATGGGTGAATTAAAAGAGTTGTTTGGGGTATTACAACAGGTGGCTGGCGACACTCGAAGTAAATTTCAAACATCAGTTATTTCAGCGCAAATTGCCAATCGAGGTGACTTTTTAGATGAATTTGCTCAAAGTATGGGATCTTCATCAAAACTTGCTTCTATTGAAGAAATTGAACGTTTATGGTTTGAATTGCAACGTGAAATGACCCAAAGCGGTAAAGTACATAAGTTTAGCCGTGAAGTGGTGGCAGCTAATGGCGAAAAAAGTCAAGCAGAGGTCATTCGTGTTGGTGGTTTTAACTTAGTTTCAAACGGTAAATATTTAGAATATATAGACGAAACTGGCTCGGTTGCACAATTAATTAGACAACCTTCAAGCCGTTATTTATCAAGCGCAAATGAGTTAACTTCAAGTAAATTTATCTCAGGTAACAGTCAAGTAGTTCCTTTTGCCTTAGATCCAACGGGAGGTTCAATTTTAGGCCTGTTAGTACAAGCTCCTGATATTCAAGAGCGCGTAGAGCAAGGTGGGGCTGTAGGTTATGTTATTTTAGGTATTGGTCTTATTGGTTTGCTTATTGCGTTAGAGCGCTTTGTAACCTTATTTTTAATTGGCAGTAAAGTTAACCGTCAATTAAAAACGGATACTAGCTCAAGCGATAATCCGCTTGGCCGTGTCATGTTAGTGCAAGATAAAAATCCTAGTGACGATATTGAAACCTTAGAGCTAAAACTGTCTGAAAGTATTTTAAAAGAAGTGCCAGTGTTAACGTCAAGACTGACCTTCATCAAAATTATTTCAGTGGTTGCGCCACTCATCGGTTTGTTAGGCACAGTAACCGGTATGATAAACACCTTCCAAGCGATCACCTTATTTGGTACGGGAGATCCGAAACTAATGGCGGGTGGTATTTCTCAAGCGCTAGTAACAACCGTACTTGGTTTAGTTGTCGCTATTCCTATGGTGTTTATTTCAACGCTACTTAATACTCGTAGTCGCGGCATTATCAATGTTTTACAACAACAAAGTGCGGGCATTTTAGCCGAGCGCTCTGAGAGCACAGATCTAACGGGTATAACCGTAGCCTCAGCACAAGGAGCATAAATAATGATCCTTTTCATCGAAATGATGAACCGCATTCAAGAATTTTTGGATACGGGAGGGCTAGTTTTAAGCGTTATCGCGGGTGTTATTTGTTTAATGTGGTTACTGATTTTTGAACGATTATTTTTTTACTTACATAGTTATAAGTCAGTGAAAAAAAATATCATTGAAAGTTGGTTCAGCCGTAAAGAAAGACACTCATGGAATGCTCAGCATATTCGCCTAGCCCATGTTTCTAGAGCAACTCAAATGCTGAAAACCAATGTTGCATTGATTCAATGTTTAGTGGTGCTCTGTCCGTTACTTGGTTTGATGGGCACAGTGACCGGTATGATTGAAGTCTTTGATGTTATGGCAATATCGGGTAGCGGCAATGCACGTTCGATGGCCTCAGGTGTTTCACGAGCCACAATTCCTACTATGGCCGGTATGGTGGGATCACTTTCAGGTGTGTTTATGGTGACTTGGTTGCAGCGAAAAACTAAACGCAGAACCGAGCAAATGGAAGATAGTCTTCCGATGGTGCACTAAATAAGTAATAACAATACCAGTAAGTTAGTAATGGTATAAGCACATTAGCAATTTATTAAAGCAGGATCTGATTATGCGTTCTCAACTCGCAAATATTTTACAAGAACAAGAAGAAGCCGAAGAAATTAACATGACACCCATGTTAGATGTGGTTTTCATTTTATTGATATTTTTCATCGTTACCGCTTCGTTTGTTAAAGAAGCCGGTATTGAAGTAAACCGGCCGGAAGCGGCAACTGCGGTGAAAAAAGAGCGAGCCAATATCTTAGTCGCGATCAGTGATAAAGGTGATATTTGGATCAACAAACGCCGGGTTGATGTGCGTGCAGTACAAGCAAATATTGAGCGTTTAAAAGCAGAAAACCCACAAGGCACCGTTGTTATTCAAGCCGATAAAAAGGCGACCACAGATACTTTAATTAAAGTGATGGATGCAGCTCGCTCTGCCGGTGTTTATGATGTTTCTATTGCCGCACAAGAGGGTTAAATTATGGCAATTGTAATGAATACGCCAGCCCGTTATGGTAGCGGGTTACTGTTAGCTGTTGTGGTTACATTCTTATTGCTGTGGGGTATGCAAGCACTTATTTCTGGTGGTAATAACGCCTTAACTGAAGCGCCGCGAGGTAATGTACTTGATTTTATCCGTTTAAAAAAAGAGCAGCAGTTAACTAAAAAAGATCGAAAGCCACGAAAGCCACCGGCACCCAAAGCACCACCACCGCAAATGCAACAGCCACAAATGCAACAAGCTAACCCTAATGCGCTCAATACAAGTGCTGGTTTTTCCGCTGATATTCAAGCCGATATGAGTTTGAGTGGCAGTTTAAGTTTAGGTGGTGGCGATGGTGATTATTTACCTATTGTAAAAGTTGCCCCTATTTATCCTCGGCGTGCTCAATCACGTGGCATTGAGGGTTATGTGATTGTTGAATTTATTGTCACTAAAAATGGCGCTGTTCGTAATCCTGTTGTTGTAGAAGCTAAACCTGAAAATACTTTTAATCAAGCGGCTATTGCAGCGGTATTAAAATTTAAATATAAGCCACGCGTTGTTGATGGTGTTGCGATGGAAGTTGCCGGCGTTAGAAATAAAATATCTTTTGAAATTGAAAGATAAGGAGACAGTGATGAATAAAACAATCAAGGTAAATAGAAAAAATAGACTAAGCAGAAAAAATAGTAAGTTAATCGCGCTGCTAAGTGTCTTTCTCACAACACAACTATTAATGAGTAGTTATGCTGTTCAAGCGCAAAGTTCATCAAGCGTAGATAAAAAAGTAAAAACTGCATCAGTAAAAGTGCCGGCAATGCGTAATCGTGTTTACACTCAGTTAGCACGAGCCCAAAAGCTTGCCGATGAAGGTATTGGTTTAGAAGGGTTTGATATACTTGACGAAGTGCAAGATCGTATCGATAGTCTCAACAGTTATGAACGTGCCATGTTATGGAATTTCTATGGTTTTATGTATTACGGGAATGAGGATATTGCCTCAGCTATCGACAGTTTTGAGCGTGTTGTTAAAGAAAAAGCCATACCTGTGTCATTAAGATTATCAACACTCTATTCTTTAGCACAGCTGTCGATGCAAATTGAAAACTACCCGCAGTCACTAAAATTTTTAGCTTTGTGGAAGCAATATAACGCTAAACCTTTAAGCAGTACTCAGCAAATTCTGTTTGCTCAAGCACATTATCAAAATAAACAATATCAACAATCTTTAATTTATGTATCAAAAGCTATTAGCCAAAGTAAAGCAGCAAACGCCATACCGAAAGAAAACTGGCTAGTATTACAACGGGCTAATTACTTTGAATTAAAGCAACCTGTTGAGGTAACGCGAGTGATTGAAAATTTGGTCCGTTACTATAACCAGCCTAAATATTGGCTACAGCTTGCCGCCATGTATGGTGAAATTGGTGAAGAAGATAAACAGTTAGCGGTAATGGAGAGTGCGTGGCAAGCAGGATATATCACTAAATCAACAGATATTATCACCTTAGTACAATTGTATCGTTATCATAACGTACCGATTAAAGCCGCCAATTTACTTGCTAATGCCATTGACAATGGAGCTGTTGTTGCCGAAGAAAAAACCCTAGATATGCTAGCTCAAGCCTACATTGCCGCCAAAGATAATGAAAAATCTTTACCTGTGTTACTCAAAGCTGCAGAAATTTCAGAAACCGGTAAATTTGATGCATATTTGGCGCAAACATATTTGAACTTAGAGCAATGGCAGTTAGCTTTTGAAGCCGCTAATAAAGCACTAACTCGTGGCGGGTTAGCGAATAAGAATGACGTTGGTAATATGCACTTAGTTAAAGGCATGGCACAATTTAACTTGCAACACTTTGAACTATCACTACTTGCTTTTAGCCAAGCCAAAAAAGTAAAAAGTTCAGCAGCAACCGCAAAACAATGGTTTCACTATGTTGAGCGAGAACAAGGCATTAAACAAAAATTAGCGATGTTACATTAGCGTTGTAACACCTTGTAAGGGTAATTTATTACCCTTTTTTTTAACCTAAACTCCATTCCCATAAAAGATTATCTCTTTTGCTAGTTACTTTATAAGTCACCTTTATTATGAGTAACAATGATTACTATTTGTAATTAAATGTAAAGACAAGTACAATCGCGTCAAATCGTAGTAATTCCTATTCTTGTTATTATTCTTGTTGGTATTTTAAATGAAAAATGTTCTGGTTTATCTAGCAGCATCTAGTCTGCTTTCTTTTACTCATTATAGTCTTGCCGCAACAGATGCTGAATTAGCCGTAGCGATAGAAAAGCAGCAAAAGCAATTAACGTTAATAGAGAAGCAATTAGCAGCGCTCAAATCTTTAGCCAGTGAAAACGTTGGCAAGCAAAAATCAGAGAAGCAAAAAACTAACCTACAATCCGATCAGGAATATTCAAAAAATTGGCAAATTAAATCTTACGGCAATATTTTATATAAAAGCCAAGCGGTTTTTCAGAATACTCAAGATACCGATCCAGACCAAAGGGCTCGAACTGATTTAGAAAGAGTGGTGATAGAGTTTGAATATCATTTTGACGATAAGTGGCAAGTTGAATTAGAAATTGAATATGAGCACGGTGGCACGGGTGCTACGCTTGAATATGACGGTTTTGATGAATTCGGTGAATTTGAAACTGAAATTGAAGCCGGTGGTGAAGTAATTGTTGAAAAGTTAGAAGTTAAATACCAACACAATGAAAACTTTGCCGTTAAAATGGGACATATTATTGTTCCTGTTGGCATAGGTACTGACTTACACAAACCAAGTCAATATTTTACTACCGAACGTCACTGGGGCGAAGCAACCTTAATTCCTCAAGTGTGGCATGAAACAGGGGTTAATGTTATCGCTTCATGGAATGACTTTACGGCACAAACCTTAATTACTACTGGTTTAAATTCTGAATACTTTAGAACGCACCATTGGGTTGCAACAGGCCATCAAACTCGTTTTGAACAGGTAAATGCTGATGATCTAGCGTTAACTTTCCGTCTTGATTACGGCAACATCAAAGAAGGCTCAAGTGTTGGCGTTAGTTTTTATAATGGCAATACTTCAGGTAATCGTCATAAAACCAATAAAATTTCAGAAGACGGTAACCTAACGCTAATAGGTTTACATGGCGCTTGGGAGTATGAAAATTGGCTAGCAAGAGGTCAATATCTTTTTGGTAAATTAGACGACAGTAATGCCATAACACTAGCAAACAAAACTACCCCAGGGCTTAAGCCCGGTGTCTATGCTCAATTAGGTAGTGAGGCAGAATCAGCTTTTGTTGAATTAGCTTACGATACTAAAAGTTTATTGGGTTTATCCTCGCCGCTTTATATTTTTACCGCTTATGAATACGCTAACCCAATTAAAGAAATAGAAGAGGGTGAACCTACTTCTCGTTTTGATATACAAGAAGTGTCGTTGGGCATTAATTATTACCCAACGAAACACTTAGTCTTTAAAGGACAGGTGTCACAACAAACGTATGCTCAAGACAATTTAGACGATACTCATTCGTTTAGCTTATCAATGGGTTATTATTTTTCAATTTAACCATATAACAACATAAAACTTAACAACTTGAACACTTATTGACTAAAAAGGAATACTTATGTTACTTAAAAAAACTTTGGTTGCTTTAACCGTTTCAACACTTTGCCTTAGTGGCTGTGGAAGCTCTTCTAGCGATGACCCCGTAATTGATCCAATTGATGATACGGGCTTTACATTTGATGCAACCGAATTAATTACTAACCTAACCAATGATGTGATTGTTGCCGGTTATAATACATTAAATATGCAAGGCGAGGCTTTTTTTTTAGCAGCACAAACATTGGTAAATACGCCAACGGCAGAGAATTTACTTGCAGCACAAAATGCATGGAAAGCCGCACGTGAACCATGGGAGCAAGGAGAGTCTCATATTTTTGGTCCTGTTGATGCGCTAGGTATTGATCCTCATCTAGATTTCTGGCCATTAAATCTCACTGATTTACAAGCCCTGTTAGACAGCACAACTCCTTTAACTGCTGAAAGTGTACTAGCGTCAAATGATGATGTGCAAGGTTTTCATGCCATGGAATTTTTATTATTTGGTGACGGCGTTGCTGATAATGAGAAAACAATTGCAGAAATGACCGATCGAGAAATTGAATATCTTTCGGCTACTGTTGAAGTATTTCAAGACCATACACAATCTCTTTATGATGCTTGGGTAATTGGTTTAGATGGTGATGATCCTTATGAGGAAAAATTACTCACGCCAGATAATGATATTTATAGCTCACAGCTAGCGGTTGTTGAAGAATTGATTAATGGCATGATTGGCATAGTGGACGAGGTTGGTAACGGTAAAATTGCAGACCCATTTGGTAGTAACACAGCAGCGGCGGATACTTCGCTGGTTGAATCACAATATAGTTGGAACTCATTAACAGATTTTAGCGATAACATTATTGGTGTACAAAATGTTTATCGTGGTGAATTTGATGGCGAAACAGATAAAACCGGAATTATTGATTTTGTTAGCGCAGCTGATGCAACCTTAGCAACTCGTGTTGATGATGAAATTGTTACCGCTATTGCTGCAATTGCAGCTATTAGTGGTGGTAGTGATATGCCGTTTAGACAAGCGATTAGTGATGATGATGGTCGAGTACTTATACAGACGGCTATTGATACGTTAACAACGTTACAAGATTCTTTGGAAAATGATGTGTTAACTTTACTAAATGACTGGGAAGTATAAACCTTTGTAGGTTGTTTGACTCGACAAATGTCATTTGTCGAGTCTCTCTATGCTTGTGTTGACCTACAAAAAAATAAACTTTATAACCTTACTTTTTCCTGAGCGAAGTGCATAGGCACGTTAAGTAAAGTTATAATATTTTATCCTTTTTAAAGATAGTACGGATAAGGTTTCTGATAAAAGTTCTAATAAAAAAATCCTGATAAAAAAGTTCTAAGAGAGAGTACTCATGAATAACTTTAGTAAAAAGCGACTATGCTTCACCGCTATTGTTGCTATATCAACTGCCTTTCTGAGCGGTTGTAATTCTGACAAAGATATCGAATATCCTGATTACACCTATGTTAAAAACTTAGGGGATGAAACAACAGCTATTAATGCCAGTAATTCAGGGCATGGCTTTTCAACACCAATGCCAAATTTAACTGATAACGAGTTAGACAAACATTTAGCCGGTGATGCCAACTTTGAAACTGCTTTTACCACCGCGCCTAACAGTGAACATCCAGAGTTAGACGGTGTCGGCCCAGTATTTAATAACCAAGACTGTAACTCGTGCCACCAACGTGATGGGCGCGCATCAACAATTTCAGTTCCTTCTGGCCAAGATAGCGTTTTATTAGGTTCAGCTGCGGGTATTTTTCTCAGAATGAGCATTGATGATGGTCAATGTGATGATCCTGTTGCCGAAAATAATTATTGTAACAATGTTGGCGTTGATGGTTTTGGTACGCAACTTTTTCACCGTGGTGTATTAAGAGCTAGAGAAGAGTGGGATGCCGCTTCAGGTGCACTTCCCTTTGTTGGTCAAGCCAATGTGTATCTGGCTTATGAATATTCTACGGTAACTTATGCTGATGGCAGTTCGGTTGAACTTAAAAAACCACTTTTTACTATAGAGCGTCCTTACGATGTATCGGCTGAAAATCAGTTAAATAGTGCCATATTGCAAGCGGATGTTCGTTATAGCCCAAGAAATGGTATGCCAATATTTGGTTTAGGTTTATTAGAAATTATTCCTGAGCAGGATATTTTGGCTTTAGCTGATGAAGATGATGCTAATAATGATGGTATTTCAGGTCGCCCTAATTGGGTGTTTGATCCGATTAAAGCAAGAGATAATGATCCGCTGCCAGTCTCACTAGGTCGCTTTGGTTGGAAAGCTAGTACGCCAAGTGTTCGGGTGCAATCGCTCGGCGCTTTACGCGGTGATATGGGTATTACCAATCCGCTTTTTCCTGATGAAAGTATTGCCGGAACGGCTTTGCACGAAAGTTATCTTGCTAGAACCGGCTATGTTGATACCGGTAGTGACGAAAATGGTGAGCCAGAAGCCGATCAAGATTTTTCAGATGAAGTGGTTTTTTATGCTGAAACTTTAGCGGTACCAGCGCGCCGTAATATTGAAAATGAATCGGTGGTTGCCGGTGCGATTTTATTTGAAAAAATTAACTGTACTGGTTGTCATACTCCAGACTTTGTTACCGGAACGGGTGACTTAATGTTAGGCGGTATTACAGCACCAGAAGGCATTAAAAATCAACATATTTACCCATTTACTGATATGTTATTACATGATGTTGGTGCCGGTTTAGCGGATAATCGTCGAGATTTTATGGCTACAGGTAATGAATGGAAAACCAGGCCTTTATGGGGCATAGGTTTAACGAAAACAGTTAATCCAGCGGCGGGATTTTTACATGATGGACGCGCTTCAACCATTGAAGAAGCTATTTTATGGCATGGCGGTGAAGCTGAGCAAAGTAAGGCTGATTTTATGGCGCTGAAGGCAGAAGAACGTCAATCATTAATTGACTTTGTAATGTCGTTATAGTGGTTAGGATAGTTAAATAAAAAAACCGACGGTCAGTCGGTTTTTCTTTATTTGTTTATATGATAGCGGGTGTAATACTAATAAATAGGTGATCATTCTAAATGGACTAAATATTCCAATAACATCGTAGCTCTCAATCCTAATAGCTAGCTATTAGGATTGAGAGCGCCTTGTTCTTGAAAATTTATCCTCTTTAATATTTGATCACTAACTTACTGGTATTGGTATAAGTCATTAATAATTGTGGTATAAACCAAATTCTTGACTTATTTTATGGTTTTGTTTATCGGCCCATAAGTAATAATCTTGTTCATTTAATTCACTTGCCGCCGCTTTATCAAGTAAAATAATTGCGTTTTCATGCATTTGTAAAGCCGATGCGGGACACATTGCCGATAATGGCCCTGTTATCATATCGTTAACTGCTTTTGCTTTACTTGCCCCTGTTGCCATCAGTAATACGTATCTTGCATCAAGAATTGTTGCAATACCCATTGTCATGGCTAAGGTTGGTTGAAACTCATCCTTATCAAATAAACGACTATTATCGGTGAGTGTTTGTTGCGTGAGTGTTTTAATACGCGTGCGCGAAGCTAAGCTTGAGGTAGGCTCGTTAAAGCCTATATGACCATTAGCACCAATACCTAAAATTTGTAAATCTATGCCGCCAGCTTGTTTAATTTTATCTTCATAGGTTAACCCTTGAACTCTTGGATTTTCACCTTGATTACAAGTCGGCAAAAAAGTTTTATTTTTGTCGATATCAACAAGGTTGAATAAATTTTCATTCATGAAGTGACGATAGCTTTGCGGGTTTTCAGCATCAATACCAAGATATTCATCGAGGTTGAAGCTTGAGGTGTTAGCGAAACTAAGTTGCTTAGCTTGGTGTTTTTTAACCAATTGATGATATAGGCTAATGGGTGTGCTGCCAGTTGCAAACCCTAATACGGCATCTGACTTCTTATTGATTAATTCTGCAACCCATTCTGCTGCACTGGTGGCAACTTGTTGCGCATTATCAAAAATAATAATTTGCATATTTTTTCCTTAGAAAATAAAAACTAATATAAAAGGCCATTGTCTAGGTTGTCGAAATGGTGCTTTCCCATTAAGTCGTTGCTTAATTTTAGCAGGTAGATACCAAGTGTTTTCGACGGTTTTTGCTTCGTTAAAATTGACTGTAAATAATCAGGTAAATTTCAACACAATATTATTATGACAAGGTGTAAATTAGGTGCAGATGAAAGTCTATCACAAGCTAGCGGCTAAAAGTGTAAAATTGCGCGGGAAAAAATTTGAGCTTAAAAAAGAACATTGATCTTTTTAAGCTTCTTTCAATGTCTTTTAGTTATTTATTCCTAATGAAAGAAGCTAGCTCTAACCAATATGATATGTGACACTATATTCATCCTAGGTTTGTTAAAGAATAATAATATGACTAAATCCTGTGTTTTGTATGAAGTAAAAGATTATGTTGCTTATGTTAGTTTAAATCGGCCTGATAAACATAATGGTTTAGACAAAGCTATGTTTTTGGCGCTACTTAATGTTGCCAAGGTCATTGGTAAGGATAGAAATATTCGTTGTGTAATTTTGCAAGGAGAAGGGGCTTCTTTTTGCTCGGGTTTAGATTTTTCTTATGTTGCTAAACACCCGTCAATTATTCCCAAGTTTTTTATTAAGCTACCTTGGCGAAAAGATAATGTTTTTCAGCGTGTTGCTCATGTCTGGCGTGACTTGTCTGTACCTGTTATTGCGGTTGTTCATGGCAATTGTTTTGGTGCAGGATTACAAATTATATTAGCATGTGATTATCGTATCGCTACGCCAGAAGCCAATTTATCTATTTTAGAAATGAAATGGGGACTGATTCCTGATATGAGTGGCATGGTGACTTTATCGAGATTAACGCGTGTTGATATTGCCCAAGAATTAACCATGACAGGACGGTTTTTTAGTGGAGTTGAAGCTGCTGAATATGGATTAGTGAGTAAAGTTAGCGCAACGCCTTTACTTGAAGCGCAGACGTTAGCAAAAACGATTGCACAAAAAAGTCCTGATGCGATTGCCGCTACTAAATATTTATTTAAAAAAGTTTGGAAAAAAGACACCAGAGCGGCATTGTTTTGGGAAAGAGTGACGCAACTGAGATTGCTTGGTCGAAAAAATCAACGTATAGCAATGCAAAATGGTTTATCGAAGGATAAATCAGCAAAGCCATTTATTAATAGAACCAGTTTTTAGTCATCTATTCTGGGTATATTGTGAGATATGTTTTAGACAAAATACATATTTGCGCGCATAGTTAATACCTATACCCGTTCCACTTGAAGATGCTAGTTTCAGGACTACTGAGCAATTCATGATTAAGGCGCCTCTTTTTATTAAGGGTTATTCCCTTAAAGACAGAGGCAACGATGAGCATGATTTGCTCAGAAGTCCCCGTAGGACGAGTTTAAAAGGCTTATATGCTGCGTTATTGATTTTGACAAGGGAATACCATTCTCTTCAATCAATGCCTTGCCTCTAAACCTTTTAATTCTCGCTGAATCCTGTACCTTCAAGTGAAATGGGTATATACGATATAAATAATTCAGGTTAGTTATTAATTTAGCCTTTTAATAAAGCAGAGCAAGGTGAATATAATGTCTACCTCAATAGGGCATAGAACAACAGAGCAGTGGATTGATTTAATTGCAACCAATGAATTGCCTGCAATTACGTCTACGGCAAAGATGCTTGATAGATTTTCAAATGATGATAAATCATCACTCCCTAAACTCAGTAAAGCTATTTTGTATGATCAAGCGTTGTCTTCTTGTTTACTGCGCGTTGCGAATAGTACTCAACACGTTTCTGTTAATAAGGTTACCACGGTATCAAGAGCTACTGTGGTATTAGGTATTTCAGCGGTTAAAAATATTTGTTTAACCGCTAAATTAGTTGAAAGTTTATTACAGAGTGAAAATTTAGATATTACAGTTTATAACCAATTAACTCAGATCATGGCTAACTCATTTTTTTCGGGTATGTTAGCGAAAATGATGGTGCCAAATTATAATGATGATACTCAAGAAGAAGTTTATTTAGCCGCGATGTTATATCGTATTGGTGAAAGTGCTTTTTGGAGTGCAGGAGGCGATATTGCTAAACAATTAGTTAAACATATCGATATGTCAGATAAACATTTTGCTCAGTATTTTCATCAGCAAACCGGTAGTAGCTTTAATCAACTGAGTAAAGGGTTGGCAACAACATGGAATTTAAGTGACTTATTACTTAAAGCGCTAGATCAACCGACAAGCAGAACCGATGAAATTAAAATAATTTATTTTGCCGACCAATTAAGTGCCATCATTGCTTCTCCGGGAGAAAGTGAAGAAAAATTTGAGCATTTGCTTAAAGACATTGCTGATATTATGAAAATAAGCGTTAAGCAGTTGAAAGTTAGAATTACTCACACCAAAGAGCAAGCGCAACAGTTGTTAGTTTCTTATGGCGCTTCTAAACTTAAAAAATTGTTAAAACCTTTGCCTAAAAGCAGTGATTTTTCAAAACGACAATTACCCGTACATTTACAAATGAGCAAAGAAAAAGCTATTTTATCGATCTTTATGCAGTTAACACAGTTGATGAAAACCAGTAAAGATCTGAATGAGTTTTTACAAACCATAGTAAAAAAGTCTGCAGAAGCCTTTGGATTTGAACGGTGCTCATTTTTGATGTTAACTGATGATAAAACACGCGTTAAATTACGTTTTGCTTATGATCATCATGGAATAAAAGAGCCTCTGAAAATAACGTTCAATATTCGCCAAAGTGATAATGTTATTGAACGAGCTTTAGCATCGTCTACTCCTGCGTTAATAAACAATTATCAAGATAAACAATGGCGTGATTTTATCACTCAAGAACTTGAAGGTTTTATTGATGATGGCGTACTTGCTTTAATACCGGTAAAAATTGCTGACAAGCCTATTGGGCTTATTTCAGCGCAATTTTTTGCAGAGCACCATGAAATATCAACAGAAGATTTTCATCAGCTTTGTTCGTTAACGGATCATCTTAATATGTGTTTAACAATGATCATGTTGCATTAATTAAGTTTGTAATTGATTTGTTTTAGATAATTAGCCGTGCAGGAAAAATTTCTGTTAAACTCATTTTTTAATTAATTAACGTTATTTCGTTCAAACATCCAATGAAGACACCTTTTACTTTCTCAACTCGTTTTATTTTAGATAAAGCACACTTTACTGAATGCTATCAAGAATCTTCAACGGTTAAACGCACCTTGAATGCCTTTTTAAAATCAGCAATATTAATAGCTTTTGGTTTGATTTTACTCCTTTTTACTCAGGTAAATGCCTATACTGCTTGGTTTGTTGTTGCACTTGGCATACTTGAAGCGTTAAGTCTTTATTACCATCAACCGTGGTGGGTGTTAAGGCAAATGCTAAGTCGAGCGTCGAATAGTGAAGTTAACTTAACCATTGATGAGCAGGGCGTACTTAGTGAATCTTTTTATTCAAAAAGTCGTGTTTTATGGTCAGATGTTACTGAAATAAAAGTTACCCATAACGGTTTTGTTCTTTTTTTTATGGGGGGTAAAAGCTACCTTTCAAACAAAGGTTTATCGAAAGAAGCACAAACATTTATGAATGAAAAAGGTTTGTTAATAAAAGAAAGTATTGGCTTAGATGAATAATAATTTTTATGCAGTCGAATTTTAGTGGCAATACAGTAAACTTAATTAACGGGGTATTATTATTGGTAGCCCTAAGTTAAAAAGAGTATGTGGTACCAATTAATGCCATATTATCATTTTTATTCCATATGCCTTTTCCTAAATTTCCATAAACAGTAGAGTAAATAACACCACCCGTTAACTGCCATGAAGGTGTGAGTAAATAGCTACCAACTAAGCCATAATTAGTGTTGAATATTGCTTGATTTGTTTCGGTAATATTGTATAAATTGTTTTGATAAAGACTTAAGTATTGTTCATTTTGGTGTTCAATATTTGCCATCACAGAAAAATTAAAATGACTACTTTGATGTATAACTAATGCCCCTTGTAAATAAAATGCTTGCCCGATTTGTGGGTTATTGTCTTGAGATAACCAGCCTGTTTCTAATTGGATAATACTATATTGATATTGAGTTTTTATAGTACTAAGTGCGTTGGCTTTTATGTCATTATCAAGTGACAATACCGGTAGGGTCTGAACTTTTAAAGCATGGTTTATACTAAAATAGCTCGATGAAGCACTAAGATTTATTGGTTGTTTTTGGGTTACATCATTAAGTAACGGTATAGACGCTGTTTGAATGTCATTATTTGCTACCACATTCTTAACATAAAGAAATATGCTTAAAATAAATATGAGTAAAATTTTCATGCTTTCCCTAAAAAATCATTATGTGCATTTCTTGTTTTATATTTTTAATTTGTTTTTTAACTTATAAAGGCTTACTAAACTTTAAAACCAAACTCTTTTAACTATAGTCAAAAGTAGTTAAAAAGTAGTGAATATTTAAAAATAAATTTTTGATTTGAAAATAAAAACTAACGCATTGATTTTACTGTATTGATAAAAAATATTTTAAGTAGAACTCATTTACTAAAGCTTGATATACTCGCCACTGACTAA
This sequence comes from Colwellia sp., assembly GCA_051531915.1. Taxonomy (GTDB): domain Bacteria; phylum Pseudomonadota; class Gammaproteobacteria; order Enterobacterales; family Alteromonadaceae; genus Colwellia. The sequence continues at coordinate 19,193 of JAOPTQ010000109.1, read as the reverse complement.
TTTATTGAGACTTGCCTTTGTTAGCTTTTTTTCGTTTTATTTTAATGACTATAGCATTAGTGCTTATTTGTATTGTGTCTTGTTTGTATTGTTTAATACGTCCATTTCACCGTAATAATGTTTATCACACTGCTAGATTTTTAGGAAAAGTGACCAAAATATTAGGGGTTGATATTGAGGTGAGAATACCAGAGTCAGTTAAAAAACTAGGCTCTGTTGTTTATGTGGCAAATCATCAAAATAGTTATGATATTTTTACCATGAGTAATGCCGTGCAACCGGCAACAGTGAGTGTTGGTAAAAAAAGTTTAAAATGGATCCCCTTTTTTGGGCAAATGTATTGGCTAACGGGTAATATTTTAATTGATAGAAAAAACACCAGTAAAGCGATTAACACTATTACCTTAACGGCAGATAAAATAAAAAATAACAAGTTGTCTGTGTGGTTATTTCCAGAAGGAACACGTAGCAGAGGTCGAGGTTTATTACCCTTGAAAACAGGTGCATTTCGTACTGCGGTGAAAGCTGAAGTACCTATAGTTCCTATTTGTGGTAGTAATCAGCATGAAACCATTAAATTAAATCGTTGGAATAATGGGAAAATAATTATTGAATTTTTAGATCCCGTCTATATATCAGATGAAGGCAAAGAAAATATTCGTGAGTGTGCAAATAAAGTTCATCAGTTAATGAAAGATAAAATTGCTCAGCTTGATGGTGAAATTACAGCAAATAACACGTTAAATAAGTCATAAAGGATAGGGTAATGATTGAAGATGATTTACAACAATGGTTAGAACATAGTGAAAACCTGATAACAGAACTGCTTGAAGATGGTACTAATGATGAGGTTTATCATACTATAGAACATCATTTTGCCAGTTCTGATTTTAATTTATTAGAAAAAGCGGCCGTAACGGCATTTAAATTAGGTTTTGAAATTGAAGAGCCAGAAGAAGCGGAATTAGAAAATGGCGATAAAGTTTTTGCTTTTGATATTGCCACAGAGCAAATGCTTGATATTGATATTATAAAAGCACAAACAAAAGAAATGTTTGAGCTAGCCAAAAAATGTAAGGTTGATTATGACGGCTGGGGTACTTATTTTGAAGAATAAGCTATAACTTTATTGAATAATTAATATAAACATCTTAAACTGATGAAATTGAGCTATAGTTTCATCATTGAATCTTTAAAATAAAAGTTTAAAAGCAAATTTAAGTAAGTAGGGAACACTTAACATGGAATGGTTACAACAATTTTTTTATCAAGAAAATATTTTACTCTTCTTCTTAATCGTTATTATTATTGGTGTTTTTGCCTTTTTTGCAAGAAAAACACATTTGAATCATATTGAACGAATTAAAAAAATAGATCAGGGTTATAATCCTAAGCCTAACCCTAAAACATTTCTGTAATGCCTCGATAAAGATAATACGTTAATTCGCCCTATTGCTGCCAATATGGTAAGTCTCCTAAATATTTCTTTTTTTCAGTTAAACTTTTTTCCGGTTGAATCTCTGACAACAAGTTGAGGAGTATATTGACGGGTAATATTTTTATTTTCTTGTTTTTTAATTTGACTAATAAGTAGGTTTGTTGCATTTTCTGCTATCTGTCTATTTGGTTGGTCTGCTGTCGTTAGTTTAGGCCATGTTTGTCGAGAGAAAGGGCTGTTTTCAAACCCCGCAATAGATAACTGTTCTGGAATAGCAATATTCATTAATCTAGCCGCAAATAATGCGCCGGCGGCAATTTCATCATTACAAGAAAAAATGGCGGTAGGCCTACTGTCTCTAACACGTTCAGTAGACATTAATTGTTGTGCACCATCAACACCTGACTCGAAAGAGTATTCACCTGCAACTACTAAATTTTTATCAAGTTTGATGTGATTAATCGCTAACGCTTTTTTATATCCTTCGAAGCGCTCAATTGTCGATTTATGCTCAGCGCCACCGGCAATAAAAGCTATTTTTTCATGCCCTAAATTAATAAAATGTTGGGTAATAATTTGGGCGGCACTTCTATCATTTACCATGACACAAGGTGTTAAATTGTCAGGAGCAACATCACCAGACATTATTCTGACTATTTTTACCTCTAATTCTGCAATACTTTGAACAAATTCAGGCATTTCAGAAAATGGCGGTGTTAATACCAAACCAGCAATACGAGCTTGTTTGACCATATTCATGATTTCTGTTGTGATATTTTTTTTACTCGCATCACAAGGGTTAATTAACAATTCAAACCCTTGCTTTCGACAAGCAGTTAAAATACCTTCTTGCATATCAATTACATAATAAGCATTAGGGTTATCATATACATAAGCAATATTATATGACTTAGTACCGGCTAAATTACGTGCGGCAAGATTGGGTTGATAATTTAATTTATCAACTACGGTTTGGACTTTTTCTCGTGTAATTTGACGCACAGATGGCTCATTATTCATTACGCGCGACACTGTTTTTATAGAAACACCCGCTTGTTTGGCGACATCATTTATGGTTGCTTTCATTAATGCATTAAGCCTTTTCTTCCAAAATCCACTCTAATTGAAGGGTAGAGTAGAGCTTATTAAGTTTTGCGGCAATAACTAATACGCTATTTGGTGGTTTTTTTACAAAACAGTGGGTGCAAGCATGTATATAGACAATAAAATGATCTAGATCGTAATCTAGTTACCTTATTTTGAAATGCATTGGGTATAATACTGTTAAAATCCGTACTCAAGTAAAACAGACACAGGAATCATTATGACCGCTCGCCAAACATTAGCTAGTTGGAAGAAACTTAGTCAATTAGCCCAAGATAAAAAATCTCAGCACATGAATACCTTATTTGCTCAAGACAATACAAGGTTTGATAAATTTTCTATAGAATTGCCTTCTATGTTGTTTGATTATTCAAAAAACTTAATTGACAGTGAAACAATGCAAACTTTGCTTGAATTGGCTGAAGAAACACAAGTGTGTGATTGGCGTGCAAAAATGTTTGCAGGTGAAAAAATAAATAAAACAGAAGATAGAGCTGTCTTGCACACCGCATTACGACGTCAAAGTACTGAACCCTTTTTGTTAGATGGTGAAAATATTACGGAAGAAGTACAACAACAATTAGCTAAAATGGAAGGTTTTGTTAATAAAGTACGTAGTGGTGAGTGGTTAGGACACACCGGAAAAAGAATTACTGATGTGGTAAATATTGGTGTTGGTGGTTCAAATTTAGGGCCTCAAATGGTTACTGAAGCGTTAAAGCATTATAGTGATAACACGCTTAATATTCATTATGTGTCTAATGTAGATGGTTCACAAATTGTTGAAGTACTTCGCCCTTTAAATCCTGAAACCGTGCTTTTTGTTATTTCTAGCAAAACCTTTACCACAGCTGAAACCATGACCAATGCAGAAACAGCGGTTAATTGGTTAACTAGCGCTTTATTTGATAAGAAAGCGGTTGCTAAGCATTTTGTTGCAGTTAGTACTAATAAAGAAAAAGTGATGGGTTTTGGTATTGAAGAGCAGAACATATTTGATATGTGGGATTGGGTTGGCGGTCGTTTTTCATTATGGTCAACAATCGGCTTAGCCATTGCACTTAACCTGGGTTTTGAACAATTTAAAGCATTACTTGTTGGTGCTGATGAAATGGATCAACATTTTGTTGACGCGCCACTTAGTGACAATATGCCGGTGATTATGGCTTTATTAAGTGTTTGGAATACCACGTTTTTAGGCCATAGCTCTCAAGCTATTTTACCTTATGATCAGACCTTAAAAATGCTTCCTGCCTATTTGCAGCAAGCTGAAATGGAAAGTAATGGTAAGTCAGTCACTTGGGATGGTGATGAGGTTGATTATGCAACGGTACCAACCATTTGGGGCGAAATAGGTATCAATGGTCAGCATGCTTTTTATCAATATTTACATCAAAGTAATAACATTGTACCCGCTGATTTTATTGGCTCTGTTCACAGTGTTACGCCAGTAAATGATCACCATAAAATATTAATGACTAACTTTTTTGCTCAAGCTGAAGCGTTAATGGCTGGTGTAGATGAGCAACAAGTTCGAGCTGATTTAACAGCGAAAGGTTTTGCAGCCGATTTAATTGATAAAATAGCAGCTCATAAAGTTCACAAAGGCAACAGCCCAACGAATACCATTTTATTAAATCGAATTGATGCTAAAACGCTCGGTAGTTTAATTGCTGCTTATGAGCATAAAATATTCGTTCAAGGCATTCTTTTACAAATTTGCTCTTTTGATCAATGGGGTGTTGAGCTAGGGAAAGGTTTGGCTGTTAAAATTCAAAAAGAATTAGAAAGTAATAATATTTCTGAAAAACATGATTGCTCTACAGCAAGTTTGTTAAAATACTTTCAAGCGAAAAAGTAATCAGAAGTTAATAAACAAGCGTTTATAATGTAAATCACTCGTCGTTATTTATTAAATAATTACGAGTGATTTTAGTTTACTGTGTTTAAACATTTATATTTGATACAGTTTTTATTCCTACTTGATTACTGTTTCTATTTGCTTAATAAATTTACGATATAAAATTGATGAAAAAATAGAAATTAATAAAAACAAAATGACAACGCTGTCATTTTGTTGTAGGATAAAGCATTAAACAGCTTTGCATCGTTCTTATACCCGTGCTACTTGAAAATGTAGCTATTGTTAATGAAAAAGTTGGAGTGAGTATGCTCACAAGTGTTGATAGCAAAAGATTGTTACTAGGTATTGATGGTGGAGGCACTAAATGCAAAGCCGTTATTATGACTTATGATAATAAAGTGCTTGGTACCGGTATTTCAGGGCCGGCCAATCCTTTGCATGGTTTTGAACAAGCGACTAATTCTATTGTTGAGTCAGCACTATTAGCACTTAAAAATGCCAAATTAGCACATGTCCAATTAAGTGAGTTGATTGCTGGCGTTGGCTTAGCGGGGGTAAATCTACCTTCGTTGAACACACAAATGTCTGCTTGGCAACATCCTTTTAAACAACTATTTTTAACAACCGATTTAACCATTGCTTGTTTAGGAGCACATCAAGGCAATAATGGTGCAGTGATAATAACCGGCACAGGCTCTTGTGGCTTTTCTTGTATTGATGAGCAAGAAATTATGATTGGTGGTCATGGCTTTCCTCATGGAGATAAAGCCAGTGGTGCTTGGTTTGGTCTACAAGCCGTGAAGCAAGTGTTACTGGCGCTTGACGATTTAATCCAGCCCACTCACTTAACAGCGTTGCTATTAAACAAACTTAGTTGTAATAATGAAACTGAACTGGTGGAAGCTATTGTCGGAAAAACAGCAACTTATTATGCCAGTATTGCTAGTTTAGTTTTTGATGCCGCAGAGCAGGGTGATAAAATTGCGATTAAAATTATTACTGAAGGTGCCGATTACATTCACAATGTTTATCGTTCATTAATGTTAAAAAACCCTACACCTATTTCTCTTATTGGCGGTTTAGCATTTTGCTTAAAACCTTGGCTTGATGAAACATTACAAAAGCAACTGTCTGAGCCGTTAACTGCGCCCGAAGTTGGTGCGGTGTTATTTGCAAAAAGTAAGCTTACAGCGCAAAACAGTAAACAAAGCGGGTTATAAAAAGTAACATAAGAAAAACCATATATAAAATTAACATTCGGGATAGACAATGACAAAGTTACGCTTTCATGCAACACGATTATTTGATGGTCATAATTTTCTTGATAATCAAGTGTTAACTATTGCCAACGGTAAAATTATTGCTATTGATAAAAATATAACTGATGTAGATGTTGAGCTTTCTGGCCTAGTTGTTCCCGGATATATCGATTTGCAAGTTAATGGCGGTGGCGGTGTGTTATTTAATGACTCACCCTCAGTAGATAACATCAAAACGCTGATGGCTGCTCATGCTAAATTTGGCACTACAGCGATGTTGCCGACATTAATTACAGACAAAGTTTCAGTGATGGAAGCAGCAGCCCAAGCAATTTCTGACGCTATTGCTGACGGAGTTCAAGGAATTATTGGCGTACACTTTGAAGGCCCTCATTTATCGTTAGCTAAAAAAGGCACACATTGTCCTAAACTTATTCGTCCTATTACTGATGAAGAATGGCGGGTGTTATCACGGCAAGACATAGGTCAAGTTATTGTAACCTTAGCGCCTGAAACGGTGTCACCTGAAAACATTCAGCGTATGGTTAAGTTAGGCATAAAAGTTTGTTTAGGACACACTAATGCTGATTTTGATACAACGCAAAAAGCCATTGATGCCGGTGCAACGGGTTTTACCCACTTATTTAACGCAATGTCGCCATTTCAAGGTCGTGAACCTGGCGTTGTTGGTTGTGCTCTGCTAAATGACAATACCAGTTGCGGCTTAATTGTTGATGGTCATCATGTTGATTATGCTAGTTGTCAATTAGCCATAAAAACGAAACCTCAAGGCAAGATATTTTTGGTGACAGATGCGATGCCTGTGGTCGGCTCAAAGCAAACTGAATTTGGTCTGTATGATCGCACGGTATACCTTAATGATGGTAAGTTAACTTCTACCACCGGTGAGCTAGCCGGAAGCTCTTTAGATATGGCAAGTGCGGTAAAAAACACGCATTTAAATTTGAATATTTCTATTGGGGAGTCAATTCGTATGGCGAGTCTTTATCCTGCTCAGTATATCTATCAAAGGCAAAATATTAGCCGTGGTGAGCTCAAGGTCGGTTATCAGGCTGATATGTTGGTATTAAGTGATGAGCTTTGTGTGAAAGAAACGTGGATTGGTGGCGAGAAGGTTGTGTAAAAATTAAAATAAGTTAATTCAAGTTAAAGAAAGTAAATAAAAATTAGGCAAAAAGAAAATAAATTAGGAGATAACAAATGCCAGTAAATGATGAGAAACAAGCAAGTAATTTATTACCAATGATTATTGTTGCTGGGCTTTTTTTTATTTTAGGTTTTGCTACTTGGCTAAATGGCTCTTTAATGCCGTATTTAAAACAAATTCTTCAATTAACACCTTTTGAAGCATCGCTGATATTATTTTCTTTTTATATTGCAGTCACTTTTACCGCGTTACCTTCAGCAACAATTATTCGTAAAGTAGGCTATAAAAACGGTATGGCACTTGGTATGGCAACCATGATGATTGCGGGCTTACTGTTTATTCCTGCGGCTAAAACACAAATTTTTGCTTTGTTTTTATTTGCTCAGTTAGTGATGGGAGCAGGAATTACACTATTACAAACGGCTGTTAACCCCTATGTGGTTCGTATTGGGCCAGAAGAATCTGCGGCAGCACGTATTTCTATTATGGGAATATTAAACAAAGGTGCGGGTGTGGTAGCTCCTATGGTATTTACAGCATTAATTTTAAGTGGCTTTCAACAGGTAAGTGGTGAATTAAGCAAAATTCAAATTGATGACATGGCTAACTCTTTGGTATTACCTTATTTAGGCATGGCAATTTTTTTGGGTATTTTAGCGCTAGCAGTAAAAAAATCACCTTTACCAGAGCTAGAAAGTGAAGACGACTCTACTGAAGTTGCTGATCATCATGGTCACCTTAAAGAAGCATTATCACATCCTAATTTAGTTTTTGGTGTATTTGCTTTGTTTTTCTATGTAGCCGCTGAAGTTATCGCGGGTGATACCATTGGCACTTTTGCACTGTCATTAGACATTGAAAATTATACCATAATGACTTCATACACTATGCTGTGCATGGTAGCAGGGTATATTTTAGGCATTGCGCTTATTCCTCGGTTTATTTCTCAACAAAACGCGTTAATGATTTCAGCGCTTATCGGTATTATTTTAACGACAGGCATAGTTTTTGGTGACAATAACTCTTTTGCTATTGCACATACACTTACAGGCGGAGTTGAGTTGCCAGATACCTTGGTGTTAATTGCTTTTTTAGGTTTTGCTAACGCTATTGTTTGGCCGGCAGTATTTCCATTAGCGTTATCAGGAATGGGAAAATTAACCAGTATTGGCTCTGCTCTACTTATTATGGGGATTTCTGGTGGTGCTTTTGGCCCCTTATTTTGGAGTATTGCGTCAACATCAACAAACATGGCAGAACAAGGAGGTTACTTAGTGCTGTTTCCTTGTTATTTATTTATTCTTTTTTATGCCGTTAAAGGCTGCAAAATGAAAAATTGGATGTAGTTACGTTATCTGAAAAAAGATCTAACAATGTCTAAAGCGGTATTACTTGCAATAATGGTATTATTTAAAGCCTAACATTGTTGTGAGTTCAAAGCTCTATGCTCAGAGTATCATGCCAGTAGGCAACACTTTGAGCATTGAGGGTGCGTTAAACGATCATTTGATCGACCTCAGATCTTATTTTATGAGTCTGGGGTTTTTTTATATATAATAAGAGAGGATTTTAAATTTCAATGTAATTCAATCTGTTACACGTGTATTGGTTTGCATATTTACAAAAAAAAGTAAAAAAATCTCTTGTTATTTACTCTGTTTCCTCTTAGTGTATCTTTCCTTGGTATAATGATAATAAGTTGTAATTATTATGAATGGTTTAAAACGCACAGTTACTGTGATTTATTATGAAGATAATGGGCTAGAGCTCCATCATGTCGCTAAAGTGTTCAAACAAAATGAACATGGTCGAGTGGTTATTCCGCAATCTTTTAAAGACGGTAAATCAATTATTGCAGTGTGTGATGGTGAAATTGAAATTCTAAATAAAATTGGTGATCGAATTTTATCGGTTAATTTTATTTCTTAATAAATTCATAAGAATTGTGAATTTATAGTAATTAATTATCTAATCTAAAAGAAGTAAGTACATGATTATAGATGGCAAAAAAGCAGCTGCTAATTTACGAACCACATTAGCTGTTGAGGTTGCACAATTAAAGCAAGATAAAGGAATTACGCCTGGTTTAACGGTGGTCTTAGTGGGTGATGATCCGGCAAGCCAAGTTTATGTTCGTAATAAGGTTAAGCAAACGCAAGAAGTTGGTATGATTTCAAATGAAATTCGTTTACCTTCAACAACGACTCAAACCGAATTATTAGCAGTGTTGGCTCAATTAAATAATGATCAAAGTGTACATGGAATTTTAGTGCAGTTGCCATTACCAAAGCATATTGATGAAAGTATTATTATTGCGGCAATTAACCCTGAGAAAGATGTTGATGGTTTTCATGCTATGAATTCAGGTCGATTACTTAATGGTGAATCAGGTGCGCTTGTTCCTTGTACTCCGCAGGGTTGTGTGATTTTAGCCAAGCAACACTTAGGTGATGATTTATCAGGCAAACATGCTGTGATTATTGGTCGCTCTAATATTGTTGGAAAACCCGTTGCTTTATTATTATTACAAGAGCATTGCACGGTAACTATTGCTCATTCGCGTACGAAAAATTTACCCGAAATATGTCAACAAGCTGATATTTTAGTGGCTGCTGTTGGTCGTGCTAATTTTGTTAAAGCTGATTGGGTGAAATCGGGAGCAACAGTTATTGATGTCGGCATAAATCGTATCGAAAAAGAAGACGGTAAAGCCAAATTAGTTGGAGATGTTGATTATGAGAATGTGGTTGATGTTTGTGGCGCAATAACCCCTGTTCCTGGTGGCGTAGGACCAATGACAATAGCGTGTTTGCTAAAAAACACACTAACAGCAGCCAAGTTATACGGATAGTATACTTGTATATAGAACCAAAGAGTTAGTGCTTTTATTGAATGCGCACTAACTCTGTACTCATTTACAGATCGTATATTGTTGGAATTGCTTGTCGCTTATGTTGCGTTCTTTGATAAATGGCAATAATGTGCTCACTTACCTTTGACGCAACAGTTTTACCTTCGAGAAAATCATCTAATTCATCATAACTAATGCCTAAAGCATCTTCGTCAGCTTTGCCAGGATCAAGATCTTCTAAATCAGCGGTAGGTGCTTTTTCAACTAAAATACTAGGTGCTCCTAACGCTTTTGCGAGCAGCCTAACTTGCCTTTTAGATAAGCCAAAAAGAGGCGCTAAATCACAGGCACCATCGCCCCATTTGGTGAAAAATCCGGTAATGTTTTCAGCACTATGATCAGTGCCTAGTACCAAGCCACCTAAAATTCCGGCAATATGATACTGCATTACCATGCGAGTTCTTGCTTTTACATTACCTTTGGAAAAATCCACTTTTGTTGCGTTAGCGGTTAAAAGATCAGCGCTATCCATTGCTTGTAATGCTGTTTGGTGAATGCCATCGGCACCACTAAGGATATTTGTGGTTAAACAGTTACTCGGTTGAATAAAATCAAGTGCTTGTTGAGCATCATCTTCATCAGCTTGTATAGCATAGGGTAAACGAACAGCGATAAATTTATATTCGCTTTTGTTTTGTTCGTTATTTAGTTCAGAAACGGCTAACTGTGCAAGCCGTCCACAAGTTGAAGAATCAACGCCACCACTAATGCCTAAAATTAAATGTTGTAAACCTGATTGTTTTAATTGGGTTTTGATAAAGTCTATGCGACGACGAATTTCAAATTGAACATCAATTACTGGGATAACTTTCATTTCATTAATAATTGCTTGCTGATCCATAAGTTTTCCTAACTAGAAGTAAGAATTAGAACAATACCAAGTGGTATTTTAATAAAAAACATAGTTTAACAAAATAAAAGTACAATTGGATATTGATAAATGCAATTAAACACGCTGTAATGAAGGTAATTTAAAATAAAACTTATCGAGTACCCGTAATGAAGAAAATAGAAGCGATTATTAAACCATTTAAAATGGATGATGTGAGAGAAGCCCTGAGCGAAATCGGTGTAACAGGTATGACAGTTTCTGAAGTTAAAGGCTTTGGTCGACAAAAAGGTCATACTGAACTTTATCGTGGTGCTGAGTATATGGTTGACTTCTTGCCTAAAGTGAAATTAGAAATTGTTATTGCCAAAGAAGAAGTTGATCGTTGTGTCAATGTGATTTTAGCAACAGCACAAACTGGTAAAATAGGTGACGGTAAAATATTTATTACAGATGTAGAACGAGTTATTCGAATTAGAACAGGTGAAGAAAACCAAGAAGCGATATAGAAAAGTAAAAGTTACGAGTCGCGAAGAAATCCTGCTAAGGGATCAATACTTCGTAACTCGCAATTTTTATTGCTTGCAACTGATTTTATTTAATTAATGCATTATTTGGGTAATTTGCGGCTAATACTTGCATAGCATTGCTTTTCAATTCATTTAGTTCAAGCTCTTCATAGCACTCAATCATTATTTCTAATGCATCCTCTACTTCCGGGCTTGGCGAGAAATATTCAATAACGTATCTGCCTCGGTTTGCCGCAGAAGTATAGGCCTCACGTTTTAAATAAAATCGAGCTACCGCGATTTCATATTTTGCTAAACGAGATTTAATGGTAATCATACGTTTACGGGCATCTGCGGCATATTTACTATCAGGATAGTCTACAGTAATGCGTTTTAAATCATTAAAGGCATCTCGCGAAGCGGTTGGATCTCTGTTTGTACGATCAATGCCGGCTAAATCTTGAAATAAATTCTCTTCAGTAGAGAGGTTAATCAAGGCGCGCATGTAATAAACATAATCTACATTCGGATTATCAGGGTTCAAGCGTAAAAATCGATCGGTTAGCGCAATACCTTGATCAGCATTGCCACTTTTATAATAAGCAAAAATCATATCTAGCTGAACTTGGTGAGAAATAGGTCCAAATGGAAAGCGAGAATCTATTGCGGATAAAATTTGTAGCGCTTTTTGATATAAACCACCATCAAGTGCTTTTCGGGCATCTACAAATAAAGATTGTGCAGACTTATCTGGAACCTTATCAATATCTACTTCTGAAGAAGAGCAACCAGCTAAACTAATAGCCAATGTGATTAAGATTGTTTTTATTGTCAATTTTTCCATAGACTTCGAATTTACACCTTAAATAATTAGTTTAAATTTAAACCTTCACTATAAAATATATGCATTTACATGAGTAAAAGGAATAAAAGGTAAAAAACTTATGCATTAGCCTACACAAACAGGTAAAATGCATTGTTTTAAAGCTAGGGCATTCTACCTTAGCAATCTTGCCTTGCACAGTGCTAATGGCAATTTGATCGTTTTTATAAGTTTAAAAATAGTTTAAAGAGAATTTAATGGCTGAAATAGTTCAACATCAAGATATTGTTCCTGATTCGTGTTTAGGTAAACGCTTAGACCAAGCATTAGCGCAAATGTTTCCTGATTATTCAAGATCACGACTAAAAGACTGGATCTTAGCGGGAAGTGTCAGTGTTAATGGGGAAGTGCAAACCCGTGCTCGTGAAAAAATGTATGGCGGTGAAAATATTATTATTGATGCGGAAGTTGAAGCCGAGCAACGTTTTGAAGCACAAAATATACCGTTGAATATTGTTTATGAAGATGATGATATTTTAGTTATTAATAAACCTGCGGGTTTAGTGGTGCACCCAGGAGCGGGTAATCCTGATGGCACTGTATTAAATGCTTTATTGCATCATTGCCCTTCTTTAGATGTTGTGCCGCGTGCCGGTATTGTGCATCGTCTTGATAAAGATACAACTGGATTAATGGTTGTTGCTAAAACGATAGCAGCACAAACTAATTTAGTTGACGCTTTGCAGTTACGAGAAATTACTCGCGAATATGAAGCGGTTGCTAACGGACTCATGACCGCAGGCGGTATGGTTGATGAACCTATTGGTCGTCACTCAACCAAGAGAACTCACATGGCTGTTACGTTTTCTGGTCGTCCGTCCGTCACCCATTATCGAGTGATGGAAAAATATCGTTTACATACGCGTTTACGGTTACGTTTAGAAACTGGGCGTACTCATCAAATTAGAGTACATATGTCGCACATTTCACATCCTTTGGTTGGTGATCCTGTTTATGGTGGTAGACCTCGACCGCCTAAAAATTCCACTCCCGAATTATTAACAATGCTTCGTGGTTTTAAACGTCAAGCTTTACATGCGGCAATGTTATCTCTATATCACCCCATTACCGGCGAATTAATGACTTGGCATGCCGATTTGCCTGATGATTTTGTTGAATTGATTGACTTACTACACGCTGACACTAAGCTAAATGGCACCGACGAATATTAATCCTGCTTTTGAACTTGTTCATTGGCCAGTACTTTCTCTTTCAGNNCTGAAAGAGAAAGTACTGGCCATACAAACTACGCGCAAAATTCCTGATGAAAATGATCCTTTACAGCGTTCAGGTGTTTATACAAATAGCTTAAGTCAGCAAAACGCTAACTATCAAAGTTTTAATCTAGGCATGCATGTCGGTGACTGCGCGAATAATGTGGCAAATAACCGTCTTAAGTTGCAATTGTTTTTCCCTGAAAACGCTGCCATTCAATGGCTTGAACAAGTTCATGGTAATGTTGTTGCCACCATTGATGAAGTAAGTGATCAGCCTTTAGTGGCTGATGCTATTATTACTCGTCAAAAAAATATCGTATTAGCGGTTATGACAGCTGATTGTTTACCTATTTTGCTAACCAATGAGAAGGGTGATGAAATAGCCGCAATACATGGTGGTTGGCGTCCTTTAGCAAATAATATTATTGCCAATAGTGTAAATAAGATGAACAGTGATAATAGCCATATTTATGCTTGGTTAGGTCCTTGTATTGGTCCAAAGGTTTTTGAAGTTGGTCATGACGTGAAGACTGTTTTCAAAACTAAAAGTAATGACTTTTCAGCGGCTTTTACCCAGCAAGCTAATGGTAAATATTTAGCAGATTTACAGATGATTGCTCAATTACAATTACAACAATTGGGTGTTAAGCGTATCAGTAAATTGCCTGAATGTACTTATACTAACAATGAAAAATATTACTCTTATCGAAAGCAGCAGGTAACAGGTCGTATGGCAACATTAATTTGTCGATACTAACTCTGTTTATACCGGTCTAGGGATTTTTGATCTTTCACATTCGCAGAAAAATTATTGTACACGCCAAGGTTAGTATGTTCTCAAACTGTAACTATAATTTATCGTACCTAGTAGTTATAGTACTCTGAAACCTACATGTTGAATGATGAGTATATATTTATATAAATATCAATATGTTAAATATTCATGTTCGGTGGTTTAACAGTCTTTACTTTTTAGTTGATGATCATTATATTAATAAGATAGCTTTAGAGCATAAATTTACAATCATGATAAAACTGACTGCCGATAAATTACTTTTTACCCTACTATTTATTACTTCCATCTTATTGGTTAGTCAAAAATCGATCCTCAACAATGTTATAACCATCACTCCAAAAACCCACCCACAGTTTGAATTATATGATGACAATAATAAAGGTGGAAATACAAAACAACAAGTCTTTGAAAGCGAAGTTCTGTATAAGTGGCAATGCATATTAGATAAAGGAAATACTGATTACCCGTATTGTGGCTTTTTGATTAACTTAGGAAAAAGTATAAGCAACGGAATTGATTTATCTGACCATAAGTCTTTAAAATTATGGTTGAAATATCAAGGCAAAGCTAAGACCATTCGCGTATCATTACGTAATTTTAACCCAGATTATAGTAATATAGAAAATAATGATTCAACAAAATATCATGAATTAAATATTCCAATTGAGTATTTAGATAGAAATGAACACATAAAACTCCGAAACTTTAATATACCAATGTGGTGGAAAAGAGATCGACAAATACCAGTACATTTAGGAGGGCCAGAACTTAGTAATACGGTATATATTGATATTCAAACAGGCTCAGATTTAACTGATGGATTACATCAATTTGAGTTAAAAAAAATTGAACTACATGGACAATGGCTTTCTACCGAAAAATGGTATTTGAGTATATTATTCTTCTGGCTTATTTTAGGTGCCACCATTTTAATTTTTCGATTAGTAAAACTCAATAAAGCTATAAGACAAAGTAATAAAAGAGAAAATACGCTTATTAAGCAAAATACAGATTTAGATATTAAAGCTCAAACATTCGCAAAATTATCGAAAACAGATAATTTAACCGGAGCACTTAATAGGCAAGGTATAGAAGAGAGTATAGAACGTGGGGTTTTAGCGTGGGAAAGCGAAAATAAACCTTTATCTATTATAATGTTAGATATAGATCACTTTAAGAATGTAAATGATACTTACGGGCATGACGTTGGTGATAAAGTATTAAAGCTAATTTCAAAGGCCATTAAGAAAAATATTAGATATACTGACAGTTTTGCACGCTGGGGTGGTGAAGAATTTGTATTGGTTTGTTGTGATACGTCTATTGATGATGCAGGTTTAATCGCTGAGAATTTAAGAGAACGCATTACTCGTACTGTCTTGATAGATGACATTAAAGTTACAGCTAGCTTTGGCGTTTCCTCTGTACAATGTAGTGATTCAGTAGACGATTTATTTAAACGGGCAGATGAAGCCTTATATAATGCTAAAAATTCAGGTCGAAATAACGTAAAAATAAAAGATTAAGAGAGTATGAGCAACTAAAACCTTACCAAAATAATTAAATTAGAATAAAATCTAAACATGAAAAATCAACATGTAGCACCTCAGTTTTAGCTCATATATAAGCTATCCCCTAACTTATTTTATATATTTTCTTTTTGACATAAACGGGGAGTCCATATAAGCGCCTTAGCGAACAAACAATAATTTCACTTTAAAATCAAAACTTATCGACAAAAAATCATTGAAAAAACTCACCACTGACCTAATCTATTAGATAAGTATTTCATAAACCTAATGCTTTTAGTTGCTATAAAAATATAGCAGGAGAATATTTATGCGTTTAGATCGCTTCACTCAATCATTTCAAGAGTCCATTGCTGATGCACAATCATTAGCACTAGGGCGTGATCATCAATTTATTGAACCTATCCATTTAATGATGGCTTTATTAAATCAAAATGCAAATTCAATATTACCTTTATTAAAAAGTGCAGGCATTGATGTTCGATCATTGCGAAAACAAAGTGAAGAAGCATTAGAAACCTTTGCTCAAGTTCAAGGATCCGGTGGCGATGTTCAGTTATCAGCGGCGTCGGGAAAATTATTTAATTTATGTGATAAACATGCTCAAAAATTGGGTGATAAATTCATCGCCTCTGAAGTATTTATGTTAGCTGCGATTGAAGATAAAGGTATTTTAGGAAAAATTTTAACGTCATTAGGTGCGACTAGTCAGCGAATAAAGGCAGCTATTGAACATATCAGAGGTGGTAAAAATGTTGAAGAGAAAAATGCAGAAAATATTCGTCAGGCATTACAAAAATTTACCGTTGATTTAACTGAGCGAGCTGAACAGGGTAAGTTAGATCCTGTTATCGGCAGAGATGATGAAATTCGTCGAACCTTACAAGTTTTACAACGACGCACTAAAAATAATCCGGTGTTAATTGGGCAGCCAGGTGTCGGTAAAACGGCGATTGCTGAAGGTTTAGCACAGCGCATTGTTGATCATGAAGTACCTGAAGGGCTTAAAAATAAACGGGTGTTGTCATTAGATATGGGCGCTTTGGTTGCAGGGGCAAAATATAGAGGTGAATTTGAAGAACGCTTAAAAGCTGTGCTTAATGAACTTGCTCAAGAAGAAGGGCAGGTCATTTTATTTATTGATGAACTTCATACCATGGTTGGTGCTGGGAAAACTGACGGTGCACTGGATGCCGGTAATATGTTAAAGCCTGCATTAGCTAGAGGTGATTTACATTGTGTTGGTGCAACGACATTAGATGAATATCGCCAATATATAGAAAAAGATGCGGCATTAGAACGTCGCTTTCAAAAAGTATTAATAGAAGAGCCTAGTGTTGAAGACACTATTGCTATTTTACGCGGCTTGAAAGAGCGCTATGAGTTGCATCATTCAGTTGATATTACTGATCCTGCTATTGTGGCTGCGGCAACTTTATCACACCGCTACATTAGCGATCGTCAACTGCCTGATAAAGCCATTGATTTAATTGATGAAGCAGCATCAAGCATTCGTTTACAAATGGATTCTAAACCAGAAGATCTAGACAGACTTGAACGTCGAATAATACAACTCAAATTAGAACAAAAAGCATTAGAAAAAGACTCAGATGAAGCCTCTAAAAAACGTTTAGCGTCTATTTCACAGCAAATTGCTGATAATCAAGTTAATTATGATGAGCTTAATGAAGTATGGACAACAGAAAAAGCAGCATTACATGGAACGCAAACCATTAAAGAAGAATTAGAACATGCACGCATTGAATTAGAAGCTGCGCGCAGAGCGGGTGATCTTAACCTTATGTCAGAATTACAATATGGAAAATTACCCGAATTAGAAAAACAATTAGATTTAGCTAGCCAAGCTGAAATGCAAGAGATGACATTGCTAGCAAATAAAGTAACCGATGTTGAAATTGCCGATGTTTTAAGTAAAGCGACGGGTATTCCTGTGGCCAAAATGTTAGAGCAAGAGCGTGAAAAACTATTATCAATGGAAAATGAATTACACAAACGAGTGATCGGGCAAGGTGAAGCGGTAACGTGTGTGTCAAATGCTATTAGGCGTTCTAGAGCGGGTTTATCAGATCCAAATCAACCGATAGGATCTTTTTTATTTTTAGGTCCTACCGGTGTCGGAAAAACAGAACTGACAAAAGCGTTAGCATATTTTCTTTTCGACAGTGAAGAATCATTAATTCGTGTTGATATGTCTGAGTTTATGGAAAAACATTCTGTGGCTCGTTTAGTGGGAGCGCCTCCAGGATATGTTGGTTATGAAGAAGGAGGTTATCTCACCGAAGCCGTACGCCGTAAACCTTATTCAGTTATTTTACTCGATGAAATAGAAAAAGCGCACCCTGATGTATTTAATATTTTATTGCAAATGCTTGACGATGGGCGCTTAACGGATGGGCATGGTCGTACAGTTGATTTTAAAAATACAGTGATTATTATGACCTCTAATATTGGTTCAGATATTATTCAAGAATTTGGTGATGATAGTCATTATCAACAGATGAAAGCTCAAGTCATGGTTGAAGTTAGCCATCAATTTAAACCTGAGTTTATTAACCGCATTGACGAGTCCGTTGTTTTTCATCCATTAATTTCAGCACAAATTGAAAAAATTGCAAAAATACAGATCGCTGCATTGTCAGCGCGCTTAGCGCAGCAAGAATTGACATTATCAGTAAACGCACAAGCCTTAGCCTTAATTTCAGCCGTAGGATTTGATCCTATCTTTGGAGCTAGACCTTTAAAGCGAGCAATTCAGCAAAATATTGCAAACCCATTAGCACAAAAAATACTTGCTGGAGACTTTGAATTAGGCGCAAAAATTGAATTAGGCGTGGATAATAATGAGTTAGCATTTAGCTAATAAGTCGTTAAATTAAAATCTATCCGATGATAATTAGCTTTTTCACTGGTTAGATTTTATTTTTTATCGCAGTACAAATCTATATTCTTTTTATTATCTTCTATTTGTTTTTTCTTCTGTTTGTTATCCAGTAAAGTACTATTGCCTTCTTCATCTTTAACTAAAATTTTATCAAAAGAATTTAACATTTTTAAATTAAGCTTGGCAGATTGACAATTTTTCTTAAAAATATCATCATTTTTTTGCATTTGATCATGTTGATTTTTTGCTTGAACAGTTAGAAACTTAGGATTTTCGTTTGTTTTTTTTGTTTTAGCTTTATATGAAGAAAAAGTTGTTAATTGTGAATAACCCTCAGCAGTAGGCTGTTGTTGACTAAAATGAACCACATTGTTTTCATCAACCCAACGGTAAATTGAGATATCTTTTGCAACAGCGGTAGTAACAAATAAGACACTACTCATAATTAAAAGTCGAATACTCATAAAACCTACTAAAGTAATAAATGACAAAACAGCCATGCTATTTTATTGTTTAAGTATAAGAACACTATACCGCTATTATCAAGTTATGGTAAATAAACTCATTTTTAAATTGTTTTGTTCTATTGATATCAGATAAATGAATTTATGATAATTTGAATAATATATACAGAAATAGCTAGCTACTAACGACTCAGTTTTTTAGGGGGTAGTGAATTATTATCTATTATTTGTGTCCTTGCATCATCAATAACTACAAGCTCTGTATGAAAATTAAACGGTTAGTGTTTTAATTTGTTTTTTTAAGAAAAAACACTTGACCC
>JAOPTQ010000108.1:0-15247 GCA_051531915.1 Colwellia sp. | reverse complement strand
TTTTGACAAGGACGCTACATGGATGTAGCTTATTAGAGAATGCAGGAGCATATTCTCCTGAATAACCATTATCTTCAATCAATGCCTTGCCTCTAAGCCTTTTACCTCTCGCTGAGTGGGAAAGAACTTAATCAACTTGGTATTACTTCAAATATTGTGCCCAGTGGTTTCTAATTCATAAATTCTGTTGTTTAGTAGATTTAGGTTGTAATACTTTGCAGGTAATAAACTGCCCATATTAAAGCTTATAGAAAACTAATCTTTTAATAACCAGCCAATCTCATTTTCTTTTCCACAAATTCTTGAGATTTTTGTAATGCCGTATTAAGGCTTATTTTACCTTTAAGAACTTGGTTAATATTTATCCCCACCTCTGTGCCTATAGCGGCAAACTCAGGAATAGCAACATATTGAATATCTTGGTAAGGACTTAAATTTAATGTGGCATCGTTGGGGGCTCTACCAACGATGGCATCAAATACAAATTTGGCAAAGGGTACTGCAGCATTATATTCCTCATTTCTATAAGTGGAATAACGAGTGCCCGGTGGTACAGCAAGCCAACTAGTTTGTTCGGCAACGAGCTTAATATAATTTTTTGATGTTGCCCAAGTAATAAACTCAATTGCTTCCTTTTTTAGCTTCGAAGACTTGGGAATAGCTAAGGCCCATGTCCAAAACCACCTAGATCCGTTATGGGGTTGAATTATAGGTGCTTTCGCATAACCTAGATAATGGGCTACTTTTGATTTGCTGCTATCAAATAAGGTACTTGCGGCAACTGTTGCATCAATAGAAATGCCGCAGTGACCGTTAGCAAAAAGGTTAACGGTTTCTTGATAGCCATTATTATGCACATTAGGTGGGCCGAACCTTTTTAATAAATCAATATAGAAAGCCGTTGCTTTAAACCATGGAATTGAGTTTATTTGAGCTTGCCATTTCATATCAAACCACTGACCTCCAAATGAATTTATTATTGTGCCCAATATTGCCATATTTTCGCCCCAACCAGACTTTCCTCTTAAGCAGATACCATAAATTTTTTCTTTGGGCTTGTGGATTTTCTTAGCAAATGACTTTATTTGATACCATGTAGGTGAAGCAGGCATATTGATGCCTGCTTTTTTAAAAAGATCTTTTCGATAGAAAGTCATCGAGCTTTCAGCATAAAAGGGTAATGCATAAATTTTGTTATTATAAGAAAGGCTATCACGTACTTCTTTTAACAGGTCATTTTTATCATAACTATCTTTTAAGCCCACAAGAGGTATTAACCATTCATTTTTAGCCCAAATTGGAGCTTCATAAGACCCTATGGTCATAATATCGTATAATCCATCAGATATTGCCAAATCACTTAACAACCTTCGTCTTAAAATTGATTCTTCAATTACTCTCCATTCTAATTTTATATCTGGATGTTCATATTCAAATTGGCTAGACATCTGCTGCATAGTAACCATCTCAGCATTGGAAACAGTTGCAATACGTAATGTTTTCTTAATTTTATTTGTTTTAAAAGCAAGTAAGCCATGATTATATAAAATATTATTTAATGTGCCATTTTCTTTTATTTTTTTTAAACCGGAATTGAATTTAGTAACTAAAATTTGACTATGTAATTTGTTTTTTGAAAAGCCGACATAGAAATTTATTGGAGTTAAGGTACTTTGAATAAATTCTAACCTCCCTATCATATGTGGCAGCTTATCTACCATTAAATCAGCTGCGGTAAATTTATCAATTAAAGCAAAATCAATATGTCCAGCAAAGAGCATTTTTAACAATGCTTCGTTACTGTTTGCTTCGTGGTAAGTAGCTCCTTGATAATTTTCTCTAATAACTTCTGAATACCTACCTCTTAATACACCTATTATTTTTCCTGTAATATTAAGTACTTCACCCTTGCTGTTTATATCGCGTAATAAACCGAGGCTTTCTCCTGGTAAAGGATCTGAAAAAATAATCTGATCAGTAAGGTTATCATCATAACTAATCGGGAAAACAGCAGTTTTTTTGCCTAATTTAGCTAAATGAATAGCTCTCAATGAAGGGTAAAAGTGAACTTTAATGACATAACCAGAAGCCTCAAATGCCTTATCTACAATTTCTTTAATCGCTCCTTGATTCGGTAAATTAGAACCTATATAAGGATTTAGTTCATAGGTAGATAATGAAAGTTTTGCACCCGTTACAATTTGTGGGATTACTAACATCGTAATCATTATAAAAATTTTTGTAGCTTTAAGATGTGAATATAAGCTTATAAATGTGAATAGAGAAGAAAGAGTATTTAGTTTTATATTACTACGGGGGGTATTTTCGAGAAAAATGAATAAAGGGAACGTCTTTTTTAATTTTGAGTGGGTACTAATCATAAGTTGTGTCCCAAAAAAAACGTTAACCGCTTCTATATTAAAAGAATACCAACAACTAATTAGTATAGCCTACAGTTTTGATATGTCACTTTTCTTCGAATTAGTTTAGTTATTTTTGATACCTAATTAGAGGTATTATAGATACAAAATTCAGTTTTCCCCTGACTTTATTCCTAAAAATCACTCACACCGCTTGGCCACATGCCCAACCACTGGCCCAACACCAAGTCAAATTGTATCCGCCCAACCAGCCGGTAACATCGGTGACTTCGCCAATAAAAAATAAACCGGTAGATTTTTTAGCTTCAAAAGTTTTTGATGATAATTCATCAGTATTAATGCCGCCCAAAGTGACTTCTGCACTGCGATAGCCTTCGGTGCCATTAGGTTTTATTTGCCAAGCATGCAGGTAGTTACTGAGCTGTTCTATTTCTGAGTGACTTAGTTGGTTAATATTTTTATCTGGAATATCATGGTTTTTAATTAATGACTCGATGAAACGTTTCGGTAATAACGTAGACAATTGATTTTTTAATGATTTTTGACCTTGTTCTTTACGCCAATCAGTAAAAATGTCGTTAAGGTTTTTTTCGGGTAATAAGTTAATGGTTATTGCTTGGCCTGCTTGCCAAAAAGAAGATATTTGTAATATTGCCGGACCCGATAAGCCTCGATGGGTAAAAAGAATGTTTTCTCGAAAACTAGCGCCGTTTTCACTGCTCACTTGGCAGTCAATGCTGATGCCAGATAATCCGTCAAAACGTTTTTTATCATGATCATGCAAAGTAAAAGGCACTAAAGCGGCGGTCGTTGGCAATACTTCTAAACCAAATTGTGTGGCTATTTTGTATCCGATAGGGCTTGCACCAAGTTTTGGCATGGTTAAACCACCGGAGGCAACCACTAAAGATTTACACCGATAATTTTTTTTTGAAGTGGTAACGCAATAATGATTATCTGCATTTTTAGTCACCGATAACACTTCAGTTTGCAGATCAAGCTGTACGCCAGCCCATTCGCATTCGGTGAGTAAAATGTCGACTATTTCTTGAGCCTTATTATCACAAAATAATTGTCCTAAGGTTTTGTGATGATAATTGAGACCATGCCGCTCAACGAGTTCAATGAAATTATCGGCACCATAACGGCTAAGTGCTGATTTTACAAAATGAGGGTTTTGGCAAATAAAATGATGTGGCTGAGTTTGTTGATTAGTAAAATTACAACGACCACCGCCACTGATTAATATTTTTCGACCAGGCTTTTTACCCATATCAATTACGGTAACACTTTTGCCACGATAACCAACACTAGCAGCACACATTAAGCCTGCTGCTCCACCGCCAATAATTAAAACATCTGTTGATAAAACTGACATTAATTAAGGCGTTATGTCTGTCATAATACTTGTAGAGCCACTTTTAGCCATTTCGGCTAAGTCTTTATCAACAAAAAATAAGGCGTGACCATCGTGACCAACTAAGTTGATTTTATCTAAAATACTTTTGAATAATGTTTCTTCTTCATGTTGCTCAGCAACGTACCATTGAAGAAAATTAAACGTAGAATAGTCTTGATTGGTGAATGCTTCGTGCGCTAGAGCATTAATTTGTTCAGTGATTAGGCATTCATGCTGATAGGTTTTTTCAAAAATATCACCTAATGAGCTAAATTCATGCGGTGGCGCAGCAATACTACCTAAAATGGGTAGAGCACCCGTTTCACTGACATAGGTGAATAACCGTGTCATATGATCCATTTCTTCAACAGCGTGTTGACGCATAAATTCAGCAGCACCCGCAAAACCTTTTTCTTCGCACCAAGCGCTCATTTGTAAATATAAATTTGAGGAATAGAATTCTAAATTAATTTGGTTATTCAATTGTTCAACCATTTTGCTCTTTAACATGAATAGTCTCTTTATTTGTAGTTAGATATTTTTAGATTTTGCCTTGAGTTAAGCGAATGTACAAGTAAGTATTCGTTACTATGGACAATTATTAACTGAGTTTTACGGGTTTACATAGAAAACCTTTATCGTGTGCGACGCGAGCGCAGTCTTTACAGAGAAAACGAGGTTTATCAACAATATGAATTAATTCATGGATATTTCGTTCAATATCTTTTTTTTTCCACTTACATAAAGATTTTGCCATAAGACTTAACCAATAAAATACATACACTTTAAGTGTAGGATTAAATTTTAGGGATCGCTTTATTTACATAGACATCAAACCGATTTTTTTTCATTTTAATCGCCATTGATGGTGTTTTATTGGCTAATGGTGGAGCATAGCTAGGCCGTTTTACCACCACGCGGTATTTAGCTAACGCGAGTGCGGGGGCTAAAAGTGCGTCAGCATCAAGATCTTCTCCAACAAGTGATTGAAAGACTCGCATTTCTTTTTTTACTTGCGCCGACTTTTCTCTATGTGGATACATGGGATCTAAATAAACAACATCTGGCTGTGCTGATAGTGTTATATGTTCGATAGAAGAAGCGTGAATTAATTGCATTTTTTCAGCGATAGCAGCAATCTCAACATTAATTTTTGCTCGTTCAAGGCCGTCTTCAAGTAAAGCGGCAACAACGGGCATGCGCTCCATTAACGTTAATTGACAGCCTAAACTGGCTAACACAAAAGCATCTCTACCTAAGCCTGCCGTAGCGTCTAGTACATGTGGTGTAAAACCGTGTTTTAAACCGATGGCTTTGGCAATATCTTGACCTCTACCGCCACCAAATTTACGCCGGTGCGCAACAGCGCCTTCAACAAAGTCAACCTTAATGCCGCCAAGCTTTGGCTCGTCTAGTTTGACTAATTCAAGCACTTGTTGATTGAACTGCAATAAGTAGGCTAGTTTTGAGTGTTTTTTTGCTGCGGCAATATCGCCAATGTAATTGAACTGCCATTTTTTCGCGATTTTTTTGGCTTGTTCGCTATCAACGCTATCAATATAAGCTACCGCAATGTTTTGATCAGAAAAAGCGGTCATGAAACTTGCTCTAGCTGTACATAATTATCGCCACTGGCAAAGGCAATTAAGCGACTTAACTGAGTGAGGCTATAACCAGAATTTTGTTGAAGCTGATTAAAATAGTGTTGAATAGCGGTTAAGCTTTTTTTGCTTTGTAAGCCGCCATCAATAATTTTTTGCGCTCTCAGGTAAGCTTCTACGTCTGAGCTTAAAATAAAAGTGTCTTTACCTAACAAGCGTAGCGCATAAGGCCCCGTGTTTCCGCCTAAACGTTGACCATGTTTTTTTAAATAAGCCCATAAACCGATAATGTCACTACTTGGCCAATTGGCAATAAATTGGGCGAAGCTAGTGTGGCTTTCTGTTTGTTGTTCAAACAGCATTTGAGCATTGGCTTTAATGGTTTTTACTTTATTATAGTTACGAATAATTTTAGGATCAGCCGCTTTTCGTTCTAGCATTTCTTCGGGCATCATTAATATTTTTTCAATATCAAAATTGAAAAAGCTTTGTTCAAAATCAGGCCATTTATTTTCGACAACACGCCAGACAAAACCCGATTTAAAAATTTGCTTGGTAAATGCAGATAAAATTCGATCATCACTCAGTTCGCTAACACGTTGCTCAGCGGCACTGTCGTTAAGCAATTTTTTACCGATAATTTTTTTACCCAACAGTAATTCTAGCGCTTGTGCTCCGCCTTTTCTTTTTGCCGCACGTTGGTACAAAGCGGTAAATTTTTCGGGTGTATTGTCTGTCATTTTATTATGCTTCAATACCACTATGACGTAGTAAAGCCCCTATTTCAGGTGCCCTACCGCGGAAGTTTTTAAATAGCTCGCTAGGCTCTTCGCTACCGCCTTTTTCTAAAATATTGGTTAAGAAAGACAGCCCGGTAGTTTTGTTGAAAA
This sequence comes from Colwellia sp., assembly GCA_051531915.1. GTDB lineage: Bacteria > Pseudomonadota > Gammaproteobacteria > Enterobacterales > Alteromonadaceae > Colwellia. The sequence goes on along the minus strand of JAOPTQ010000108.1, from coordinate 8,976 downwards.
CACCTTGCTGTTCAAATAAGCCAAAAGCATCTGCGGATAAAACTTCGGCCCACTTGTAGCTATAATAGCCTGCTGCATATCCACCACCAAAAATGTGGCTAAAACCATGTTGAAAGCGATTAAAGTCAGGGGCTTTTACCACCGAATATTGCGTACGAACCTTATCAAGCACTTGCTGAATATGGTTGTTGGTTGCGTCATCGCTGTAACTAGCATGCATGGTAAAATCAAAAATGCTAAATTCTAATTGACGAAGCATTTGCATTGCCGATTGAAAGTTTTTTGCGGCAAGCATTTTATCAAGCAAGTTTTGCGGTAATGGCTCACCTGTTTCATGATGGCCTGAAATAAAAGCGAGCGCCTCACTTTGCCAACACCAATTTTCTAAAAACTGGCTTGGTAGCTCAACCGCATCCCACGGAACACCGTTAATGCCAGCAACGCTGCTAGCATCAATTTGCGTTAACATATGATGTAAACCATGACCAAATTCGTGAAATAAGGTGACAACTTCATCATGGGTAAAGAGAGCCGGAGTCTCACCAACAGGGCCGTTAAAGTTACAAGTAAGATAAGCAACCGGATGTTGAATATTACCAGAGCTTAGTTTACTTCGGCCAACACAGTCGTCCATCCAAGCACCACCGCGTTTTTTCTCACGGGCGTATAAATCGAGATAGAAGCTGCCGCGTAAGTCACCGTTACTGGCAAAAACATCATAAAATTTTACATCGGAGTGCCAAACATCAACATCTGCGCGAAGTTTAATGGTTAAGCCAAATAGCCGATTAACGACTTCAAATAAACCACTAACGACCTTACCTTTTGGAAAATAAGGGCGCAGCTCTTCATCTGAAATAGCGTAGCGGCTTTGCTTAAGTTTTTCACTGTAATAAGCTAAATCCCATGCCTTTAGCGATTTTTTAGATAATGTTTGTTGGTGTTCAGAAGCGGCAAAGTCAGTTAATTCTTTATAGTCTTGTTCTCCTTGGTGCTTTGATTTAAGCGCTAAACTTTCTAAAAAAACCATCACTTCATCAGTAGTATTGGCCATTTTTGTTGCTATGGAATGTTGGGCGTAATTGTCAAAATCAAGTAAGTTGGCTAATTCATGACGTAGCGCTAACAATTCGTTCATTATCTCACTATTATCAAATTCATTAGCGTTAGGTCCTTGATCAGAGGCGCGCGTTACAAAAGCGCGGTAAAGCTTTTCTCGTAAATCACTATTGTCGCAATACATCATCACCGGCAAATAACTGGGAATGTCTAAGGTGAAAAGGTAACCTTGTTGATCTTTACTTTGTGCTAACGCTTGTGCAGCAGAAAGCGCGCTATCAGGCAGGCCGGCAAGCTCTTTTTTATCGTTAATCGTCACGTTAAAAGCTTGCGTTGCGTCTAATACATTATTACTAAATGTTGAGCTTAATTCAGATAGACGAGTAACAATTTCACCGTAACGTTTCTTGTCATTATCAGATAAAGCAATGCCTGATAATTCAAAATCACGCAGCGCGTTGGTGATTACTTTTTTTTGTGCGGTAGTGAGTGTGGTAAATTCATCACTCGCTTTTAAGCTTTGGTAGGCTTGATATAAACCTTGGTGTTGACCAACAAAGGTGCCATATTCAGAAAGCAGCGGTAAACAAGATTCATAAGCGTCGCGTAATTTATCGGTACTAACAACTGAATTCATATGCGATACCGGCGACCATAATTGACTTAACACATCATCAACTTCATCTGTGGGAGCAACCAAGTTTTCCCAAGTGTAAACGCTGTTGTTGGTGAGTACTTGCTCAATAACTTTTTTACAATCACTAATGGCTTGTTCAACCGCCGGTTTTATGTGCTCGGGTTTTATTTGTGAAAAGGCGGGTAATTTATGCTGCTTAAGTAATGGGTTGGTCATTAGATCGTCATATTTAGTGAGAGATATGTTAGATGTAATGCTAAACTAAGGGTATTTCAAGGTACTGCTTGAATTATTGATATAATGTTCTTATATATCAATAATATTCTTTAACAATTATCTTCTTTAATAATATTGAGAAAGCCATGACACAACATTTTGACTATATCGCTATTGGTGCTGGTAGCGGCGGCATTGCTTCGGCAAATAGAGCGGCAAAACTAGGAAAAAAATCAGCGGTAATTGAAGCTAAGGCCGTTGGTGGTACTTGTGTTAATGTGGGTTGTGTTCCCAAAAAAGCCATGTGGTATGCCGGACAGATATCGGATGCCTTAAGATATGCCCATGACTATGGATTTAATATTACCCCTCAATGTGGCAAAAAAGACTTTGATTGGTCGCGATTGATTAAAAATAGAGAAGCGTATATTGAGCGAATTCATGCCGCTTATCAACGCGGTTTTGATGCTAACAATGTTACGTTGATCCATGGTTTTGCTAAATTTGTCGATAAAAATACGGTAGAGGTAAATGGCGTACTTTATACCGCTGATCATATTACCATCGCCACCGGCGGGCGTCCGTCTATTCCTACCATTGAAGGAGCAGAATTTGGCATCAATTCAGACGGTTTTTTTGCTCTCACCGAGCAACCAACAAGTGTCGCAGTTATTGGCGCAGGGTATATTGCCGTTGAATTAGCCGGTGTTTTTAATGCTTTGGGTACGCAAACTCATTTATTGGTACGCAACGCAAAACCATTACGCACCTTTGATGATATGTTAAGTAATACTTTAGTGGAAGAAATGGCTAAGCATGGACCAACATTGCATAATCATAGTACGCCAGAGCGAATAGAAAAATTAAGTGATGGCCGTTTAGTGGTGCATTTAACTAATGGTAAGGCGCTTGAACCTGTCGATGTTTTAGTGTGGGCAATAGGTAGAGAGCCAGCAACCGATAACATTAACCTTGAAGCGGCAGGCGTTGAAATTAATAAACAAGGTTTTATTAACACCGATAAATATCAAAATACCAATGTTGAAGGTATTTATGCGGTAGGTGACAATACGGGTAGAGCGCAACTGACACCTGTAGCCGTTGCCGCAGGTCGTCGTTTGTGTGAGCGTTTATTTAATAATAAACCAGAGGAACATTTAGACTATACCGGTATTGCTACCGTTGTTTTTAGTCATCCAGTTATCGCTACCGTAGGCTTGACCGAACAAGAAGCGGTTGAAAAATATGGTGAAGATAATATTACCGTCTATAATTCCCAATTCACTGCGTTATACCAAGCAATTACCCAAGAATATCGAGACCCAACCCGCATGAAACTAATTTGTGCGGGAATTGAAGAGAAAATTGTTGGCTTACATAGCATTGGCTTTGGTAGTGATGAGTTATTACAAGGTTTTGCTGTGGCAATGAAAATGGGTGCAACCAAAGCCGACTTTGATAATACCATTGCTATACACCCAACCTCAGCAGAAGAGTTTGTTACCCTATAGACCTTGCTTTGGAAACGTTAAAGTATAGATTTGTAATCTCTGGAAAATCGACTAATGTGGCCAAATTGTTCGGTGAATAATTTGGCAAAAAATATATGCTAATTTGGTCGGCTATAATTAACGGTAGGTGTTCTTGTTAATCATTTTAATAATGAAAGGTAATTGCTGCACAACAGATTATCAGCTATTAAACTAGTTGTTCTGCAACTAATTTAAGCATATCGTCAAAATGGCATTTTCCTATGGCATCGCGCAAATTATAAGCTTTTTCAGCCATTAACTTGTTATAGACCGGTAATAACTTATTTACTAACACAGCATCATTAGCCGTTAGCTCAACAGAAGTTAGTGCCTTACTAATACAAGTGATCAAGATTGTCTGTTCAGTTGGATCTGTTTTTGACGCATTATAAGCACAAGTCGATTCTTCTATTTGTGCTAATCTTTTATGTGTTAGCTCTCCAGTGAGAACATAGTTTAAATCAACACCAATACGATAAGCTCCTGTTAAATACTGAGTGTCTGGATTGCGTTCATCTTTTTCATAATTCGCTTGAGCACGTAACTTTACGCCACATAGCTCGCCAAATTCTGTTTGAGAGAACCCAAGTTTTTTCCGTTCTTCTTTTAATCTATAACCAATGGAGTTCATATGAGTTAGTAAATAAGTGCATATAGACAAAAAAAGTGTTGACTAAGCACGTATGAGCCTATATATTGAGTTTAACTTAACAAACTACACCAATAGTTGTTAAGCATTCATTGTTAACTAACTATGGAGTATACAAATGTTGAACCTAGAGATCCAAACAAAATTAAGCACGCGCGGTTTTGCTGCACGCGTAGCAGAAGCTCTAGGTAAAAGCCCATCGTCAATATCACAGGTTATTTCAGGTGATGCGATATCAAAACCAATAGCCACAAGTATTGCTAAAATACTTAATTGCAAAATAGAAGATGTATTTCCACACATCCCTCAATACCAACCGGGCTATGACGTTAAAGCTCTTAATGCCAAAAAGCGCGCAACGGAAACAGCCAAAATAAGAGATCAATTATTAGTTAAGGAGTAACTATGTCTACTAACAGTAAAAACAATTCTGCTATATATACTGAACAATCGGAGCAATACAATAAAACACGAGCTAACCGTACCTCTGCACAAGTGCTTGATGATGAAATAGCTGAAGAAGCAGCAAAAATCCCCATAACTAAAAGTTATGAGCAGCTGAAAGCTGAATTTCAAGAGCGCAAGCGTCAACAAAATAAAACACTTACTTGATGATTTTTCATGTTATATATTTATAACTAGTTGAATATTAAGAGAAAATAAAATAGACGGAGCTGTTAAGGCTATTATCACTTAGGCTAGGCTTAACGGGCCTTCAAGCTTTTCAATATGGAGTGGTCACGGAAAAAAGCCATTTTGTTGAAGAGTTGATCTAGGCATTATCGAGAAACAAAAAAGCGACCACTCTAGGAGTAAGTCGCTTTATTAAAAATCGTACTTTTTAAATCAGTTTCGAAGCGTAAAGTGATCTGGTTTAATGGTATAGGACGCTTTGATAGTAAGCGCGAAATTAAGCCGCACGCTTAACTATAATCGAAGTTTAGCTGCACATTCCACGGCATTAAGTTGGTAAAATCATCATCACTTTGACGTGTCGGCAATAATTTAATAAATGTAGAAAGTAATAATACGGGTTGATGTCATTGACTCAGCAGGTCATGGCAATACTATAAAGTTAACGCTATTGTTGCGATAAGATTGAATGATAGATAAATCGCTACGTTGTTGCTGTTCAAAGATATTTTCCCTGTTTATTCATAATTACCTCGGGTTAATGTGCAGAGATACATGCTAATTTGGTCAGCCACAATTAATGGTTTTAGACTTTACTTTATTTAGTTGGCCTACCTCGTTTGGCATAACCTAACTGACAGGCAAGTGCTTGCTCAATTTGTTTAATAAAGTTTTCATTTCCTAATGGCATTGAAAAGCTAATAGCACGTTGAATATCGTGGAGCATATTTTTACTTAAATCAACACTGAATAATTCACGATAAGCATATTGACGAGATTGCTCCTCAGCACCCAAGCGTTGGTAAATATCATGCGTAACTAGCTGATGGCGAGGCTTTATCCCCGAATTTACTTGATAACTTGACCAAGGATAGTCAGCAGGGTGTTCAACCATAGAAGCTCTAACAGGGTTTAACTCGATATAGCGATAACAGGCGAGTAAGTAATTTTCAGCATCAAGTATGCTGGCTTTATATCGACCTTCCCATAATGTGCCGCTTCGTCGGTAGGTTTTATTAATATATTGCACGTAACGTCTACCTATAGACTGCATTACCTTGGGTATTGAATTTGACGCTGTTGGTGTCATTAATAGGTGTACATGGTTTGTCATCAGCACATAGGCATGTACTGAAACTTGGTGTTTTAAGCAAGCATCACTTAAGCATTCAAGATAAAATAAATAATCATCATCAGCAAAAAAGCAAACATTGCGGTTATTGCCTCGACTAATCACATGACAAGGAATATTAGATATAAAATGGCGTGGTTTACGGGGCATAATCGATTCCTTTCGATATAAATTACCCGTTAAGTATAGCTGTTTTTTGAAAAAGGCAAATGAGAATAACTCTCAAGTGTCACCGACCCCTTTTATTCCGACCCCTTTTATTCGACCCCTTTTATTCTTTTATTTATATAAGCGAGCTCGCTGTTTCTGAACACAAGACACAATTATTATAAGAAAAAATAGATAGAATAGATTCTGTGAAATTGGGATGTAGTTGAGTACATAGATGATTTTGTTGGACCGTCCAACTATCAATGATAGCTTGCGCTAAAAATGTTAAATATTTTGTCATATTATTTTAACATTCTTGATGTATATTAAACTGATGTAGTTTGTAGCATTACAGACACATAAATTTTCAATGGAACATAAGGATATAATATGAAAATTAAATCTACACATTCTGTGATAGCTTTATCTATTGCACTTAGTATTTCACCATCAGCATTAGCAACAAAAGATATAACATCAGAAAATGAATTACTTAATCATCAACGTTTAGCCGAAAATAAAATTACTCGACAAGGCCACGAATATCGTTTTATTAAATATTTTGATAAAGAAGCCTCGTCTATTAAGCAGGTGATCTTGAATGCAAAAGGCAAACCGGTTAAAGCAAGTAAATTTACTAAAAATAAAAAAATAAAAAAAGAAAATTAGGTAAATTATTAAAGCAACGTTTAGATAAAATTGCTGAAAGTGATAACGTCGAAAAGCTATTGGTGCAGGTAGCCATAAAAATGGAAGCACCTGATCATAGCGATATTACTTCTATCGAAGAAAGCATTGATTATGAAGATGAGAATATAGTAATTCGTCAGAATAACCAAATAATGACTCCATACATGTTGGATCAAGTAGAAAGTCAGATAAAGAAAGGTTCAACAAAAAAAAGAAAAAAACGTAAAGTTCAAAGACAAGCTAACGCTCGAAAATTATTAAAGAATAGAGGGTGGAAAGAGTCTAGCCTTGTAGCACAACAAATTAAAAACGGTCGTCAAACATTAACATTAGAACTTAGTAAAAAAGAAATAGAAGAGTTACTCGAAAACGAAAACTCGCTTGTTAGCGGAGTAGATTTATATGTTCCGAGTCAAGATGGCAGTATCGCCGATGCAATGTTAAATACAACCATTGACCCTTGGGCTTTGAACTATTCTACCAGACAAGGAAACAATATTGGAATTTATATGACAGAAAGTGGCTGTGCTAATAATGGTCATATAACTGATTATACAAGACTTGCTGGCTCAAGGACTAACCATGCAGAAAATGTTTCTGGCATTATTAGAGCTGTATCACCAGAAAGCTACATTTACTGTCGAGGTGGAGCAGTTTTACCTCAAAGTACTGATTTAGACGGTGTTAGTGGTAATCCACCTATCCATATCGTTACTCGCTCTAATGGCAGCCAAACCTCTGACGATTATACTATATTAGATAGAGACTGGGACGACTTTGCTTATAACGAGCATGTATTAACCCTTGTCGCGGCGGGTAATGAAGGAAACAGTACAGACGAAATACGCGCGCCGGGTAAAGCATTAAATATACTCACTGTAGGGGCATATGATCATGACAATAACACGATAGCCACCTTTTCCAGTGCAAACAACCCTGAAACTGGCAATCAAAAGCCCGAGGTATCAGCCCCTGGTGTAAGTATAACCGCTGGTGGTCATACGATGAGCGGAACAAGTATGTCAACTCCACATGTTGCAGGGCTTGCCGCAGATGTAATGTCACACTACTCATGGTACAGATTTAGGCCTGCGAGATTAAAAGCACTCATTATGGGGGGGGCTATTCAAAACATCACTGGTGGTGCAAACGCTGTGGGCTCAGGGGGGATCGATTTTAGAGAAACCCATTACAGAGGAAGTAGCAGTTTCTGGAGAGGTTCTAACTCATGGTTTACCGGAAATAGTAGGTACAATTCTAGTACAGGTTTAATTGAGCGTACAGTTACCATTGATTCGAAATACGATAATGCACGAGTCGTAATAACGTGGTTAAACCGTGGCGCATTCACTTTTGACCACAGAGATGAAGTGCACCCTATGGGGATGGATTTTGATTTACAAATTTTTGATCCTAATGGAAACTTAGTTGGTTCTTCTGCTAGCTTCGATAATCCTTTTGAAGAAGTTAATTTTAATCCAACGGTATCTGGTGTATATACCGTTAAAATAGCTAGAAGTGCTAATAGAGACACTTCCGCGAAATTTGATTTGGGTTTAAAGATCAACTGGTGGTAATTAGAAAAATACCTAGAGCCTTAGCATATAGGCTCTAGATATTGTTAAGTATAAAATTAAGGAACAATTATGAAACAACGAAATATTATATTCCCTTTATTATTAAGCGGATTAACTGGATTAATGGGATGTGACTCCTCTGAAGACTCTGAAAAAGCTAAAGACCTGCCTTTATTAGTTGACTGCCCCAGCATTTCCTACGCTTCAAATCTCACAAACAAGTCTGAGGTCGTAATTCAAGACGAGGCTAATTATTTACATTATCTAGAGCAGATAAATCTTAATTCAAATACTCCTGTACCTGATATTGACTTCACTCAAACCATGTTAATACTGGTTAATTCAGGAGAAAAAAGTAGTTCAGGACATCAAATCGAAATCACACGAATAGACGAAACAGAGACAAGTATCAACGTTCACTATACTACCACCACCCCTCCTACTGACGATAATAATTGTAATCAAGATACGGTTATAACATACCCATATTGTTTAGCAAGCACACCGGTCAATAACAAGGCAGTTAATTTTATTGAAACCAAAGAAGTTTCATGCAATTAGGCTGATTAACCTGAGTTCTATTTAAGATCAGTATTTTCGAAATAGCCATTGTAAAAGGGGTCGGAGACACTTGATAGTCATTCTCATTTGCCTTTTTCAAAAAATAGCTATACTTAACCTAACTCTTATACACAAATAAA
>JAOPTQ010000107.1:0-45268 GCA_051531915.1 Colwellia sp. | reverse complement strand
TTGCTGCGGGGATTTTTACTTTTCAATGCTGACTATATTAATCGCACTGACACACCAGATGAAGGATTTACATTAAATATTCTTTACGAAGGTTCGTTATCAAAAATTCCAAAGGTTCTAATTACAGGTAAGGAAATTCAAGTTCAGGAATTCGATATTGCTAATAGACCAAATGAACCAATTATAAAATTTACCCAATACGGCCTTGTATTTATTTTTATTATTCTAGGTATCGGTGTGTTTTTTCTTGTTATGTTGGTGGTCGTTAGCCCTATATCTTCAATTCTGGGTCAGAAAAGTGAAACTAAAAGAAATAAGCGTTATGCGAATCAAATTTTTAATGCAATAAAAAAAGAAGACTTATTAGATAGCCATTCAGATGAACAAATAAAAGAATTTGTAGCCCGTATGCTATACAGACGCGAATTGATTTGGTTTGACGGTAAATCACCAATTATCAAATGGTCATTTGCGAATATTAAACCTACAAAAAGTAACTACGAAACCTAACTTTAGAGAGTAAATAAATTAATGTTGGTAACTCCAGATAAAAATTTGATATTAGAGAAGATTTTTCTAGCTAATATCAAAGACCTTAATGAACCTAGAACCAAAAGGTTTAGGGTAGAAAATTACGAATTAAAAGACTCTATAGATAGTTTGCTTAACGAGCAATTAATTAAGGAAAAAGAACAAGGATACCGATTAACGCTTAATGGATTTGCAGTGCTTAAAAGTGAAAGTGATGCTTTTCTACTGATAAAATCTCAATGTCAGGCCATCTTTACTGTACTAAAAGCACATTATATTCGTCTTTATGATGAACCAATAACGATAGACTCAATTGCTAAACAGGTATCAACTGAAAAAAACAAACTCTTAACAGCAATTTATTTTGTATCTGAAACTTCAGACTTAACAAATGGTCGTAGCAATGATTTTTCAGCAGACGATGCCATGTTATGTCCTTATGAAAAAGTATTAGATCATGAAAACTTTGAAAGTGCACTTGATAAACACCGAGGCTGGATTAAAGAAAGATTGAAAAGTAAAAATAACTTTGATGACCAACTTTCTTTTAGACACCACGAACTTTCTCAAGAAAGCTCCTTTCTAGGAGAAAGTTTAAATACTGAGTATGTTGCTGCACTGACAAGTAAAAAAGTATTTGTTGATAGCAAAAGAATAACGGCGTTAGAAGAGCTAAACCATCAATTTCTTGATTACGACCTTTCTAAAGTCATTCAAATATGTCATGAAATGAATAACACTTATACATGCGAATCATATTATGCCTTGGCAAGTTTACAAAGAATGCTAATTGATCACATACCGCCATTATTCAGTTTTAAATCATTTGCAGAAGTTGCAAGCCAGTATGGCTCAAAATCATTTAAAAAACATATGACTCATTTAGATAAAAGCCTTAGGAATATTTCAGATTCTTATCTACATCAACATATTCGAAAAATAGAATCCATACCAACAGAAGTATCCGTTAATTTTTCAAATGCAATCGATGAGTTATTAGGCGAAATAACACGGTACGTGAAAAGCAATAAGAATCATAAAATTGAAATAAATACCAATAGAGGAATATCTTTTTAACAAAGCTAACCTCAAGCTTTTGAGCGGAATTTATCCACTCTAATGATAACGTGGCAAGTAAATAGCTTTTTAAAAGCGCACATTTTAGCTATTAAAAAGTTTTAAGTTAGCTTAATAAAGATAATTCATCCATTGAACCATTACTAAATCTTAGTTATTGTTTCATATATATAAAAATCAAATCAATAAGTTTCTTCATTGATATAGGGAAATATAATGCCAAAAGATCTCACATTTTCAGAAGTATGTAACTTCATTAAAAACGATGATGGTAAATTAATAGACGCTGTAGATAAATTACTTGGAGCCGCAATCATTTGTTCTCCTGCCATTTTTGGGCCCATTGCCCTTCCTGCCTTAGGCTTACTAGCCTCTAAAAATGGTTTAACTTCTTTGGGTAAAGATCTACTTTCAAAGATCACTTCAAAAGATGACTCTGATTATCTTGCTCGCATGCAAAGGATGCAAATTTCCTATGGATTAATTTGTTATACAGCATTCTTTGATGCGATTGATAAGGAGTTTTCAGAAGAGCTTTTAAAGGAACTTTCTTTAAAACTTACAGATAAACTGAAGATCACTTCAAGGAGTCAAGACTGTAAGACGAATGAGAAAAAAGCAAACTTAACTTTATTAGAATCTAATTCTGACGAGATATTCAATAACCCACTATTATTCCCACATCCAACATCTAATTTTGATGAAATTAAAAATAACCTCTCGGACATGTATGCTCGAATGGCAAATAGCTTTAATGAGGTTGTGGAGAAGCATTTGATTTTTGAATCAAAAGATGAAGAAAAAGCCACACTGTTTCTTAAGTCAATTGAGGCACTTCCCGAGCAAGCAATAAGGTGTTTTGAAGCTCAATATTTTGAGCTGGCAAGAAAGTATGAAGAATTTAGAATATGGATACAAATAAATGACAGAAAGGAAATGTCTGGTTATTTAATTAAGTACCTAGAGCTTGCAGATAAAACAAGTAGTCAAATAGACATTGGTTTCAATCATCTACATGAAACAATTTTATCTATGCCTGATAGGTTTCACGAAATCGAAGCAAAAAAAGTAGTTGAGGGGCTTAAAAGGTGTTATTCAGCAAGAATCAATGAAGCAGTAATTGATGATAAAGAAATAATTTCAGGCGATATGCCACCTTTAGCATTCCCGAAAATATCAGAAGCATTTATCCCTCAATCATATAGAGTCCTTAAACAAAATTCTAAAGATATGCATTTGGAGAAGGAGGAGACATGGGAAAGACTCGATAAAAAGCATAATTTATCTGCTTTTATCACTAGCTTCCTAAGCTCTCCATATAGCATTGAAACGCCATTATTAATTCTGGGTCACCCAGGTGGAGGAAAATCTCTTTTAACAAAAGTTTTATCAGCCAAGCTAATGAGCCATTCTTATACTCCAATTAGAATTCCATTACGTGAAGTTAATGCGGATTTAACGATTGAAGCAATAGTAGAAAAACAAATTGAACGAGATGCAGAATGCAGTATTAATAGCTGGGCTGACTTTGCTAACCAGTTTAAAGATAGACCGTTGCTAATTATTCTCGATGGATTTGATGAACTACTGCAGGCTAGTGGCTCTGTATTTGCAGGCTTTCTCGATAAACTACAAAAGTTTCAACAAAACCAAATTATCCATAATCATCCTGCTAGGATAATAGTAACTAGTAGAGTTTCATTAATTGATAAAGCAACTATACCTGTAGGGACTACAGTCCTAAGATTGTTAGAATTTAATGAAGACCAAAGAAACTCTTGGATTGAAATATGGAATAAAGTTAATACTAGGTTTTTCCAATCACAAACGCCTAAAGTCAAACCGTTCATTCTTCCTAAAAACAAAAGTAACATCCTAGAATTAGCAGAACAACCACTCTTGTTATTAATGTTAGCTTTATATGATTCAGAAGAAAATAGTCTCCATAAAAATACTCAACTTGATAGAACTGTATTATATGACAGTTTATTACGTAGGTTTATTCAACGAGAAAGGCGTCGATATGTAGAAGATTTTGATCACCTAATACCATCGCTACAGGAAAAGGAGATTGATGAGGAAATGAAACGCCTCGGTGTAGCAGCTATTGGTATGTACAATAGGCGAACACTTCACGTTCTTTCTTCTGAATTGAGTAAAGATCTAAATTTCTTTTGTGCAGAAAAAAAGCTTAAAGTAACAAAAGCTCGACCACTAACAGAAGCAGACTTGCTTCTTGGCAGTTTCTTTTTTATTCATCAATCAAATTCAGGAGAGTATGAGGATAACTTTTCAGGAAATGATACCGCTTTTGAGTTTTTGCATAATACATTCGGAGAATTCTTAACCGCCGATTTCATTTTAAAATTTACTATACAAGAAGCTGAAACTCTCTATTTTTTAAAACAAAATGCAAGTTTAAGTGGGGAGCTTCAAAGGAAACTCACTGATCCAAATGGACTACCTAATGAATGGTTTGTATGTCTCATGCATTCACCACTTTATCTACGTCCAGTGATTCCTCAAATGATACGTGAATGGTCTACACACCTTTTTCAAGCAAAGAATTTTAGTCGTGAAAAATTTTTAGAATCTTTTGATGAAATTATCAAAAGCCAAATAAAAATGATACTCGACTCTAAAAACTTTCCAAAAATTATGCAAACTGAAAGTGCAAATCAATTTTCTGATATGCCATTTCTTGGGCTTATAGCAACCTACACTCTTAATCTTGTGATTATTAGAACTGTAATTGATGAAAATGAATTTGTTTTCAATGAGGCTGAGTATTATTGTGAGAAATATGAAGCCGACTCTGAAGATTGTGGTACACGTCCATGGGATAAACTTACTAAAATATGGCGTTCATGGTTTACAGTTGAAAATCTCAGCGGACTTTCTGCAATTCTATCTGCGACACGTGATGGTCAAACCGTTATTTTGAAAGGGCGAGATGAGTTCAGAGCTCGTACTAGTAGTGAACAATTAAATACTATTGTAAATGTTGCTTCAGCTTTGGCTGACAACACAATAAAAGGACTAGCAGGACTTCATATAAAGGAGTCTAACTCACAAGTACCTTTTAGCTTGAATCATTTAGAAGAATGCCTAAAGCAAGAGGGAATAGACTTACCACTTGAGTTTTTAACTCGTAGGCTACGGGTTCACCTTTCTCACCTTAGATCTAAAAACAAACACCATGAAAGACTTATTATTAAAGGAATACAATTAGTTACATCAGATAGCCAGTCTACTAATACAGTCATTGCATTTTTAGATTTGATCCAAAAAGCAATTCATCTCAAATGTTTATCGTTAGAGTGTAGATACAAATTGCAAAAACACTCTCTAGATCATCTCTTCTTTAAGAAAATAATAAATTATTACCCTGATGAAGTTTCTATTGAATGGATGCGTCTAGTAAATGAGCTGGGTATAAGCTCAAAAAGTCATTATAACAATATGTTTTTTGACGATATGATGCGCCAAAAAGATATGAGCCTAATGAGAGAACATCATCCTGCATTTATCATTGAGTGGATGGAAATGATGAGGATATTAGGTGGAAATAGGTGGATGGACCGTTATGGTCATGAGTTATTTGAAAGCGCCACAAAATCGCTAGATATTTTTCAAGCAATATCGAACAGTCCTGATATTGCAATAAAATGGATGCGACTGGTTTTACAATACGGGGGAAACCGTTTGGTACTACGTAAGGGCCAGGATTTATTCGAACGTGTCTTAACTCCTAAAGATATATTACAACTTTTTAAGCATCGCCCCGAGCTCATGATTGAGTGGATACAAATGATGCAAGAATTCGATGATACTAGTTGGATTAAAAATTACAGTAATGAACTATTGAAAGAAATTATTAACATTAGGGAACTAGGCAGAATGATGGAAATACATTCTGATGCAACTATTAACTTGATTAAAATTATTAAGGAATATGTGGATACCCCTTGGGGAGATATATTCGGTCATGAGTTACAGAATGCTATTCATCCAATAGAATTTTCTCATATGATGGAGAGGCGTCCCGAGGTTGCCATGGAGTGGATGCTAATGGTCATAGAAATTGGTGGCAACAAACTGTTTGAGCGGCATGGGGAAGAATTATTCAATCGGTCTATATATCCCAAAAGTGTTGTTAGATTAATGAACTCCAGTCCCGAGAGTTTTATCCGATGGTTGAAATTGATGCAGAGGTTTAACGGAGTAAATGTAAACAAATTATTAGAAAGAGCCCTGCGTCCAATTGAAATGTTACAAATGATGGAACACCACCCTGAAAGAGCAATGGAATGGATGAGTTTAGAAGAAGAGTTAGAACTAGAGTCTTGGTTAATCCATTTTAGTAAATTTATTAATGCGGCTACTAATTTCAATAAAATTGCTTCAATTTTCTTTAAGAGTCAAAATGCGGCACTGATCATAATAAGAGTTATGCATCGTACGAATAAACACACTTTCATCAAGAATAATCGAGGAAGAGCACGGAAAGATAAACTTTCTCTTATTACCTCGCGGAAATTTGAAGTATCGAAAGTGCCAATTGGTTATGTTAAAGACTTATATTGGTTTTCAAAACTCACTGAAAACAAAGTGTTATTGAGTGAGTTGGAGTGTTTGATGTTATAGGGTCGGTATTGCTGGAGTCTTTTATGTTACAAAGCCCGTTACGTTTATAAAAGCTGAACACTATATACATACAAATAGTAGAATATCCTGCATATTAACTTGTTAGGGTATTCTTCAATTCGTAAGTGTTTTGAATGTTTAACTTTATACTGATTTTTGACATTGATTTGTGTTGTCCTAGCTTTGTATATAAGATATTTTCATTCTGATATAATTAAAAACTTAATAAATTCAATGGGTAAGTTTTAGATATCTCAATTACGACGAAGAATTTAAAATCCCTCGCCGAAAAGCGTGCCGGTTCAAGTCCGGCTCCGGGTACCATTTTATAACTGCAACATCTGTTCAGTTATTTCAAGAAGTTTTATACCTCTGTAAGCCTTATTCCATAAGCTTTATATCAATATCAAAAATTACAATCCCACACCAATATTTCCGTTAAAAATCATTAGTTATTAACACTGAAAATAAACCTAAAAATTATGCTAAAAAATCTTTATACCGATTTATGACGTGTTGAAGCGTTCATAAAACAGCCATTTAGCAACCATTTGTGCCCACATTGGCACAGATATGAACCGTAACTCTCCTGTCCCTCGCTTGTCCATCAACTTCATGACTACTAGCTCCTGTTTATACAAAGCTAGTTAACCAAATTTATATGTCAGTACCTTACAATTTTTCCTTTTATCACTTTAAGTTACAGTAATACTCTACTGTCCATAAATTACCAATATAGGTTAAGCACTCTTTTATTAAGAAACTTTAATCTAATAAGTATAAAAATTGATCTAAACGATAGACAGTGATAAACCGATGTTTTACTGTAATTAACTATTTATCTAATAAGAAGTTTCTAAATTGATTTTTAAAAGGAATTGTAATGGCTGAAACGATAAACACTGCAGAAGCCGCGGTGCAAATATCTAATGAAATATTCACCACATTCAAATGGAGTATTTCAGAATTACATGATCAAAATATGGATTGCGCAATTAAAGAACACGATAAAAAAACACACCCTTGTGATTGTGTCTTTTATTACATTGATCCATATTTAGGAAAAGTAATTTATCTAAACACAGACCTAAAAAGCTATGGAAAAGATAGTATACAAAAACAAAGCGTGAAAATAGCATTAAAAAGCTTATCTTTAGCAACACATTGCGCTAACGTTTCTGATTCATGGAATGATAATTATCTGCTACCTCATGATGGGCTTGATTATCAAGTTAGAGGTTTTCTTTTTGTTTATAATCACGATAAAAATTATTCGAAAGATTTTCATGAACAATTATCTGCAATAAATCCTTCAACTTTACCCATTGCAAAAAAGCAAATGCTTCATATTTTTGGTCCTAAACAGATAGAGGATTGCTATGCTATAGCTAGCGACTTGAATATACTGATAGGGCAAAAAAAGGTCAAAAATTATAGTTTTTGGTATCCTGATATGATGCTACACAAAGTTAGGCATGGGGATGTGTGGGATCAACCTGCAACTATTGAAATGCTTTCAAGCCCCCTAATAATAGTAAAATATCAAACAGAAACAGAAGAAGGGTATGTAATTTATTATAAGAGAGATGGTGAAAAGGAAGATGAGTTCATATACCTGATAGATATGCTATCCCATTATCAATTATTATCTGAGGGCTTGAAAATAGACCTCCGTTTTATATCAAAAGATCGTTCTACGAATATAAAAACTAACTTTAGAAATGCTAAGTTAAAATATATGCAGACATGGTCTATGGATGAAGGCAGAGAAAAGCAACTAAATTTAATTACTCCAACGATAGTAAATAGAATGACTTCTCATTACAACATTGGTGAGTTAGGGTGGAAAGAATGACTATAGCTAATAAAAAGTTTGGCCCGTCAATATATTATTACCATGATAAGGCTATTTTCGACGGCTTATCGCAACACAATATAAGCAAGCAAAAAATACAATCTATTCTCCTAAAAAAAGGAGTTATTTTATCTTCAGAATCAGATAAAAGTGATTGCGCTTTTTACTTATCTTCTTTTGCTTTCGATTTTTTTGATAAGACGAACCTTAGCGATTTACTCAGAGTAGTTCCAAGAAGAGAAAATATCAGCTCATGTACTATTAAAACGTCAACAGAATCAAATGATGAAGAAGTTGACATAACAAGTGAACAAGTTCGCATTGCCTTAAATGATTTAAAAGGAAGCTTAACGACTGATAATAGCGATATGAAAGCAACAGTAAGAACATCTACTGACGCGGTTTACTTAGATGTTACATATAAAAATTACGATTTAACGAAACCTGAAATTAAACAGGTAGAGACTAAAAATGCCCAACTGGAAGTCTATATTGATGAAGGAGAATTAACAGTTAGATCACCTTCAAACGATTTTTGTTCAAATTTAGTTGATCAATTTAAAAGTTCACTAATTAAAGAAACAAACTTCAGTCTAGATACAGAACAAATCGATCTTTCTATAGTCTCTGATGCGGCTTTAGTATCAAAGTTTTTTGAGTATTTAATTAAAAATATTGAAGGATATAAGTTTGTAGATGTAACTAATGTTAAGTTATATCATCCAGATCCAGATGTTGAAGATGATGAAATTACTAGCCATATACAAAAAGCGATGCTTCATGGCGAAGGCGTTTTAATATCCCCTGAGCTTAAAGGGTTGTTTAATAGAGGGTTTCACCTTTCTAAAGTTCAATGGCTAATGATCGATCCTCTCCCAAATGGTGATCAGGTGTCTTTTGAAGCCTCTTTAAAAAAGCCATCCGAAAAAAACGGGTTTACTTATCAAATTAGAGGAATTAAACGGTTTAGTTCAAGAACGCAAGGTATCACCCAAAAGCTAGATACCCCAAGTAATCTTGAGAAAAAAATTATCCATAAAAAGATTGAAACTGCCGCTATGGAGTCTTTTGAAAAAGTCATTGCTGATGATGAGGCTAGTTAAAAATGGAACGGATATATTGGTATAAAGTTGATTTTACAGGTAATAATAAATCACTAAGAAATAAACTTCTTGTGACAAATTATACTAATGAAAGTCAAACTGGTTTTGTAGTTAATACCAGCAATGAACGTTATATTTCAGCTAAATACATTTCTTCAAAAACTGTAGTTGAACGTACTGAATCTCCCTTTGGAAGTGTTGAATCAGTTGAAAGAGTAATATATGAAACCATTGATTTTGAATTAATAGGTGAAAATTATGAAGTGTTAATTCTAAATTCACCTTCAAGGTGTATAAAAGAATTTTTATTTGCTTTACAAGAAGCTTCTTCATTTGAAATGTCCATTGATAAATTCAACATCAACTTACCAAGTTTATGGCAAACTTTGGCTGATAAAAGTATAGAAATTAAGAGAATAAAGGAATTAGAACTTACTGAGGTTGTATACTCGTCTAAAGCTATTGCTAAGATTATAGTAAAAGGCGATGTGTCTTTAGACTCGTATGAAGAAGTTATGCAACTTAACCAAAAACATAAATTAAAAAGAATTAAAGCTTCAGTATCTTACAATGAAGCTAGCGGCGACGTGGAGTTTTATTCTTATGGTAAAGTCTGCATTAATCCTATTTTTAGTAAGTTGCTCTTACCCGAACTTAAGGAAATATTTACTAAGTTATTTTAAATTTTCGAGATAACCCAATCAGGTTATCTCGACATTTTTAAGCTTTCAAATGCTTCAACAGCGACTTTAATTTATCACGTACAATTTCACTAATACTTAGTTCATGACTTTCAGCATAAGCTTTCAACTGCGCCGCTTCTTTCACGCCTAAATAAAAGCTTAATCGCTCCTTTCTTTTACGTAGCACCATTTTAGAACGACCACCAATAGCGTTATCTAAACCTTTTAGCGTTTGCATCATTATTTGATATCTCCAATTAAAGTAATGGCGTCATAGACAAGCTCATGAGCTGCTTTAGTTTTATTTAACTGATATTCTCCTTTGTTGTGGTGAATGTTAGCCAACCAATTTTCACCATCACTATAAGTCATAAATTCAGTTGCTTGTTAAAAAATCACAGCATGGTAACGTCAATGAGCAGAATTGGAGCACACTGTAGAACAGTTTTTTTGGGAGCTTGAAGTACGAATGACAGGCAAACGTTATTCACTTAACACGTAAATCAATGAAGTTAGATGTGAACGAGTATATAAAATATTATAACTATGAAAGATTACACACAACACTTGGAAACATAACGACAATTAACTCTAAAAAATTACAGAATCAAGTGTCCTGTTGGGCTTAACCAGAATATAATAACCACTGCGACTAACATTCATTACTTCACACTACTTTTTTACAGGGAAAATGCTTTCATTCTTTTTAATAAAGTTAAACTTTACTTCATTCCTCTTGCTCGGATCCCTAAAGATTGTGCCGTATCAGGAACTGTGTAGCCTTGATCGATAACTAAAGCTACAGCTTCTTCTTTAAATGCTTTCGTGTAAGTTTTGTATTGTCGTTTTTGATTCATAAACACTTCAATTAACTAGGATATTATCCTTTATCAAAGTGTCCAATGCCATTAAACCAGATCCGTTTACACAAATGGTCAAAATTTCAGTGAAACACTACCTTACTTAGTTCACGTAAGTACATGGGATATCCTGCTCAGTCGCTTGCCATTGATAACCTCCATAATATTGATAATTGGTGGCTTATCGGGTGTGTTCTTTTTCTTAATGAAGCACATTGTTGCGCTGAATACTGAAAAAATAACGATGCTCAAGGCTGGCATTTTTGCCGAGCAAATAACCAATTCACTTGAGTATAAAGATATGACTGAAGAGCAAAAACTTGAGTTCAAACGTGACACTAAAATTAAGCTAATTATGCAGGCTTTTTCCAAGAGTGAGCCAAACACAGATAAGAACAATATAATTATTGAAGCGCTAAAGACTATGAACTCAAAGTGAGTTGTCTTTCACAATTCCGCATGAAACCTACGAATGGTGGTTTTATTGTGACTTAGGATCACTTACTTATTGATAACTTATCTAACACGCAGGCTATCTTTGAACTGTAACGGCTAAATTATATTGGGGGCGTTAGCGCCTTAGAACAATTATTCTAATGTCAGCTATTTTGAAGATAGTTGACATAAAAATGGAGTTTATTTCTCTAATAATTTAGACCGTTAGTGGTAAAAGTTAATATCTAGAAATATAGGGGCGGTGACAAAAACGAATGAATATTATTCTACTCAGCGAACTAATGGGAGCGAACTTACGTAGTTTTATCGCTATATCATTTGTAGATTTTTCTTTTGGCATAAAAATTCACCCCTAATCTTTAAATTCAATAAACACACTGTTCGCCTAAGCTTAAACAAGCTCCGGTTCAGCTTGCCTTACCAGTTTCTGATACCAGAATGATGCAGCCAAAATAAAGACACCGATTCCCATAAATAGAATCACTTTTTGCCAAAGCAGCGCATTAGCAGCATCTATCAGTGCTAATTTAGTGATACCTAACAAAATCAAACCAAAGCTATACTTGACAGTAAAAATGCGCCTGTCCTTCATAAACAAAATAAGTGCACCATGAACAGCTAATGCCGGAGCAATCAATAAGTCCAAACGATAACCGACAAGCGCAGCAAAAATCGTGACATAAGTAATAGCAGCAATGGTATGAAGAATTAAGTCACCATTTAGACCTAATGAAGTGCCCAATCGCGTATTTCTAAATAAAGCATTCTTTTGATAGAGGGCACCAATCAAGAATATAACGGGTATACACACGTACATCGCATTAGAATAAGTTAACCACCAAGCAGCAACAATTAATACTACGTTGATAAAAGTTATGAAGACTTCATTTCTTTTTAAGTATTCAGAAAGGTTAAGCATCCTGAAGTAGGTAACCCAAAACATTGACGTTACAACAAGTCCTATTAGTAAGCTATCACTTTGAAATCCAATAATACTTGGAATTGAAAAACCTAGAGATATTATTCCCCAACTACAGATGAATTGGCAAAGTTCAGATCTGGATATCTTTTTGTCAAAGTAGAAAGCTGCACCATAAAGAATCATAAACCCAGTTAACGCAATAAGGCTATAAGCAAGCTTTAATTGTCCTATAAGTATGATAAAAGCAAGGCTGGCTAATACAGTAAGTAGTTTTGTTTCTTTAACTATTAATTGATGCTTGATCCTTTTAGCAAGGAATAATGCTAAAAGGGGTGACAACCAAAGAATCATTAAGGCATTTTCATCTAGCCGACGTATAGTCGAGCTGACCCAACAAATAGGAAGCAACATATAAAATAAAATTCTTGCAGATTCTGCAGCATTTTTTATTGCGCTGTCTGGCTGATATTTTCGATAAAATGCCGACCACAACCACAGTTGGATAAAAGCAGAGATGATAGAAATCTTGGAAAATAGCGGCAAAACCATAAAACGATAACTATCAACCATTAATACACCACTATACGCGTAGAACAATGGAACTAAGATTAACGCGGCAGTAAAAATTTCAATGGATACTTGCTTGCACTGTTTTGCTCTAAACAACCAAACAAACTGCAATAAGATGACAAACACACCAGTCCAATTTCCTATCCATATATTTGAACTAGCGACTAGCAATATAGATAACCAAACAACTTCGAGTAGTTGTAAGAAAGGCTTGATTTTGTTCTGAGTCAGTTTATCAAAAACTTCTGAATTATTTAGTAGTCGTTGCCAAATACCGATGACAGCAACAATCACAATCGATAATACCCAACCATCGACTGACCTTAACGCTGGTAATGGAAAATACATGGCTAACGCAGACCAACAGTATACAAGTGCTAATGCCGTTAAAATCTGCCCTTGATTGATCACCGTAGTCATTTTATATCTTCGACCAATATAAAGTAATAAAACCCCTTCAGCTGCCCATGCTATTCCCCAATAAGCATCGCTAATTGCACTAACAACGGCTAAGACAGTCCATAATGCTGATAGTAAAATAAGAAAATGTGTTAGAGTGTGCCTAATTTTATAGAAGAGAATACCAATACCCGCAGCAACAGTAGCATTCAACGCAAAGCTAAGACTCATAGGGGTTGAAAAAAGATTGCTCGCTTGAAAGAAAAATAACACTGTTGAGCCTACTAACGTTGCTAATAAGACTAGAGCTTTTGGGTTAGATCCTTTGATTTTAAATAAAGTGATTGCTATGTAAGCAAAAAATAGTAAATAGAATAAATCTACTACCCAAATTGAAATAGCCACTGTTTCAACTCCAATTGTCCACTCTAATGCGACTATACAAAAAGCTAAACTTAAATTAGCAAGCCATGGCTCGCTTCTTTTGTATGCAAAAATCAAGCTACTAGAGGTGACAAATGCTAATGACAATAAATAATAAAAAGGTTCAATTTGGATGGTATTCGACAAAATAGGCATGGTGGCAATACCTATAATCCCCAAACTAGCAACAATTTTAGTATCCAACCAGTGAGCTAATACATGACATATGAGTGCAATCAAAAAATATAAAAATAACACGGCAGCATTAGGGATTATTCCATAGACACTGCCTGAAAAATATATCGTGCTATATGACAATAGTATGCCTAAAGTAACAATCGCTGTAGCAAACTCTCCAAACCTTGTTTTGATCTTTAAACCTATTCCTACGCCCATAACAAGTATTGCAGCAAGGCACATCAATAATGATTTAGAGCCAGCACCAAGCTGATCAATTAGTAGCTGCATCAAATAGCCAAAGCCAGCTAAGGTTAAACCAATTCCTACGATAGTAAGGATAAAAATACCAAGCATGCCGCGCTCTTTATATGATTGATAAATTTTAGTAACAGGAGATAACCAATCGAATAATGAAGATAGGACAATTTGATAAAAAATCGTGATAAATGATGGTTTGGCAGGTATTGAAACTTCTATTTGCCTATTAACCGCTAGGTATTCATCCGCAGTCTCAGGTAATAAAACGTCTGTTGCCAGATCTTCATTTTGTATTGGAGTAGGGGGGCTTTCTTCAATAGTTGTGAAAGAATGATTTTGTTGCCGGTTTTTTTGCGCAATCAAGTTATTCAAACGGTTTTCAACGGCATCAACTCGTTTACTGAATTGAAGTTTAAGAAGCGCCAACTCTGATTTTAATGCTTTTACTTCTTGATTCATTACTACGTCCTGTAATTTCGTTATTTGATACTATTGTAACGGCATTAATTAGATACATCGCTAGAGATAAGTTTTAGTAGGGTTCCAATAGAGCTATTTGTCCGTTTATCGTTCTAAAGAATACATTAAGCTTTTCAAACAGTAACGTCAACTATGAGTCTTGTCCAATATGAAATGAGTCTGAAGACTTAAATTTTGTTCATGACCACAAGATGAAAGTGATCATGACTATTGAAAATTTAACCACCAATCCTGATGGATTATTCCCTCGACTGACGAGTTAGCCACCAATATAGTCATTGATCTTTTTTAATAAATTCAGATGAAATAGATCATTACATATCACTTTCGCCCCCAGACAAACCGACTTAAAACTATAAGTTTGTGATCAAACTCATTATGCGACTAAAGATACAGCATAATTTAAGTAAAAATTCAGCATTTCTTAAGTTTCATCTGATATCTTAAGAGATACTTTTATTAATTATCGAGATTAGTATTGAAAATATTAATTATTGAAGATTCTACCTCACTAAGAAGAAGCCTAAAAATAGGGCTGTCAAATCTAGGCTTTACTGTAGATGATACGGGTGATGGTTCAGAAGGATTAAGCATGGCATTAGCTAGTGATTATTCTCTTCTCATACTTGATTTGATGCTCCCTTCAGTTGATGGTACTGCAATATTAAAAGCCATCAGAAAAGCGAAAAAAGATATTAGAGTATTGATATTATCAGCACGAGATCTCACTGAAGACAAAATTGAAGGCTTATTAAACGGTGCCGATGATTATTTAACAAAACCTTTTTCATTCGATGAACTTCATGTGCGCTTACTTTGCCTAATGCGAAGAGGCAGCTTAAACATCAATGATAGTAAAATTAATGTTGGACATTTTTCATTAGACCTTCATTTAAAACAATTATTGTGCGAAGGGGTTGATGCTAATTTAACACCTAATGAATATAAATTAGTTGAATGCTTATTCAGCAATCAAGGTAAAGTAATATCGCCGGAAAAACTGAGTGAATACTTGGCAGGCCAATACAATGCCATCGCTAAAAACTCAATTGAAGCGCACCTATCAACAGCCCGAAAAAAAGTTAGAGATATAGGACATGATTTACCCATCAAAACAAAACGTGGCTTTGGCTACTTTGTCAGAGTAGATCATGAACTCGATTAAGAAAAAATTAAGTCGATATATATCACTATCCATATCGATTTTGTTGGTATCCCTTTTTCTTATAACAGATATAAGTGTTGATAGCTGGATCAGTAATGAATTTGATAGAGCAATGATTTCTAAATCAGGTTTGCTAGAAACGTTAGTCAAAGAAGATCCCGATAAAGTAGATTTTGATTTTGCGGATGAGTTTATGCCTGAATTTTCGGGTATTAACGATCCTGAATATTTTCAGCTATGGCGTAACAACAAAGTATTTGAAAGATCAGAAACACTCAAGCTTTTTGATATTAATGAATTGCCTAAGTTAGACGTTGCTTTGCACAAATCATCAATAACGAATATTACCTTACCAGACGGACGTTCTGGGAGAATGTATTTCACAAAATTCAATCCTCAAATCGATAGTGAGGTTAGAGAAGCGTTCGGTATTACAAAAGAGGTATTTACAAAAACTCAACAACCGATGGAGCTAGCTTATGCGACAAGTAACGAAGGTTTAAATCAAATTCTTTGGCTTGTGGACATAATTTTTATAATTACCTCAATTACCGCCGTTGTCGCAGTAAGAGTAATCGTTTTTAATGTCGTTGAACGTGGCTTAAAACCACTGGATGAACTAAATACTGAACTAAAACAGATTAATCTTAATTCTGAAATCAGTGAAATATCAACAAATAAACTCCCAGAAGAGCTTATCGCTATAGCAGAGGGTATTAATCATTTTATCAGTGAAAATAAAACGCTTTATTCAAGAGAAAAAAGAATGACTTCTGATATTGCTCATGAGTTAAAAACTCCTATAGCTGAGTTACTTAATTTAACTGAAGTAGCGATAAAATTTCCGCATGAAAAGCAATTATCAAAAAGCTATAAAACTGATGTACTTGCAATAACAGAGCGCTTACGAAATATAGTCAATGGTATACTTTTACTGCAAAAAAGCACATACCAGTCGAAGTTAGAAAAGACGGAAATAAATGTTGATACAGTACTAAAAGCGATAATTACCTCAGAAAACAAGGCTAACAGAAACGTTACTGTTAACTTTGATAACCAATGTGGGTATATTCAGACCAATGAATTTGCTTTCACTACAGTGCTAACAAACCTTATCAATAATGCCCTTTATTATAGCCCTGATTCGTCTTCTGTCATTATTGATGTTGAACCTTACCGAAACAACAAACAAATGATGATGAAAATTTCAAATGTCAGCAATTTTGAGTATTCAAAGCAAGACCTAGCACTTTTTTTTGAACCATTATGGCAAAAAGACATATCAAGAACATCCGAAGAACGGTATGGGTTAGGGTTAGCCATCGTTCAATCCTACTGTGACAAAATTGGCGCTTCTTTGACTGTAGCAATAGAGCCGGAACAAAGAATTACTTTTACCATAATATTATGAATATTATGAATAATATTTTTGAATTGAAAAGTGCATATACTTTTTGTTAACTCAGTCCCAATTTTTATTTAGCCTTTAAATCCTACCCAGTAAACTAAAGCTCTATAACATCCTCAGTTTAATCTAGGGTAATTATCAGTTTACTCTAAGCCGATCTTAAGTTTATTTTTTTAATATAGAAACACTTAATAACAGGTGTTTTATATGAAATTAGTTCCTAAATGTTTTTCGGCCATTCTTTCTGTTTTTTATTCCACAGAGTCTAACAAAGTTACTGAAAAAGAGGTTTTAAATCAAACCAACCGTGAAAAATTAATCACGTATTTTAAAAGAGTATCCTTAACGACAAACCAATTATTGGTATTAACGTGTTGCTACATCGCGCTGATATTGAATATCCCTTTTTTAATAAAAATGACAAGTGCAATCACAGCACTAGATAATTACAGTGTCCTTTTTTTACTATCACTACCGATATTTTTGTTATCACTAACCATTATAATACAAGGGAGTATCTCATTTAGATGGGTGACTAAGCCTATTCTAATCGCAACCGTGCTTTGCTCATCTTTAATATTTTATGGCACAATTACTTACGGGATAGTATTTGACTACGGAATGGTGCAAAATACGATAGAAACAGACACAGCCGAATCGCTTTCTTACGTAAATTTACACGCTATTTTGTTTTTTATTTTATTTGGTGTCATTCCATCACTTATCATCTATTTGGTTCAATTAACCTATAAACCATTTTTCAAAGAACTATTAAGCCGTGTAAAACTTATTGGATTAAGTCTTTTAATGGTACTTTTAATTAGCATCTTTTTTTATTCTAATTACGCTTCGGTTGGCAGAAATAATAAAGATCTTATTGGCTATATTACCCCTTATAAAATGGTGGATGCATCATTCAAATATGTACGAAACCACTATTTTTACCCACCGCTAGAATTTAAGGTGTTAGACACATCACCATCAATAGAACGTGATAGTGAGAGAAAACATGTCACTGTTATGGTGTTAGGTGAAACAGCTCGCGCTCAAAGCTTCTCACTTAATGGTTATGAAAAACCAACAAACCAATATACCGAAAAGCAAGGTGTAGTATCTTTCTCAAATATGAGTTCATGTGGAACGGCAACGGCTGTTTCAGTGCCCTGTATGTTTTCAAGGCTAGATAAACAAAACTATAACAAGCGTGTCGCTACTGCTCAGCAAAATGCAATTGATCTTATTCATTTAGCCGGAGCGGATGTTTTATGGATAAGTAATAATAACGGAAGTTGCAAAGGCGTTTGTACTCGCGTAAAAACACAAAAGATTGAGACAAATGAAGTAAATCCTTTATGTGATGGTGAATATTGCTATGACGAGGCGCTTTTAAAGCCTTTAAGCGTAAAATTAAGTAAATTGACACATGAAAATACATTGATAGTGCTACATATGATCGGATCTCATGGACCTACCTATTTCAAACGATACCCTAAAGATAAGCGAATTTTCACACCTGATTGCCAGCGAAGTGATATACAAAACTGTTCTGAAGAACAGTTGGTAAATACCTATGATAATACCATCGCTTATACGGATCTCGTTCTCTCTAAAATTATCAGTAAATTAAGTCAATTAGCGGATAAAGCAAACATTGAAACGTCTTTACTTTATATTTCAGATCATGGGGAATCTTTAGGTGAAAGCGGTGTCTATCTGCATGGACTACCCTACGCGTTTGCACCAAAAGAACAAACACACATCCCGATGGTTTATTGGACTGATCCTATGCAAACAGACTTTGACCTAGGCTGCCTAAATTCTTTAGCTAAATCGCCTATTACTCACGATAATGTTTTTGACACATTACTTAGTATTATGTCCGTTAGGACAAAAGTATATGATATTGAAAAGGATCCTTTTATTCAATGTAAGTCACAAGGTGCTATAGCACGAATTAATATACCAATCCCGTTAGAAACCGAGAGAGAATACTAGTGTTTGACAATAAAAATAAGCCTAAGGGCATAAAAAGAATATATTTAGCAACGATAAACTCATTGCGAGCATTCCAATGGTTATACCAACATGAGTCTGCTTTTAGACAAGAGGTTTTACTTTTAATGTTAGCGATTCCTGTTTCATTTTTATTTGATATAAGTTTTAAAGAACAAATTATATTAATACTTGCTGTCGTATTTATAATTTTTACTGAAATTTTAAATACCGCTATTGAAGCGGTAGTAGACCGAATTGGTCTAGAGATACACCCCTTATCTGGTCTTGCCAAAGACTTAGGATCAGCAGCAGTATTTATCAGCCTAGTTGTCGCAAGTAGCATTTGGTTCATTATATTAATTTAAAGTAGTGCATTGGCTTTAATTCAGTTTAATTTAAGGAGAACTTAAGTTTAGTTTTTTAAGGTAAGCATCGTATTTTATTAGAGATATTAATAACGATGTTTACTTCTATAATTGCTTTATTACGTCCATTCATATTATTTTCATTATTACTACTTTCCACATTTTTTGTTTCTAGGCTTAGTTTGGGGCTTTGGCAGATTGATCGTTTTAACGATTTTAGTAGCGCTCATACTCTACTATTTAATGGGCTGAGAATTGATTTAAGTACATTAGGATATCTCTTAATTTTACCTGGAATACTTCACCCTTGGTTAATGCTTTCGAAGCTTCAAGTTGTATGGCTTAAAGTTTTACGCATTGTGTTTTTCTTAATCTTTATGATCGTACTATTTTTTGAACTAGCAACACCTGCTTTTATTATTGAGTACGGTTTTAGACCAAATCGATTATTTATCGAGTATTTTCCTTACCCTAATGAAGTCATGAAAATGCTGATAAATGGACACCTAACAACACTGGTTATCGTTTTTTCTCTGCTAATAACTGCTAGCCTGTTTTCTTGGAAATTTATTCATGTGCTAATTAACACTAAAAATAAAAAGCCAAATAAGCCTGTCTTTGTTGGTTCATCCGCTACCTCGTTTCTTGTTTTATGTTTAATGCTTTTCTTATGTGCTAGAGGAACACTGGGACATCGCCCCATTAATCCTGCATTCGTTTATTTTTCTACTGATCCATTAATCAACTCATTAACGTTAAACTCTATTTATAGTGTTGCCCATGCTTTAAAGCAGTTCGGTAATGAAAAGAATGCATCCAAGTTATATGGAAAAATGGCTACAGATAAAATCATTCATCTTGTTCGGCAGGAAACAGGCTTAGCAACTGATTCATTTCAGAATAAAATAAAACCATCGATGGCATTACGACCTCCAACTTATCAAAGAAAACCTAAAAACCTAGTCATCATATTAGAAGAGAGTTTAGGCGCTCAATTTGTTTCCTCCTTAGGGGGACTGCCTCTCACGCCTCAAATTGACAAACTCAATAATGAAGGTTGGGCATTTAAAAAATTATATGCGACGGGGACGCGCTCTGTGAGAGGCATTGAGGCAGTAATTACAGGTTTTACCCCCACTCCGGCGAGAGCTGTTGTTAAACTTGATAAATCGCAAACGAATTTTTTTACTATTGCCAGTTTATTAAAGGCTAACAATTATAGTACTCAGTTCATTTATGGTGGTGAAAGCCACTTCGATAATATGAAAAGCTTTTTTTTAGGTAATGGCTTTACTGACATTGTTGACTTCAAGGATATAAAGAACCCTAACTTTGTTGCTTCATGGGGAGCGAGTGATGGTGATTTATTTATTCAAGCAAATAGTGAAATAGCTAAATTACACGAAGTTGACAAACCCTTTTTTACCTTAATTTTTTCATCAAGCAATCATGATCCTTTTGAAATTCCAGAAGGTGTTGTAACGTCAATAGAATATACTCCAGAGCAATTAGCGCAATATGACTCCAAAGAATTAATGCGTCACAAAGCCATTCAATATGCTGATTACGCTTTAGGTGAGTTTATCGATAAAGCAAAAAAACAACCATACTGGAAAAATACAGTGTTTCTTGTCGTTGCCGATCATGATGCTAGAACCGGTGGCAAGAGTTTAGTGCCAATTCAAAATTTTCATATTCCTGCGGTAATACTTAATTCAGGACACGAACCAATTTCTGACGAAAGAGTTGTTAGCCAAATTGATTTAGCACCTACACTTTTATCATTAATGGGCGTTACCAATCATTCACCAATGATTGGTCATGACCTTAACAATCCAAATGCTCAAGGGCGAGCCATGATGCAATACGCAGACAACTTTGCCTATATGAAAGATAATGAAGTTACGATACTCCAGCCACAAAAAGCTCCTCTTAATTTTGTTTATGATTTCAAAGAACAGAAACTTACACCTAAAACAATTAACTCTAAATTATCTGAAATAGCTTTAGCACATGTATTATGGGGCAGTTTGGCTTACGAGAAAGGATGGTATTTAAGTAAAAGTAATTAAGTACTACGAGGCAGTATTTAATCTTTAAAATAAAGTCTGAAATGTTTGCTAATTGCGATGAACATGTTTTCTAAGGTGCTTTGTGCTCCTTAGTGAGTTAGAAGTTCAATTAATATTGTCAGAGGATTGATTGATAAACTATCAATCATCATTAATATAGCTATGTGGTTATACCTGTAATGCTGGTTCGGAAATGGTTAAGTTCGATAATACAAAGATTGGCTTCAATGTGGTAACTTTTGCATTTTCTACCCCTGTACAAGGTCAAACAAAAGGACGTGGGATAATGCCGGATATTGAAATTAAATACAGCGTTGAAGATTATTTAAATAAAACAGATCTTGAAATGCAAGCAGCGTTAGACTTCATTCAAAATTAATTTAAATTGAATAAAGGGTATATTACATTAGCCTAACCGTCAGTTAATGCCATAAGTAACCCTTTAAGTGCCGTTTTAATGGCATAAGTTAGTATAAATACCAACGGCAGCAATGTGAGCTTGCAGGAGACATCGAACCACCAATCCTGATTGATTATTCCCTCGACTGACGAGTTAGCCACCAATATAGTCATTGATCTTTTTAAAAAATTTAGATGAAATAGATCATTACTTTTATGGCGTTAACACCCCCAAACCGAGTTAGATCTAGTATTAATGAATAAATGAGAGCCATCGAGGCTTATAGGTTAATATCATTGACAGTACTGTTGCCACCAGAGTTGTTGTAGCGAACCAGTAAACGGCCCCTAGAGCTATACCCCATATATTTACCGATATTATTACAGCCATTATTAAGAAACTATAACCAATGAACCTAAAGAGTAACTTAGTTTTTTTGGATAAACGCTGCTGTTTATCTGTGACATGGCTATAATGTCGTGATAATGACAAGCTTAATAAGGTAAAGCCAACCATCAATAAGAATATTAGCAGTATTATTAATACAGTTTCACTAAAGATCATAATGTTAAAACACTTTTTTAAGGGCTACTTATACCAATGGCATTAGGATTTAGAACACTCAATTTTTCGAGAGAACTAAACTGTTTTTTGTTATATTCTTTGCTGCTTTCCTATTTATTGTCATGCCGGCAATCGCAAAACAACCACCAAAAAATAACATACTTAAGTCAAAACCTAGCATTAATGAATCACTTTTTTGTATGCTCGATATCAAATTATGTTCTGTAGTGAATATATTTAGTACCGGTAATAGCATATAAACGCTAGCCGCTAGCCATAACATGTTTTTCCAAATTGTTCTTTTTGCTCGAATAAGACAAAAACAAATACAGGCAATTAAGGAAATAAACAAACTGTGCACTTCCCATTCACTACGAGTAACTAGGTTTATTGGTATTAGTCGATTACTCCAAAAATAAACCGCTATAGCGATAGGTACGCCAACAATTACTCCCACATTTACACGTTCAATCAATTCAACAATTTTGATTTTGTTTTGCTTATCAGCATTTTTCTGACGTTTGAGTATCCATAAAATCATGCCCGTGGCAATCATGCCTGAGCCCAATAAACCTGAAAGAAAGTACAGCCAACGTAAATAAATGCCGGCAAATAAACCTTCATGTAAATGCTCAAAAAATTCATACACACTTGCTGCCTTTCCTGCCTTTGA
The DNA here is from genome assembly GCA_051531915.1 of Colwellia sp. Classification (GTDB taxonomy): domain Bacteria; phylum Pseudomonadota; class Gammaproteobacteria; order Enterobacterales; family Alteromonadaceae; genus Colwellia. The sequence continues at coordinate 22,182 of JAOPTQ010000107.1, read as the reverse complement.
GCGTGAAACTTCAATTTCAACCTGCTTACCTTTGATTCTATACTCTACTGAAGAAACTGACTTTATACCCTCAAAAGCATCAAACCAGATATCGTAGTGTTCATCTTTTGTGCCTCGCTCTTTTAAGCCAATATAACTCAATTTTTGGTTTTTAAAACGATTACGGGCATCTTCAAATACAGTTTTTAATGACAGCTTGTCAGGAGGTAACTTGATGAGTTTTTGTTCTTTTATGTCTATGTGAGCTTCTTTATAAAATTGCTTGTGATTTTTCTTTCCTTCACCATAGGTTGTATCTATTACCGTTGACATTGTTATTCCCATCAAGAGTAATAATCCACTATAAGTGATCATTAAATGAAAAGGTAACGGTAATACACTAAATATATTGTGAATATCCAACCAAGCGCGTAAGCCTTTTTTAGATCTAAAGGTGAAAAATTCAATAAAAATTTTCTTGTGAATAATAACACCAGTAATTAAGCTAATTAACATCAACATACCGGCCAAACTTGTCAGGATGTAACCGACTACTTTAGGGACATAATACAGGTTGTAATGCAGTCGATATAATGTTCTACCTCCTCCTGTTTCACGAACATCAGTTGTTGAACCATCAATAGGGTTGAGGTTTTTTTTCTTCCATTCTCTTGGTGTGTTGGTTTCACTATTAGCAGGCTGAAGCCATGAAATACCAATAAAAGGATTACGCGAAACAGGAAAGCCGATATACCACTCTGGGGAGTCAGAGGCTAATGTATTAAGGTGATGTTCTGCAGATTTGAGTAATTGGCGTTCATCAATAGCTTGATTAACTGTTGTCATTTCAGGCTTCATCCAACGATCTATTTCGTTTTCAAAATAGCCGGCGCTACCCGTAACGAATATAAAGTACATTAACCAACCAAAAATAAAACCAGTCCATGTATGTAGCCAATTCATTGACTGTCTAAAACGAGGTTTCATTATTTAGCAACCATATCAATATAAGAAATAATACCAAAAATAATTAGACAGAAAGACGTTACATATAGTGAGGCACTTAATGTGGATTTGGTGGAGAACACAAATATAACAACAGCGGTATACACAAAGAAACTAACCATCATACCCGCGACTATACCGTCAACTGGATGTTCAACTGGCATATAAGCAATTAATATAGCAACTAAATTTGCCAGTATAAAACCGCCGAATAGTGCAACCAATACTCGAATAATAATACTAATTGGCACTGCATTATTTCTAAAAAATGTCATTAGAACAAATACCATCTAGTAAGATAACGGTTACGTATAAACCCATTATGCTTGCCTTAATCTAAACTAAAATAGGTACTAAAAAAGCCAATGATATATTTGGCTTCTAGTATCTATGATTGGTAAAAGTACGGCAAGAAGGCCGTACCTAACAGCGTTTAGAATGTAAATGATGCTGTTAAACGAATATCACGACCAGGTTCTTTAATGCCGACAACGCCATCATAGCCATCATAACCTTCACCAAGTTGACCATAATCAGCAACACTGCCGTGGTTTCTATAAGACTCATCAAGTAGATTTTGCACAGCTAAATCTATGCTAACGTTTTCGATTGGTTGATAGCTAATATATGCATCAACAACTGTATAGCTTGGCTTATCTATCGTTTCTATCTGATCAACCCAACCGAGTTCAACCGTACGATGAAATACTTCGATATCATTTAAGCTAGCTACATAATTAACGTTCAAACCCATTGCTAGTTGGTCGTTAATTTCATAGTTAAAGCTGACATTAACTGAATCGCCAATAGCATTACCTAAGCCACCATATTCATAAGCTTCTAAGTCGACACCGTCTAAAACAACAGTTTCATCTCCCCACACAAATGATGCATTATTCAACTCTACATCGTTATGATTATAGCTAATGAGTAGATCAAAATTATCAGCTTGATAGCCAGCAATTAACTCAAAACCATTGCTTTGTAAATCACCAATGTTTTCATGATAAACACCTTCTTGCCCCTTAAATTTATCGAAAACAACATCATCAATCACACTTAAATAAGCAGACGCTTCAAAAAGAAATGTGCCATCGTTATATTCTAAACCCACTTCGTTATTTGCAACGGTTTCTGGTTCTAAGTTTTCGTTAAACGCCAATTCACCAATAGTAAAAGCATCTGCAACTTGTCTACCTCGTAGTGCTTCGGCATAACCAACAGAGAAGTTAACATTTTCAGTAATGCTATAAACCAAACCAAAATTAGTACTAATACCGTCTTGCTTTTGGGTAGAAAATGATTGGTCCAAAGCCGGGTCATGTTCGGCATACCATACACCATCAATTTTTGACCACGCTATTCCTGTTCCTTGATGATCAAGTTCATAGCTATCTTGACGTAAACCGAAGCTAAGTAAAAAATCATCAGTTACTTGCCAATGATCTTGAGCATATATACCTGTTACTGTGCCTTTCTCATCATAAATACCACCGAACGTTTCATAAGAGTGTGCATTCACCTCATCTACTTTTTGTTCTACGCCATAAGTTATTGAATGGTTGCCTAAATCACTAGTATTACGAATATCAAAACCCGTAGTTTCAATAGTACCAATCCAAGTGTAAAGCTCACGCTTAAATGATGAATCAGTTTTATAAAGGGTTGTTTCAAGGTTTACGTAATCATTTAGATACCAAGCATGATTTAATACGATGGTTTCGCGTTTACCCCAAGATTGAAACAATGGTGCATCTTCTAGAGGAGCCCAATTGGTTTGCTTACCAAATTTTCCCTCTTCTTCGCGGTTTTCGTAACTTAACGTTAGCGCTTGGTTTTCAGTTAACGCTACATTTACTTTTATAAATGCTAACGTTTGCTCTGCGGCAGTACCTGGAATTTCTTTTCCGTCACCATCTTCACTATTGTCACGATCAACATTTACATATGATGCTAAAATACCAATGTTATCTGTCGCTTCACCGTAAAGTGTAACGCTTTCTTTATGGCCACTATTAGACATATAACTTGCTTTGACTATACCGCCAAACTTTTCATCTTTGCGAAGTAAATCATCAGCACTTTTGGTTTTAAAACGAATAGCACCACCTACAGCACCTGTACCTGCGGTTGCTTCACCAGCGCCAGCTTGTACTTCAATACTTTCTAATAACTCAGGCTCAATGGCAACTCGGCCAATGTGATGGAACAAGGTGCTTGTTTGTGGGGCACCATCAACGGTAACGTTGATCATAGAGTCTTCAAGACCCCTAACATAAATTTTTTGTGCAATACCTAAAGAGCCGCCAACAGTAACTGACGGGGTATGGCGAAATATATCTTCTAAATCATTTGCTTGGTATTTCTCTAATTGCTCTGAGGTGATCTCAGTATTCGTAGTAGCACCAACAACAGTTATTCTTTCAACTTTTTTTTCTTCTGATTCATCTAACGGTTGCTTTGCATAAACGGTTGAACTAGCGCAAGCGGCTATAATAGAGGCACTTAGGAGTGTTGTTTTAAACGTATTTTTTTTATTTAAAGGATATTGCACGAGTTATTTCTCAGTTAACTTAAATGATAATAATGAGAATTATTACTATTTAAGTTAAGGAATTATACTACTTTTACATTTGTTACATTTAGGTAATGGGAATCATTACCATTACAATTAATCCGCCGTCCAATTTGTTTTCTGCAGTTACTTCTGCTCTAACACTGGATAAATGGCGCTTGGCCAACGCTAGCCCTAGCCCGAAACTGTCATTTCCAGCAATACGTGAATTATCTACCCGAAAAAAGGGATTAAAAACTTTGTCTAAATACTGCTCTGGAATACCCGGCCCTTGATCGATAACTTTAATACTGTAATTATCTTGATTTAGGTCTAAATTCACCGTGACCATTTTACTAGCAGGAGTGTAACGCAAAGCGTTCCGGATAATATTTTCTAAGGCAGGGCCCAGCGCTTTATGACTACTGTTATGTATTATTGCATTGCTTGGCGAAGTAAATTTAAGTTTATGGTCTGGAAACTCAAATTTAGCATCATCAATAACAACATCAAGTAAATCAACTAAATCAACATCTTCCTGTTGGATTATTGGTTTTTCATTTTCAAGCCAAGCTAAAGTCAAGGTATCTTCAACCAGTTTTCGAATATGGTTAGATTCCCTAGCTATTCGGTCAAGATGTTGGCTACTGTTATTCTTATCAAAGTTATTAACGGCAATATCCAAACGTGTTAATGGGGTACGTAGCTCATGAGATAGATCTGAAATAAGTTGTCGTTGATTTGAAATCAGCTCACCGATTTTCATTGCCATTTGATCGAATGTTGATGCCAAATGAGAAAGTTCGTCATTACGATTGCCCAATAATTTTCTAACCCTCACATTAAAATCTCCTCGACTAAAGGCAGAAGCAGCGTTATCCAACTGAAGTAGTGGAGTAATGATGTGTCGATACAATAAAGTGGATAATAATATTAATATTGCCATGGGTAACAATATTTGCATGATAATTCGAGTTGTTAGCCAATATTCTCCAGGTCTCATTCGTTTTGGAAGTTTAATCAAAAAGCTGGCTTTAGCCTCAGTGAATAGTATTTCCATGACGGGATTTATTTCAAAATACAAATGTATTTTCCAATCTACACTACGGCCAAAGTGTCGCCCGTCGGCTAGTACCACTTCAAAATCTTCACCTGCAATATGCTCAATATTAAAACTAGCTACGGCAAGCCAAGTGTTCTCTTGTTTCTTTAACGTTGTTAACCAATCATCAAGAGCGACTTTGTCATCCGATAGATAAAGCCGTTCAGCTTCTTTCCCCCACGCTTTTAATTGATTACGATCACCTTCAGAAATAAAACTCATACCGGCTTCAGTTTTTGTGGTTAGCACACTTAAAATATAAAAAAAAGCCACCAAACCGGTGGCAATAATGAGGCATAACTTCCAAAGAGATAGTTTATTCATTTAAAGCAATAACCCTTTCCGTGAACCGTTTGCAATCGCTCACCTAACCAATTAGCTTCTGTAAGTTTCCGACGAACACGACTTAAATGCATGTCTAGACTTCGGTCATATGCCCCAAATTTTTTATTCAATACTGATTGATATAAGTCCGCTTTACTGACAGTTTTGTTCTGCTTTGAAATTAACTCCCAAAGTAATTTGAATTGTATAGTGGTAACTTCGATTGGCTGCTCATATACATGAACTGTTTGCTTAGCTGCATTGAGCGTTAATCCATCAATAGTGATTTCTGCATTATGTTTTGGTAGAAGTACAGACTGGCTACGTCTTAGTAGACTTTCAATACGTAATAATAGTTCTTGAGAATTAAATGGTTTAGCTATGTAATCATCGGCGCCATGACTTAGCCCTATAATTCTTTCTTCTTCAGCTCCTTTAGCTGAAACCATAATGACAGGTTGTTGACTAGTTTTCCGTAAGTTTTTTAACAGTGAAACACCGTCTAATTTAGGCAACATGTTGTCAAGTAAAATAAGTTGATGTTGTTGAGTTTTGGCTATTTTTAGTCCTGAAAGACCATCAAAACATTGACTAACAAGGTAGCCAGATTTTACCAATAAGTCAGCAAGATAATTATTTAAGATATTATCATCTTCAATTAGTAGAATATTTATTTGTGACAAGGGTTCAACCAACAATAAAAATAATAATCATTATTGTTGGCATGGTAGTCTGATAATGGCTAAACATCAACGACTATTCAGTTTTTTAAAAATGATTATAGCTTTAATGCTTATATAAATACCATGATGAAGTAGTTTGCGAATGCAACAATAGTTAGTCTTTGAACTGTAATTAGAAAGAATCAATGGGGATCCCTCAGCATCTGACCCCAAGATTAATATTATTTTCTTCTTTCCATGTTACTTTTGCCAATCAACTTTTGGTAAGGGTTTGGCAATAAATAATTAATACTGCCAACCAACAAAGGCTAATCTAGATTGAGAACTGTAACTGTCGCCACGATCACTCTCGCCAAGGGCTGCATCATAATGAATAGCAGCACCGCCTTTGACTGTAACGGTTTTTCCTCGAACAGCCCCGTATAAGGTGCCACTACCAGTGATACTTACATCGGCTAAAGGTGCATAAATTTGCGCATACATTTTAAAATTACCATTAATATTTATACCTGAACCATTATAAGAAGAATAAATACTCATCGCGGGCAATGATCTCGGAGGGTTAGCCAAGCCATGCTGTAAGGCAATAATATCAGCACCGGCACGTAACTCAACAGAGCCTTTCATCATTAAGGTTAAACTGCTACCCGCTTCAATGGTCAGCTGAGTAGCGCCCGCCATTGTAAAGTCATCTTCAACAAACAAGGTAACATCACCACCTTTAATAAGTACCTTATCACTACCGCGAAGATTAAAGGCTGAAAACTTAATAACATCAATATTGTCACCTAAAACATCAGCGGTTACTGAAGTAAACGTTGCACTATTACCGGATATATACATTTTTGTTGGTTCAATAGTATAATTAACACCACTGCCCGAAGACACAAAGGCAACTAAACTATTACTCCCGTTATCAACTGTATCAATAACATTTTCAATACCTAGATGATCACAATTTGTCGCTGGATCATCTGCCCTATAATCAGATGCAGTTGCATCAGAGTCTTTGACCTTAGCAACATTGGGGAAAACATTGTATTTCGCTTCACTATAGAAATCGTTATTCGTTGTATCTTCAAAGGTACCGGAACCACCATATAAAATATCTAAGCCATTATGGGCACTGTTTAAAATATAATTATTCCATGTCATGTAAGCATCACCATTAGCACGAACATGCCCCCCAATTTCACCGCCTTTTTGAGTATAATTCCCACGTGTTAAAATATTACCACTAACCCTTAATTTCACACTACTTGAACCAATAATAATATTACCATTAGCATGCAAGTTGCCGTCGACATCGGAGCTTTTAGTATGAATATCTCCTGTCGAATTAACGTTGCCTAATATTGGGCTATTACCACCAAGAGTAACATTAGCGCCACTTTTATCTATGGTTGAAACATCACCTTCATTGCCAGGGGTAGCTGCATCATAAGCAGCATCTTTTGAGTTATAACTATCTATTTGACCACTGCCAGCTAAATCAACACCTTCACAGCCAACGACTGCATTAGCAAAAGGAGAACCGCCACCACCAGGTACTATTTTCAAGCGCACTTTCAATGAAGACTCCCCTTCAAAGTTATTACCAATACTCGATAATAATAATTCACCGGACACATTCGTAGCAGTGACCTCATACTTCATATCATTCTGGTTGAAGGTTTGTGTACCATTAGCTAAGTTAGCAGCTAAGTCAGCAATAGTGGCACTTTGATCGACAGCTAAAAAATCTCGTGCCAGAGCGATGGAGTCAAATATACCGCGTTCGCTGATTAAACGAGAGTTAATTTTCTTTTGAAAATTACCGCTTAAACGCTCTTGATTGACATTGTCTTTTAACGAATTTAAAACCAAAATACTGGCTAAACTACTTAAAAGCAGTACTATAACTAGCGTAAAACCTTGCTGTTTATTTCCTGAAAAGCTTGATGTTTGTGTTTTATTCGTACCTGAATTCAACATACGTAAATGACCACTTTTCATTTGAATCCAGAAAGTATTAACACTTAACCACTTCAACATAGTAATATTCCTTAAAATAATCCGGTTATGATGCAGGCATAGCCGCTCGTAAAATAACGTTCGTTAATGCGATATCAATACGAACCTCACCATTAACAAAGTTTTCTGGCAATACTGTTGGTTGAACAGTAATACTGACAAGGTTTTGAGCCGCATTAAGGGTGTAAGTAATATTGGTAATGCCTTGTAATAAAATAGTAATATTACCGCTATCAACTTGGCAACTTAACTCACTCGTTGCTGCATTAAAAGTATAAGTTTCTTGATAAGGAGCAACAGGTGCAGCAACACCAGTACAAGGGATAACATTGGCAGGTTGTTGAACAGTAAGTTGTTGTGCAACACTAACGTTTGGAGGTTGTTCTGTTTGTTTTAAACTCCGAGTAAATACTTGCGAACTATAGCGAATCACCTCTTGAGCATTTTCTAATTCTTTACTGGCTTGAATAGTCCCATGAATGGTGGAATAAGTACCTATTATGCCAATTAAAAGAAAACTACTAATCACTAAAGCAATCATTAACTCCACTAAAGTAAAACCGCTACTTTTATTTTTAGCTACAGTTTTCATCATATTTATACCTAACTTAAGGACAAATTTGTGGGTATTGGGCATTAATGCGAATAATACTGTCATTAGGACTTGCCATACGCGCATCGAACCAACTCACGCTGATATTAAGATTGTTAGTAAAAGCGGCGTTCGGTAAGGGGGTTGGCGTTAAGGTATAGGCATTAATTTGAGGTTGAAGATAGGCAGCATAGTAAGCACCATCATAGGCTGTCGTACCGTCCTGCAAATCACATAAATTGGCCCAGGTACGCTCAATAGCATTGTTTGCTTGCACTAGAGACAGGGTATAATTAAAACTATTGGTGGCATACTGCAATGACTTTAATTGCCCTGCCGCTAAGCCTAACAAGGCAACACTGGAAAGTGCTAAAGCAATTAAAACCTCAACTAAAGTAAACCCTTGCGGCCTTTGTAGTGGCATAGTTAATTTGCCAACCTTAATTGTGTTAATTTTGACGAATTTCATCTTGACCAATTCATTCATATTCACTGTCCTTGTTATTTAAATGTATTAACAAACATTTACTTGCCTGATAAAACTTTGACCACTGACCAAAATGCTCAAGCAATAATCAGTAGTATCACTATCACCATCAGTAATTAAATACTTATTGTTGTTCCCTGCAACTTCTCCCGTTGTGGCTATAACTAAATCAGCCAAATCAGTTACTGAAATTGAACCATGAGTTGGACTAAACTTTTGTAATGGCTGTACTTGTCCCGCGATTAGAACTTCCCATTCGCCAGCATTTTCATTCAATGTAATAACTCGATCTCTTTTAGCTGCCTCACTACGTGCAAATTTAAAAACACTTTGTAGTTGATTAGCATTAGACGCTAAACGATTTTGTTTCATTTGCTGTGAAAACGAAGGAATAGCCACCAAAGCTAAGATACCAACAATACCAACGACAACAAGCAGTTCAATTAATGTTAATCCTTGTTCTTTAATCATGTCATTTCCTTGATTTTTTTGTGCAATTTAAAGAGTTAATTGTTATTTAAGGTTGTCATTAAATATTATTTAAGCACCCCAACATTTACTCGATAAATTGCTCGGCGTTGCTGTTTTTGTTCCTTGATGATTAATCGTCATTATTCCACATTTATCGTCACTTTGAGTACTGCCTGATTTGGGCGTTATGGTTAAAATAAACCGATCATTTTGTGTACCTGACGCAGAAGGGGCATAAGTGAAGGAATAATAATCTGTCGAGGCAATAGTAAATTCTGTCGTATTTGCTCCTGCATCTCGATATTGTCCTTCTCGAGTATATTGGCGTTCTAAAAGAGCCACTTGTTGTAAAACAAAATGCTGAACCTCAACACGACGACCATCTTGCATATAGGCAAAATATGAAGGTAAAGCGATAATAGATAAAATTCCGATAATAGCGACAACAATCATCAATTCAATTAAGGTAAAGCCTTGCGGATGAATGTATTTTTTAATTAAAAAGAACATAAGATGTTATTTTTCCTTCTATTTGAGCTATGCTCAAATGTTACATTGAAGTTAATGCAAAATAAACCGGTTCACAATAATCAGAAGCTAACACAGGGGGTTAAACTATACAAGTTATAAGTTTGTTTTTCATATTGCTTGATTTAGACTCAATTGGGGAGGGGATAAAAATGCGAATACTTCGCTGAAAGTTATTTACACTGGAAAGTATTAAGTTTTCCACACAAGCTAATTCATAACATTTCAAAACTAACCACGATGCTGCTGAAAAAAAATCGCTTTTACCTCCTGTATTAGCTCATTATATAAATATACTGTTAATCATATAAACAGGTTAGTGTCGGTGGTCGTTTTATGAAAATTTCATGGGCAGTAGTAATACAAATCAACCTTCAGAAGATTAACTCAAATTACCTGAAAGTATAAACTTAAACTGTTTTTAATAATATCAGACTTTTATTGCTTGATGCCATAATCCCATGCACTATAAATGAACCGGTTTAAACAATTAACTAAATATTATATATAATATGTAAACTAAGAAAGTTATCTTTATTTTATTAGTCACTTTTAACTTCTCAATTGGCTTGGTTTCTTCGTCAGTGGGTAGCGTGTTGTTTGTAAGTTGTGCTGTTGCTAAAACATCTATTCATAAAATATTAAGCCAATGATGCCACTATATGCCATCATGTTTTTAGTCTTAATGTTTATAACCTACGTACCTGCTTTAAGTGAAGCATTGCCTCGGTTTTTCGGTTTACTTCCATGATGATTTTTAACCGTTTGATTTTTAAATATTCATCTTAAGGTATTAAAAAAATTAAATTATTTATCGGGTTTTTACCTTGTTTGTTGTCTTTATATTAATAGTGAAAATTTAACACTTATTTTTAAAAATAAAATGATCTTTTTGGACAACACATGAAATCACCTTTTTTTGTAAATTTAATAGCTATAATAATGATAATCTCAGTGATTAGTGCTTGTACAAGCACTAATCGGTTATCTACGAGTGCAAGTCAAAATAGCTATTCTAATGCTTTAACTGCACGCAGTATTTTAATTGCTGATGATGCATTTTCTGGTAGTTCAGTAAATGTATTAGCAGGTGTTAAACAAACAGTTTTTACCGAAAGTATTTATCAATATGCGGCATTTTATAATGCTAAAGCACAATTAGTGTTAGCAAAAAGGCGCTTAGGTGAAGATGTTTGGCAAAAACAAGTAACTGATTTTTTTGGTAATGTTAACGATGCCCATAATCATATTAGTTTAATTGTTGATGGTGAAGGTTATATTCATATCGCTTGGGATCATCATAATAATTCATTACGTTATGCGCGCTCAAAAGCTCCAGGAAGTTTGCAATTAGAAAAACTTAATATGCTATCAAAAGCAGATGAAGCTGAAAGTAAAGCCGATCCAAATCAAGAAGGTAGCGTAACTTACCCACAATTTTACCGTTTAAAAAATGGTGATGTTTTATTTGCTTATCGTCATGGTGGTTCAGGTCGTGGTTCATTAGTATTAAACACTTACAATACGAAAAACCAGCAGTGGCAACGTATTCACAACTCATTACTTGATGGTGAAGGTAAACGCAGCGCTTATTGGGATATGTCAATTGATTCTAATGGTGTTTTACATCTTGCTTGGATCTGGCGTGAAACGCCTGATGTAGCGAGTAATCATGATCTTGCTTATGCACAGTCACTCGATAATGGGCAAACATGGCAAACAATTGATGGTGACGTGTACCAAATGCCAATTACAGAAACAACGTCGAAAGTGGTTAAGCATATTCCACAAAATCATAAATTAATGAATCCACCAGTAGTCGCAGCTGATAAACATAGCAATCCCTTTATCGCCAGTTATTGGTCTGATACACCGACAGATAAACCACGTTACCATGTGGTGTTTGTGCAAAAAGATGAAAAAAAACCAACAGATAAAGTACTATGGCAAGAAATTAAAGCGCCAGAAGTAGCTGAAAATTTTGAACTTAGTGGGAAAGGCACAAAAAACCCACCTATTTCAAGAGCGGTTTTATTAGTAGAATCTGATTGGCATAATAGCTGGTTCCACTTGATTTATCGTGACGACTTTAAAGACGGTAATATTATTGCTTCTACCGTTAAAGATCTTAAAACCCCAAAATGGCAACATCGTGTATTAGTGACAGAAAATATGGGTGCTTGGGAACCAAGTATTGATATTGCCCAATGGAATCGCTTAAAACAAGCGCACTTGCTAATACAAAAAGTAGGGCAAGACGATGGTAACGACGCGAAAAGTTTAGATCTTGCGCCTAGCGATATTAAATTACTTATATGGAGCCCTAATTGGGAATATCATCAAGAACTTAGCCCAGTACCAAGCGCTAAAGAGAATATTGATTTTGCTAAAGTACTCGATAAAGCAGCTATTTTAACTATGTCTGAAAAAATGGCTAAATGGCAGTGGGCGCGTGTAGATGACAAAGTAACAGGACATTATCATCCTAGAGGTTGGGTATATGCACCGTTTTATATGGGTAACTTAGCGTTAGCTAAATTATTGCCGGATTCAGATTTAGAGCAACGTATGCTTGAACGTGGTGATAAACTTGAATGGCAGCCGCACAAAAGTTTTTATGATGCAGATGATCATGCAATTGTTCAGCCTTATTTAAACTTATACCTTAAGCACAAAGCACCTAAAATGTTAGCAGGGTCTAAAGCACGTTTTGATGAAATATTAGCTAATCCATCACATTCGTCACTTGATTGGGGTAACCCTGATAGCCGGCATCGTTGGACATGGAGTGATTCCTTGTTTATGGGGCCAAATGCGTGGTTATTAATGTATAAAGCCACAGGTGAACAAAAGTATTTTGACTTCATGCATAAAGAGTGGCAAGCCATGACAGCACGTTTATACCGTCCTGAAATAGGACTATATTTTCGAGATGAGTCATATTTAGATGTTCGTGAACGTAATGGAGCTACTATTCACTGGGCACGTGGAACAGGTTGGTCTATTGCTGGTCTAGCGCGTGTGCTTGAAAACTTCCCTAAAGATAATGAACATTATCCAACATACGTTAAGCAGTTTAAAGAAATGGCTGCCGCTTTTATGAGCGCACAACAAAGTGATGGTTTATGGCGTCCTGGTTTACTTGATTCAAATACCCATACAGCTAAAGAAACTAGTGGTAGTTCATTTGCTGTATTCGCTATGGCATGGGGTGTTAATAATAACCTATTAGATAAAGTAACTTACCTTCCCTCTATTATTAGAGGCTGGAATGCATTGGCAAATTGCGTAACACCAGAAGGTAAATTAGAAAATGTACAACCTATAGGAGCAGCGCCATATGGCTTTGATCCTAAAAATAGTGAAGCATTTGCTGTTGGGGCATTTTTATTAGCCGCCAGTGAAGTCGCGCAATTAGCGCAGTAATTTCAATACTAATTGTTTGAATGATATGGTCTGAATTTAAGCGGGTATATAAAAGTGATTAATATAATGTTTATTAGAAACATAGTCTTAGTAGTAATAATTGTTTTAACCTTTTCTGTTCAAGCGGCTCAAACCGTACCACAGAAAAATAAAGATAGTATTTTTCATATTGTTAACCCTGATTATGAGCTAAGTCCACATACAGGAATGACCAAGCAACATTGGAAAGATGCTGCTTTATATATGCTCGAAGGTGCATTTAGCTATGTTGATAATATAGATTCTCCGATGAAATTTCCTAAACTACCAGGAAAAAGCTATCCGAGAGAGAGCAGACAAATACCAACTGAAAAATTAGAAGGGTTATGTCGTACTTTATTTGTTGCTGCGCCGTTATTAATGGATAACCCTGATTTAGTGATTAATAATATTCCGGTAGCAAAATACTATCGTCATCAAATCGCTAAATTAATTGATATTAACAGTGAATCATACATTGTGCCGCGTGCTAAAGGTGGTGGTATAAATCAAAACTTAGTGGAGTTTGGCGCATTGGCTATTTCGTTAACCATTGCACCTGATACTTTATGGCAGCCATTATCACAAGCACAAAAAGATGCACTAGCACATACTATGATCAGTTATGGCGATGGCCCAACTGTCCCTTCTAACTGGAAGTTTTTTAATATTTTTGTCTTGAGTTTTTTTAAAGATCAAGGTTATGCGGTTAATGAAAAATTACTTTCAACATATTTAGAAAAATCGTTGGAACATTATCGAGGTGATGGTTGGTATAACGACAATCCAGCGTACGATTATTACAGCATGTGGGCATTTCAAATGTATGGCATGTTGTGGAGTGAATATTACGGCAAAAAATTCTATTCAGAATACGCCAATAAATTTAAGAATAACTTCTCTGATGTAAAAAGCAATTACCCTTATATGTTTAGCCGTAATGGTGAAATGATCATGTGGGGACGTAGTATTAGCTATCGCTTTGGCGCAATCATTCCGTTTCCTTTGATGGGTTTTGAAAATAGTGGGGAGCAGAGTAAAACTAACTTTGGTTGGATGCGCCGAATTTCCTCAGGAGTATTAAAACAATTCTTACAACATCCTAATTTTATGCAAGATAATATTCCAACTTTAGGTTTTTATGGTCATTTTGAACCTGCAATTCAAGCCTACAGTTGTCGAGGGAGTGCGTATTGGATGGGAAAAGCCTTTCTTGGTTTATTGATCCCAGACGACAATCCATTTTGGCAAGCAACTGAAAATGAAGGGGCTTGGGAAGATGAACTAACAAGAAATAAAGTGCATCATAAATACCAAAAAGATTCCCAGATACTTATCAGTGATTATCCTAATATTGGTGCAGCAGAACTCAGATCATGGAGTAACGTTCCTATAGTAAATGCATGGGAAAAATTCCGTGGTAGTGAAAACTACAATCGCCTTTCTTATAATAGTGCTTTTCCTTGGCAAGCTGATGGAGAAAGCGGTGAGGTGGCAATGAACTATATGTTTAAAAACCATCAATATCAGTGGGAAGCACTACGCATGTTTACGTTTAATAAATACGAACAAGGTATTTATTATCGTAATGCGGTACTAGAAACTAATCAAAATATAAAAATGCAATTAGCCGATATCCCTTTAGCAAATGGTATTTTACGTATTGATCGCGTTACTAGCGATAAAGTCAATGATAAAAAAATTGATTTGCATTTAGGTCATTACGCTTTACCACAACTTGGGGATAAAAGAATTATCAGCTCAACACGTAAAGTAGGGCAACACACAGCCACGATTATTGATAACGGACAATATCAATTAGCAATGGTTCCAATACAAGGTTGGAGTGAAGTCCAAATAGTAGAGGCAAAAAATTTACACCCTGAAAGCATGTATAGTACCGTCATTAACGTTATCGACACATTTAGACAAAACGCTAAGTCAAAAAACAAATTATATATCACGTTAATGTTATGGAAAAAATCAGGAAAAGCATGGACTGATGATGAATTAATGCCTGTAAATTCTATTGATTATAAAAATTTGAATTCAGACAAGTTTAAAAACATTGTTGTTAAGCTAAAAAATAATGACACTAAGATTGTTAGTTATTAGGCGTGGTGGAATAGTATGAAAAAGAGCATTAATACCATATTAATATTGACTTGCTTAGTGTTATTAAATGCTTGCCAAGTTAGTAATAATAACTTGACTAAACAAAATAATGGCAAAATAGTGCTTGAATATGAAAAACCTGAAATGGGAGGAAGCGTTGTCAATGGTTATGATTTACTGCAATGGCATGAAGGAAAAGTGCTTTCAAAAGGTTATATAGCGTTGCAAAGCGAAGTACAACCAGTTGAGTTTAGAAATATTCAAATTAATATTATCGAACAAAACTGAGTTGTTACAAAACATACTAATAAAATACTTATGGGTTTATTAAAAATATAATGATGAAAAATATAATGATGAAAAATATAATTCGCTTAATTGTACTATTCATAACAATTAATCCTTTGGTTGCTTTGTCTGAAACTATTATTTCAGATCGCTTTTGCGCTGATCCATCTATTCATAAATATAATGGACGATTTTATTTATATGCCACCAATGATCAAGACAATAGTGGTAAATACTGGGATTCAACCGACTGGCGATTATTTTCATCAGATAATCTTAAGGTATGGAAAGATGAAGGTTCGTTTTTATCGGCAAGCATTTTTAAATGGGCTAAAGCCGGAGTAAAAGCTTGGGCTCCGGGTGGTTATTCACGAAATGGAAAGTATTACTTTTATGCACCTGTTGGTGGTAATCAAATTGGCGTGGCAATAAGTGATAGCCCAGAAGGACCTTTTATCGATGCTAGAAGTAACGCATTAGTTGATAACTCCAGAGATAAAAATGCGGGTGACGAGCCGATAGACCCTGCTATTTTTGTTGATAATAAAGGTCAGGCATATATGTATTTTGGTACACGTGTACCTAAAGTGGTTAAGCTAAATAAAGATATGGTGAGTTTGGAAAGTGAAATTTTTGATGTGGAAATTATAGGCTTCCCTAAAAGCGATATCAAAAAATCTTATGGTGAAGCGCCTTTTTTGCATCAGCATAAAGGTTTGTATTATTTTTCATTTTCTACAGGATGGCCAGGGCAAATAGTATACGCCATAGGGCATAACCCAATGGGGCCTTTTACTTACCAAGGAGTGATTATTGATTATTTAAAAATATCAACTAATCACCAAGCCATTATCAATGATGGCGATAATAGTTATTTATTTTATCATGATAATATTAAACATGGGGGTGGTGATTTTAAGCGCTCAATAATACAAACACCGCTTAAATATAAAAATGATGGCAGTATTGAAAAAATTAAAGTATCGGGGGGGTAATTGATGGTTAATAAATGATCAAGGAGATGGAACTTATCACATTATTAATGTTAACAGCGGCCTTTATTTAGATATAAGCAGTGCATCAACAACTGATGATGCTGCAAATAAACAGTGGTCAGATAATGGGGGGGAAATCAAGATTGGTCATTTATGCATTAATAATCATTAATATATAAGGTTTAGTGTCTTTAGAAGGGAAGCTTTGATAGCTTCCCTTTTTATTTATTTTATAAAAATAAAAATATTTTCTTCCGGTTTTTAAATCCCAAATTGTTTCCTAATTAAGTCACTTATTATTTTAGTGCCTTATAAAAATATCAATATGATATTAAAAAAATTAAAAATAACTAAAAGTTACGTTGCAAACCAAATTTTATATATTCTCTTGTTTTTGCTGAGAATTAGGTGGTTTGTTAAGGGAATTAAATACAGAGGTTAAAATGAAAATAAATAAATTATATGCAAGTGTATTGGTGGCTGTTTCAGCCATGTCACTAGTTGGTTGTGGTACAGGAGGGGATGACTCCACCTTTGAATATGATCCAGCAACACTAGTATCTGAAAACCAATCTAACATAGTTCCGCCTAACCCAAATTTATTAGCACCAGATGGCTACAAAGTTATTTATTATGTTGATGCTGGTGATGGTACTCCTAGTGTATTAGAGATAAATGAAGAATTCGGTACACGTAGCAGTGTTGAAGACCAAGCCTTTGGTACTGATGCTGCAACAGGTATGAAGTGGGGATATACCTCTGCTACAGCGCAATATTATTCAGGCTCTGATAATTACGGCAGTATTCGTGGTGATGAGCGTGATATTGCTGGTGAAGGTATTGACTATGCTTTTGAAGTAGAAGATGGCACTTACACTATTCAATTAGCCTTTAATGACCCGTGGGATGCAGAAGGTGTTCGTCATGTTGACTTGAAGGCTGAAGGTACAATCCTTCCAGGAGATTATAGTGGTAAATATATAGCAGAAGATGGTTACTATATTGCTGTTGATAATGATGTATTACGATTTGATAACGTTCAAGTAACTGATGGTCAGTTGAATCTTTCAATTGCACGTACAGCAAGTAATAGTGATTCTGAAGCCGATCCTCAAATATCATGGATTAAAATTTTAGGTGAAACAGATGAAGAAGCTGCGGCACCAGTTGCTGATGTATTTGTGTCGGGTGATTTCCAATTTAATGAAAATACTTTATCACAAGCGCCATTAATGACTCCAGTGGGAGATGGTAATTATGAATTAATTGTACACTTCCAAAGCGCCGGTGGCTTTTGGTTTGAAAACCAAGCCGTAGATGCTAGCAAAGAAGCTTGGGGTGCAAGTGATACTAACGGTACAGCTAACTTTGCAGCTGATTCAGCAGCAATAACTGTTGCGGAAGCGGGCTATTATACGTTGAAATTCAATATTGATACCTTAGCGTATTCTGTTGATTCAACAGATATTTCAGGATTAGCTCCTCAAACGGAAATGTTTGTTATTGGTGGAAGTTTCCCTCAAGTACCTGATCATGACTGGAGTCTTGAAGATGCTATCCCTATGACTAAAAACTTCAATGGTATGGGTGAGCATGTTTACGGTATTGAAGGGTTACGATTCTCTGATGCTACAGATGTGAAAATTATTAATGAGAGAAGTTGGGATGGTTTAGATATTGGTTTTGTTAACGCAGGAGAGTACAACGCAACAGGCTCTGACTTCTTCTGGGGAGAAACTATTGCTGGTCAAGATACGCCTCAATTGTCATATCAAGGTGCTGCTGGTTTATATACATTGTTTTTTGATTATGGTGCTAATCGTGCAACCTTGTTCAAGAGTCGCATGTACTTAGTCGGTGCGGGTTCTGTTGGTAGTTGGGATGTTGGTCAAGCGGTTGAATTAGCTCAAGGTGAAGATGGTACTTACGATCTAGCTTTAAGGTTTACTAATGAAGAAAACCCTGATGAAGCAATTAAGCCTTATGGTGATTTTAAATTTGTTAGCGAGCAAACTTGGAATGGCGGTAACTATGGTCTTCTTGATTCTGCCGTAAGTTTAACTGAAATGGTTAACTCTGGCTCAAGCAATGGTATACCAGCTCCTGCTCCAGGTTACTACAACGTAAACTTCGATACAGACGCTTTACAATACACAATAGAAGCAATTGATTTAGCAGCCAACCCTGTACGCACAGAAATGTACATTATTGGTAAAGGCTACGTTGCTTATCCAGATCATGAATGGAACACAGATGATGCTATTCCTCTTACGGCTAATTTCCAAGATCAAGGTGACTATGTATTTGGTTATGAATGTCTTGAATTATCTGATGCAGTAGAGATGAAATTTATTGGTCAAAAAGGCTGGGATGGTTTAGATGCAGGTTTTGTAAATGGTGGGGAGCAAATTGCTCCAATTGTTTGGGCAAAAGCTAACACTGCTAGTGGTTCGGCTGATTTAAAACTAATAGACCAAGCAGGATTTTACGATGTATCGTTTGATTATTTAATTAATCGTATAAACGTTATTCCGCGTACTGATTGTAACTAAACGTTATTTATCAATGAATTATTAATATCAAACATAGAAATAAGGTGTGATAAATCATAGCTATCACCTTATTAAGGATAAAAAATGAAATCTAAAAATTTAAAAAGATTCGATAAAGCTCCTTTGTTTTGTGTAACAGCATTAGCAATGAGTATTTCTACTGCAATTGCAGCAGAGGCTGACAAAATAAAAGAAGAACAAGATAAAATAGAAGTCATTGAAGTGACTGGTTATGTAGGTAGTTTAAAAAAAGCATTACTTATTAAACGTGAAGCTAACTCAATTGTTGATGCTATTGCTTCAGAAGATTTAGGTAAGTTTCCTGACTCGAATGTAGCTGAATCTCTACAACGTATAACAGGTGTTGCTATTGATCGCTCTGGCGGTGAGGGTAATAAAGTTACCGTTCGTGGTATGGGACCAGAATTTAACGTAGTTACCTTAAATGGTCGTGAATTACCAAACCCTGATGGTTCTCGTTCATTTAGTTTTGATGTGTTAGCGTCAGAAATGATATCAGGTGCAGAAGTTCATAAAACCTCACGTGCTTATTTAAATGATGGCGGTATTGGTGCTGTTATTAATGTAACCACACTAAAACCATTAGAGTTAGATGCAGGTATTAACGCCGCAGCCTCGGTAAAAGGTATGTATGATGAATTAACTGAAAAAATCACACCACAATTTTCGGGTTTAGTCAGTCATACTAATGAAGCTGGTACTTTTGGTATTAGTGCATCGATTGCTTATCAAAAACGTTTTTCACAAGAGCAGGAAGTTTCGACGTCGGGATGGGCACTACGTGAATATGATTTAGATGGTAATACTAAGGCTGAATTAGCGGCATGGGCACCTAAAGGTATGGGTTATCGTGTTGCAGATGAAGAAAAAGAGCGCATTAGTGGCTTAGTGGTAACACAATGGGCGCCAACG
Organism: Colwellia sp.; assembly: GCA_051531915.1. Classification (GTDB taxonomy): domain Bacteria; phylum Pseudomonadota; class Gammaproteobacteria; order Enterobacterales; family Alteromonadaceae; genus Colwellia. The sequence goes on along the minus strand of JAOPTQ010000107.1, from coordinate 2,117 downwards.
GAAGATTTAACCTTTACGGCTGATGTTTTATATACTGAGTATGAAATAAAGTCAGATAAAAATCAAATTGCACATTGGTGGGGTAATGCCAACACTAACAATGGCGGTGTTGGTAGTGCTAAAATTGATGAAAAAGGTACGATGGTTTATTTAGCAGGACATGGTGCGTCTACTGAGTTTGTTCACTCAACGGGTAATCGTCCTACTTCTACCTATATGGTCGGTTTTAATGCCGAGCAATTCTTTAATGATGATTCTGTGATAACGTTTGATGCTTCTTATGCTAAGTCACAAAATGATGCAGGTGGTACGCAAAGTTATGCTGTTTCTGGTTTTCAAAATACCACGGCAAGCTCATCTATTTATGAAATGGTACCGGGTGATACTGTTCCTTCACTAACTTTTCCTCTCTATGATGAAGCTACGGGGGAAACAACTTATGTTGCTAACCACCCTGATTTAACGGATCCTAGTAAATTAGCTAACCACTTTATGGTGGTTGAAGGTGATAACAACGAAGATGAAATTATTGATATTAAACTAGATTGGCAAAAACCACTTGAATTTGGTTTACTTACGAGTGTTCGCGTAGGTACTTTTTATAATCAACGTGATTTCCAACGTACCCGTATGCGTAGTGCTGATGAAGTCAATAATGGCACATCAACCGGTTTTGCTGATGATATACCAGATAATATCGGTGTATTAGTGCAACCCGCTAATTTTTTACCTAATGCAACAGGAAACTTTCCTACTGCATGGTTAGCAACTGATAATGAAGCATTGCGCGCTTATTATGAGTCTGATCAATTTGTTAAAAATGGTGAATTATATGTAGACCAAGTTGACGCTGATGGTAACCCTTTAATAACCATAGACTATACAACTGTCATTGAACTTGCTAATAGCCCTGGTGTTTCAGAAAAACGCTATGGTGCTTTTGTCGATCTTGAGCTTGAAGGTGAATTAGGCGATAGAATGTGGAGTGCTAACTTTGGTTTACGCGCGGTTACTACCGATCAAACATCATCAGGTTGGGGTGAAACAATTTTATCTATTGAGCCAAGCCCAGATGATGAAACTATTAGCATTGTGACTAAGACTGATGCAATTCCTATCACAGCAAATAATAAGTACACAAATGTGTTACCTTCATTTAACTTTAAAATTGAAATGATTGAAGATGTAGATGTTATTGTTGCTGCTTCTCAAACAATTACTCGTCCAGAGTTAGGTTCTATAGGTGTTGATGCTGGTATTAATACTCGCCCTGGAGCATTTACTATTTCAGGTGGTAATCCTGATTTGAAACCTTATAAAGCAACTAACTTTGATATAGCCGCTAACTGGTACTTTAGTGAATCAGGTTATTTCGGTGTTTCTTATATGACAAAGAATATTGCCGACTATATTGTAAGTGCCTCAGTGCCTACTATTATTGCGGGTGAAGACTTTATCGAAACACGTCCTTTTAACGTAGAAGAAGTTACTATTGATGGTTTTGAAATTGCTACTCAGTATATGTTTGACTTCCTACCTGGCGCATTTTCTGGCTTAGGTGTACAAGTTAACTATACTGTGGTTGATAGTGATTCAAGTTATCGAGAAAATGTTGATGGAGATAAATTTGGTATTTCCGGTTTATCTGATACCGCTAACTTTATTGGTAGTTATGAATATGAAGATATTCAATTTCGATTATCTTATAACTGGCGTGACAAGTACTTAAGTAATGTTGCTAACGGTGAAGGTGAGCCTGAATATGTTAATGCTTATGGACAATGGGATATGAGCGGTAGCTATGACATTAATGATAAAGTCTCTGTTTTTGTTGAAGGTGTTAACATTACCGGAGAATCAACGCGTAGCTATACTCGCTATGAAAGCCGCTTTAATAATTACTACTATCATGGTAAACGTTTTGCTGCAGGTGTAAGAGTTAAGTTTTAATTCATAGTAATTATAAAATAACTTAGCTTGAATTAAGCGAATGTAAATTAATAGTAATAGGCCTTACCTTGTTTGATCATGGTAGGGCCTTTTTTATGATTGAATATAAATACAAATGCAGGAAAAAGATAATGAATAAAGATTTAAGTAATACCAAATTGATTAAG
>JAOPTQ010000106.1:0-34538 GCA_051531915.1 Colwellia sp. | reverse complement strand
AACTTAATCAATTTGGTATAACCCTAGCGATCTAGCTCTTCTACCGCAACTTGAGGCAATTCAACATCAACTTGATCAACTCGTTGCAAGCCTCTAGGAAGTTTATTACCACGACGACCACGCTCACCCCGATAATGTTCTACATCACTCGCTTTTAAGGTTAATTTACGTTTTCCTGCATGCAAGGTAATTGCCGAGCCGTCAGGAACAATCGTTAATAACGTCACAAATTCTTCACGTGCTTTTGCTCGTGCTGACGCAATATTAATAATTTTGTTGCCTTTACCTTTACTCAATATAGGTAAATCTCTCACCGGAAATACTAACATGCGCCCTTCTGACGTAATGGCTAAGCAGTAATCGGTGTCTATGTTTTCAACAGGTTGAGGTGCCATGACTCTTGCTGACTGAGGTAAAGAAATTAATGCCTTACCATTTTTATTGCGACTAATCATATCGCTAAAACAACCCACAAAACCATAACCGGCATCGCAAACTAATAGGTATTGTTTTTCATCATCAGCCATTACCGTATGTACAAAGGTTTGCCCAGCAACTAAATTAAAGCGACCGGTTAACGGCTCACCTTGAGATCTCGCGGTTGGCAAAGTATGCGCATCAGTTGTAAAAGCTCGCCCTGAAGAGTCGATAAACACCACAGGTCGATTACTGCGCCCTTTTGCTGAGCCTAAATAACTATCGCCTGATTTATAACTCAACGCCTCAGCGTCAATATCATGACCTTTAGCACAACGCGCCCAACCTTTATCTGACATCACTACTGTTACCGGCTCACTAGGTACTAAATCTTTTTGAGTTAATGCTTTAGATTCACTACGTTCAACGAGTTTAGAGCGACGATCATCACCATATTGCTCGGCGGCGGCTAAAATTTCTTTTTTCATTAGCGTACTCATGCGCGCCTTTGAATTAAGAATTTTTTCTAAGTAATTTTGTTCTGTACGCAATTCATCTTGCTCTGCGCGAATTTTAACTTCTTCAAGCTTCGCCAGTTGGCGTAATTTGATTTCTAAAATGGCATGTGCTTGAATTTCTGACAAGTTAAAGCGAGACATTAATTCCGCTTTAGGATCATCATAACCACGAATAATTTCTATAACTTCATCAATATTTAAGTAAGCAACCAATAAACCATCAAGAATATGCAATCGAGCCAACACTTTGTCTAAACGGTATTGTAAACGTCGCCGTACGGTTTCACGGCGATACTCTAGCCACTCAGTTAAAATTTGTCGTAAGTTTTTTACCGCAGGGCGATTATCTAAACCAATCATGTTGATATTAACGCGATAACTTTTTTCTAAATCGGTACTGGCAAATAAATGCTGCATTAAGGGTTCAATCTCAACACGATTTGAACGGGGAACAACCACTAAACGCACAGGATTTTCATGATCAGATTCATCACGTAAATCAACCACCATCGGTAGCTTTTTCGCGGTCATTTGCCCGGCAATTTGCTCTAAAATTTTTCCGCCAGAGGCTTGATGTGGTAGTGCAGTAATAACGACTTCACCTTGTTCAACATCATAAATGGCCCGCATTTTTATGCTGCCACGACCGGTTTGATAAATTTTTTCAATATCAGCTTTTGACGTGATTATTTCAGCATCTGTTGGATAATCAGGCCCTTGTACAAATTCAAGTAAGTCGGCAACTTCCGCTTTAGGTTGCTCGATTAAATGCACACAAGCTGCGGCTATTTCTCTTACGTTATGCGGTGGAATATCCGTTGCCATACCAACGGCAATACCGGTAATTCCGTTCAACAAAATATGCGGTAAACGCGCCGGTAATGTTTTGGGTTCATTCATGGTGCCATCAAAATTAGGCACCCAATCTACGGTGCCTTGCCCAAGCTCCGCGAGTAAAATTTCACTAAACCGAGACAAACGAGATTCGGTATAACGCATCGCCGCAAATGATTTAGGATCATCAGGTGCGCCCCAATTACCTTGACCGTCAACCAAAGGATAGCGATAAGAAAAAGGCTGTGCCATCAGCACCATGGCTTCATAACAAGCTGAATCGCCATGAGGATGAAATTTACCTAATACATCACCTACGGTACGAGCCGACTTTTTATATTTGGCCGCAGCAGACAAACCCAATTCTGACATGGCATAAACAATACGTCGTTGTACTGGTTTTAAGCCATCACCAATATGAGGTAAAGCCCTATCCATAATAACGTACATAGAATAATTGAGATAAGCTTCTTCAGTGAAACGTCTTAGGGGTACTTGTTCTACGCCATCAAGACTGTATTCTAATGCGTCAGACATGAAATGATTTTCCTGATTTACTTAATACCCATATCACTCACTATGTGATCACTTCTACTTGTTAAAATCTCCAACTACTGCGTTATTTATTTAATAATTAGAACAACTAGTTATTTAAATAAATGCCTTGTATTTGATGATATTATCTACTTATAAAATAGATCACCTAATTAATGAAACGGGTATAATAATGATTATTATTTTGAAATTATTTTGTGATCTTTTTATGAAACACAAACTCAACACAGCTTATATGATTATTGTCTTAGAAAAAACAATTTATGGTAATTATTAACAGTTAATATTAACGTAAATTATTAACATAAGTAATGAACAGCAATTAGATACTGCGCCTTTCTTGCTCACTAACAATTCTTGTGTAGCTAACAACTTGATTTCTACCTTGCACTTTAGCTTGATACATGGCGAGATCGGCTTTATTTAATAATTCATCAAAATTACAATTTTCATGCTGTAGCGTTGACACACCGGTACTTGCGGTTATATTGCCCTCACTCTTTAAACCTTCAAAGTAATGTTGCGATATTTTCTCATTTAATCGCTCTGCAACCGCTTTGGCAATATTAATATCGGTATTGGGTAATAAAGCAACAAATCCTTCTCCGCCTAAACGCGCAAATAAGTCACGAGAGCGCATTGCTTCACAGCCCAATTTAGCAACTTGTTTTAAAACCATATCACCGTAATGATGGCCATAATCATCATTAATACGCTTAAAATAGTCTATATCGAGCAATATTAAACTAAATGCTTGATTATTCTCAATACTGTTACTCGTTATTAACTCTCCAGACTTAAATAATTCAGCCCGATTAGGTAAACCGGTTAAAGCATCTGTTTTTGAAAGTACTAGCAATTTTTTTCTTTGAGTAATTTGTCTAAATAGTAGTAAACTAAAAACAACCACAATGATGACGATTAAAGCAAAGTTACGATCTTGATGTTGTTGTTGTTTTTCAACATTCGCCAACTGTAATTCTTTGAGTTTATTTTGGTTTTTAAGTAAGCTATTAAACTGATTCTTTCTCACAATTTCATGTTTTTCAGTTAATAAAGCAACCGCTTTATCTTGTTTACCATTACTGTTGTCTCGATATTTTTTTAAATATGCTTTTTTTTCAAGATAAGCTAAATCAAACTGCTTTAATTGCGCATAGCTATTTGCTAAGACTAAATTAAGATTAGAAAACTTTGGTTGATTAAGTTGTTGTGTAGATATTTGAGCATTTAAATCATTCGCTTGCCCTGATAAAGCCACCACCTGATTATGATCTGCTTTACTACTTGCTTGCATAGCTTGAATGACTAAAAATAAATAATGCTCTGCCGGATTAAATTGCGCAGTCAGTGCTGACAAAGTATCAAATAAATCATGCTGATTATTGGGACGTACTAAAACGCTTTTATATAACAACAACAGCCTATTATCAACAATAAAATTGACCGGTTTTTCTATTTTTAGCGGATTATTAACTAACACTACTTTATGATCATCACTCTCTGCCTGCACCATTAAACTAAACAAAAAAGTACTCATAAATAAAAGCATAAATTTACAGTTAATCATGAATAACACACCCTATTTTTTCCTTGTTTTTTTGCTTGATAAAGGCGTTCGTCTGCTAAATTAAATAAATCAGTAAACTCTTCATGTAATGGCATTTTAAGCTTGTTAGTTATCGCAAGTTTCTCATACATCGCAACACCTATGCTGACATGTACATTGTCGAGCAAGTCAATATTCCATGAATATTCATTAACCGATAAACGAAAACGCTCCGCAATAATCGTGGCTTGCTCAATATCAGTATGTGGTAAAAAAACCACAAACTCTTCACCACCAAAACGACCAAAAACATCCGTTTTTCGCATCATATTGCTACCTAAATCGGCTATTTTTTTCAAAACTTCATCGCCAACCTGATGCCCTAAACGATCATTTATCTTTTTAAAATGATCGACATCGATCACCAGAACACTAAAATCTTCATTTTTTTGCTTCGCGCGAGAAAATTTTATAATGCCTGTTTTCATCAAACTTCTACGATTAGGAATGCCGGTTAAAATATCCGTATTGGTATAAGCCTTTAAACGCTTTTGCCCTTGTACTAACTTAATGAGTAACCAAGCAAAGATAAGTGCCACTAATATACTAAAAAACAAATAATACCGGTGTTGTTCATGCGCTAGTTGAGCATCAATTAATGCTCTATTTTGTAATGCTTGTTTGTTTTGCAAAGTTTTTTTATGTAAATTTGCTTGATCACTTTTTAACTTAAAACCTATTTCAGCCACAGCGCTGATACTTTCAGATTTTCGTAATTCAATAGCCAATATTAGCGCTGCAGATCTAACAAGGTAGGCTTGTTGATATTTGCCGAGTTCGTATAAAATAGTACTTTTAAGTAAAGAGGCATTTACAATAGCTTTTTGCTGCAAGTGCGTTGTATATTGATATTTAGCTAATGCTGCTTGAACTTTTTCTAAACTTAATAGTGCTTTCTCATAGTGTTTTAATTCAAACAAAATTTCAGCTTGAAGCTCATTATGCTGCCATTTAAGATCATGTTGTTCAAGATTATTAACATATTGTTTAGATTGCATTAAATATTCATAAGCGAGTTCAGGGTTAGGTTCATGCATGACAAGGTACGCCCATGATATTCCTGAATAAACATTATAGAACATTTCGTTTTGAGTATTTCCATCAAACTCTTTAATAATCGTTTTATATTCTTTTATCGCTAATTCGTATTGTTTAGTGTTTAAATGGGTTAAAGCAATATTGAGTAAACTATTATGAGCTAATGAGGTTTTCCCACTATTTTTATAGTGTTGGTACGACTGACGATAGTAAACTAAAGCCTGCTCTGTTTGATTTAACGTGGCATATAGAATGCCTAATTCAGAGTTTATAGAGCCTTTGAGCTCCTCATCATTGGTCTGTTTAGCAATGTTATAAGCATCATTTAATACGGTTAATGAGCGCTCATACCTATCGGTTAAATAATAAATTGCTCCCATATTAATTAATCCGTAAGCAATAAAAACGTTATCTTGCAAAGATTTGGCAACTTCAAGACCATTTTCATAATCTTTAAACGCATTATCAAAATCACCTAAACTTTCGATGGAAAACCCGCGAATATAAAGTAATTTAGCAATTAAAATACTCGGGCTAGTTAGCTCTTTAGTTAACGTTAATCCTATATCACTTGTTTCTTTAGATAATTGATATTTTGCTTGTTCTAGTTGAATTTCAGCCAGTAATTTATAATATAAAATTTGCTGTTTTAAGGTTAAATGTTCAAGTTTATTTTCAAAAAGTAAGAGATTTTTCAAGGCTAATTTAAGATTACTGCCAATATGAGTTTCAACGTCTGTTGCAATTTGATTGAAGTGACTAAAATTATTTTCTGCCACCGTAACGGGTTCTGAAGCACTCACCATATCTACCATTAACATAGAAAAAATAGCAATAAATGAATAGCGTTTTAATTTTATTATTTTTGTAATAACAATATTGTTAATGTAATGTAACAAAGACTAATACCTTCAAAGACTTAAACCCTTTATTAGAAAGTATATACCCCTAAATTGAAAATTTAAACTAGGTATATTCAACACGCTTAACCAGTAAACCAGCAGAGAAAGCTAAACCAATAGAAAAAACTAAACATAAGGCTAAACCATAATACTGATAAATAACGCCCGAGAGTATTGTTCCTAATAAGCGGCCTAAGGCATTAGCCATGTAATAAAATCCTACTTCCATGGAAACACGATCATTTTTTGCCAAAGCAACAATTAAATAGCTATGTAATGATGAATTAATAGCAAAAACGCCACCAAAAACAAATAGGCCAATTAAAATAACCATCGATGACTGTTCAAATAATAAAAATATAACCAACATGAATAAAGTAACGAAAGATAAAATCATTGACCAAGTAGCGGTTAGTTTGCCGCCAACCAGATGCTTATTTTTTTTAAACAATGCAGGAGCATAAGCTTGCACAATGCCATAAGCAATAATCCATAATGCTAAAAAAGCGCCTATATTTTGATGTGTCCAGCTTAACTGGCTTGATAAATAGACCGGCAAAGCAATAACAAACCAAACATCACGTGCAGCAAATAAACATAGTCGAGCTGCTGATAAATAGTTCAACGAGGAATGTGTTGAAAAAATTTGGCTAAATTTAGGCTTGTATTTAGCTTTTCCTAACGCTGATTTAAGTAAAATAACACTCAACATTGCCACAATAGCTAATACACTAGCCATTAATAAAACCGCGCCTTGAAAACCTAATACAGTTAATAAAAAGCCGCCAAGAAAAAAACCAACGCCTTTCAAGGTGTTTTTAGACCCTGTTAATAAAGCAACCCACTTAAACAATTTATTATTTTTGTCGGTGTCATTAACATCAGCCACTAATACTTTAATGCTACTCTTAGCACTCATCTTATTTAGATCTTTTGCAATTCCTGATAAGGCTTGAGCTAGCATCACCCAAAAAAGTGATAGATACTCATGAGGTATGGCTAACATCAACAACGAGAACACCTGCAAACTCAAGCCAATATTCATGGTTTTATTTAGGCCAATTCGCGCCCCTAACCAACCTCCAACTAAGTTTGTAACCACACCAAAAGCTTCATAAAAAACAAAAAGCATGGCTAACGCCAAGGGCGCATAACCTAATTGATAAAAGTACAAAAGTACTAACATGCGCAATGCGCCGTCAGTTAAGGTAAAAAACCAATAGTTGTTAGTAATTAATAAATATTGCTTAATTGATAAGGGTAACGCGGCAAACTTATTGAACACTCAACCCTACCATTTTCATTAACTCTGCAGTGCGGTTTGCATAACCCCATTCATTGTCATACCACAAATACATTTTAAGCTGAGTGTCATTAATAACCATGGTAGACAAAGCGTCAACAATACATGAGCGCGCATCGGTTTTATAATCAACCGACACTAACGGCCTTTCTTCATAACCTAAAATACCGTTAAGCTCGCCAGTTGCCGCCGTAGCCATTAATTGATTTATTTCCACCTCTGTTGTGGCTTTATTTAGTTCAAATACGCAATCAGTAATAGAAGCATTTGCCAACGGCACACGTACCGCATGACCATTTAATTTACCTTTCAATTCAGGAAATATATCAGTAATGGCTTTAGCTGAGCCTGTTGAGGTAGGAATTAATGATTGCCCGCAAGCTCTTGCTCTGCGTAAATCTTTATGCGGCGCATCTAAAATAGTTTGCGTATTGGTTATGTCATGAATGGTGGTCATAGACCCATGTTTTATCCCTATACTGTCTTGCAATACTTTAACCACAGGCGCTAAACAATTAGTGGTGCATGAAGCGGCCGTTACAATACTGTGTTGGTCGGCACGATATAAATGCTGATTAACGCCCATCACAATATTGATAACATCATCATCATTTTCACCAATTTTCATTGGCGCTGTCACTAAAACACGTTTTACACCCTGCGCCAAATAGCTTTGTAGCTTTTGTTTGTCTCGCATTACGCCCGACGCTTCAATCACAACATCACAAGCAGACCAGTCAGTATCGCCTATATTAATATTCTGGCTAACATTAAGTTGCTGATCATCAATAGTCATTGTGCAACCACTTGCCTTTGCAGAAAACGACCAACGCCCGTGAATAGAATCAAAATTCATTAAGTGCGCTAACGTTGCGGCATCACCTGCGGGATCATTAATTTGAATAAATTCAACCTCCGGCCAAGCCCATGCTGCGCGCATAATTAAACGCCCCATACGGCCGAAACCGTTAATTCCTACTTTAATTGTCATTATATCTACTTCTTGAATTGAACAAATTTAATTGATTGTATTGATTTGAATTTTCTGCTTGAAATACAAGTTATTGGCAGTATGATAGCAGTGTTATGTTATAAAACCATGACAGTTTTGTCGTTATTAATTTCCATATTACATTCCTGCTTTTTAAATTCTCTACCTACTCAAAATCTAATTTTTCTGAAAAAAAACTCAATACTTTAGTTCCAAATCTCTCTGCTATCTTATTTACATGATCGCCATGATAGAGCTGAAATTCACTGTTAATGCCAAAGTCATTCATCAACTGACTTGTAGAAGCTCCTGCATCCTTTAAGTAATCTTCATCGCCACAATCGATCTTAATAGCTTTTAAACGAGACAACTGAGCAATATGTTGAGAGGTTAATAATCGTAATGAATTTGCCTGCCACCTTGCTATTATCCATGGCAATTGTTCATTGTTCTTCGTAGGAATATCGGCATAAAACGGTGGGTTCGAAGGGTTTGGAGACCAAGCTGCAGCCATAGCAATAGCCGCTCTTTCTAAAAAACCCAATTCAAAGCTTTTTTCCACTGAAGCTAACGTTATTAACGGTTTAAGGTAATCGGCATCAGGATCTAACGGTGGTTCAAAACAGCAAGGGCTCATCGCATATAATGCTGAAAATTTATCGCTATACCTCATACCAATACGCAGTGCACCATAAGCTCCCATAGAATGCCCCGCTAATCCCCTGCTTTCTCTTTTTGGAATGGTTCGATACTTGAAGTCAATATAATCAACAACTTCATTTGCTATATAATGCTCCCAATCTCCCGTTGTAACTGAACTCGTGTACATAGAGCCCTGGTGAATTGTTTGGGAGTTAGGAAGCACTACAATCATCTCATTTGAACCATTAATAAAAGCATTATTAATTGAGTTAGGAGCATCAATTTCATTTGCCCAAAGACGATTATTAACCCAATATCCATGAAGTGCATAAAGAACGGGGTAGCGCTTATTTTTATCGTTGAAATAGCTCGGTGGTAAAAACACTGTTAATTCACGTTTAGGTGAATTTCCTTCTAGATTACCTTTAATAGCTTCGCTTTCTATTTGTTCATAATGTATAACAATTTTTCCCGATGTATTAGTATCCGCATATGCATAACTAACTAACATTATTAGGGTTACAACAGTAAAGAAAATATTTTTCATGAACAATCCTTAATTTATAAATTAATAATAAATTTCAATAGGTTCTGTCGCTGTAATTGTCAACTTATGGTTTATGACGAGTTTACTAAACTACCGCCAAATCACCTTTGCTCTGCAACCATTCTTTACGGTCGCCAGCACGCTTTTTAGACAGTAACATGTCCATTAATTCAATGGTTTCATCATGTTCTTCACCAAGTGCAGTAAGTTGTACTAACCTACGGGTATTAGGATCCATGGTGGTTTCTCTAAGCTGCAAAGGGTTCATTTCACCCAACCCTTTAAAGCGTTGCACGTTCACTTTCCCACGTTTTTTCTCGGCTTCAATTCTATCAAGAATACCGTCTTTTTCAGCTTCATCTAACGCGTAAAAAACTTCTTTACCCACGTCAATTCTATACAATGGCGGCATGGCTACATAAACATGCCCTGCTTGTACTAGCGGTAAAAAATGTTGGGTGAATAGCGCGCATAACAAGGTGGCAATATGTAAACCATCAGAATCGGCATCCGCTAAAATACAAACTTTGCCGTAGCGAAGTTCTGATAAATCATCACTGTCGGGATCAATGCCTAAGGCAATAGAAATATTATGTACTTCTTGTGAAGCGAGTATTTGCCCTGAATCAACTTCCCAAGTATTTAAAATTTTACCCCGTAGCGGCATAATCGCTTGAATTTCACGATCTCGTGCTTGTTTTGCACTACCGCCCGCGGAGTCACCTTCTACTAAAAACAATTCTGTACGAGATAAATCTTGGCTACCGCAGTCGGTTAATTTTCCCGGTAATGCAGGTCCTGAGGTGATTTTTTTACGAACAACCTTCTTACTGGCACGCATGCGTTTTTGTGCATTGTTAATACAAAAATCAGCTAAGGCTTCTGCAATATCGGTATGTTCATTTAACCACAAACTAAACGCATCTTTTACAACACCGGTAACAAAAGCAGCACATTGGCGTGACGACAAACGCTCTTTAGTTTGCCCCGCAAACTGCGGATCTTGCATTTTAATGGATAATATATAGCTACATTTATCCCAAATATCATCTGGAGTTAGTTTAACGCCACGTGGTAATAAGTGTCTAAATTCACAAAATTCACGCATAGATTCTAATAAACCTTGGCGTAAACCATTAACATGGGTGCCACCTGAAATAGTAGGAATTAAGTTAACGTAACTTTCACCTATGCCCTCACCACCTTCGGGCAACCAAGTAAGCGCCCAATCAGCAGCTTCATGCTGAGATGAAAAACTACCAACAAAAGGCTCTTCAGGTAAATTAACATAGCCCTTAACTGATTCTTTTAAATAATCGGTAAGACCATCTTCATAACACCACTGATATTTTTTATCCTCAATTTTATCATGAAATTTAATGGTTAAGCCCGGACAAAGTACAGCTTTAGCTTTTAATAAATGAGTCAGCTTTAGTACTGAAAACTTATCTGAATCAAAATAACGAGGATCAGGCCAAAATTTTACCCGTGTGCCGGTATTACGTTTTCCTACGGTGCCTGTTTCAGTTAATTCTTCAACTTTGTCACCATGTTCAAAAGCCATTTCATACACGGTTCCATTACGCCTTACGGTAACATCAACGCGCGTCGATAAAGCGTTAACAACAGAAATTCCGACCCCGTGTAAACCACCAGAGAATTGATAGTTTTTATTAGAAAATTTTCCACCCGCATGTAATTTACAAAAAATTAATTCAACACCTGAAACACCTTCTTCTGGGTGAATATCGGTGGGCATTCCTCGACCATCATCAATAATTTCAAGTGATTGATCTTTGTCTAATATCACCACAATATTTTGTGCATGTCCGGCAAGCGCTTCATCAACTGAGTTGTCGATAACTTCTTGGCCTAAATGATTAGGTCGCGTGGTGTCGGTATACATACCTGGACGACGACGAACAGGCTCTAAGCCGCTAAGTACTTCAATAGATTCGGAGTTGTATTGATCTGTCATGAGTGATTCTAATTATTATTGATAATGTGTGTCTATAAAATAGGGTTATGGCAACTAAAACAGCGTTTACAGTTGGAAAAATTCGGCAATAATCGGTAATTGCTGGTTGAAACCGACAAAACTGTGATCTCCGCCTTCTTGTACAATAAGTTGGCAGTATTTATATTTTTCAACTGCTTGTTGATAATCTAACACTTCGTCACCTGTTTGTACCATAACTAGGTAATTTTTTTTTCTATAATGAGTTACTGTGGGTGCTATTTGCTCTATCGCTTTCAATTGCAACATATGTTCATTGGTCACTTGATATACTTCATGGGTATATGGATTAATTTGTTCGCCAATATAGTCTTCAAGTAATTCAAACGGCTTAATAGCAGGGTTAATTAACACGGCAGATAAATGATATTTTTCAGCCAAGTAACAAGAAAAGTAACCGCCCAATGACGATCCCATTAACAGCCATTGCGTTGTTGAGTGATTATTTTCTGCAATTATTTTTGTTAATTGCGCTATTGCTGCATCAGGAGAGCTTGCTAATTGAGGGCAAAAAAAGCCAATCGTTGGGTAATTTTCAATGAGGAAGTTTTTTGTTTGTTCTGCTTTGGTCGATAAGGGTGACGAATTAAAACCATGAATATAAAGAATGTTTTTTTGACTAATCTGCAAGTGTAAATCCTATAAACAAAGCGTTTCAAGTTAACAAACTAAAGCGTAACAATAGTGCGTTTAAGTGTACCATCATCATAAAGAAAAAATATACCGTAGGCTGGTTGCTGTTGAACCTTAGATGCTACCACCACTTTTTGAGTGGGATCAAATTGTATAGAGGTTGCCGGACACGTATAAACATCAACACATTGTTCATTGATAACACTAGCCGCTTTAAGCAACATTGCTCTATGTACATGACCACAGGCAATGGCCTTTAGTGACTTTATTTGCTTAATAGCAGACCAAAATTCGGCTTTATTTTGTAACCCATGTTTGTCAATAAAATAACCCACATCAACCGGATGGTGATGCATAAAAACAAGTTGGAATTTATTTTTATCAATATTACGGGTTAATTTTTGCAAGCTATTATCACTTACAAAACCTGCGGGTGTTTCACTTTTACTGTCAATTAATTGAATTTGCCATTGGGTTTCATTAATCGTTTTATCCGGTGAAAAAGGCTTGTTTGATAAATAACGGTTCATCAATTTAGGATCGTCGTGATTACCGGCTAAAAAAAATACCGGTATGCTTAAGTTAACCGCCTGTACCGCATTTACAAAATGTTGATAAGAGCGTTCACTATGATCTTGGGTTAAATCACCCGTAAAGACGACATAGTCAATGGTATCTCTAGCAGCAATATCACTTAAAACACGCGTTAAGTTTTGTAAAACATTAGCGCCGCAATGTAAGCCGTTAATGTCAGCAAATAAATGACTATCGCTAATTTGAGCAACAACTAAGGGAAATTGTTTTGCTGTCATACTATGCTTGCAACTCAACCGACACTTGACCTAATTGCAAACAAAGCTGTAACCATTCATGAAGAAACTCATTAATTTGCTGTTTTTCATCTTGTTGATGCATATGTTGATTAGGATAATCATACCGAGGTTTTACCTGCTGAATATCTTGCGTGCTAATAACTTCTGCCATACGTGCATCATGGTATAAACGAATCGTCATTCTTGGGTGCATTAAATTAACTACTGTGTTAACAACCGCTTTTTTACCGCCTTTCAAAGGGTTTTTATCCGTGACTTGTTCGAAGGTGCTTTGTTTAAGGCTGTCTTGCTCAAAGTGAACGAGTGACGTATAGCGGGTTACTTCCTTTATTTTAATCGTATAAGCTAAATAGTCGTTAATGAAAAAATGACGTTTTTCTCCTTCATTTTCTTTATCTGCTAGTAGCTTTACTAACAATAAATAATTGTTCGCACACAACGTCATCAAGCTAACTAAATTAGGCTGATATCTTTGTTTATTATTTATTTTACGGTTTGGGAAAAAACTCACAATGTTCTTTGTTTCCTTGGTAATTTAACACTTGGTAGTTATACGTAGTTGAATTCTATAAGGTACATATATCCTATAAAATATTAACTCAGTGTTTGATAATTCAATGCCAACCATTGTAACCCAATAATAGTGGTCGCATTACTAATTTTACCTTGTGCAAGTAATGATAAAGCCTCAGTGCGAGACATTAAGTGTAACAATATATCTTCATTTTCTTCGTCTAAACCATGTACTTCACCAACACTGACTTTACCGCTATCTATTTTTGCTAAATATAAATGCATGCATTCACTCATTCCTCCGGGGCTTGATAAATACTGCATAATAGGTGTTAGTGAGTCTTCACTTAGGTCAATATTAGCTTCTTCTTTTGCTTCTCTAATAGCAACTTCGGTTGGGCTTTCATTTTCATCAAACATACCCGCAATAAATTCTAACAACCATGGACTGTTGATTGTACTGCCGCCTGCACGGCTACTTGTGCTATTGCACGCTCTAATAGCGCCGGGTCGAAATTGCTCTATTAACAGTATTTGATCTGTTGTTGGATCATAAGGCATAACCACTACCCCATCGCCTCGCTCAAAAATTTCTCGGGTAATGCAAGGACTTTGTGCTCCGCTAAATAATTTATGAGTTAATTTATATTCATCCATACTGAAAAATCCTTGGTATTTTTTTTCACTCGAGAATAAATCAACGTCTTTGCCATTGAACCTTAATAAAGCATTCTTTTTCATTTTAATTGTCTCTCTTTACCATTAAAGCCTAATTATACCCGTTTCACTTGAAGATGCAGGATTCAGCGAGAATTAAAAAGTTTAGAGGCAAGGCATTGATTGAAGAGAATGGTTATTCCCTTGTCAAAATCAATAACGCCGCATATAAACCTTTTAAACTCGCCCTCCTGGGACTTCTGAGCAAATCATGCTCGTCGTTGCCTCTGTTTTTAAGGGAATAACCCTTAATAAAAAGAGGCGCCTTGATCATGAATTGCTCAGTAGTCCTGAAACTAGCATCTTCAAGTGGAACGGGTATATAAAAGATAAATAAATTATAACTATATTTAAAACAAGTCAATCTGTTCAAAAACTGTTACATTTTTGTTAATTTTATTTCTCAAATACCTTTCTCACGCTTGACTAACTAAATCAGCTACCGCAAACTCCTCCCATCAAAAAGTTATAAGATATAATAAAGCATAAAATTCATACAAACACATTAATTGAGGCTAATATGAAAAAAATAACCCCATTATTGCTTGCCCTTGCAGCAAGTTCTGCTTTTGCCGATGAGGGCATGTGGCAGCCAAATCAACTACCTGCAATTGCCAAACAATTAACGCAAGCAGGTTTAAAGCTTGATCCTAAAGAGTTAACTGAACTTACCGGTTTTCCTATGGGCGCTATTGTCAGTTTAGGTGGGTGTACTGCCTCTTTTGTTTCTGATCAAGGCTTAGTAGCAACAAACCACCATTGTGTTTATGGCTCAGTACAATACAACTCAACAGCAGAAAATAACTTATTAAAAAATGGCTTTTTAGCTAAATCTTTCAAAGAAGAATTACCGGCAACACCAGGCAGCAGAATTTACGTCACTGAAGAAATAACCGAAGTTACACCACTTATTAAAGTGAGCCTTTCAGAGTCTATGTCTGGCAATGATCGCTATGCTGCTATCGATAAAAGTTCAAAAGCATTAGTGGCTGAATGTGAAAGCGAAGATAAATATCGCTGTAGCGTGGTTAACTTTCATGGTGGTTTAGAGTATTACCTATTCAAACAGCTTACTATTCGTGATGTTCGTTTAGTACATGCACCTGCTAGCAGTATTGGTAAGTACGGCGGAGATATAGATAATTGGATGTGGCCTCGCCATACCGGTGACTATGGTTTCTATCGTGCCTACGTTGGTAAAGACGGACAACCCGCTGATTTTAGTACAGACAATGTGCCTTACCAACCTAAGCACCATTTAAAAGTCAACAAAAGTAGCGTTGCTGAAAACGACTACATTATGGTACTAGGTTATCCGGGCAGAACTAACCGTTACCGCACTGCTTTTGAAGTAGAAAACCAATTCACATGGACTTACCCTCAAGCGAAAGCGTATCGCGAAGAGTTAATTAGTTTAATTCATAACAACTCAGAAAAAGGTAGCGAAGCGCGTATTAAATACGAAAGCACTTTAGCCGGTTTAGCCAATTACGCGAAAAATTATGGCTCTATGATCACTAGCTATAATAAAGGAACCACCTTAGTTAGAAAACAAGCATTAGAAGCTGATTTAACTCAGTGGCTAAATAGTGATCAACAGCGTCAAGCAAAATATGGAAAAACATTAACCAGTTTAAACAATCTACTTAAAGCCGATAAAAAGCATCAAGCACGTGACTTAATATTAGGCTATATGCGCTATGGTAAAATGTATAGTGCCGCCAATAAACTTCACCGTTTAGCGGTAGAAAATCAAAAACCTAACATTGAACGTGAAAGAGGTTATCAAGAGCGTGATATTGCCCGTTTTGAACAGGGCATGAAAGCGGTTAATCGTCGTTATGATGCTGCTATTGACCAAGAAATATTATTTGCGATGTTAAGTCACTATGTTGAGTTACCCAAAAGTGAACGCATTACTTCTCTTGATAAATTTTTTGGCTTAACTGATGTTAATAGCAAAAATTTCAAAGCAAAAAACCTTCGCACTAAATTAGCAAGCATGTACAAAAATACTGAACTTGTTGCACAAGAGCAACGTTTAGCTTGGATGAATAAATCTGTTGCTGACTTTGAAAAAAGTCGTGATCCTTTTATTAAATTAGCGGTTGCAACATTTAATGATAGAAAAGCCATGGAAGATGCCGATAAAGACCTAACCGGTAATATTCAAGCATATCGTCCTAAATATATGACAGCACTTATTGCTTATTTTAATGACAAAAACATGCCCGTATATGCCGATGCTAACAGCACATTACGTATCACCTACGGTAATGTGAAAGGTTATTCACCTCAAGATGGTTTAGTGGCTATACCTTTTACAACCATTGAAGGTATTACCGCTAAAGATACTGGCATAACCCCCTTTGATGCACCAAAAAAACAACTTGCGTTAATCAAAGGTAAGCAATACGGCGAATATGCTAAAAAAGAATTAGGCTCAGTACCTGTTAATTACCTTGGCACCTTAGATATTACCGGCGGTAATTCAGGCTCACCAACCTTAAATGACAAAGCAGAATTTGTTGGTTTAGTGTTTGATGGTGTGTATGAAAGTATTATTGGTGATTGGGATTACGACACCAAGCTAAACCGTTCAATTCATGTTGATATTAGATACATGCTTTGGGTAATGGAACATGTTGATGGTGCTACTAACTTAATTGAAGAAATGGATATTGTTGAATAAACATTTTCGTTACTAAAAAGTATAATGTTAAAAATCCGGCAACTGTCGGATTTTTAACAGGTAAAATACATGCATTAAAATAATTTGTTACACTAGTAAATACTTATTCTATTTAGTTAATTTGAAAACCCATGTAACATACAGTAGGTTACATAATAGAACATACGCCAAAATAATAAGAGTAATACGATTATTCAAGGGATTCCTTACTCATGAAAAAAACACTCACTAGCTTAATTATAGCGATTGCTAGCGCTACCAGTACCTCAATAGTTTACGCTGACGATTTATCAAGCGTTTACCAGCAAGCATTACTTAATGATCCTGTGGTTTTAAAAGCCAAAGCACAATACATGATTGTTAAAGAAGATATCAATCAAGCTCGATCAGTATTATTTCCAAGCATCGCTGCTTCAGCAAGCTATACTGATGGTGAAAGCGACATAGAGGGTGGCGGCACAAGCAGCTATAACAGCTCTGACTATGGTGCAAGTTTGAATATGCAACTTTATCATCATGATAGTTGGTTACGTTTAGGTACCGCACAAAAATCAGCTCATCAAAGCGACTTAACCTATCAAGCCGCTAAACAAGATTTAATTGTACGAGTCACTCAAGCCTATTTTGAATTGTTAAGTACTAAAGACGATTTAGTTTTTGCTCAAGCTGAAAAAGCGGCTATTGCTCGTCAACTTGAACAAACAAAACAACGTTTTTCTGTTGGTTTAACTGCAATAACTGATGTACATGAAGCACAAGCTCAGTATGATAATGCTGTAACGTCCGAAATCAGAGCAACAAATTCAATTTATAATTCTGAGGAAAACTTACGAGTAATAACCAATAATTACCCTACACGCATTAGCACACTCAATAAAGATCGCTTTAGCACAACGGCACCGGTTCCTAACAGTGCCGATGAGTGGCAAAAAACGGCAGAAGCTAAAAGCTTAGATTTAATAGCGGCAAAAGTGGGTATAGATTTAGCCAAAGACAGCATATCAATTGCGCGTGCCGGTCATTATCCAACACTTGATTTAAATGGAAGATATAGCTCCAGTGACGGAGAGTCTACCGTGACAGGACAACCTACCGTTGATTCTTCAAGATTAGATTCATACTCTGTTGGGGTAACATTAAGCGTGCCTATTTATTCAGGCGGTGCTATTTCAAGCTCAGTACGTCAAGCGCAAAATCGCTTTGTGTCAGCAAGCCAAGATTTATCACTTGTTCATCGTGATATAGTTCGCACCACGCGTAATGCCTACAACACAGTAATTGCCGCTATTTCAGCAATTAAAGCCTTAGAACAGTCGGTGTTAAGTGCTAAAAAAGCATTAGAAGCAACAGAAGCGGGTTTTGAAGTTGGTACACGTACTATTGTGGATGTATTAGACAGTACTCGTAATTTATACAACGCTAAACGAAACTTATCGTCAACGCGTTACGGTTACATTCAAAACGTATTATTACTTAAACGTGCTGGCGGTACCATTACCGACCAAGATATTGAAGCAATAAACAAAGGTTTAGTGGCTGCGCCGTAATATTTAGTAATATACCCGTTACCATTGCATGAGATAATAGTGTTTAGATAATTGGCTTAGAATAAAAAAAGCGATAAAGTATCATTACTTATCGCTTTTTTTATATATGGCTCTTCAAATAGAATCATAAATATGGTGGGGGGAATGGGACGAGTATGTCCACTGGTTTTATTCAATTAAATGATCATTAGCTCATATGTTGTTGTTGGCGCTTTAATGCTTTATTTTTACTTAACGTTTCCTCCTGAGGAACGGCATAGAGATTGAGTCCACTGAAGAGACTTTTCAATTTCGCTGCGTCATAGTCTATTTCAATTTTTTCAATAACAAGCTGATGTTTTTCCGGAAATAACACTTCTACGGCTTGTGAAATTAACTCAAATAATTTTTTCAAATTAAATTTATGTATTTGGCCAGTTTTGTTAAAAATCCACTCGGTAATTGCCATAAAATCATCAAAAGGTTCATCAGACAATATATGGGGTAACGAGTGTTTAAAACGCCCTGAATTACCAATCATGTCCCAATACCGCGCAAAGCGATTAATACGCTGCATAGTAGTAAAACTGATCCTGTCAGTACTTAGTATGTTAAAGGGTGGCAATGGATTAAAACGTAAATCAAATGCCTCAGTATGCCGAATAATTGGGCTGCCTTTCAATCGTTTCAAAATACCCATTTGAATTTCATGAGGACGACAATGATAGAGTTGGTTGAAGCTATCTTTAAAGGTGCCGAAAGTTTCACCGGGTAAACCAAAAATAAGATCAGCATGAATATGGGCAGAGGTATTATCTCTTAACCAGAGTAAGTTTTCTTTTGATTTAGCGTTATTTTGCTTACGGCTAATATTCTTTTGTACTTCAACATTAAAAGTTTGAATACCAATTTCAAATTGTAAGCTACCTTGTGGAAACTGAGCTAACAACGTTTTTAATTTTCTTGGTAGATGGTCGGGAACTACTTCAAAATGCAGGTAGAGATCGTCAGTCATTTTATCTAAGAAAAACTGCATTATTTGCATGGTGGTTTTAATGTTTAAATTAAAGGTTCGATCAATAAACTTAAAGTTTCTCGCACCACGTTGATAGAGGATTTCCATTTGCTCAAGAAATAATGTTAACTCAAATGGCGAGGATGCTTTGTCTAAAGATGACAAGCAAAATTCACATTTAAATGGGCAACCACGCGATGCTTCAACATAAAGCAGTCGGTGTTTTAAATCTTCGTCGGTATAATATTCATAAGGCAATGCAATGTCTGCTAACGCTACGGGCTTTGAACTTAAGATTTTTTTATCGGGTGGTGTTTTATTGATAATGTCTTTACACAGCCGATAAAAACTTACCTCTGCCGGGCCGGTTAATACATAATCAGCACAAGCGACAATAGTTTGCTGCTCAGTTTCATAACTTACTTCAGGGCCGCCTAGAATTATCTTGATTTCTGGCGCAATCACTTTCAATAAGTTAACGACATTAGTGGTTTCAACGATATTCCAGATATAAACACCAAAACCAACAATATCTGACTTTGCTTCTAGTATTTGTTCAACAATATCAATGGCACGTGTTTGAATAATAAATTCTTTTATTTCACAATATTGCTGTAATTCATTTAAATTAGCGTAAAGATAACGTAAACCAAAACTGGTATGAAAAAACCTAGCGTTAAGCGTAGCAAGTATAATTTTAGGCGAGACTTCATCTATTTCATCACTGATTTGATGAGTAAACTGTGTGCCCTTGCTAGTTGAATCTGGCGTTTTTGATTCAGGTTTTGTTGAATCCGGTATTAGTGAAACAGAGATATTGCCATCAGAGAGTGGAACTTGGGTGATGGTTAGCTCGGGATTATTTTTTTGCTCTGTCATGCGGGATATAACTACCTTTAAAAAATACCATTAATTGATACCTTTGAAAATATTTTCGCAATTATACTGTGATTACAGAGGTTATTCAGGAATATTGTTTGTTTTTGTTTGAGCCATTAAATTGATCAAACTTTAATAATAATGCTGATGCCATTTTATTTTGCCTTTTCATCCTTAACACTTCAATTATACATTCTATGGTACATAAGCCACCTTTCGGTTGATTGGCCCTAAGTTTGTATAAAGAATCATTTGTTGTTTTCAAGATAAATTGTGGCGCATTTTTTAAATAAGCACTCTGGTTGAATATTTTTTTGGACTCCTGCCATTAACGATGGGTATCAATATAAAGTGGATAGCTAATCAGATGGATCATACAACGAAGAAAAGCCTGACGGGTTACTAGCGAAAGTAGAGAGAATTGTTATTAGCAGCCGTATTCATCTAAGTACAACCTGAGCTGAAACTTCAATGCCTGATAATCATTGAGCACAGAAAACACATTAATAATTAACACCAACCTAGGTAAGTACAACTAAACTTTACCTCCCTAAATCAGTTTAAATTCAACTTTTCAAGTAAAAAAAACTCTAACTTCACAGCAAAGTCGATTTCCTTAGTTCCTTCCACCCTAGGGTAAGATAAGTTATCAAAGGTGTACAACTGACCGTACGCCACACAAGTTGAAACACCCTCGCTAACCAAATCACAATCAATTTGAACTAAACCATCCAATCCAGAAGCAATAAACTTATCATTAGTAGCATAAAGTGAAACACGTTCCGCCCTGAGAGAGCCACTAAAGGTGGCATAATACTGCCCCCCAGTAGATGTGTAACTTCGTACCTCGCCTATTTGGTTGTCCCACGTGTACAAGTACTTCGTCACATTGAGATTCGTCTTATTTGTTCTTATCTCGTACGAATTAGCATTACTTTTAGTTAACTCAGTAAAGACAGGTATCTTGGTAGGGACATGTATGACACCGTCCGTCAATAAAGTCGCTGTATAGATATATCTTGTACTAGTGGTGGTTTGATTTTCAAACCATTGCGGCTCTTTTTCGGGCACACCATCTTCTCCATCTCCACATCCGGTTACAATAAATAACAAAGGGAGCGATAACGATATTATTTTGTTCATATAAATATTTTTAATACGGGTTTGGTAAAGAGCTGTCAAGACTAACCTGAAGCTTAATGTTTATTCTAAATAATCACAAAAAAGACAATAATGATATTTTCGAGAGTGTACATTTTATTATTAACACTTTAAGCATATGTGTGTAAAGCGTCCAACAAAACAGCAACCACTCTTAATTGAATTTAAAAAAGAAAGTCACCTTACCTGCCAGCAAGTATGTCAAAATTGCAACACCAACTATGGTTGCGGCACCAATTACCAATAGACCAATAACCACCTCAGAAAAATATCCATCCCCTGCACGTGCCAAAGCACCACCCACGAGCATTAAAAAACCAATAATTGATAATAAATTCGTAAAGCGTTTAGCTATGTTTTTCATTTTATGTATATCCTTATTTAACTTAAATATATTAATTGTTTGTTGTATTTAAATGCATAATTTTTAATGGCTCAATAGAGTTGTCATCGAACTTAATGTGAAATATTACTTTGATATTTTCAAAACTCTTTAAAACT
Organism: Colwellia sp.; assembly: GCA_051531915.1. GTDB lineage: Bacteria > Pseudomonadota > Gammaproteobacteria > Enterobacterales > Alteromonadaceae > Colwellia. The sequence goes on along the minus strand of JAOPTQ010000106.1, from coordinate 12,695 downwards.
TTTATAGACTCATTCTGACGAGATGCATTGTTAACCATTTCAATAAAAATCTCTTTCAAAATACCATGACCTTCGTCAGATTGAATAAACTTGAGGTTTTCAACTGCATTAAGCTCATTTTCTTTAACCATATCCTTTATTAAGTCGTTAGTATCAATTCGCCACATAAAGTTGATTAAACAGACATGACCAACTTCTTGAGAGTAAATACCGATAAGGTCTGTCATGTAATCAATAGGAGTAGGCAGTTGCCGTTGAATTACATTTTCTTTAGCCTTAAACGCCTTGCAAATATCTAAGGAAGAGAACTTTTGTTTTGATGGTTCAGCACTTAAACATGAAGAGAGCAGTAAAAGTGTAATTATTGAATATTTCATATCAGTCCTTTTAATGTGAAATTTGGTTTGAGATTTCTTATTCTTAATATCCCGCCCCTGATAGTGCCCCTCCTTGCTCACTACGTTCACAAATCGGAGATATCTGGTTTCAGTCCATTAAGAATAAAAACTGGATAGTCTTTGTTGTTGATACTACTACACTTAAATCTTAGGTCAGAAGCATATAAAAACTAATGTATCAATAAACCATAAAAAGCCATACTCTAACGTAAAATTAATTGAGCACTCGATACAATATAAAAATTAGAACTGATAGGCTACATGAAATCATAACCTAAATTTCCAATCATCTAATTTAATCACCATATATAATCATAAGGCAACAAGAAACCAATATAGACGTGTAGTCTGTGTAAGTCAACGAGAATTTAACTTCAAATACCCATTAAACCATAAAGGTATCAAAGGGTAAGTTGTGCTAAAAAAAGGTGAAGACAAACGTAAACCAAGTGATTATTTACTTAGTGTTATTTCTACTAATGTAAAGCATCACAGAAAAGAAAAAGGTTTATCTCAAGAAAAGCTCGGTGAACTTTGTAACTTTCATCCTACCTTTATCAGCCTGATTGAGCGTAGCCAAAGAAACATCACAATTAGTACCCTTGAAATATTAGCCAATGCTTTAGAAATTGAAATCCATAAAATCTTACAAGCCCCTTCAAATCAAGCATCAATTTGACCAGAGCAATAGCTAGGGTCTGAAGACTTTCGACAATTTATCTCTGTTTCAATAATTGGCTCCTCAATGTCATGTGAAACGTCACCAACAATAGCAGATAAAAAATCAAAAAGTTTTTGTGCTTCATCGGGTAATTCAGCTACATCACCATTTGGATCAATAAAGTGGGTAAGATCAGAAATTAATGTCATATTTTACCTTATTTAATGTATCACCGAATATTAATCCTTTTATGATTTACTCACAATCACAAACCTTGATTATTTGTAGCTCAACAGCTACACTCTATTCATGAAATTAGAAATAAAAGAAACTGAAGTTTTCAGCAAATGGAAAAGTAAAATAAAGGACAGACAAGCTTTAAAAGCTATTGCCGTTCGTTTGATTCGTGCTGCTAATGGTAACTTCGGAGACGTAGAACCTGTGGGTACAGGAGTTAGTGAAATGAGAATTTTCACTGGTAAAGGGTACAGGCTTTATTTTGCTATTCAGGGTGACACAATTGTTATTTTACTGAATGGTGGCATTAAAAGTAACAAAAAACAGCAGCAAGCTGATATTGCCTTAGCTAAACAATTATTGAGTGACTTGGAGGAAATAAATAATGACAACACTTAAAGATTATAATCCTTTTGAACATTGTGAAACACAAGCTGAAATCAATGAGATATTACTTGAATGTTATCAAGATAATGATCCTAAAACGTTTATAACCGCTTTAGGGTATTTAGCAAAACATCATGGAATGACAGAAGTTGCTATAGCTTCAGGGCTTAACCGTGAAAGTTTGTATAAAGCACTTAATGGTAAAACTCAACCTAGATGGGATACTATTCATCGTTTAATGAAAGTACTTCACGTAAATATGACAGTAGTGGCTTAAAGTGCTAAAGCATTTGCATTCAGAATAAAAATTATTAATAGAACGTGTGCCTGTCTGATATACGGTTAAAAATAAATTAAATCTTCCCTTTTTAAACACATTAAATCGTTAAAGGAAAATAAAAATGAACCAGATCCCTTTACTCAAGAAGAAATCACTGCTTTTGTAAATACACCCACTAACCGAGTACAAGAAGTAAACACATTTGAATTTGGTTGTTGGACTGGTTTGTGAAGAAAATGTGCGGTTTGTTTTTTTGAACTCTATAACAAGTGAAGCATTTTCATGTACTGGAAATTATAAAGGTCGATTTTTTGAAGACCATATTAGAAAGCAGGAATTCGTTATAGACCACAAAAACAAACACGACATACGTTTACGAGTCAATTATTAACCATGGATATCAATATAAAGTGGATAGCTAATCAGATGGATCATACTACGATTAAAATGATTGAGGAACATATAGAAAATGGATGACCTGTGAAAGATCCGACATGGCAGATCAAGTTTCAAATCAGCTAGGTTATAAAACAAAAAGATCTAGCACTTATTGAAATAGAGATTACCCCTCTAATTTAGGGTGGGGTTGGTATGGCGGTGAGAGAAATGTTTCTCTCACAAAACGCACAGCTACATAACTTATTTGAAACTTATTTGAATTAGCTTAAACCTGAATAGACACTTTTGGTAAATAGGCTTTTATCGAGTCTGACAGTCGAAAAAGCCACCATTGCAGTCATTGAATTCCAAATGAGATAGAACATTGCTTCTAAGGGGCTTTCGCCCCCACTGTGAGATAGGAGATAACCGTCACAATTACCACAGAAAGCAGCTTTAAAAAAGTAAATCAATAAACACAGACAAGGTCTATTTTACTCCGGCACATAAACCATTTTTCCGTTAGGTAGTTTATAAGTCACACCTGCTTTTACGCCATCTCCTTCGCCAATTTCACCATTACTTTCATAACGAGTCATTTCTTTGCCATCTTTTATGGTAATGGTCATATTGTCTTGTCCGGGGTTTTCAACCACCACCACATTTTCTTTAGATAACGGGTTTAACGGATTTTTAACAATAATAATCAGTAACACAACGATGATGACTAAAAACAAGTCCATCAAATTAACTACCGATAAAATAGGATCATCATCGTCACTATCAAAATCTTTAAATCGTCCCATTATGCTGCTTCCTTAACAGGTATGCCCTGTTCAATTTCAATCACTCGTAATTCTTCAAATAACCAGCGGCGGCGAACATTTAACATCCAAAAACTTAAACTGGCGGCAATAAGCGCTAAGGTTACACCGGAAAAAGCGACCACCATACTTTGCCCTACCGTTGCGGTATTATTTTCCGCTAAAGCCAACAATGCTGGCCCCATTGGAATTAAGGTTGCCACTAAGCCAAGCAAAGGTGTTACGCGAGAGGTTAAACGTAACAATTCAAGGCGACGAACGATCCAAAGTTCTAAATCATCGGTAATAAACTTTCCGCTTTGAGCATAGGTACTAAGCGCCGATCGTTCATTTCCTTGGCGACGAAACCAAGCATCCATAAGAAATAAGCCGGTAGCAAATAAGGTGTAAGCTAACGCTATGATGATCAGCAGCAGTGCTGGCCATAAAAATACGCTAGAAAGTTGGTATAAAAAAGATTCTAAATTGTTAGTCATTTGTAATTACTCTTAAATTATTAGGTTTGGCTTTGTTAATAAATTGACGCTGTTGATAAACTGAGGTTATGACACCAAATAAAATACATAATAAAAGTAGTAACCAACCAAATATAATCAACCAATTGGGTTGGTCAACTTGCTCTGTCACTTCAACTTCTTCAAGAATTTGTCCTTGTACTTTTTGAGATTGAGCTGATTCACTTTTTTCTGGGTTTGGCTCTGGAGTTGCCGTAGATTGACTGGCATCGGTTGGTAGTGACCAATTCATGCCAAAGCCCGCCGCTTGTCCTTTCATAAACTCAACTGTTTTGGCTGCACCAGCCTGTGCACCTAAGTCGTTTACTAGCGTTTGCCAACGCTCAATCAATTCTCGCCTTGTTTGCTCTGGCGCATGCCAGTAGTCTTTGCGAATAGCTTCAACCATACGCTCTATAAGTTGCGCTTGAGCGGTAGCGTTATGCTCGGCAAACCATTCATTAAGTTTTAAATCACGTTTATCCATCACGTAAGTTTCATGCATAGATTGCCATTGGTCTTCACGTACCATGTTGCTATCCATGACTTGCCAACCAAATAAATTATTAACAATTTTTAGCATTTGAACCGTGCCAGCATAACCCTCTTTTTGCATGCCTTTGATCCATTGTGGATTTTGATAACGGGTACGCAGCTCATTACTTAAAAAGCTTGCTGCACTATTTATCACCGCTTTTTTACTGCGCGCATTAGAAATATAAAGCGTAGGGTTTTCACCACTGACTTTTTTAACTGATGCTGACAAGCCACCTAAATACTCAAACGGGTGATCAGTAGAAAGCAAGCCATGTAAGTTAGACGAGCGCGATAAAATCACGGCATCAACCCCCTGTAATTGCGATTCTAATAATTTAATATCATGCACCGCAGTACCCCAATCTTGTGTGCCATAAATATGCGACTGACTGTTAATAAAGGTGTCAGCGAGAATACTGTCATCTTCCCAACTGGTTGAGTCCATTGCTACCGGTGTTACACCACTGCCATAACTGCCAGGAGGATTACTGAAAATACGAATGTGTGAATAGCGCTGAGCTTGCTCTGTATCCATGCCTTTTTCTTGTAACGACAATGCTAGCTTACGGCTATTTTGCGCGATAACATTATTGCTTTCGCCCTCGCCTTCTTCTAGTTTAGAGATGTCTTCAATGGCTTTTGCTATTTTTCGCATAATGCCGTCAAACTGATCTCGATAAACACTGGTAGCTTGTAATAAAACATCTACCCTTGGGTGATCCATTTCCGATTGCGGTATTATTTCTAAGTCAGTTACATAGCTGCCGCGTCCCCAAACCGGTCGTACACCAATGGCATGCATGATTTGTGCTTCACTTAACCCCAAAGTACGAATGGTTTCAGACGACCACAATGAAAAAGCTAATTTGTCAGGCCACTGACCATTATTATTTTTACGATAATCTGCTGCCAATTCATCAAAAGTACTTTTAGCCGCTTCAAAAGCCGCAGGGCTAGGCACTTTATTTGGGTTTAATGCATATAAATTAGTACCACTGCTAGTATCTGGGTTTCTAACAGGATCGCCACCTGATCCAGGTAATATAAATTTACCTTGCAGCCCTAGCATTAACGACGCTAATTCATTGTTGTTTATTAGCTTGTCATTACTAATAACCGCCATCTCCATTAGTTTTGTTAATGTTGCTGAATCGGCTTGCTCTGGCTGCTTTTTACCTTGCCCTTTTGCTGCAATATAAGATTGTAAATACTGATAAGCTGGCGTTTTAAATAAGTCTTCAATATCTTCAGCAAACATTTCTGTTAGATCAAGTTCAAGTGCTTGATAATACTCTTCACCCAGTTGCTGCATAATAGTGGCAATGCGGTACTGTTCAGTAGCTGACTCGCCATAAGTATGCAAACCAATCGGGGTTGCTGCTTGCGCTAATAAATGTAAATGATCATGTAAAATACTGATAAATTCATCTGAATTTTGTTCGATTTTAATTTCAGTCCAACCTAAATCTTTATGAAGATCAGCTTCCACAACATGAGCTATCATTTCTGTTAGCGTTGCATCACGCACAGAGCCAGTTTCTAATTGCAGATATTGGTGCATTAAATCATGGATATCGGTTAATTCATCATAAAAACCAGAAGGTGCAAACGGCGGCGTTTGATGGCTAATCACTGTAGCTCGGCCACGACGTTTAGTTTGCATGGCTTCACCAATATTATCCTGAATATAAGGGTAAAATACTGGTACATTACCTACCGCTAAGTTGGGGTAATCGTAAGCCGACAAACCTCTATCTTTTCCGGGAGTCCACTCTTGTGTGCCATGGGTTCCTAGATGGATTAGCGCATCAGCGTTAAATTGTTCTCGTAAATATAAATAAGCGGCGAGATAAAAATGTCCCGGTGGTTGAATAAGATCATGGGTACTTTCGCCTAATTTGTCCGCTCGTGGTGGTTGGGGTAAATAAATAACCTTACCTAACTTTGCTCGAGGGATTAAAAAATATTTTTCGCCATTAATGGTGCGAACAGCCCAATGCTCTTTAGGCTTTCCCCAAGATTTTTCTAGCTGTTGGCTGACTTTCTTAGGTAGGGTATTTAGCCAATCAAGATATCGAGCAACAGGGAAAGCTTCGGCATAGTCATTTTTTAACAAGCTGTCTAAAGTTTCGGGGCGATAATACGCCGATAACATGGTTTGTGCGGTTTTGATTACTTGCTGCTCATCAATTGCTGATAAGTCATATCCTTGTTTAACCAATTCCGCGATAATATTTTCAATGCTGCGTGGAACATTTAAATTAGATGCTGAGATGTTTTTTTCGCCTGCAGGACTATTCCAAAACAACAAACCAATATTTAATTCATCACGTTTGGCTTGTTGTAACTTTGCCATCGCTTGAAATCGACCAATAAGCAAATTGACTTGCTCAGGAATAGCTTTCGGCTCACCATTTTCAATGGCTGAAATAATGATGGGATCTGACATCCCCCAACTTTCAGGGATCACCATTAATGTTGCGTAAGATCCACCTAGCATACCTTGTGGTGCCTCTCGCCATTGTGCAATATTACCGTTTCGGTAACCAAGTCCCATAACAACAGGAATATTTAAATTTTTTAATTCTTGCTGACGCGCTTTACCTACCATATGAGTTGTATTCATTAGCATAACAGGCTTAGCCGCAGCAATTTTATCAGCCAATCCATTTTTTGATTGACGTTCATACCAAAATACCAAAGGTATCGCGCCACTTTTTTCAATCTGTTGGATAAGGTAATCGTAAACCTTAGTTTGTCCATCAGATATGCTTGATGATGACATAGCTATCGCTAAAACTGGCGCATTTTCATGCCAACGTTTTTTACCCCAAGCTAAATAGTCACTTAACTCTTTGAAGTACTGTTTTGAATCAGGGTGATAATAACCACTACTTGGTAGTAACACGGGTTTAGCGATGTTATTGGTAGGTTTATTCTCTTGCCAAGCTTGAATAAATTTCATCATATTGGTGAAATTATCAGAACCGCCAGATTGATAATAAGCAGTTAATGTTCGCCATAATTTCGGCGATAAATTCCCCCCTTTAGGAGGGCCTCCACCAGCGACAATCCACGGGGTTTTCGTATTAGCTAATACATGTTTAACATAAGCCATTACTTGCGCACGATCATTACCACGAGGAGTATCAAGTATCACAAGATCAGCCGTTTCAAACAAAATTTCAGGCTTGTTTTTTGATGAACTAATTACATGCCCTTGTATCGAAACCCCTTGCTTGGTTGCATTGTTTTTTAGCAAATTTATCTTTGCCGGTAATACAAACGGCGTTGTAATAACAGTAACGTCAATCGTCTTAGTTGCAGCAAAACTAGGTGAGCCAATTGTTGCGACTAAAATACTGGTAAGGCTTATAATATAAGCTAGCAACACCAAAAGGTGTTGCTTTATTTTTAAAGGTGATAACATGAAATACCCTAGAATGTTGCTGTGATACCTATACGGAAAGAACGGCCAGATTCAGTGCCACTATATAAGTCTGATTCTTCTTCAAGCTGCTTGTCAAAAATATTATCTACCCCAGAGTAGAGAGTAAAGTACTTACCAATATCAAATGATAGATCAAGGTGATGCAAGTCATAATTAGGGGCATAACCATCAGTGCCAACATATTGTTTGCCAATATATTCAGAGCGCCAACGCAGTTGCATAGCTTCAATAGGTGACCAGCCAAGTGCAATATTACTATTGTATTTAGGGCGATATTCTAAAGGCTCATTACTCCCAAGATCTTCTGTATCTAAATAGGTGTAATTTAGATCAATACTGATGTCACTCGTTAATTCATGACTAAGTGAAAACTCAACACCACGAATACGCGACTCATCAATATTTTGATAGCTGCGCCTTTCACTACCACGTACACCACACTCCGAATAACAAACAGCCTGAACTAGATTTTCTAACTGATTTTCAAACACTCTAGTGGAAACCAACCAATCGGATTGATGGAACTCAATACCTGCTTCATAGGTTTGTGAGCGTTCAGGTTCTAAATCTGCATTTCCTTCTACCCAAAAACGGTTACCACCGGCAAGTACTTGATAATCAGCTGATAGCTCAGTGAGTGATGGTGCTCTAAAGCCCTCTCCATATCCGCCTTTAAATGTTATATTATCACTAAACTGATATACTGCATAAACACGAGGACTGACTTCACTACCATACTCTTCGTGATTATCAATACTCATACCACCAACAAGTAATAATGACTCCATTAATTGCCATTCGTCTTGTACAAATAGGTTTTTATGATCTGCTGAAGCTTCACCAGTATTGACTAATCGCGCTTCCTTTAATGTTTCCTTACGAAGCTGCCCACCAAAAGTGATAAAGTGCTGTTCAGTTAACGGCATGCCTATATGACCATCAATGATTCTATCTGTTACTTCTTGCGGTGCTCTCGGCTCATCTTCATTGGTACGTGAATTTTGTCTTACTATATTTGACTGATAGGTATTTAACTTTACATGCCCCCAATCCCAATCTCCTTGATAATAAATACCGTACTGATTACGATCAATATCATCATTCGATGTATAGTAAGTTGATCTTGAGACAACATCTCGGCTTCTTTCATCGTTGCCACCGGCATAACTAAATGTAAGCTGTTGATCATCATCCAATAACCAAACTAACTTACCCTGCCCTTGTAAGGACTCTCTGCCTTCAATATTTGAAACGCCATCATCATCTCTAGTTGGTAAATTATCACGATCATAAAGCTCGCCACCTAAAGAAAATGTTAATTTATCTTTTATTAACGCACCCGCAAAATAAGCTGTGGTTTTATTGCTGTCACCTCCATCTGCACCCAACATACTCGTAGCAGTAGTTGATATTTCTCCATGAAATTCATCACTTGGAGTACGCGTAATAACATTAACCACACCACCTAATGCATCAGCCCCGTAAAGAGAGGACATAGGGCCACGAACCACTTCAACACGCTCAATTGCTGAATTAGGCAACCAACTCAGTTCAAAATCTGAATGAGCCATAACACTATTACTTGAACTAATACGACGACCATCAACTAAATACAAGGTATGCTCCACAGGCATACCACGCATACTAATACCACGACGATTTTGTCCTACTGAGGTTATAGTGATGCCTGCTTCAGCAGTTAAAGCATCAGCAAGATCATTTGCATTTCGCAGCTTTAACTCTTCTTTTTCTATGACTGAAATACTAGCTGGAGCCAACTGCAACGCAGTTTCGTGGCGACTAGCCGTAACGACAATAGTCTCTACTTGTGAAAATTCATCAGCCTTAACAGCTGAACCAAATAAAGCTAAACAAATACTCGAATACAACAAACTATTTTTATTAGATAACAACATAACTTATACAACCACTAAACTAAATTACGAAACAAGATAACAAGTTTCACTAAACAGACAAACTAATGGGCTTTGATAAACACCATTAGGTCATGGTAAGCAAGTACGGCACTTTTACTTAATTAAAATAACAGTAAAAGGCCAAACCCAAAGGTTATGATATGTTATATCATAACAAAAATAACAACAAGACTAATTATCATTTAATTCATACGTGTCTCTATCAATTCAAACAAATTTACTCACTAATAAATCACGAGATTGAAAAGTACAAAGTAGCAAGCTAATTTCAATAAATAAGTATTAATGATGTATAATTGTTAAGCGTTAGCTAGAACTAGCCAAAACTACAATAAAGTCCAGACACTATGAGCCAAATAGATAAGATAAATAGCATTTTAGAGCATGCAGAAAAGCACTGTAAAAATAACGGAACAAGGTTAACTGATAAGCGAAAGCAGATATTAACCGGCTTAATTCAATCTAAAAAAGCCTTATCAGCTTATGAATTAGCGGACTTTTGCCGCGCAGAGTATAACTCTGCCATTCCAACAATGTCGGTCTATAGAATTTTAGATTTTCTAGAAAATGAAAGCTTAGTACATAAACTTCATTTAGCTAACAAGTATATTGCTTGCTCACATATTAGCTGTAATCATGAGCATGAAATTTCACAATTCTTAATTTGCAGTGAGTGCAACAATGTGAAAGAAATTAATATTGAAAAAGCATTAATCAAAACATTACAAGATAATGTAAATGAAGCAGGATATTTATTAAAAAGCCCTCAACTAGAATTGCATTGTTTATGTCAAGATTGTGCTCAACAACTAGATGAAAGTAAATGTTAATTTGGCTAGGTACAACAATTGACTATTCCACAGTGATATCAGATTCTAACTATAAAGTGCTACCTATTGAGAGTAGAAATAGTGTTTTTATAGGATAATGCCAACGGCAGCGATGAGCTCAGGCTGTGTGAAAACTCAGTTTTGATCACCTTATGAACGAAGTAAACAATTAATATGATCAATCAGTCTTAGTAGGGGCTCCAAGTCAACGAGTGAAATTAGTATAATAAAGAGGTAAGCCAAAGCAGGAGGTTACCGCAAATGTCTCACCACATAAAAGGCCAATCCAGAACCCAAGCTACCCCGTTCCACGAAGTATTAGATGACTTTGTTACCGATGAAAACCCTGTAATAATCATCCCTGTAAGAGTCATTGATGCATTTATTGATAGTTTAAACTTAGCTTCATTAGGGTTTTAAAAAGTCAAAACCAAAGCAACTGGTCGCCCATGTTACCATCTGGGCATGATGCTAAAACTTTATATTTATGGCTATTTGAATCGTATCCAATCATCTCGACGATTAGAAAAAGAAGCCCACCGCAATGTTGAGTTAATGTGGTTACTAGAGCGTTTACCCCCCGATTTTAAAACTATTGCAGATTTTAGAAAAGACAACAGCACAGGCATTAAGAATACGTGTCTCCAGTTTGTCCAACTATGCCATGAAATGAATATGTTTACCAATATTGCTATTGATGGTAGTAAGTTCAAAGCAGTGAACAACAAGAAAAAGACCCACACACCCAAAAAAGCAAAAGACTTAATTGCCCGATTCGATGCGAGTATTGCGCACTATTTAGCGATATTATACCATTTTGATTAAATTTGTGATCTAATTACTTTTATTTTTCATACCTCAATATCAGTAATTATGACTACACTTGAATCCATTGATTTTAAATCTCTTATAGCCAAAAAAACGAATGGACGAATGCGAGTTCGTTTGATGGCTCTTTCCCACATCAAAGATGGCGCTAATAACACACAAACGGCACGAAATTTACATATTAGTCGACGTATTGTTAATGACTGGGTTAAAAGATTTTATGAACAAGGTCTTGATGGCTTAAAAGAAAAACCTCGCTCTGGCCGACCTTGTGCTCTAGACCAACAACAATTAGTTCAGTTAAGTGAATACATTCGAAAAAACAGCATTAAAGAAAGCGGAGGTAGACTAAAGGCACAAACGCTTGTCACCTATATTGCTCAAGAATTTACTATCGAGTATACGATTTTTAATGTGTACCGATTGCTTCATCAGTTAGGTTTTTCTTGGATCACTAGCCGCTCTAGGCATCCCAAGCAATCAGATAAAATCCAAGAGAATTTTAAAAAAATTCGAAATGGAAATGATCCTGACGATCCCGTGGAATGTAAGCCTTAAAAATGTAGACGTATGGTTCCAAGACGAAGCTCGTTTTGGTCAACAGAATACGACGACAAGGCTCTGGGCGGAAAAAGGCACACGGCCAAGAGCTGTCAAGCAACAGCAGTTCGAATATGCCTACTTGTTCGGTGCAGTATGCCCCGCAACGGGAGATACTGAAGCATTAATTGCACCGTGCATGAATATGGATGTGATGGAAAAACACTTATCATTAATATCCAAGAGAATACCGGAAGGACGTCATGGCGTTATTGTTGTTGATGGTGCTGCTTGGCATCAGGTTCATTTAGCCGATAAGTTCGATAATTTATCCATCATAAAATTACCACCCTATTCACCAGAGCTAAACCCAATTGAACAAGTATGGCAGTGGCTACGCCAAAATGAACTCGCAAATAGATGCTTTGCTGGTTATGAGGATATTGTTGATGAGTGTTCTCAGGCATGGAATAGCTTCATATCTGACGTATCAAGAATGATGAAATTATGTGATCGAGACTGGATAAAAGTGGGAACTTAATTAATGCAATTGGTTTTAGATGCAAATTAGGGGGTAAAGTGGATCACTTTTGGATGCAATTTAACATCCTATGGTTGTGGTTTACCAATCACCAGACACAAAAAAACACCAATCATGACAATTGATGTTTTCTAGAATTTACTACAAAAAATTATTAAGATTATTTCTTAAATCGACGTGATGCTAAACCCATCATGCCTAATGCAAAAATAGCAAGTGTAGAAGGTTCAGGTACTGGTGTGTCTGGTTGATCAATATTTATAGCGCGTGTTACTATTGTCGTTGTCCAATTAGTTCTATTATACATTGTACCAGTTCCTAATGAGATATCCCAAGCCCCCCCTTCTAGTGCTAACTCTTATACACAAATAA
>JAOPTQ010000105.1:0-3771 GCA_051531915.1 Colwellia sp. | reverse complement strand
TTTTGGCGATTGAAATCGCCCCTACAGATTTTCAATGTAAATTAACCCGTTAAAAATGTAACAACAATTAACGGGAACATAGCCAAAAGAAAGAATGTTATTCGGCAATGACTTGTTCTAAGTGAAAACTTGATGAGTCAGTGCCTAATTTATTTTTTAGAAAAGGTAATATCTCTTGTAATTGCTGATTAAGCTGCCACGGTGGATTTATAATAAACAAGCCCGAGCCGGTCATGCCATATTCAGCGGTGTCTTCTGATAAGCAAAACTCTACTTGCAATAAATTTTTCACCTCACTTTTAAGAAAAGTGCTGGTCATAGTGTCAACTAACGCTCGCTTAACAACCGGATACCAAAGTATATAAGTACCGGTGGCAAATTTTTTATAGGCTTTAATCAGGGTTGCAACCGCTTTTTGATAATCTTCTTTTAGCTCATAAGGGGGATCAATTAATACCACACCTCGTCTACTAGGCGGGGGTAATAAACCTAATATACCTTGATAACCATCCGATTGTTTGATAAATACTTTTCGCCAACGTTGACAAAAATCAGTTAAATGCTGAATGTCGGTTGGGTGAAGCTCAAATAAGTGGGTGCTGTCTTGGCGTCGAGCAAAGTATTTAGCTATGCCGGGAGAGCCGGGATAAAGCGTAAGTTCCGAGCTTAAATTTAAGCTTTTAATTAATTCAACATACGGCATTAATGCTTCAGGTAATTCAGTTGCTTCAATAAGTTTACTGATCCCGTTTTTATATTCTCCGGTTTTTTGTGCGTATTCATCGGTTAATTGATACATGCCAGCACCAGAGTGACTATCAATGTAATGAAAGCCTTTTTCTTTACGGGTCATATATTCAAGCACTAATGTTAAAACACTATGCTTTAGTACATCAGCAAAATTTCCAGCATGAAAAGCGTGACGGTAACTTAACAATGGACTTCCTTAAATTATGAGTAGAGATATAAATAGAACTTAGCAATAATTTCATATTTCTAAGTTCTATGTTTTAGTGCTATTTGTTCATTAAGCTTGGCTCGCCAAGTATTCGTCATAGGTACCTGCAAAATCAATATAACCGGTTTTAGTTATTTCAATAATACGGGTAGCGATAGTTGAGACAAATTCACGATCATGGCTAACAAATAACAAAGTACCTTCATATTGTTCTAGCGCCATATTTAATGACTCGATAGACTCCATATCCATGTGATTTGTTGGCTCATCAAGTACTAGAACATTCGGCTTATGCATCATTAATTTACCAAATAACATGCGACCTTTTTCTCCTCCAGACAAAACCTTCACCGATTTTACAATATCATCAGCAGAGAATAGCAAACGACCTAAATAGCTTCTTACAGCTTGTTCATCATCAGAAGGTTTACGCCATTGACTCATCCATTCAAATAAGGTCATATCAGTTTCAAATTCATACTCATGATCTTGAGCATAATAACCAATGTTAACGTTTTCAGACCAATGGTATTCGCCAGAAGTTGCTTCATAACCCACTTCATTCATTAGTGTGCGTAAAAGTGTGGTTTTACCAATACCATTTTCACCGATAATGGCAATGCGTTCACCCACTTCAATTAATGCTGAAACCTCTTTGAGAATATGTTCGCTCTCAAAACTTTTATTTAGTTTCTCAATAACTAAGGCGTTACGAAATAGTTTTTTCTCTTGATCAAAACGAATAAAAGGATTGGTTCTACTTGATGCTTTTACCTCTTCAAGTTGAATTTTATCAATACGTTTAGCACGCGATGTGGCTTGCTTTGCTTTTGATGCGTTAGCTGAGAAGCGAGCGACAAAAGCTTGTAATTCACCGATTTGAGCTTTTTTCTTGGCATTGTCAGATAATAAACGCGCGCGCGCTTGAGTGGCCGCTAACATATATTCGTCATAATTACCGGGGTAAACACGTAATTCGCCGTAATCTAAATCAGCCATATGAGTACAAACACTGTTTAAAAAGTGTCTGTCATGCGAGATGATGATCATGGTTGAATCACGTTCATTGAGTGTATCTTCAAGCCATTGAATCGTATGAATGTCTAAGTTGTTGGTGGGTTCATCAAGCAATAAAATATCAGGATCTGAAAACAGGGCTTGAGCCAACAAAATGCGTAGTTTAAAGCCCGGCGCTATTTCACTCATTAGGCCGTAATGTTGCTCAACAGCAATACCAACCCCCATTAACAATTCACCCGCGCGCGACTCGGCACTGTAACCGTCCATTTCGGCATACTCAGATTCAAGATCGCCAACTTTCATCCCATCTGCTTCACTCATTTCAGGCAATGCGTAAATACGATCACGCTCTTCTTTAATTGCCCAAAGTTCGGTATGCCCCATAATAACGGTGTCAATGACACTATATTTTTCAAAAGCAAATTGATCTTGACGTAATTTACCTAAACGTTCTCCGGTATCAAGGTTTATGTTACCTGATGTTTGTTCTAAATCCCCACCTAAAATTTTCATCAGCGTTGATTTGCCACAACCATTAGCGCCGATTAAACCATAACGGTTTCCGCCACCAAATTTTTGTGAAATATTTTCAAACAATGGCTTAGCGCCAAATTGTTGAGTGATGTTATTTGCTGCTAGCATGTGTAATCCGTCGAATAGGCTTTTACTGAAATAGAAAAGCGCACAGTAAAAATTATAGGTAAAAATTTACCGATAAAAAGGTAAAAATAATTCGCGCGATTATACGCGAAAAAACATTTTGGCGATATTAAAGTTTATAGAACAATGTTGTTAATGCTAAGTAATTCATGCAATTTATATTAATATTTTGAAGGTAACTCGGTCACGCGTTACCTTTTGTTGGGTTTTTTATTCTTTTTATTTGTAAACTGATTATCAGAAAAACGGGTTAATCCTTGTTTGCTTTTATCTGAACGAGTCATTGGTTTTTTACCATAACCTCGTTTAGTGTTTGCCGTTTTTTGTCCGGGTGAAGTTTTATTTCCTTGGGCATTATTCTTTCCTTTGTGTGAATTAAGACGTTGTTTTTCTTTTTCTCCACGTGTTTCTCTAGGCACTAAACAAGTAGGGCTTGCGCCTATTAATTTCGTTAAGCCCATTTTTGTTAACGCCTCTCTAATAATGGGCCAATTCAGCGGATCGTGATAACGTAATATCGCCTTATGCAAACGTCTTTGTATTGCCCCTTTAGGGACATTGATTGTGGCATCATTTTTAGCTAGATTCTTACTGGTTATATTTCTCAATGAGTTTAATTCAGTATGATAAAGCGTGGTTGCATTAGCTAAAGGCGAAGGATAAAAGTTCTGTACTTGATCTAACTTAAAATTGTTATCTTTTAACCACAAGGCAAGGTTAACCATATCTCTGTCCGTTGTTCCGGGATGCGCTGAAATAAAATAAGGGATTAGATATTGCTTTTTACCGGCAAGTGTTGAGTAATGGTTAAACATTTCTTTAAATTTATCATAGCTACCCATGCCCGGTTTCATCATGTTATTTAATGGGCCTTCTTCGGTATGCTCGGGGGCTATTTTTAAATAACCGCCAACATGATGACTTGCTAATTCTTTAACATACTCAGGATCTTGAATAGCTAAGTCGTAACGTACACCTGATGCAATCAGTACTTTTTTTATGCCTTTTACTTTTCTGGCTTTGCGATAAAGTTCAATTGTTGGTGTGTGATCGGTATCTAAATGGCCGCAAATAGTTGGCCAAACACATGAGGGTTTTCTACAAGTAGCCTCGGCTTTTTCACTTTTACAATT
>JAOPTQ010000104.1:0-16431 GCA_051531915.1 Colwellia sp. | reverse complement strand
TTTGTCACCTTCTTGCTTGTCCATGCCGTAAGCAAGTGCCGCAGCCGTTGGCTCGTTAATAATGCGTTTAACATCTAAACCGGCAATACGACCCGCATCTTTAGTGGCTTGACGCTGAGAATCATTAAAATAAGCAGGAACAGTGATAACAGCTTCAGAAATGGTTTCACCTAAGTAATCTTCTGCTGTTTTTTTCATTTTCTTTAACACTTCAGCCGAAACTTGTGGTGGCGCTACATTATTATCTTTTGCTTTAACCCAAGCATCACCGTTATCAGCTTTAACAATACCAAAAGGCATTATTTTAATATCGCGCTGAACTTCTTTATCTTCAAAACGACGACCAATTAAACGCTTGATGGCATATAGCGTATTTTCGGGGTTAGTGACTGATTGACGTTTTGCTGGTTGGCCGACTAACGTTTCGCCTTCTGCTGTGTATGCAATAATTGAAGGGGTGGTACGATCGCCTTCCGCATTTTCAATTACACGTACACTGTCGCCGTCTAGAACAGCAACACATGAGTTAGTTGTTCCTAGGTCAATACCGATTATTTTGCCCATCTTGGGAGCTCCTATTCATTATTCTTTACCTAACAAAAGGTAAAGTGAAATTAATTAAGTTAAGATTTAAAGTTAATATGTAAAGTTAAATCTGTTGTTGAAATAGTAAGTGGGGTCAGAGAAATGCTTTTCAATAGAAAAAAACAAAAAAACTCTTTTTTCTTTGAAAAACAGCCAATAAAAAACAAAAAAAATCTGCTCGTGATAAAGCAGATTTTATTTTTACCGGGCTAAAGCCTGATTTGAAGTCGTTTATACCTACTTTTATGCAGTTGCATCAACACTTGGTGCGGCTTTAGACACCATCACCATAGCAGGGCGAATTAAACGACCATTAAGTTCATAACCTTTTTGCATTACCGCAATAACAGTGTTTGGCGCAACATCAGGCACTTCTTGCATAGACATCGCTTGATGCTGTTCAGGATTAAAAGGTTTGTCTTGTGGATCAATCGCTTTGACACCAAATTTTTCTAGTGACGTAATTAATCCTTGTAGCGTTAATTCTACCCCTTCAATAACCGCTTTTTTACTGTCATCATCTTTATCAATGCTTTGTAAAGCGCGCTCTAAATTATCAACAGAAACTAACATCTCTGCGGCAAATTTTTCTAACGCGAATTTTCGTGCTTTTTCAACATCTTGGGCTGAACGACGGCGAATATTATCAACTTCTGCTTTCGCTCTAATAACAGAATCTTTTTGATCCGCAATTGTTGCTTGAGCCGTAGCAAGCGCTAACTCTAATTCACTTAATCGCTCTTGATCGTTACTAATAACTTCATGCGCGTGTTCATGCTGCTCTTCTACTTGTTCTTCAGCCTGCTGAATAATTTCTTCGGCTATTTGTTCTGGTGAAAGCTCTGCAGCTTCAGTATTTTTGTTGTCTGTTGACTCTGTAGTCATGAAAAAACTCCAATATAAATTCAATTTTCGATCACAATGTTGACATTATGGGGCTTTGTTTCAGTGATTCAAGTTAATTTGATAAAAAGTGCGCTTTACAAGCGAACTAAATAGGGTATAAATAACATTATAGCGAAAAAATTGAAAATTACTGTTATGACTCAACATTATAAAACCATCGGCCTTATTGGCAAACCCAATCATCAAGGTGCTAATGCAACATTAGAAATATTGCATGAATATTTACTCTCCAATCAATACCAAGTACTGGTAGAGAATTCTGTTGCTAACTCACTTGATATTGCTGATTTGAAAAAAGGCTCACTATTAGAAATTGGTGAACAAGCAGAGCTAGCTATTGTGGTGGGTGGCGATGGCTTTATGTTAGGAGCAGCGAGAGTGTTAGCCGGATTTTCTATTGCTGTTATTGGTGTAAACCGTGGCAACCTAGGATTTTTAACCGACTTATCACCTACTGATGTTATTGAACCCTTAGCAGAAATTTTAGCGGGAAAATCACGCTCAGAAGAGCGATTTATTATTGAAGCTGAAGTTTATCGTCACGGAAAATTAAAAAGTTCAAATAGTGCAGTGAATGAAGCAGTACTGCATGCCGGTAAAGTTGCCAGCATGATAGAGTTTGAAGTTTACATTGATAACAGTTTTATGTTTAGCCAACGCTCTGACGGTTTAATTGTTTCTACGCCAACCGGTTCTACCGCTTATTCAATGTCAGCTGGCGGTCCCATTTTGACTCCTAACTTAAATGCGTTATCACTTGTCCCTATGTTCCCACATACATTAACTAGCCGCCCTATCGTTGTTGATGGTGACAGTGAAATAAAATTAATATTAGCCAATGAAAACCAAGAGAGTTTACAAGTCAGTTGTGATGGTCATGTTATATTAGCTGTTATGCCGGGTGATGAAGTTATTATCAAAAAAAGTGTCTACACCATACATTTATTACATCCGCTCGATCATGATTATTTTAACGTTTTACGTAGCAAATTAAATTGGGGCAATAAGCTTTATTGATCTTTTTTAAGATAAGAAAAAAGAGTTTTAAGTTACAAGTAGCGAAGTAAATTCAAAAAGTATTTGCATTACCCTATTTAACTGTATAAATTAACAGTTAAGTATTTATACAGTATTTATTGGTGTAACAATTATGCTTCTACAATTAAACATACAAAATTTCGCTATTGTTCGTTCACTTGATATTGATTGGCAGTCTGGTATGACTACCATAACTGGTGAAACCGGCGCCGGTAAATCAATCGCTATAGATGCGCTTGGACTATGTTTAGGTGATAGAGCCACCACAAATGTAGTTCGTCCTAACAGTAAAAAAGCTGAACTTGCGGCAACCTTTGATATAAAAAATAACCCGCTAGCCCGACAATGGTTAACACAACATGATTTAATTTTAGAATGCTCACAAAGCAATGACTGCATATTACGAAGAGTTATTTCATCAGAAGGTCGTTCGAAAGCCTATATAAATGGTAGCCAAGTTCCTTTAGTACAATTAAAAGAAATTGGACAATTACTTATTAATATTCATGGTCAACATGATCATCAGCTCATTGTAAAATCTAGTCAGCAATGCAAATTACTCGATGATTATGCAAACCATAAAAATTTACTTGATGATGTAAAGCATTACTACCATCAATGGAAAACACTCCACAAAGAACTAGATCAATTACAAACAAATAAGCAACAACGAGAAGCGCAACAGCAACTTCTTCAATATCAGGTTAATGAACTTGACGAGTTTTCTTTGCAAGCAGGTGAATTTGAAACCTTAGAAAGTGATTATAAACGCCACAGCAACGCGCAAGATTTACTTGACGCCACCTTACAATCGCTACAAAGCTTATCAATTAATGAAAACTTTAATATTCTTGATTCATTAAGACAATGTAGTGAAAATTTGAACGCTTTAGCCCGTGTTGATAATCAGGTAAACAATATTGCTACTATTTTATCAGATTCACTGATTCAACTTGATGAAGCCAACACTGATTTACAACATTACTACCAGCAATTAGAGCTTGATCCACAAGCATATGCTCTCATTGAAAGCCGCTACTCAACCGCGGTTCAACTTGCTAAAAAACATCAACTTTCACCTGAAAACCTAGTTAATTGTCATCAAGAGTTAACACAAGCGCTAGCCGCAATATCAAACGATGAATCTCGCATCAATACGGTAGTTGATGAATTAGACAAAACACAACAACACTACTACGATGCTGCAACAGCACTTTCACATTCAAGAAAGAGTGCCGCCATAACTTTAGGCGAAAATATAACGGCCAGTATGAATGAATTAAATATGCCTCATGGTCAGTTTGTTATTTCAATCAGTACGCCCCAAGGTATTACTCAAGGTGTTACACAAAACATTACCCAAGGTAAGCAGCTGATGAATAGTAATGGCGTTGACCATATAGAATTTCAGGTCAGCATAAACCCAGGCCAACCTGTAGAAGCAATGAACAAAGTGGCTTCAGGTGGTGAATTATCGCGCATAAGCTTAGCTATGCAGGTAATTTTAGCCGATAAAATAATCACACCAACACTTATTTTTGATGAAGTTGATGTCGGTATTAGCGGTCCAACGGCGGCAATGGTTGGTAAAAAACTACAACAACTCGCTAAAAATACACAAGTGATTTGCGTTACTCATTTACCACAAGTTGCCTGTAAAGGGCATCATCAATTGTTTGTAAGTAAATTAACCGATGGTGAGTATACAGAAACGCAAGTTACGGAACTAAATAGCCAAAATCGCGTCCAAGAGATAGCTCGTTTATTAGCAGGTGACAAAATATCTGAGCATAGCCTCGCTAATGCACAAGAATTGTTAGCGGGATAACAATTAAATTAAGAATACCGGCAAAGATTCAAAAATATTTTAAAATTAAATCAAAATAGTTTTGAATCTGACGCCATGCTTAGTTATTATCCCTGCTTACACTTTTTTAGTCTCTTTTAAGGTAAATTTAATTTCATGCTATTTCGCGTATCAATTATAATCATAGCCATATCACTTTCCGCTTGTTCAAGTTGGGTTTACCGCATTGATATTCCTCAAGGGAATTACCTTGAGCAAAAAAATATTGATAAAATACAAATAGATATGACAAAAGAACAGGTTAAATTTGTATTGGGAAGCCCGGTAGTTGTCGACGCTTTTGATAAAGATACTTGGTATTATGTTTACAAATTTAAATCAGGTCGTGATGCAGATTTAAATAGGAAAAAAAGTTTCACGATTAAATTTGAAGACGATAAGTTAATTTCAGCGTCTGGTGATTTTGAATTATCTGAGAATTTTAATATTCCTTTTAATGATCCAACCGAAAAAGCATCAACAGAACCAGCAACAAAAACCACACCAAAATCAATAAAGAAATAACTCTGTTTATTTAAATTAAACGGTGACATAAAATGAAAAACGGCAATTAAGCCGTTTTTTATGCCTGAAAAATATATTATTATTTTTTTGCTTCCGCTCTTAAGGGGTTAACTCTACCACCTGTAACTTTATCGGCCCTACCTTCCAATTTGGCTTTTTCAGCACGCCGCTTTCTAACTTCTTTTGGATCAGCAATTAATGGACGATATATTTCAATTCTATCTAGGTCATTAACCGTATCTGATAATTTAACCGCTTTATTCCAAATACCAACTTTATTCATTGATAAATCGATTTCTGAAAATAAAGCCAAAATACCTGACTCTATGATGGCTTGCTCAACAGTAGTGCCTGCACTAACTGGCAATACTAATAATTTTTGCTTATGCGCAAGTCCATAAACAACTTCAACTTGAATATTCTCATTTACTTGAAGTATTTCTCCATTTGAATTATTCAAACTATTCATTTAGTGACTTTCTCCATAAACCTGTTTAGCCCTTTGTGTAAAAGCTTGCACCATATTAGCAGTTAAATGATTAAACACTCGACCAAAAGCTATATCAAATATTTTATTTGAAAATTCATATTCTAAATCTAAATTAACTTTACAAGCGTCTTCTGACAATTCTGTTAAATTCCATGCCCCTTGCAGCGTATTAAACGGGCCATCAACCAATGCTAATTGTATTGTTTTATTAGAAACTAAAGTGTTTTGTGTGGTGAACCACTTTTTTAATCCCCCTTTAGACACCAATAAAGCCGCAGTAACAGAGTGTTCAGTTTGAGCAATAATTTTACTCTCACTACAGTTAGGGATAAATTGAGGATAAGCTAAAACATCATTAATTAACTGATACATTTGATCAACACTGTACATAACTAAGGCACTACGACTTATAGAGGGCATTTTTTCTCCTTTTTACTTATTATTATGATAACAAAGTTAATAAAAAAACTCAGCTTTGCTGAACAATATTCCATTATTTTGATCTTTTTTGCCTGATCAGATTTAAAAGAAATATTTTCCCCGTATAATAGCCCCGTTTGCTGTTTTATATGGCAATGAATAAATGGAAATAAAAATGGCAAAGAAAAAATCTAAAAAATCCAATAGCAATACTATCGCTTTAAATAAAAAGGCAAGGCATAACTATGCCTTAACGGATAAATTTGAAGCGGGTATAAGTTTACAAGGTTGGGAAATAAAAAGTATCAGAACCGGAAAAGTTAATATTTCCGATTGTTTTGTACATATTAAAGACAGAGAAGCTTATTTAGTTGGTGCTGAAATTCACCCCTTAATATCTGCTTCAACGCATGTTGTTTGCGATCCTGTTCGTCCACGTAAATTATTACTTAACCGCCGAGAGTTAGATAAATTAATTGGCGCTGTTGAGCGTAACGGTTTTTCATTGATAGCTACCGCAATGTACTGGAAAAAATGTTGGGTAAAACTTGAATTTTATCTTGGTAAAGGTAAAAAAGATCACGATAAACGTTCAGATATTAAAGATAGAGAATGGAAAGTAGAACAAGGCCGAATGATGAAAAATAAAGCGCTTAGTTAATTATCCTTTATTTGACTTGGTTTTATTTATCAAAGCGCGGTATAATCTATATATTGCTAGTGGATTAATCTCTAGTAATAGTAAAAACTTTGGGGCTGATTCAGGATTCGACAAGATTCACGAAACCCAAGGTGCATGCCCAGGGGCGGTTGGCCTGGTAAAAAGCCGCAAAACTATAATTGCTAACGACGAAACGTTCGCACTAGCCGCTTAGGCTAGCCATCACCTTGAAATCTCACCTATTGGTTAGAGGATTGATGGTCACCCCAAATAGGTTAGCGAGGGAAGCTTGCTTGAGGCTGAACCGCGAAATAGTATNNCTCACCATGACGAAGCCTGTCGATTGGCGTCTAATTGGTTAAATAAATAATCGACTAAGCATGTAGTACCGAGGATGTAGGTTTTTTGGACGCGGGTTCAATTCCCGCCAGCTCCACCAAACTCATGGTTGACGTAAGTCAACAAAATCAAACTACAACCGTTGATTCTAATGGTTGTAGCTTTTTTGATTCTGACGTTCCGTTAGTCTCAGTTAGTCCTAATAGGGCTACAAAATGGCATGATTTTGACACGTTTTTGCCATCTTCTGAAAATAACATTGGTACTCGCGAATGTTATACCTATCGAAAAAAAATATTTGGCCGTCACCCTTATTTAGAAAATGCATTGAAAAAGCATTACCTTCGTATTTATCATGATAAAAGTTTACGTGAAGCTAATTTATTCATAGGTACTATTGATAAAGAACTTATACTTCATGACTTAAACCTTTCTGATTCAATTACTGTTATTAAAAAGTTTTGCGATAACATTTCTCAAAAATGTCGATTAACAGTGGTTGAATATGGCGAATCAGAAACGGCTTATAATATTTGTCGAGGTATAGCCCATAAATACTCAATAGTTATTTCGTCTTTTGATAGTGAAAAACCGTATATTCCTACCCTTAACAAATTGAGTTGCTCTAACTGGTGGCTGAAGAAAGTTAATACCTTACGCGCTCGACATATAGAACAAGTAGCAAGAAAACTAAATTTAGTGAATAAGCACAATAGCTGTTATGCAAGTAACTTTGCTGTTGAAAATAGAAATGCACAGCTTAGAAATTCATTTGAATACTTGATAGCGCATCAAATAATTAATGAAGATGGTCAATCGTTTAGTTTATTAGATATTTACAATAAGTCCGTATCTAACCCTAGAATACGTAAAGCTGAATTAATGACACGTATACGAGGCTTTGAAGAAGTCGCAAAGCAAATGGATCATGCAGGTGAATTCTACACCCTTACCGCACCATCAAAAATGCATGCAACTTTATCATCAGGTAAAGCTAACCCCAAATTTAATGGCTCAACTCCAAAAGAAGTAAATGACTACTTTAATAATAACTGGAAATTAATTCGTTCAGCTCTGCAAAAGAAGAGCATTAACCCTTATGGCTTTAGAGTAGTAGAGCCACATCATGACGGCACACCACACTGGCACCTTTTGTTATTCATGCACCCTAGTGATGTAAAAACTACTCGTGCAACATTCAAGAAATATGCACTTCAAGAAGATGGTAGTGAAAGAGGCGCTAAAAAGCATAGATTTAAAGCTATTTCGATTGATCCGGCAAAAGGTAGTGCATCAGGGTATATCGCAAAATATATTTCTAAAAATATAGATGGCTCTGACATCAGTGAAGATTTATACGGTAATGGTTCAAAACTGGCCGCATCTAATACTGATGCATGGTCTGCTTTATGGAACATAAGACAATTTCAACAAATTGGTGGCCCATCCGTTACTGTTTGGCGTGAATTACGAAGATTAAAGGAGCCCGAACAGCCAGAACTCATGCCAGCGTTTAACGCGGCTGATTCTGGCGATTGGGCGACGTTTGTTATCTCTATGGGCGGTGCAATGTTACCGAGACGTAACCGACCTATTCACCCTTTCTATGAAAGTAAGCCTAATGAAACTATTGATACTGAAACAGGTGAAGTTATCCAGAGTAATCTAACCCAATATGGAGATATTAAATTACCGTCAATTATTGGTGTTGTTTGTAACAAACTTATGAGTAAAACCAGAACACGTATCTGGAAAAAACATCCACGTTCAACACCTGAGCAATGGCTTGAAAGCATATTAGGTATTACGCCCAAATTAGAAGGTACATAACTATGTAAACGGAATGAACTTAATAAAAAGTCACAACCATTAAACAGGTAGTGGCAGAAATAATTTCGACGTTAATTTGTCGAAATGTATTTTGGCGCAACTTCATCAACGATTTTTGTAAGTGCTGCCATAAATACCTCTATTTTAGATAACTCAACTCATAATTGAGTATCAATATTGCCGTTTTCACCCTCTAGCGCAACAAGCGACGACGAGGGCGAAGCCTGAGCAACGAGGAGAAGCGCGAAGCGCCTTGGACTTGTGTAAATAACTGTACTAACCCAATACGACAGCAGGAAATACAGATATGAATATAGAAATATTCGGTTTTGGTGACCAATTCACCTTAGATACCGCCTTTGAATTACTTAATTGTCATGTGGTTAAAAAGGGCGATGAAAAAAAAGCTAAATCAACGATTGAAGTGATTGGCTTTGTTGCAGGAGTTATTACCTTAAATGATGAAATTGAAGTAATGATTAAATTTCCTAAAGAATTAGTTCAATTAACAAAATCGACATTTACTCAACAAATCACACTATTAGAAATGCCTTAATAGTGTTTGGCTTAATTTTATAAGCTCGCTCTTTAATAATTTGGACTTAATGACTGTGCTGTTTATTTGAATAGCACAGTCTAATATAGTATATTTATAACTCTATGTTACTAGATTTTTATATTCTATTTAGGTGATTTTATGGCATTAACTAGCCTTGCTGAAAAAATTGATTTTGTAAGACAAACTCGCTCTGCTAATTATCGCGAAAGCATGAGATTAGAAGGTGTTGAAGTAAAAACCACTAATAGTAAAACAATGTCAAAAGAAAGCGTTATTGCCAAATATAAGGCGTTAGCTTCTTAAATGGTGTCACTTAAGTATGGTACTGGTAATGATCCATACTGTTATGAAAATACAGATATATTAATCAATAAATTTGAAATTAAAAACGCTACTATTTTAGAGCAAGCAGAAACCGAAATTAGTAATGTTTCATCTGCATCAATCGACTTCTCCCCTCCCCCTTATAATTTTGCTTACTTACAAAAAATTCATCAAATTCTATTTGGTGATTTATATACGTGGGCTGGACAATCTAGAACTATAGGTATGAATAAAGGCGATACTATGTTTTGCCGTCCTGAGCATATTCAACGCGAAGTGACTAAACTTTTTAACGTGCTTAGCCATGCGAATTACTTTCAAAACATCTCAATGACGGAACTCATAGTAAAAATTGCAGAGTTTTATGGTGATTTAAATATTATTCACCCATTTAGAGAAGGTAATGGTCGCTCTCAGCGGATTTTGTTTGAACATATTATTGTTAACTGCGGCTTTAAAATTTCATGGGCAAATGTTAATAAAAATGAATGGATACAAGCCAATATCAATAGCGTTCATTGTGATTACTCATTACTAGAAAATATTTTTACTCGTTGTATAACTGAATGATTATTACCTACCTGAGTGGTTGGCCTTTTTTAGTTATGTGATCAAAGCTAAATAAATGTTCATATCGGGCTTCTTGACACTGTCCTATCAACCTTTGATGAAATTCCTTGCCACTTTGAACAATATCAACCTTTCCCTGACAAATAGGGCAAACGCCTTCATAAACAACCGTTCTAATTTCACGAATATACTGCCATCATTTCGTTTTTCACCTGTGCTGATAAGCTCTATTTGTGCTGAAAAGGTATTCCACCGTATTAGCCATTGCGGTGCTTGCACAATACTACGGTCTAATATTTTAAAGTATGGATAGAAAAAATAAATTACAAAAATAAAGCCAGCAAATATTATGATTGATGCACTTAACCATGATTTAGGAAATATGCCCGTACTTGAAAATAACAAAACTAAAAAAGCAATATAGGTCATGGCAATTAATGAAGGAATCAACCAACGGTTTTTACCATCAAATTTAAAGTTGGCAAATCGTTTAACTAATTTTGGAGTATCTCTGAGTTGGCTAACACGATAAGCAATATTGTGAGAGATATTATTATTTTGAGGCGATGCTCGTTCAATAGTAATTAATTGAGGAAAATATTCATTTCTATTTTTACCACTTGATTCATCAGAAATAAAACTTAGCCATGCTTTAGCTTTTTTATCCTTAATAAATTCAGCGTATTCATCAATGTTTTCTTCCATAAAAGAAGCTAGTTTTTTTAAGTGCCTTGCTAAAAACTGCCTTGCTTTTGTGCTATCCGTTTCACCTGATTTACATAATTTATGCAAATAAATTGCATCGTATGAAATATTATCTATTGGGATCTCAGCATCAAGTTGACTATTAAAATCAATGTAAATTGACTCTATCAAATAGAAGAAATCAAAAGTATTAGCTCTTTTCTCTTTAAGAAACTCAATAGTAGCTTCACCAGACTGCTGAAATGCAAAAACATCTAACTTCATGAATATAAATCCTTTTACTAAATAGTTTACTTGTAAGTAACTAGTAACACTCTAGCTGAAACCAAATATTACCGCGATTATCTAGCCCAAAGCAAACTAAATCAGACCAAGTGAGGCAAATATGAATTGGGTAACAGTTAAGAAATTTTCAGAGTTATGTGGTTATAGCGAAGATGCTATACGAGCAAAAATAAAAAAAGGTCAATGGCTGATAGATAGTCATTTTAAAAAAGCGCCTGACGGCAGAATTTTAATTGGTATTAAAGAGGTGGAAAAATGGATAGCAAGTTAACAGGCATTACAGTCAATAATAGCAGTATACAAATTGCTTTTACTTATAACGGTATGCGTTGCCGTGAAATTATAAAAGTTAAACCAACTAAGTCTTCACTTAAACAAGCGCAAAGAAAAAGAGAAGCTGTACTTGATGCAATTGCTTGGGGGCAATTTGATTATTTGAAGCACTTCCCTACTAGTAAAAAAGGTTTAGAACTTGCCAATAGCCAAGCTTGTAATATCAACATTAGCAAAATGATTAATGATTGGTTTAAACGTAATCAAAGTCAGTGGGAGTATTCAACTCTGCGAGGCTACATTAGTAAAATCGATCATCATATTGAGCCAAACTTTGGCCATATTTCTGTTAGTAACTTTAAACCAAGTTTATTTAAAGATTGGGGCGCTACTTCAACCCTTTCAGGTAAATCTAAAAATGATGTTCGCTCTATTATGCATTCAGCATTTCAAGAGCTTTATATTGATGAAATAATTGATGGTAACCCAATGGCAAGAGTTAAACGCTTTAAACACATTAAAGCTGAGCCTGAGCCATTTAACGCTATTGAACGTGAAAAGATATTAGCCCAAATGACAGGCTATGTTCGTAACCTATATGAATTTGCTTTCTGGACAGGACTTAGAACCAGTGAACTATTAGCACTTAGTCGTTGTGATATTGGTTTAGATCGCAAAGTGGTTTTTGTTAGAAAAGCTTTAGTTAAAGGTAGGATGAAAGGCACTAAAAGTAAATCTGGTGAACGTACTCACCAATTGCATGAAAAAGCATTAACCGCATTAAAAGCACAACTAGCCATATTGCCCACTGAGCAAGACCGTATTTTTATCAACCCAAAAACTATGCAACCTTGGCGTGATGACCGAGCAATTTATCATCGTGGTTGGGTTCCAGCCGTTAAAAAATCAGGAGTGAAATTTCGTAAGCAATACAACACTCGTCATACCTACGCATCAACCATGTTAACTGAAAATAAACCTATAGCTTGGGTTGCTAAGCAATTAGGACATAGTGATATTGCTATGACTTTAAGTACTTACGCACGCTGGATATCTGAAGATAATTAAAAGGAAAATATTATGTCATTAGATAAGCAAAGAATTAAAAGAGTAAGAGAAAATTTAGAGCTACCAAGTACAGCCAATTTTTGTGGTTTTGTTATTCATATCCCAGAAAATGATGAATTTATTGCTAGAATTGAAAATAACGGAATTGTAAAGTTAATAGGCTACTCACCTATACCTGATTATGCAATGAAATTTAGGCGTTATGATAAAGCAATAAAAACAGCCCAAAAGTGCGATAAATATAAAACAATTATTGGGTATTTATTTGATTTAGGAAAACAGCATTGCGTTGGATTTTAGCTAAAAAAACAATAATAAGTGATATGGGGTACAGTTTAAAGTCGTTGAGCTAATTGACTTTTTATATTAGTATCATTTCTATTAACTACTTATTTTATTATTAGATTATGCATGGAAGACAAAGTGATTTTGCCAAAAAGCTTCATAGAGCAAAACACCAAATAGATAAAGTAAATACAAAAACTTTAGTTTTACCTGCAACTTTCGCTTTCAAAGATCATGGTGTTTATGATTTCGATAATTGTCTCTCATTCTTTGATTGGAGAATAAATAAATGTCCTGTATCTATAGATTTAAGACAATGTAAAGTAGCAAACTACCAAGCTGTTTCTCTTTTGATTGCATATGCATGGCACTTAAAAGCATGTGGTTGTCGTGTTAGTTTTATTGAAAGTGACAGTATAAACGGCGCTAGTGAAATGTTTCGAGCTATAGGTGGCCGAGGTATGTTTCAAGTTGCTGTTCAGCCAAAGCTAAACTTCAAATCTAGAAATAGGAAACCTTTACTTGCAATAAGAGATAGCGCAGATTTTAAAAAGGCAATATCAAGTGTTGAAACTTATACTAAAGATTTTAACGTTGAGTATTTGAATACTCTTAGGTATGTTTTGAGCGAACTTCTTTATAATACTCTCGAACACGGTAAATCATTTTTTAAGTACAGAAGTAATCAACTAAGAACACCTTCTTTGATTCAATTCACTTGGTATCAAAGAGACAATGAAATTCATTTTATTATTGCTGATACAGGAATAGGGATAAAGAAACATATTGAGCAGGCCTACCCTGGTCAAGAATCAGATGAAGAAGCAATTAAACTTGCAGTCAAACCCCAAGTTTCTGGTACTTTTGGCTCAACAGATCCATATAAGCAAAAAAATAATGCAGGTGTTGGTCTATACCTATCTACAAATATTATTCGAAGATTAAATGCTGATATGCATATTGTTTCTGGTGATGGGTTATTACATATTTCCCCTCGAGATGTAACAGGTAAAACTCTAGAAAACAAATGGAATGGTACTTTTGTTTTAGTGTCAGTTAAGTTAGAAGAAAACGCTACATTTGCCTTACATCAAATGATGCAAGAATTCAGAGCTGATGCCAAAAAGGAACAAGATAAAGGGGATAAATCAGAGTTAGACTCATCTTTCTATTTGAGTATTAAAAATTATTTTGGACCTTATGCAGAAGACAAAGAAGCAGCTATAAATTATAGAGATAGTAAGTTATTTCCTGAGGTATATGCAGAGAAGTCTATTGTTGTAGATTTTGATGATGTAGAATCAGCACCCCATAGCTTTTTAAGTGGTCTGTTCGCGTCACCAATGAAACATTTAGGTATGGCAGCGTACAAAAAAATAAAGTTTGTTAATGCAACTCCCGAAATAAGAGAAACTTTAGATTTTATTTTAGACGAGAATACAGATTAAACCTTTTCGTAACAGAAAAATGCCAAGAACAAAGGTAACAGATTAATATGAAAGAGATTTATAAAGGTTCAATTCCCCCCCCGCTCCACCACTTAAAGGGAAGTTGTTGAATTATCAACAACTTCCCACTTTCTCTAACTTCTTGTTTCTAAAATAGTACTACAAGTAGTCGTAAGAACAGGACAATCAGGAATAATTAGCAACCAAATGAAAAAAGACCAATTCATCACGAATCGGCCTTTCAATATTTTTTATAAATTTAGTGGTGCGGATGGGGGGACTTGAACCCCGAGCGTTAATTTCAAATACTTTCAAATGCTTGCAAATACTGAATAGCACTTTTTGAAAAATGCATTAAAGGGTATTAAAAGGTGAGCGAGTAGATCCACTGACGATCCAAATACAAAATTAAGTAATTACCATTGCTTTGATTGTGTAACTTTTTCCACATTATCTTCTAAGTCATCATCAAGTAAGTTTACTTCTGATAATCTGAATTATCAGAAGTAGATAGAAAAACAATGATGTAAACTTATTGATTATTAAAGCGCTTACTTTATTAATTCAAGAAGTATTAACATTGACCTAAATTTACACTATGGAACGTTGAATAATCCCCAACCTTATACCAATAAGACCATTCAGCAGCATATCCATTCGTTCTAGGTGTAAAGTTATTAATACTATTTGAAACCCCCATTCCACCGGCAAAATCAGTCACCTGTGTAAGAGAGCCTCCAGAACGACAACTTGAATAATATGCATACCTAGTCATACTGGCATCCCAAAACTTCCAAAAGATTCTATCTCGAATAGAAATAAACTCGCTAATAGTATCTATGCCACCTAGAATTGTTCCATCACCTATAGTTTGCGTGATTATATTACCATCACATTTGTATGAATACCCAAATATGGTGTACTTACCGTAACTGCAACCATGGTCTACATTTACGGAAACTCTACCATTAGTATTAGTAACACAATTATTTCCACTTGAATCACAAACCTCCACTTCAAAAGTATGCCTGCCACTCATCCTAATGTTTGCACGTGTCATACTGGTTTCACTGATGCCTGATCTAAATTTATATTTAGCCTCACCGCTAGGCTTGTAAACATAAAGGTTGTAAGTAGGGTTTTGGTATAAGTTAGGATAATAATTTCCCCAATTTAATACCGTACTCCCTCCTAATTCTAAATTATATATTGAAGCTGTAAAGTAAGAGCTAGCAAAAACATTACTTGTAGTTAAAACCGAGAAGCAAAACAGTATTTTAAAAAAGTGCTTTTTCATAGTTATAAATATCCTTTTATTATTTAAATGTTATCTTTTTGATAACATTTAAATAATATCAAATAATACGCAATATTTACGAAGATGGATTTAATATTAGTTAAATAAGCCAAATTGGAATATCAGCCATAAAAAGAATATCGATGATTTTTTTAAGATAAATTGTTATATCTCAAGTTAAACTTATCAACCAACCTGTCTTGCTGTTTTCTGTTTGCCTCTAACTTTTTTGTTCTTACGCTAGACGCTAATGACTTATTGGCTTCAATACTCTTGTAATACTTACGCAATGTTATTAACTGTTTTTCAGTGGCTTTAACGTGAGCAAGTAATGATATTTTACCTTGGTGTTTTCGTTTAAATTTGGCTCTATCCTGTCCTTTTAGTGATTTGTAATCATCAAACGTTTGCTTTATTTCGTTACTACGATCGTAAAACTGGCTTTGATCTTCCCAGTTGTCATTAGTTTCACCACTTACCTTACGGTAAAAGGGAATATCTCTATCGTCAAAAGGCTCACCTTTAGCTAATTTATTTACTGCGTTACCACTTCTTACGGCAAAAGAACCTGCAGCACCGGTGCCAAAATCAACAAAATATTTAAATATTTAAATATTTCAGGGCTTATATCAATAGCACCCGAGCGATAATAACTACCACCAGTCGCTTCATTTAACCATGAAGATACTGCTTTATACGCATCATTCGTATTATTTTTCGATAATGAACTATTGGGCTTTTGTGTGCCAAACTGTGGTAAAACAAAGAGAAATTAGCCAGATGTTACCGTCAATTACAGTTAATGTTACTCAAGCAGATAATAGGACTATTAAACAAGAAGAGTTAACAATTGTTTTTACCAACTCAAACAATAATAGTTTTTGGTCAGATAGTGAGTCATTCAACAAAGGCTTCTTTAAAGCTCATTTAGAAAAAGCAAAGATCAGGCATCGAGGACAGCAATTATCGGTGAACTA
>JAOPTQ010000103.1:0-7495 GCA_051531915.1 Colwellia sp. | reverse complement strand
GGGATCTCTCAGGC
Organism: Colwellia sp.; assembly: GCA_051531915.1. Classification (GTDB taxonomy): domain Bacteria; phylum Pseudomonadota; class Gammaproteobacteria; order Enterobacterales; family Alteromonadaceae; genus Colwellia. The sequence continues at coordinate 7,481 of JAOPTQ010000103.1, read as the reverse complement.
TAAAGCCTAACCTACAATACGCCGCAAGCGACGGGGAATTAATCCGATCAGATTAAACTAAAGCGTTTTAGCAAGACGATGTTGACGATCAAATTCTCTAATTTTACTGACATAATGCTGCTCTGTTTGTTTAGTCATTACATTACGTTTATCGTCAAGTAATTGAGCATTAAACTCTTGCGCCAATTGTTTAGCCGCAGCTAACATTTGTTCAAAAACAACAAACGAATCACCAGCATTAGGTAAGGTCATAAACAAGCTAATACCTTGAGTGACAAAAGTTTCCATGGAGTCTAAATCAAATGAACCTGGGTTCATCATATTCGCTACACTAAAGGTAATATTACCGTTTCCTGCATTATCTTGATGTCGATGAAAAATATTCATTTCGCCATATTTCATGCCTAAGGTTAATAAACAAGGCAATAATGCTGCACCAAATATTTGCTGATTAGCGGGCATAACAACACTTAGAATGATAATTTGTTGTTCAACCTGAGCTACATTCGTTATGTCAGTTGCCAGTTCTTCATCAAGTACTAAGCCTTCACCAAAATTAATTTCCATTTGATTACGTTTTAATGCAATCTTGCTTGATGGCTTTTTAACTGATTTTCTCACCGGTTTTGCCTGCGTTACTGGCTGTTTATACACAGATTTTTCTTGCGGAACAACGTTTAAAATAGGCTCATCTGCTACCGGCGCTATTTTAGTTTCATCAAAAATCAACTCTGGGGCATGGTCAAGTTCTAATATCAATTCTGTTGGTGATAACTGTTGTGTATTAATTTGGGTGTTGTCTGTGGTATTGGAGTTATTTGTATCTTCAATTCTTTTTTCATCAACACTTTCTTTATCAACATTGCTTTCATCATTGAAAAAACCAGTCTCTTGAGAATTATCTAAAGCAATATCATCATTGTGCTTAGTGACTTTAACTTGACCAACACCGTCTTGATCAAAGCCACCACCATCAAAGTTGCGCTCTATTGGATCCAGCGTGTTTTTACTGGTTTTTAGTTTGTAAGGGTTTTTTTGTTTTCTAATGGTCCATAAACCATGAATAAAAATAGCTGCAATAATCACTGCACTAAAGATTATTAATATATTTCTTAAATTACTTTCCATTGCCAAGCCTGTTTTCAAATTCTATTAGTATTATTTCATTTTCGCGCCGATACATTTTACTCAGGAAAACGTAAAATTGAAAAATTTATTATTTTGTCTGTCAAATTAACAAAAACATATTAGGCTACTGTAGAGACTTTATCAGAGTTTGTGGTATTTTGTAACAAGTCAGTACTGTTCTTGCATTACTAAGACTTTTATACTGTTATCTATACCAGTATATATCAATTAGTTAGGATAATTTTTAATCAATGCATCACAATAGCCCACAGCTACCAAACCAGCAAAAAATCACAGCGCCTTTAGCAGGTAATGGCGCAGGCTATTTTTTTAAAGGTTTTGAACTTATTCGTATAAAAGGCATTCGCCGCTTTGTTTTTATTCCGTTATTCATAAATACTATATTTTTTAGTGTCGCTTTTTATTTTATGTTTATAGAACTTGAACATTATATGACAATAATAATGAATTGGTTACCAAGTTGGCTTGACTGGTTAAGCCAACTTTTATGGCCTTTAGCCGTGATCACCCTTTTAGTAATTTTTTCTTTTATTTTTAGTACGGCGGCAAATTGGTTAGCAGCTCCTTTTAATGGCTTGTTATCCGAAAAAGTAGAAGCGCTGCTTTTATCAAAAAAATCATTATACCAAGCAGCACCTAAAGGTAAGGCTACTGATATTATAAAAGATATTCCCAGAACGCTTGCCCGTGAGTGGACAAAATTACGCTATTACCTACCCCGCGCCATTGGTTTTTTTATTTTATTATGGCTTTTACCGGTAGTAGGTCAAATACTTTGGTTTTTATTTATCTCATGGATGATGGCAATTCAGTACAAAGATTACCCTTTTGACAATCATAAAATTCCTTTTGCTGTAATGAAACAAGCTTTACAAGCACGTAAAGGGCTAAGTTACAGTTTTGGTATTACTGTTGCCTTATTTGCCATGTTGCCCATTATCAATTTAATTGTAATGCCGGTAGCTATTTGTGGCGCTACTGCGCTGTGGGTTGACCATTATCACGATAATTTTAAGGAGCATTTTTAACTACTTGTTTAACTACTATTTAATGACTTATTTAACGAATAAAAAACACCTTATAACAAATATCGTCTAATTGATAAAAAATAATATATATTCTTAATTACTTAGCATACTATGGTTATGTAAAGTATCAAAAAAAAGCATATAAAAATGGCAAGGAATATTTATTAATGAAAACTAAATTATTATCCTTATTACGTTTATTTCCCAGGTTACCTTTATTCCTCGTATTAATAAGAGCGCCCCTCGCTTTAATACTTTTTGCTAGTGCTGCTGTTTTTGCTAACGAAACAAAACCAATTACCATACCGGTAATAGAGCATGCAACCGTGTTTGCTGAATTTACCGACGAAATGCCCGCAGTTATTAATTACTTTACTTTGGCAAGTGAACAACAAATCATTGACTTTTACCAACAAAATTATGGTGAAGTACTTTCACAGCAGCGTAAACGTGGTAGATTAACCTTACATTTTGCACAAAATATGCAACAAGAAATACCCAAGAGCAAGTTACAACGTATACGCGTGATTATTTCTCAGCAAAGCAAAAAACGTCAAGTTGATGTTATGGTTGAATATCAATAAAAGTCACCTTATATTTTAAAAGTTTCACAACCAACGGAGTACACAATGACACAAGAAAAGACACAAAAAAACAAAATCGACCAAAACGAAGTGATTGCATTATTAGAAAAAATGGCTGCTGATGCTAGCTTGCAAAACGATAATGCTATCAATATCTTGGTAGAACAGTCGTCGCTAACAGATAATAGTAAAAAGGCATTATTAAACAGTGATATTATTACCTTAGAACGTAATTTAGATGTTTGCCCAGATATTGTTTGTTTGATTTCATCGCCTGAAGACGATGAGCCGGAGCAAGAAGAAGACGCACCCGAAAAAACAGAAGTGTATTCCATGTCTAAACTGGTCGTTAATGGTTAATGGTTAATGGTAGCACTATAAATTTAAAAACCAAACAAACCTTGTTTGTTTGGTTTTTTGTTTTTTTTGCGTTTGTTATTACTACTTTTTTTATTAGCAGTAGCATTAATAATGTACAAGCACAAACTTCTGAAGCTATAGCGACAGCAACATTAACAGCAACAACACTATTAAATGAAAATTTATCTTTTACTCAACAGTTAGAATTAGCCGATAGTATAAGAAGTAAAAATCCTGCACAATTTGATGCTGCGCTTACTCGAATTTACACTCAACAACAACATTTATCCGTTAACGAAAAACATTACCTTCATTACTTAAGCGCTTATCAAGCAACCATCCGCGGAGAGTTTGACCAAGCGAAAAGCGTACTTAGTAAACTTGATTACTCAACAAGAAACAACCCTATAAGCATTCGTGCCAAAGCATTGTTGGTTGATATTTATGCCGCGACACAACAATGGCAACAAGGTTTAACCAGTTTAGCGCAAATATTATCGTTACTGCCTAACCTTAATAACACAAAAAAACAAATTATTTTATCGGTTAGCACTACATTTTATAGCCAATTAGGTCAATACCAACTTGCTTTAAGCTATGCAAAAAAATTAAATTATGCCGCCGATGATTATCGTAATCAGTGCCTGAAAAAAACTCAAATATTGATAGCAAGATTTAAATTAAAACAATTAAACTTATTTAATAAAGCCATTAGTAGCACTATTAACTTCTGTAAACAAACCAATGAAAAAATAATCGTCAGTGCCTTACAAAGTTACCAAGCAGAAAATTTTTTAAATAAAAGTGAGTATACTCAAGCGATAACGCTATTAACTGAAAACCTACCCGCAACCCAAGCAACCAAATATCCTTTTTATATTGCTAAGTTTAATGCTTTATTAGCCAAAGCATATTGGCAATTAAATAATAAAAAACAAACAGAAAAATACGCATTAGCCGCATTAAAAGAGGGTAAAAACATATCAAACGCTCCCTTTTTGGTTTCAGCTTATCAATTACTTTATCAATTAGCCGAGCAAAAAAACAATTACCAACAAGCACTCCATTATTATGTAAAATACAGTGAAGCAAACCAGAACTACATTGATGAAACTCAAGCTAAACATTTGGCCTTTCAGTTAGCTGAGCACCAAAACTTTGCCAGTAAAAATGAAATAAAATTATTAAATAAACAAAATAAATTATTAAACACTCAACATTTGCTTTCTAGCCAAAAACAAGAAAATTCCATTTTATTAATCATGTTGTTATTAGGCTTTTTATTGGCATTAGCACTATGGGCTTATAAAGCATGGGTAACGCAAGATAAATTAAGGCAACTCACCGAATATGACGGCTTAACCCAAGTATTTAGTCGTGGTCATTTTGTGCAATTAGCCAATAGCGCATTAACCCATTGTCAAAAAAGTGATCAAGAAATTAGCTGTGTAATGTTTGATTTAGACCGATTCAAGAATATTAACGACACTTATGGCCATGCGGTAGGCGATAAGGTATTAAAACAAACCATTATTGCCTGTAAAACGGTTGGTCGCTACAACGATATTTTTGGTCGTTTAGGTGGTGAAGAATTCGCTATATTACTGCCCGGTTGTAGTATTGCTATTGCAAAAGATATTGCCAATCAGTGTCGACAAGTGATCAGTGAAATAGACCCTCGTGATTTTGCTATGAATAGCCCTATTACGGCCAGTTTTGGTGTAACCGACTCGCATTTGTCAGGGTTTGATTTAGAAAACATGTTAATTGATGCCGATGGTGCTATGTATTCTTCTAAACATCATGGACGAAACAGAGTAACTGTTTTTAGGTAAATGAATGGGTAGGTTGACACGATCAGCTTAGCAAGGGGCAATGTTTGATACTTTTAAAGCCATTTGCATGCCTTTTGTCGAGGTAAGCATCGACCTACAAGTGGTTTAATAGGCTCCATCCATGGAGCATAAGCATCGACTTGAAAAGTTACCCTGCTCGTCTCTATATAGCCATATTATTTTTTCAACACACCGTCTACAGTGCCTTGCGCTAAGCCGTGATAACCCGGACGAGCTTTTTTATAAACCGTTAAAGCCCATGCTTTCCCTTGTTCCGTTTGAGCAAGTTCTTTATACAAAGGTACAATCAATTTACGACGACCAATAGCAATTAAGTAATCAGACATTGCCGGAAATACCGTATTATACCCTGCACGTATCGCTAATAAATACCATGCATGAGCAATTTCAGCATTTTTACTGTGAGTTAAGTCAAAAAAGTTATCCATACTTGCTAAACGGTTGGTATTAATATCGGTTGGTAAGTTATTAATAAAATATAACCATTCGTGTAATGTCCATTGCGCTGTTGGTAACTGCTGCGCTGTTATAGCATCAGCCATTAATTGTACTATTTGTTGGTCAATTAAGGTAAAAGTATTTGACGTAGGCTTAGGTGAGTATGCCGGTAGACCTTGTTCATATATCCACTCATTAATTTCAGCATCGCTGACAATATTGGGATATTTATCAGTCAAGTTAGCTTTTAAGTACACTATAAAGTTTGCCGTACCTAAACTTTCAAAGGCATGACTGTCAAAGTATTCTAAAACAAAAGCATCAAAACGCGCTCGACCAAATTTTTCTTCTAAATAAATTAAAAATAATTGACCTTTAGTATACGGCACGCCTGAAAAAGCATCATCAGGATCTCGACCTTTTAAATCAATATAAAGTTGTGTATCGCCCGGCTCAAGCTCTGCAAGTTCGTAGTTTAATCTTTGTGCATCAAGTGCTTGTTCCATTACCGCTCTACGTTCACCAAATACCGCTTCCATAATGCGATTTTCAACATAACTGGTGAAACCTTCATTCAACCATAAGTCACGCCAACTTTCATTGGTAACTAAGTTACCCGACCAAGAGTGTGCTAATTCATGAGCAATAAGGTTTACTAAACTTTTATCACCGGCAATAACGGTTGGAGTAATAAAAGATAAACGTGGGTTTTCCATGCCGCCAAAAGGAAAGCTTGGCGGTAATATTAATAAATCGTAACGACCCCAGCGATAAGCGCCATACATTTCTTCAGCTTTATTAATCATTGCCTGAGTATCATCAAACTCCGCAGCTGCAGCATCTAAAACATTTGACTCGGCGTATATACCCGTTTGATGACTCATGGCTTTAAAGTGTAAATCACCCACACCAAGAGCAATTAAATACGACGGTATTGCTTGTGGCATTGAGAAAAAGTAGTCACCGTCACGTAAAGTGTTAGGTTCATTATTAGCACTCATTACTGCCAATAAATCTTTATCTGTGGTTATGCGGGCAGTATAAGTAACTCGAACACTTGGCGTATCTTGTAAGGGGATCCATGAGCGAGCATGAATGGCTTGGTTTTGGCTAAATAGAAAAGGCTTTTCCTTTCCTGCCGTTTGCTCAGGAGACAACCACTGTAAGCCAGAAGCTTTTTCTGTTGAATGATAATAAATACGTAATTTTTGTGCTTTAAAGCGAGTGTTCACAGTAAGCTTTGAGCCTAATACTGAATCGCGTTTAGCAAGTTCATACTTTACCGGCAACCATTGCTGTTGACTATTTTGCGCCATAATACGATGTATAACTAAATCACGGGTATCTAAAACAACGGGCACGGCTTTATGTGTTAACCAGTTTAATGATAACTCGGCAAAACCTGATAAAGATTTTTGTTCAAAATCTACGTTAAGATCTAAATAAAGATGTGTTGCTTTAACTTGATCATAATTAGCATAGGTGTATGCGTCAGTTAATGTTGAATGGTTAGTTTCAGATGAACCAGCAGCCCATGAAAATTGTATCGTTGAAGCAGTTAGTAAACTCACTAGTATTAACAGTATAGTTTTTAACTGAGTAATGTATTTCATAATGTTTACCCAAATAAAATATAAAAAATGAACCTGCCGTTAGTTTTTCCAATAGAGTGTACGCAAAGAAATAACACGCAGGTAATTCATAAAAATTGCAGGGTAAATTGTACTGCACATTCATTCAAGTAGGTTAGTTTTATCACTATTTAATAATGAAGATAAATATGGGGATTAAGAGAAAACGTACGCAAGGCATTACATACGTTAAATATAATTAATTCACCACCAAGTTTGTGGTGAATTAATATATACTCAAACAACCTCAAAATGCTTGTTCAGGACTGCTGAGTAACTCATGTTCAAGGCGCATCTTTTTATTAATGGCATTCCCTTAAAAACAGATGCAACGACGAGCATGATTTACTCAGAAGTCCCCTCTGGGTTGGTTTAGAAACGTTTTATACTACGTTATTGATTTTGACAAGGGAACAACCATTCTCTGCAATCAAT
>JAOPTQ010000102.1:0-36197 GCA_051531915.1 Colwellia sp. | reverse complement strand
GGAATATTTCCCATCATTACTAAGCTACACAAGGTTTATAGAGGTAATGCCGTCTGTTATTATCCCTTTAAGCAGCCACTTAACTCCCAATAGGCAGGAAAAACAAGATGGTTAATGTTCATCTGACACCAATATCTGCCACAACGTTAAACGAGTCAATTGGTTTAACCGCTGAGATCTTTGAAGGTTCAATTACTGATTTACCCAATGCAAAAGCAGTAAAAAAGAAAAAATAGAAAAAACTTCTTAAATATTTTTTGAAAAAGCCAGTGAAATCCCTGGCTTTTTTTGTGACTGAAATTTACTTGTACGACTGTTATTAACTTGTTAAAGTTATGGATAAAAATAACACTGCAATGAAAATAAAAGGATTTAAAACATGTGTTTGTGCATGAAGTCTATTCGTCACACTTTTACTATTTTAACTATCATCCTACTAAGCTCTTGTGGCGGAGGTGGGGATAATAGCGATAATAAAAGTACTCCTCCTGCTGCTAAAAAAATAACTATTTCGGCTAACCCAGCCACCGAAATTAATGAAAGGCAAGCCTACCTGTTAACGGTATCGGTGATAAATGCAGCGACTGACAGCTTAACTTATACCATTGAAAACAAGCCTAGTTGGGCATTGTTTGACAGCAATACCGGCCAGTTATCAGGCACTCCAACTTTTGATGATGCTGGGTTATATTCAAATATTAAAATATCGGTAAGCGATAGCCAAAATACGGCATCTATACCTACTTTTTCTATAGACGTTATCAATGTTAACCAACTACCAACGTTTAATTCTTCTGTTGAATATCAACTGATTGAATTTGAAGAAGTCTCTATCACTTTAAACTTTTCAGATTTAGATCAAGATGACTTAATCATTACCTTTGAAAATCTGCCATCGTGGTTAAGTTATGATGAAGAATCATTAACTATTACTGGTCAGCCAAGCATGGGAGCAGCTGGAACTTCTACATTCAATGTTATTATTGATGATGGTCATCAAGTACTAGTCACAACACAATTAACCTTTATAATTGAAGAAGTTGTTTTTATTTCAGGTAAAGTTATAGATGGTTATATCAGTGGTGCTTTAGTTTATCTCGATGAAAATTTAAATGGCTTATTTGATGAAGGAGAAATCCATACTTACTCGGATGATCAAGGAGCCTATTTATTATTAGTGCCCAAGTCATTTAGTGAACTATTAACTAGCTCACCTATTCTTGCCTATGTCGGTGAAGGTGCTAAAGATCTTTCACGGCCTGAAATTAATTTTGACGTAACACCTATTTCATTATCATTACCGCCCATCAACCTTCTTCAGCTTGTTGATGACCAAATTAATGATGTCACTATTTCGCCATTTTCAGAAAAATTAATGAAATTAACGATGAATAAGGTCACTGACTTTCATCAAGGTTTGATAGAAGTCGAAGAATTACAAGCTTATATTGAAATGGCTAAACAGATTATTATCAATGATGTGATAGCGGTTGGCGGTATATCACTTGCTGACGGCACTTATTCTAGGGAGATAATTGGTCATATCGTTTTTGGTGATTTTGTTAGTTTTGCGGATGAATTAACAACCATTATTGAGCAAGCACAAAGCTTGACTGATCTTATCGTTATGTCGCATGCAGCCGCTGATTTTGATAACGATGGTCAAACAAATGAACTTGATACCGATGATGATGGCGATGGTTTTAATGACAATGAAGATGATTTCCCTTTTGATAATAGTGAATGGCTTGATAGTGATGGCGACTCAGTTGGTGATAATAGTGATAGCTACCCAGCAGATGCTTCTTGTTCTTTAGCCGCTGACGGTAATGGCGAGCTTTGTTATATCTCGTTAGTTAACAATCAAAATATTGCTAACATTTCAGTGACTAAAGATGATATTGCTTATTTTTATACCGCTGAAAATGAACTAATAACCTATAATTTTCAAACAAACCACGTGTTAAATGTACAAAATATTAATGACGTAAGCGTGTTAACTTATCATGAAGGTCATCAACGTTTATATCTCGGTTTTACCACCGGCGAAGTAAAGTATTTTGCTACTGATTACTCGTTAATAGATTTCTCTCAAGTTGAACAATGTGTAAATTCGCTTGTTGAAGCGAATAACATGCTTATTGTTTTAGACTGCAATGGTCATCGCGGTAATTATCAAGCTTTTGATAATTCTGGAGAATTACTAGGACAAAGTGATAATTATTATGATTCATCCCGCGTAAATGCATGGAATAGTATTAATAATCGTTTATATCACTTTAGGGATGGGATCTCTCCAAATGATCTTTTTTATCGCACAATAGACAATAATGGCACTTTTATTGATGTTGCAGAATCACCTTACCATGGTGATTATTATATTTCTGGCCCTATTATTATCTCGGCAGATGGAACTAAAGTTTTATTAGGCAGCGGTGATATTTATGATGCCGATAATCTTAACTGGATAACGTCTATTGGTAATTCATTTGATCACGGCTTTTGGTTAGATGATGGAAGCCTAGTTACTCTTTATCAACAAGACTCTTCTTTTTTATTAATGAGAAGAGATGAACATTTTAACGTAGTTGAAATTAGAAATTTTACCGGTGATTTCATCTTTGCAAAAGAAGCGGCCAACAATGCAGCTTTTATTATTGAGTTAGAAAATCAAATAGAGCTTGTTTATTATTTCCCAACAAACGACTCTGATCATGACGGCGTCGATAACCTTATTGATCAATTTCCTTTAGACAAGGCGGCTTCAATTGACAGTGATTATGATGGTTATCCTGATTCATGGAATGAAGGGCAATCACAGAGCGAGTCAACTAGCCAATTGAGTTTAGACGCATATCCACTAGATTCCGCTTGTTGGTTATTAGAGCACGGAAATAATGCTGACTGTGATTACACTATTACAGTACCCAATTTTATCCCGGACAAAATTATTGCAGATGAACAAGGAAATATATACTTGTTAAGTATCGCTAATAATCGAATTTACCGATGGTCTTCACAAAGTAATATGTTCACTAATCCATTGGTACTTTCTGCTAATATTTATAAGGATTTTGGTGATACAACCGTAATGACTTATTCAAGTGCCCATAACCGAATTTATCTTGGTCATGCCTCGGGCAATATTAGTTATTTTAATTTACTTGAAACAGAGCACACTTTATTCAATACAACAGCAATGGCTGTTAGCGGAATTCAATCAGTAGGTAACTTTGTGCTTGCCCAAGATGCTAGCGGTGCATGGAATAGTCATTATATTTTTGACGAACAAGGTACTCAAACCGACAGTAAAGATTGGAATTATTTTTCTCATACTTATGCTTGGAACAATAATAACGCTAGAGTTTACTTTTTAAGAGATGGCTCTTCTCCCAATGATTTACATTATGAAGTGATTGATCAAACCTTGGGTCATATAGTCGAGAGTGGAGAATCTCCTTACCACAGTAGTATTGGCATGTCGCATCCAATTAAAATATCTGTTGATGGTAGCTTAGTCATTTTAGGAAGTGGTAATGTTTTTGATGCTCAAACGCTAGAATTACAAGGCGACTTAGCACTGCAAGCAATAGATATTATTGCAACGGATGACAATATATTGTCCATTGAAAATGTTAACTCTGCTGCTGAGCTTAAAATATGGCAGTTGAATGATTTATCATTACTTGCAACTATTCCATTATCTGATACCCCTTTAACATTAGTTAAAAATGGTCAAAATGTAAACTTAGTCAGCTTAGCGGTCAATGGCACTTTGGTTATTACTTCAATCAATTTGGGTGATAAGGATGAAGATGGTTTACCTCGTTGGTGGGAAGAATTATACGGGCTAGATGATGACAATGCTGACGATGCACAACTCGATAGTGATCTAGACGGCTTAACTAATCTTCAAGAGTTTGCATTAAAAACGAACCCAACCGTAGTAGATACCGACAACGATGGTTTGTCAGATGGTGAAGAAGTTAATGGTTATGGAACCCTACCCTTAATTATTGACAGTGATAATGATGGCTTAACCGACGGCGTTGAAGTTAACGACTATGGAACAAACCCCTTATCAATTGATTCAGATGAAGATGGCCTTACAGACATTGAAGAGGTTAACGTTCACCAATCTAACCCATTAAGTAATGACTCTGATGAAGATGGTTTGCTCGATTTGTATGAAATAACGAATCTTCTTGATATTAATAACAATGATGCTCAGTTAGATGCCGATGAAGACGGTTTAGTTAATATTGATGAGATGACTGCCGGCACTAACCCTAATGACAACGATACAGATAACGATACATTAACTGACGGAGAAGAGGTTTTTCATTATCTTACTGAGCCATTAATACGAGATACTGATAATGATAGAATGCCAGATGGTTGGGAAGTTCTTTATAATTTAGCACCGTTAAATAATATGGATGCGGCTTCAGATGCAGATAGTGATAGTTTTAGCAATTTGCATGAGTTTTTATTAGGTAGCGATCCTACGGATATTAATAACATACCACAAACAGGTCGTTGGAATAGCTTTCAGGGCGACAAAGAACATTCGGGCTTTCTTGCTATTAATGTAGAACCACAAGATATATCGCTACGTTGGGCGATAACGCTACCTTTGGCTACTCAAGTAAACCCTGTTGTAAGTGCCAATAATAAAGTGTTTGTTACTAACAACAGTTCTTCTGGCGATAAATTTTTCTATGCGCTAAATGGTGTCAATGGCGCTATTAATTGGCAAAAAAATTATGGAAATATTAATTCTATTAACGCGCCAAGTTATGATAATGGGAAAGTTTACTTTCAAACTGGCGGTCACAATGATTCATATCTTCGGGCATTAAATGCTAATTCAGGAGAAGAAATATTTGCGGTTAGTTATAACAATCAATGGTCAAAATATAATGCCCCTACTATTGATAATACTGATATATATATTGCTGGCGGTAGTTATGGCGGAAGCTACAAATTTGATGGCAATTCTGGAGAGCAACAATGGTTTCAAGATTTAGCCCAATGTGGTAATTGGACACCTGCTGTTTCTAACGAGCATATGTATTACTTTTCTAATGGTTTTCATATTGCAGATAAATCAACAGGTGAAATTGTTCGCAGTAATACCGATGAAACATATAACAACATTAGTTGCTTAACCCCTATTTTAGGCGTTGACAATGATGCTGTTGTTGTTGCTAATAATAATTTAATAGCGTTTGACACTTTTACAGCAGAAGTTATATGGAGTATTGAAAGTGACTACAATGGCTTTAGTGGCACCCCCGCTGTTGGTTTAGGTTATGTGTATGTGCTTAAAGCAGGTAACTTGTCGGTTATTGATGAGTTTTCCGGTGAAGAGTTATGGACATGGTCACCGTTAAACAATGCTTCCTTACAAGGAACAATGGCACTAGTCACTAATTTAATTTTTGTACAAGATTCTGTAAATACTTATGCCATTGATATTACAACTCATGAGCAAGTATGGAGTTATCCTAAATCAGGGGTGTTATCACTATCTACCGAAGGTGCTTTATTTATTGCAAGTACTTACGACGGAACAGTGACGGCAATAAATATTGGTCATGATTCTGACGATGATGGTATTGATGATTGGTGGGAAAATTTATATGGTTTAGATCCCGAAAATGCTGCCGATGCATTGCTCAATGCAGATACCGACGGTTTATCAAACCTTGAAGAATATCAACAGGCAACTAACCCTTTATTAGACGATACGGATCAAGATGGCTTATCTGATTCAGAAGAAGTAAACACTCACTTATCAGACCCAACAAAAGTTGATACTGATGATGACGGTATGCCCGATGCTTGGGAAGTTTTATCTGGCTTTAATTTATTAGATGCTTCAGATGCATTATTAGATGCTGATAACGATTCCATTTTTAATGTTGAAGAATACTTAGAAGCAACAGATCCTAACGATGAAAACTCAAAACCTGAAATTATCACCACACGCAATATTTCTTTTGAAGATGGAATAATACCTAACGATTGGATTATAGATAATACCTTACCTAGCGGCTGGGGAGTAAGTAGCATAGAAAAATCTGATGGCGAGTACAGTATTTTTTCTTCTGATCAATCCGCAATAAGTTTTACCGGATATTTTAATGGTAATGATTTACTGTTCGATGTTAAAACTAACTGTGATTATTCAGGCTATATTTCGGTAGCAATTGATGATCTCCCCATTGAAAATGTAAACAATCATTATCTCGAGAATGATTGGCAAACGTTAACCGTTACGGTGCCAAAAGGACGGCATACTATTTCTTTTACCACGTCAAATTGTGGTGTTTATTTAGATAATATCAAACTCTCTGAACTGCTTAGTTTGTCACAATTGAATGTTCAGTTAGTGACCAGTTTAAATCAAAAACTCTATTTCTATGATTTTGACGGATTATTGATAAAATCGCTGTTGATCCCTTATCTAGAATATACCGCCAGAGATTTAACTATTTTAGACGATGGTCGCATCGCTGTTTTTAATGGTGTTTTTCAACCATCACTTTCAATTTATAATCCAGAAAGCGCACTATGGCTGCACCTAACTCATGAAGACTGGGGAATTGTTAATAATGGTACTTATGGCGGCATAGACCATTTAAATAATTATATATTTGTTACCGATATGAGTATAAATGGCAATAATAATCAAGGGGTTGTTCGCTTTAACTTAAGCGATAATAGTTCAAACCACTTTGAGGGAGGATCTTATATTGATTTAACCATGGGCTTAGATGGCTATTTATATGCGCTAACCTCAACGTCTATTGATAAATATAACCCTGAAACTATGGTGTTGTTAGAAACTTATACTATTCATGAAGCAAGGGCTATTGCTGTTGATCAGTCAGGTAACATCTATACCGTTTCATGGTATGGAGAAATAAGGCAATATAATAACCTCGGCATTGAAATAAAATTGATTGATAAGAACGACTTTTTTGACGGGCAAGTATCCGCATCATTTTATGACATAAATGTTAATGATAGAGGTGAATTATTTATCACCAATCGCAATGCGCAAGTATTACTTTCAACAACAGATCTATCAAGCCTTGAATTAACACCGTCAACTTACCAAGGGGATTTTATTGCCACGCTGCCTTTTACCGATGAAGATAATGATGAGCTACCCGCATGGTGGGAGAACAAGTTTGGTTTATCAGATAACGATGCCTTAGATGCTAATGGCGATTTAGACAATGATGGTGTGACAAATCTCGATGAATATAAAGCGAAACTTGATCCCATGGATGTTGATACCGATGATGATAATTTAGATGATTTTATTGAAATCAATACTTACAACACTAACCCTACACTAGTAGACACAGACAGTGATGGTTTATCTGATGGCGATGAAATACTTATTTATTTTACCAACCCCTTGGAAATTGACACAGATAATGATTTATTTTCCGATGGTGACGAAGTTAACTTGTATTCAACCGATCCAAATGATGTTTTATCAAAACCTGAGGCAATAGAAAGCCTTGAACTGAATTTTTCTGACGGTCAAATCCCAAGTGATTGGTCTGATTCAATAAACTCTAACAGTGCGTGGTATATTGATAATGAAGCCATTAGATCAGGAGAAATCACCAGCAACCAAAACAGTAACATTACCTTAACCAATATTTTTGTTGATGGTGTATTTAGCTTTGACTCTTTATTAGATTCAGAGTTATGTTGTGATCGACTTGAGGTGTTTGTTGACGGCGTGAAAATTTTACATATAAACACTCAAACTTGGCAAACAAATCAACTCGCCATATCATCTGGACAACATGAAATAACATTTTCTTACGTTAAAGATAGCAGTGTAAATACCGGAGCAGACGCTGCTTGGCTTGATAACATTCTATTTACATCAAATTAAAAGTTACTGTTATGACTAAAATTAAAGTAGTGCCATTGTTCCTTATTTTTTTAAGTATATTTCTGATCTCTGCTTGTGCAAAAAATATAGCCGTTAATAAAAACCTACAATGGGATTTTGATCATCAATTGCAATATAAGCAAACACAACTTAGTAAGCATAAATATTTACTTGAAATCATCCCCAACAATAAGGTTAATTTTGAACGGTTATCAGCCTTTTTACTACGTCACTCTTATAACCTGTGCCAAAGTTATGGTTACACCATAAAGCTCATTAAGGGTATTGAAAGTTTTGATGATACTTTTACGTCAATCAATTTAATATTTCCCTCATTAACCGCTAAAGTAGAATGCGAAAAAAAAGAGCGACTAAATAAATAGTCACTCTCTTCGCTTATTTTAATTTACTTATGAAATGCTAGATTAGCCCAAGCAATAACATGAGCATAAACTAAAATAAGTGTTTTGCTCAACTTGAATATGCCAACACAAATACTGATATATTCAATGAAAGCATTGCTGATTTATTATCATTACTTTAATTCATGTTTAAGATAATAAAAATGGATATTATCATTAAAATCATTATCGTCTTGTTCATTTGTACTTAAATTATCATGGCTTTGATAATAATTTATATAGTCATTGTATTTACTGGTATTGAAACTACGTATTAAGCTTACTTCAATATTTTTAAGAATCGTACTGTCTTGATTGACGATATCTTCATAACCAGTTAATGCAACAGATGAAGCCAATAAACCCTCTTTCTCAGCATAGTTTGTCCAAGTAACAAGATAATAATCACCGCTGTCAGCTAAAATTTTATAAGTAAACTTTATGATGGCCATGGGATGATTTTTAGCCACACTGTAATCAAAGCTACCATCGGACGCTAATTCAGAGAAATTGGTATAATCAATATCAATTTCATTTATTGAAATATTCGTTCCGTATGCTTCATCATACGAACTAGATAGTATTTGTCGGTGACTTGACAACAGTGATTGGCTAAAAAGAGTATTACTATTGGCTAGTTCTTGTTCAAAGTTAAGTTTATAGAATGATTCGCTACTATAAGGGTGATTATTAAAAACTAGCATTGATAGTTGATTTTCAGTAATTTCCATAAGAAAATGCTCGTCATTAGCAAAAACTTGTGAAGTAGTAAATCTTAATTTTTTATTCGCTGACAGTGTTATTTCTTCAGGAATTTCAATAGCAGATAAAGACCAATTATCATTTTCTTCAAAACTGGTTAAAAAGTTAGTGGCACCAATAAGATTTTGAGCAGTATTTTTTCCTATCACCATAAAAGAAGCGATAGGCCAATCAGCATTGATTTCCCTACAAACTTGCACACTTTTAAACAGTGTATTGGTTGTATCAACTACTTCAGCAGTAACATAAGGTAAAGAGCTATATGCATGCTCTAGTGTTTCAATGCTTCTATGATTTAAAGCAACATCCTGAGTTAGGCATTGGCAACTTTCATTATTAATTAAACTATCGTATGTTGCAGAATAAGTATTTAGGCTAGTTGTTTCTGCTTGATAAAAACTTACAATTTCTAGCCCTTCAATATTTTCTCCTGACTGACTTTTAGCCACTAAGGTATAGTTTATAAATTCATCACTTGATGTGAAACTGATCATGCCACTGGTGTCAGTACTATAGCGTTGTGTTACTTGCCAATCATCATCTTGTACCAATAATTCAACTTGACTAAATGGGGTTTTCATACCGCATTTATTGATTAATGTTGCACTAAATTCAAATGTGTAAGTTGAACCATCTTCCTCAGAAGAAGATGAGCCAGAACCACAAGCATTGAGAAACAAAGCACTGATCATAATTAAAATGCATTGCTTGAAACGGAAACTATTATTCATTTTTAAACATACCTTTTGGGCTAACAAGATCAAATAACTGGCTATCATGCACAATTTGAGGATTATCACTAATTAATACCGAACTGTTATGATTGACATATTTCACATGTAAACTAATATCCTCATCTACAATCAGCATTGGCAGTACGCTACCCTGATGGCTGTGAATTAATTTTTTTCTAACGATCTCAAATTTATCACTAACTTTAACGCCATGCTTAGCGCCTAAATTAATAATAATTTCTTCTTTTTGTTTATTAACTATGGGGGTTAAACTTTGCTGACAAGTTAGCCTGTCATTAATATCAATTGTTGCACTGTTAATAGTATTTAATATCACGCGACCATAATCACTTCGCCAAAAGACACTATTATTAATATCTATTTTATCGTCTAAATCAAAAGACCAATCTGCTTCACCATGATAGCGTTTGCTAATTAAAATTTTGCTTTGAAAAGCGTCATACAAATAAAGTTTTATAGTGAAATTTCGACGTAAATTAACATCATCAATAAGTAAGTTATCTTTCACTTGTTCAAATAAACTGATGTCTTCTATGTAGCCAAAAAGAATAAATTGGCTGCTATATTTGGTTGCTAAATAATAAGAAGTTTCTAAGGTGTTTTGCTGATCTAGTGCTTTTAGATAATTCATTGCAGAAAATGCTTTATCAAGTAGTTGTATCTCTGCTATCGATTCATGAGCGTATAATTGGTGTTCAAAACGTTTACTTATTTGGCTACCAAGTTCAAATAATTCACCGCTTATTGCTTGTAAAGGTTTTACTAATGGGAATGCCATTACAACCACTGATTTACCATAATCATCTTTTTTACAATAATGCAAAGTATCAATGTCAACTTTTACCATAACGATTAAAATATCATTATTAATAGTTTCACTAAGTATTTCTACCCGACGAATATCACCTTTATTTTTAAAAACAGTTTTACTACTTTGTAGTAGCCCATCAAGTACGATAGATTCAAGCTTAATAAAAGCACCACTTTTTAGTGATGCATTAGTTATCGCTTTCTTTATTGTCAGAGTTCTCAAAGCATCTAAATCATAATCAGAACTAGATATTTTTTGATGGGCGCTGCCTTGATACCAAGTAGCAAAAGACGCTGAACTACTGAGTAAAAATAATAATGTTAATAAATATTGGATTAACTTATTAGTTGTGACTTTGAACATAAATCTAATCCAAAAGGCCAAATAACTTACTTAAAAAGACAGGTTTTTGATTATCTTGTAAACTACCTTTACCGGTGAACTCAATTTGGGTATTCCCTACTTTAATCGAGCTAATGGTATTATCTTTGCGAATATCATCCGTTCTAATTTCACCTGAAAATCGGACATACTCTTTACCTTGATTTAACTTTATCCATTTTTCACCTGCAACAATTAAGTTACCGTTTGCAGTAATCTCTCGAACAAAAACATTAATTTCACCTATAAGCGAATTACTTTGTTTCGATTCAGCAGAGCTATCAAGGTCTTTTTCTTGATCATATTTACCATTAAGATTATCTCCACCAATATGAATTGAGCCTGCATTTAAAGTAACAGGGTTTAGCAGAAAGCTGTCGCTACTATTGCTTTTATATTTCAGTTGCTTTTTTGCTGCCATCTTTTCATCAAGCTTTACTAAAATCATATCTCCTAGTTCATATTTATTACTAGGTTGATAAAGACCAATAGCCTTATCTGCCCTAAATAAAGACCCCGATGGTAATGCAACTACTTCTGTATTTTCAATTCGAAGTGGTTTAAAATTTATATTGCCTGGGTTTACCTCATCTTGCTCTATGTCAGGTAAGCGCTGGCTAACATTAGGGTTAGTTGGACTATCAGATACAAGCTGCTCATCTACAGACACATTGCTACACGCCGAAAGCACAAACATACTAATAAATAGCACAATAGTTTTACTGACAATACTCATATTATTTATACTAACCATTGAAAAATTAACTTAAATTTATTATCACATTTACATTATTATTTGTTTGTCTAAAAACGTAATCAAAAAATAAGTTAAACACCTCACTTAGTAAACAAACGTAAGTTTATGTAAATTCAATTGCATTCATTTGAGATATTAGCTGCAATAACATCATTTTATCATTAGGTATAATAATGAGCTCTCTTGAATCGCTACAAAGTACAGCCAATACGTTATTGTCTATAAACAGCCAAAAAAGTACTGTTTTTGATAATATAGCTGAGCAATCTATTAATGCATTAAGCACTATTGGGCAAAATTTTAGTGAACTGTTGGCAAATAGCCAAGAGGAAAGCACTCAACAACAAGAAAAATTATTACTCACTATAGATAATGTAGCTGGCAACCTTAATACTATGCAAGATGAATTACTTTCTAATTTACTTGGGTATAATTCAGGTTTAAATGCCTTAGCATCTGGCAAAGAATTAATAACAGACATTGACACGATTTTCTCTCTTGATAATACACAAAGATTATTACAAAATAATATATTAACGGCTTTACAAGCTAACAGTACCCTCAATAACACAGAGCAAGAAACCAGTATTTTAACCGATATTGCCACCTTTTCTTTTAATGACGATGGGCTAGGATTAGAAGATGCTTTTAATACATTAAATATATTGCAACATATCCCTGTCGTTTCTTCTGTGTATCAATCAGTAACGAACCAAGAAGACATAAGTATGGGTGCTCAGCTAGCTGGAGATTTTTTGTATGGCGGCCCAATAGGTATAGCTTATTCATTGCTTGACTTGGCAATTGAAAATTATAGCGGTACTTCGATTAATGATACCATTAGCCAATTTGATTACAGTGGTATTCTATTTGGACAAGAAAACTCTGATAATAATGTTTCTGCAGAAACTACCCTGTTACAAGAAGCAACCAAAACATTATTTTTTGATAGAGACGGTAATTATATTAAATTGAACTCTGTTTAAGAATAACTATACTCACTCACTTAAACATGATTTAAACAAGTAACAATAAGCACAATTAACTGATGCGAATTAGGAGCCATTAACACAAGATTTTATATCACTATAGTTTTGATCACTTAAAAACGTATAACCTATTCCGCGTATGGTTTTTATTGTGGTTTTTTTACCATGTAATGCTATTTTTTTACGAATATTACTAATGTGCATGTCTATACTTCGATCATAATAAGAAACTGAACGACCAAAAACAAATTTTCCTATATTTTCTTTAGAGTTAATTTTTCCAGCATTAGACATAAGAAAATATAGTACTTCAAACTCAGAACCCGTTAAATTAAGTACTTGTTGTTCACAAAACACTTCACGTCGAGCACGATTTAAACGCATATTATTAATATTAATAATATTTTTGGGCAGTTGATTATTAAAGTCACTGACACGACGCATAATAACTTTCATCCGAGCTAAGAGTTCTCGTCTATTAACCGGTTTCAATAAATAATCTTCTGCACCAAGCTCAAGTGCATATATCCGATCAAAATGTTCGTCCCTCATTGTCATTATCATCACAGGGCACAGATCAATACTTTTTAACGATTTTAATAGTTCAAAGCCATCAAATACCGGAGTAACGATATCCATAATAATAATATTGTACTGGTTTCTACTTGCTTCATTGATCCCTTCCTGAGCGGTATTGCAAATACAAACATTAAATCCTTCATTGGCTAAATAGTTTTTTAATACTAATGTCAGTTCCACATCATAATCGATTAGCAATATATTATTTATCATGTTTTCATACACTTAAGTTATTATTGGTTTGTTACTGCATAAAACTCTAATTACAGTAAATAAAACGAAGAATAACATGGTATTAAAAATGAAATATGGACAAATATTGGTGAATATATGTTTTTTACATGAGAGATATAAACTGCTATTGACTATTATCAATACAACATCAAAAAAACTTCTGAATCAATAAAGATACCATTACATTTCTATTTGTTACATTAAACACACTTAAAATGTTTGATGGTATTGAGGACTTTGATGACAAGCGGGCAATGCCTAATTATATTTTCCCGTCACTTAAAGCTAAAGTTGAGTGCAAACCAGCATTAGAAAAGAAAAAAGAGTTACTACAATAAATAGTAACTCTTTTTGTTTATTTCAGTTTTTTATATGAAATATATTCGCTTAGCTAGGATCTGCAATTTTTACAGCTGTAGCTGCAGAGGGTGCAGTAGTTAATGCATGTGTAGGTGGAGCAAAAGAGGTTAGATCAATACCATCAACCGCTGATTTGTACTCTTCGATTGTTGGAAAGCGTCCAAGCATCGTTGAAAGTACAACTACTGGTGTTGAACCAAGTAGTGATTCACCTTTCTTTTCTGCAGTATCCGCAACCACACGGCCTTGAAACAAGCGAGTTGAGGTGGCAATTACCGTATCACCTGGTTCAGCTTTCTCTTGATTACCCATACATAAGTTACAACCAGGGCGTTCAAGGTACATAATATTTTCATACTTAGTACGAGCAGAATTTTTAGGTACTGCATCGTCAAATTCAAAACCAGAGTACTTCTCAAGAATAGCCCAATCGCCTTCAGCTTTAAGTTCATCAACAATATTGTATGTTGGTGGCGCTACAACTAATGGTGCTTTAAATTCAATCTTCTGACCTTGTGCTTCCATGTTACGTAACATTTGCGCGATGATTTGCATATCACCTTTGTGCACCATACAAGAGCCAACAAAACCTAAATCAACGGTTTTAGCATTGTAGTATGACACTGGACGAATAACGTCATGAGTATAACGCTTAGAAACATCGTCATTGTTTACGTCAGGGTCAGCAATCATTGGCTCTTCAATAGCGTCTAAATCAACCACAACTTCAGCGTAGTATTTCGCATTGTTATCAGGTGCTAACGCTGGGTTAGCACCTGATTTAACTTCTTCAATACGTTTGTCAGCTAAAGCAATTAAGCCTGTAAGTGTAGCTGCTTCGTTTTCCATACCCTTATCGATCATAATCTGGATACGGCTCTTAGCAAGCTCAATTGATTCAATTAACGTAGCATCTTCAGAAATACAAATAGAGGCTTTTGCCTTCATTTCTGCAGTCCAGTCAGTGAAAGTAAATGCTTGGTCAGCCAGTAAAGTACCAATATGTACTTCAATAACACGGCCTTGGAAAACGTTTTCGTCAAATTGCTTAAGCATTTGTGCTTGTGTTGCATGAACGATATCACGGAAGTCCATGTGACCTTTCATTTGACCTTTAAAGGTAACTTTCACAGACTCTGGAATTGGCATTGCAGATTCACCGGTAGCCAATGCAATCGCTACAGTACCTGAGTCAGCACCAAAGGCAACGCCCTTAGACATACGGGTATGAGAGTCACCACCAATGATAATAGCGCGATCATCAATAGTAATATCATTCAATACTTTATGAATAACGTCAGTCATTGAATGGTAAACGCCTTTTGGATCACGTGCAGTGATAAGGCCAAACTTATTCATAAATGCCATTAACTTAGGAGTGTTCGCTTGTGCTTTACTATCCCACACCGATGCAGTATGACAACCTGATTGGAATGCACCGTCAACAAGTGGTGAAATAGTAGAAGCTGCCATAGCTTCTAATTCCTGACATGTCATAGGGCCCGTTGTATCTTGCGAGCCAACAATATTTACTTTAACACGAACGTTTGAGCCTGAGTGTAGTGGTGAGTCAGATAAAACACCAACAGCGTTACGGTTAAAGATTTTCTCAACAGCCGTTAAACCTTGGCCTTCATGTGAAATTTCTTTTGAAGCTGCATATACGCTTAAAGGTTCAACACCTAAAGCTTCTGCTGCAAATGTTTGTAGTTTCTTACCAAACGTTACAGCATATGAACCGCCAGCTTTCATGAATTCTTGCTTTTGCGGTGTGAACGCCGACGATATATCTGCAAGCTCTTTGCTGCCGTTGTATAATTTCTTCGCTTTAGTATCAATAGTTAATACACTACCTGTAGCAACTGAATACGCTTCTTCTAGCACTGCATCGCCATTTTCGTCAACAACCGCGTTGCCATCAGCATCTACTTTTTTTACCCAGTTTTTAAGATCTAAACCAATACCACCGGTTACATCAACTGTTGTTAGGAAGATAGGAGCGATACCATTCGTGCCGGCAACAATGGGTGCGATGTTAATAAAAGGTACATATGGACTTGCTTGTTTACCTGCTAAAAGTGCAACGTTGTTAACACCAGACATACGAGATGAACCAACCCCCATAGTGCCTTTTTCAGCAATTAACATCACTTTTGCGTTAGGGTGTTTAGCTTGTAATGCTTTTATTTCTGCCTGAGCTTCAGGAGTGCTCATACATTGGCCATGTAACTCGCGGTCAGCACGAGAGTGAGACTGGTGACCAGGAGATAATAAATCAGTAGAGATATCACCTTCACCAGCAATGCAAGTAACCACTT
Source organism: Colwellia sp. (assembly GCA_051531915.1). Taxonomy (GTDB): domain Bacteria; phylum Pseudomonadota; class Gammaproteobacteria; order Enterobacterales; family Alteromonadaceae; genus Colwellia. Next base: position 19,923 of record JAOPTQ010000102.1, on the reverse strand, counting down.
CTATTTTTTCTGCAATATCAGGAAGTTTAGTGAAAAACTCAGCTTTTGCGTAGCTTTCTAAAAGCGCTTTAGCAACGGCATTACCCGCTTTGAAAGCAGCTTCTAAACGTGCAGTATCGGCATCATATAAGAATACTTGTGTTTTTAATACTTCAGCAGCTGAGGCCGCTAATTCGGCATCGTCACCTAACGCCAAATCAAGGAGCACTTCAATTGAAGGGCCACCCTTCATATGTGATAATAATTCGAAAGCAAAGGTAGGGGTAATTTCTGCCACAACAAAGTCAGCTAAAATAATTTCTTTTAAAAATTTAGCTTTAACACCGGCAGCGCTTGTTGTACCCGGTAACGTGTTATAGATGAAAAAATTAAGAGAATCAGCTCGATGCTCATTTTTTAAATCTTTAATTTGAGCAATAATTTCCGCTAATAATTCGCTACCATCAATTGGCAAAGGCGCCAATCCTAGATCTATTTTACGACTTTTAATTTCTTTAATGTACTCTAAATATAGACTCATGCGACTCTCTCTCTAGCTATGAATACGCTAATAACATTTTAATTAGCAAGGACAAATCTTTTTCTTTAGTTTACCTTATTTTTTAAACACTACTAATCATTTGATCAAATAAGTACTATTCATTGTAGTTATATCCAGTAGCAAATATTATTGCACAAGTTATACTGCATTGTTCGTTAGTCTAATAGCCGCCAAACGGCTTTTTTTGCCTTTTGCTCAACGGATTAATGCAAGTGCAATTATTGCCTAATTCTTCCATTCCTTATATTCTAAGCGGGCAATGTAATCAAAGAGATAAGTATGAAAAAAATATTTAGCCTAGCCGCATTATTGCTAGCAACAAATTTCAATAGCGCGCAAGCAGAAGTATTTAGCGTTGAAAAACTGAATCAATTAAATCAATTTCACGATATTACGTTATCGCCAAAAGGTGATACGTTAATTTATGGTTTAAAAAAAGGCAGTACGGCTACCGATAATCACTTGTATAGTCAAAACATAAGCACCGGTAAAGTCAGCCAATTAACTAGCCATGAAAATGCTGAGCACAATGTTGTTTGGACTGATGATGGCAAATCAATTTATTTTTTATCCTCAAGGAGTGGTAGCTCTCAAATTTGGCAATTAATGTTATCGGGCGGTGAAGCTCAACAAGTATCTGACTTTCCACTCGATGTTAATGGTTTCAAATTATCAAAAAATGGGCAAACTTTTGTACTGTCTTTTACGGTATTACCTAGCTGCAATGATCTTGACTGCTCGGTTGCGGCAAAAGAAAAAGATAGCGAAAAAAAATACAATATTCGTACTTATGATCAATTAATGGTTCGTCATTGGGATACTTGGGCAACTGAGTATAAAGAGCATTTATTTATTGCTCATAAAAATGAGCAAGGGCTTATCAGCCAAGCACAAGATATTATGCAAAACTGGCAAAGTGATTATGCCGGCATTAATCAGGTCAGTATTCATCCTGAAGCAAAGTCGTTAGTATTTTCCGCTAAATCTTCTGCGACAAAAGAAGATGCAAACGATCATGCTTGGACAACTAACTTTGATTTGTTTGAAGTTGACTTAACCAAAAGCAAAAGTAAAAAGAATCAACAAGCGGTATTTAATTTAGTCAATATCACTCAAGAAAATAAAGCATGGGATGCTAAACCTGTCTATTCAAATAATGGTCGTTTTCTCGCTTATACCGCCATGAAAACACCGGGTTATGAAGCCGATAAATTTACCATTCAATTAAGAGATAATCGCACAGGAAAAGTTCGTGCAATAGCACCAAACTGGGATCGCTCAGTCAGTAGCTTACAGTTTTCTCAAGACAGCAGAACCTTGTATGTTGTTGCTCAAGACGTAGGTCAAAAAAGTATTTTTTCCATCAACCCTGAGTTTAATGAAATAAAAAAGGTTTATGGTATCGGCAGTAATGGTGATGTTGCCACTTTTGGCGATAAGATTTATTTTTCTCGCCATACCTTAAGTACGCCAAAAGATATTTTTTCCATTGATAATGATGGTTATGGTCTTAAACAACTGACCAATATTAATAAAGACAAGTTAGCTAAAGTGACCTTTGCTGATTATAAACAGTTCAATTTTAAAGGTTGGAATGATGAAAAGGTACATGGCTACTGGTTAAAACCGGCTAACTTTGAACAAGATAAAAAATATCCTATTGCCTTTTTAGTACATGGTGGTCCGCAAGGTAGTTTTGGCAATATGTTCCATTATCGGTGGAATGCTCAGTTATGGGCGGCTCAAGGTTATGGCGTAGTGATGGTAGATTTTCATGGTTCTACCGGATATGGCCAAGAATTTACCCATTCAATTAGTAGAGATTGGGGCGGAAAACCTTTAGAAGATTTACAAAAAGGTTTAGCTCATATTGTTAAAGATCAACCTTGGTTAGATGCCAACAACGCCTGTGCATTAGGTGCCTCTTATGGTGGTTACATGATGAATTGGATTGCAGGAAACTGGTCTGATCGCTTCAATTGTTTAATTAACCATGCCGGCTTATTTGACATGCCAAGTTTTTATCAAGTCACCGAAGAGCTATGGTTTCCTGAATATGATTTAGGCGGAACGTTATGGACAGATAACAACAATAACGTTAATGGTGATTATCAAAAATTCAACCCTTCTGCCTTTGTCAATAATTGGAAAACACCAATGTTAGTTATTCAAGGCGAACTTGACTATCGCGTTCCTTACGGACAAAGTTTAGGCGCTTTTACTACGCTTCAACGTAAAGGGATAGACAGTAGATTAGTGATGTTTCCTGATGAAGATCATCATATTCGTAAACCAGATAATTTAGTCGTTTGGTATGACGAAGTCTTTAAATGGTTAGATAAATATACCAAAAAATAAAGTTTCAGTACTTGAAATATTCGCAGCACATTCATCATCTGAATGTGCTGCTGCAATTTTTACAAGGTTAACAAAGCCACATACTCCTTCCTCTATACTCGATTAAACGCTTTATTTTTCAGCTTACTTTTTTGTACTTTCGCCTTGTTCTTCCTGATTTTTTGGGCTTATATGCCATTTGAGGTAAGTTGATAAATGTTTGCTGGCTAGCACCAACAACCATTGTTTGAATAATGTCAGTAAGTGGATTAATAAAACTTAAATAACTTGCCTGTTTTTCACTAATGGCATTTAGGCTAGCTTCCCATTGTGCGGTCATATCGGGTAATGTTGCTCTTTCGGGTAAAGCATTAATTAATGACTCCCCTATTTTAGTTGCCGTAATTTGCTTACCTTGTCTTTGTAAAAATCCACGTTTAAACAATAAATCAATAATACCTGCCCGTGTTGCATCTGTGCCCAACCCATCGGTGTCTTTTAAAACTTTTTTAATTTTAGGGTCTATAACATAACGAGCAATCCCTGTCATAGCGCCAAGTAAGGTGGCATCAGTAAATGAGGGTGGTGGCGATGTGTGTTTTTCAAGCAGTTCGCCTTTTTTACAATGTAACATTTGTCCTTGTTTCAAAACAGGAAGTTCTTGTTGTTCCTGCTGCTTATTGTGCGTTGTTGATTCATTAACAAATAATACTTTCCAACCTTGTTGTTTCGGCATTTTTGCTTTACTGGTAAAAAAACCTCCTGCTATTTTTAACGTTAATAAGGTTTGATCAAAAATAAATGCCGGATAAAACTGCGCTAAATACTGACGAACAATAAGTAAATAAACATTCTTTTCAAAAGAATTTAAGTTAACTTTTTCAGGTGATTTTTCTGTTGGAATAATCGCATGATGTGCACTGATTTTGGTATCATTCCATGCTTTACTTTTTAACGATTTATCAGCTGATTGTGCCTGTTTAGCACAAGGAAGCGAACCTTTCGCTAAACCATCAATAATACTACTTGATTGTTTTAACTGCTCTTTAGGTAAATATCGACAATCTGAACGAGGATAGGTAATGAGTTTGTGTTTTTCATATAAAGATTGACAGACATCTAATACTAATTTTGCATTTAAAGCATACTGCTTTGCTGCATCTATTTGTAAGCTAGACAAATTATACGGTAGTGGAGCGCTCTGTTGTTTTTGATCTTTTTTTACCGCCTCAACACTGGCTTGTTGGTCACTTATACGGCTAACAACATTTTCTGCTAATGCTTTAACTAATACACGTCCTTGTTCATCACAATACTGTTGACAGTTTTCACTGGGCTGCCACTTAGCCGTAAACTGATTTTTTGGCTCGTTATCAGTTTTAGAAACGGTAAGATGTGCCAACACCTCATAAAAAGGTTTACTGACAAAATCAGCTATTTCTTGTTCACGCCTAACAACCAATCCAAGTAAAGGCGTTTGTACTCTACCTACAGACAATACACCATTAAAACCTGATTTTTGCCCTTGCAAGGTATACGCTCGGGTTAAATTAATACCGTAAAGCCAATCTGCACGAGAGCGCGCTAAAGCAGAAATAGAAAGCGGCATAAATTCATTATTATATTTCATTGAATTAAGTGCACGCTTTACTGCCGACACGTTTAAATCATTTATTAACAAGCGTTTTATATTACTTTTTTTCGTCTTAGACACGTTAAAATAATCTATCACTTCATCAACTAACAATTGTCCTTCTCGGTCTGGATCACCGGCATGAATTATTTCATCGGCTTGTTTTACTAACTTTCGTAATAAGGTTAATTGAGCGCGAGTTCTAGCAATGGGTTTTAATTGCCATTGCTCTGGTATGATAGGCAACGTTTCCATGCGCCATTTTTTGAATTCACTATTATAATCTTCTGGATCAGCTTGCGCTAAAATATGACCAATACACCAACTCACCACATCACCATTGGCTAGCACTATATGAGTTTTATGATTTTTGTGAGGCTTAGGTAGCACTGCAGCAATAGCACGACCTAAACTAGGTTTTTCTGCTATGTATAATTTCAACTGTATTCCATGCAAAGCGACGATATACATTTAGCATAGTACACTCACTGTGTTTATGTACAGCTTTATTTATTATCTATCCGTACTACTTGAACATCAAGATTAAGCCGTTTTTTTGATAAATAGTGAGACTGTCTATGAGTGCGAAGTCTGTATTATTTGACGCTCAAAATATTTACAAACCATTTACCAAATATTTAACTATGTACGTCATTTTTTACTTATGATATCTTATAGTTATAATTTTTTTTGCTTATTTTTGCTTATTTTAGCTTTTTATGCTTATCAAGCTAAATTATGTAACTACAACCTCTACTTCATAGGATATGAACATGCGTAAGGTTAACCAACTTAACTGGCGACCTGCCCGCCTAATTCTTCTCTGTTTTGGTTTACTATTTTTGTTACTGGGCTGCAATAAAGGAAACAACTCTTCTACAACCACTACTCTACAACTATCACCCTTAGGGCTCGCTGCAACAAAAGGCACAACACAACAAATTGATGTGACCGCCCTTGTTACCAGCAATGACACATGGCAACTAACCAACGTAACAGACAGCAGTGGCTTGGTGACGATAAGCTTTCAAGATGAGCAAATTGAGATAGTCGCTAATTATGTAGGGCTTGCCACCTTAACCTATGAAATAACCCGTGCTGATGAAACCGTGCAGTCGACTATTTATGTCGCAATAACGGAGGCGCAATCCGACAACACCTCACCCATCGCCCAAAATGTTGCGTTATCGGGTAAAGACAACACACCACTCACTATTGAGCTTGATGACTGCATTAGCGATGAAGATGGCGATACGCTAACCATTCTAAAAATAAGCCAAACAGCTGAGCGCTTTGTGCTTGACGGAGCAAGTTTAAACTACACACCAAATGGCTTTTCAGGTACCGAACAAGCCTTATATGCTATTCAAGACAGTCAAGGGGCAGTAGCAACAGGCACCATTATATTAACCATCTCAAGTAGCCAAGGTGATAATAACGCCCCAGTTGCCGGAGTGGGTGATTACAGTACCGACAGCCAAACAGCAATAGTGATAGATATTGCCGATTTAGTCTCAGATGTTGACAGTGACACGATAGTACTAGACACCTTAATAGCCACCGCTGGTCGAGCAACTATGCTTGATAGCTCATCAATCGCTTATCAGCCCAACGGCTTTACCGGTCAAGACAGTTTTATCTATATAGTAAAAGATAACCAAGGTGGCTTTGCTCAAGGGGAAATTAATGTTGAAGTGTCCGCTGTCATTACACCCAAGCTATTAACCTTAATGCCTTTAATTGTTGAAATGACCACCGATGAAACCCAAACCATATCGCTTGCATCGGTAGTAACCTCCGATAGAGAGTGGACACTACAAGCCGTTGATGAAACCAACAGCAAAGGCTTAGTACAAATCGACAGCACAACTGCCGACAGCATCACATTAACCGCGATTGGCTCTGGCGTTGAAACGCTTAGCTATATCGTTAGTTATACCGCTGACTCAAATGAGCAATCGGTAACAGCAAGCTTAATCATCGCCACCAACACCAAAGACACACAAGTACCACTGGCAAGTGATGGCACACAATCAATGAATAGTGATAGCACCACATCGTTAACGTTTGACCTAACCACCTTAGTGACTGACAGCGACAGTGATGTCGGCACATTAAGCTTTGAGTTGTTGTCATCTTCCAATAATAATTTTGTACAAAGCGACACCACACAAAACATTATTACCTACACGCCTAATGGCTTTATTGGCGTAGACAACGCCACTTACACCGTTACTGACACAGACGGTAATAGCGCTATTGCCCAGCTTATTGTCACCGTCAATGATGTCAATGCCGATAACAACGCACCTACAGCAAGCGACTACGCCTTTAGCACCTACAGCAACGCTGGCGTTACCAACATCTCCTTAAGTGATTTACAAGCAGTAGACGCAGACAGTGACGCATTAACCTTAACCCTTTGGGGCGGCAGTAGCCGCGCAACACTCAGCAGCGACAAACAAAGTATTGATTACAATCCGGCTGATTTTGTGGGTGTTGATACCTTCGCTTACCAAGTCAGTGACGGGCGAGGCGGAAACGCCACCGCCGCTATTGTGATTACCGTCAGTGAATTTGACCCAAACAATGCCGACCCCACCGCACTTGCCGGTGTGCTTAACATACATCACACGATAGCAACTGACAGCTTAACCACGGCGATTGAAATTACTCTCAATACGACAAGCACCATAGATGATGGTCATGGCAATGCGTTAATCAGTGATGATGATGGCGATACCCTGACCTTAATGCGGGTTACAGGTAGCACAGGCACCGTAGCCTTACACACTGATACCACCAACAAACCAACGACACTAACTTGGCAGTGGGACGGTCAGTCTGTCAGCGACAAATTTACATATATAGTAAGTGATAACCAAGGGGGTTTAGCGCAAAATAGCATTACCGTCAACGTAACCAATACCGCGCCGGTGGCAAAGGCATCAGCGCACGCTATTAATACTTTTGAGACAACAACCCCTTTATCAGTGAACCTGACTGAAAACAACAACAGCACCGACATGGCTTATGATGAAGATGGCGACACTTTAACGCTCACCTTCACCAGCGATGTAGCGACAGGCATAAATACTGAAGGCGATACTTACACCGACACACTACTTATTGATAGCAGTGATACTTCAGGTTTAACGCTTATTTACACGCCCAACAGTTTTGTTGGTACCCGTATCGTTTTATACACCATCAATGATGGGTTTGCCCAAGCAAGCAACACTATTACCCTCAACGTTGCATCACAAGGCGACATATCTGCCAGTGATTATGTAAATAGTTCATCACTGGCGATGGATAATGCCGCCATAACGGTTGATTTAACCACTCAAGTAAGTAGTAGCACAGGCCGAGATAGGTTATTAACGAGCGTTATAGGCGCGCGTTTAGGTGACATCAGTAATATTGACAGTAGCGCCAACGCACTGACCTTTAACTACACCCCGAACGACAGCAGTTATGGCACCGACACCTTGTACTACACTGTCTCTGACGGCGAAGGTCATAGCGCACAAGCCACGGTCACAATAGCCATAGCCGCGCCCAGTACCCCTGTCATCACTGCGTTAAACATAACAGCTAATGAAGAGACGCAAAAACTTGAATCAACCATGACCTGTACACATTGCAAAACCGCGAAAACTGACTATCAGTGGCGACAAAATAATTTATTGATAGGGGAGGCTAAAAACTTCACCGCCACCCTAACATCAGATAGCTATGGCTTAATCGTCACAGCAAAAAACAAATACTGCACTGCTGCCAACGTAGGTGTTAATGGCAGCAATGCCTGTAAATTGGTTGAAGAATATGTTGTGGCAGATGTAACGGTAAATAAAGTTAAAACCATTTATTCAACCCATTATGCCTTTGCAGCGCTGAGCACCGATGACAGCGTGGTCACTTGGGGGAATTCATATTATGGCGGTAACAGTAGCGGCGTAACCTTAACTGACGTTGAAAGTATTTATTCAACAAACGAAGCCTTTGTCGCGCTGAAAACCGATGGCACGGTAGTCACTTGGGGTGATTCAATCAATGGCGGTGACAGTAGCGCGGTCACTACTAACTTAATTAACATTGAAAGCATTTATTCAACAGAGACTGCCTTTGCTGCACTGAAAACCGATGGCACGGTAGTCACTTGGGGAAATCCAAGTTATGGCGGTGACAGTAGCAGCGTAACCTTAATCGAGGTTGAAACTATTTATTCAACAAGCACAGCCTTTGCAGCGCTGAAAACCGATGGCACTGTAGTTACTTGGGGAGGTTCAAGCGATGGCGGTGATAGTAGCGGTGTAACCTTAACCGATGTTGAAAGAATTTATTCAAACCCTTATGCCTTTGCGGCACTAAAAACTGATGGCTCCGTGGTCACTTGGGGGCAGTTAGGCCGGGGGAGTGACAGTAGCGGCGTAACTTCGCTGTTGACAAATGTTAAAAGCATTTATTCAACAAGGTATGCCTTTGCAGCACTGAAAGCTAATGGTACAGTGGTGACTTGGGGAGATTCAAGCGAAGGCGGTGACGGTAGCGGCGTAACCTTAACTGAGGTTGAAAGTATTTATTCAACAAGGTACGCCTTTGCAGCGTTGAAAACCGATGGCACGGTAGTCACTTGGGGAAATTCAAGCAATGGGGGAGACAGTAGCAGCGTAACCTTAACTAACATTGAAAGCATTTATTCAGCACGGTATGCCTTTGCCGCGCTAAAAACCGATGGCACTGTAGTCACTTGGGGGTATTCAAGCAATGGCGGAGACAGTAGCGGCGTAACCTTAACCGACGTTGCAAGCATTTATTCAACCCCCTACGCCTTTGCCGCACTAAAAATCGATGGCGCAGTAATTACTTGGGGGCACTCACCATGGGGCGGTGATAGTAGCGGCGTAGCCTTAACTAAGGTTAACACCATTTACTCAACAGTTTCAGCTTTTGCTGCGCTAAAAACTAATGGCTCCGTAGTTACTTGGGGGCGTTCAAGCGATGGCGGTGACAGTAGCGCCGTCTCTGATGACTTAACCTTTAGTATTGTAGTAAACGAGGTTGAAAACTCTTTGGATTAATACTGCCTTGCTGTTCATCTAAAGTAAGGGGAAAGGGGTAATTTATTGCCCCTTTTTTTATTTTATTAAATCATACCAAATATACCTGCTTTGATTTTTAGACCGTCAAGCAGTAACGTATTGCTATTAAAAACAAGTAAATTTGATAACGGAGTATAAAATCAACTAAAATCCTGCAAAAAAACAGGTTGTCGATAATGGTGAAAATGCACTAATCAGAATGCTTTAAACGATCACCACAATCCCAAAATATAATGACTAGATATGCCATGCGCTAAATGACCGGTCAATGAACCTATTTTATTGTTTGAGTTCTGCGTTATTCTGAGCTATGTGACAACATTAAATCCGTTACTTCTAGTTATATAATAATTTTTGTTCTTTTATACAAAACTACGTTACACTGAAATAGCCCTCTATCAATGAATAAATTCAAAAGGTTATGAAAGGAAACCATCAACAATCTAGCGTATTATCTGCGCTGACAAAGCAAAATCTTATGCCAATTAACATGGTCGATGAACTGTGCTCTGATTATATAGGAGTAAAAAAACCTTTTGTTAGATATCTCGTTGAAGACAAACACTTTAACGGTGAAAAAGTTGCTAAAATTTTATCGTCAAATTTTGGTTATCCTTATATAAAGTTATCGAGTTTTGATACTAGCTTAGTACCCGAAGGGGTTCGCAACGAAAAACTCATTCATAAACATAATGCTTTACCTTTATTCTTACGCGGTAAAGTATTGTTTGTTGCAATGTCAGATCCAACAAATTTAGATGCCCTAGAAGAAATTCAATTTAACACGGGCTACAGTACTGAATTAGTATTAACGGATGAGGAAAGTCTACAAACTTGTATTGAAAAGGTTTTAGAAGATGAAAGTGACGCACTTGATATAACCGATATTGATGCCGAAGAGCTTTCAGGGCTTGAAGTACAAGAAGAAAGTAAAGACGATGAAGCAGGAAATGGTGAAGATGATGCGCCTATTGTTGTTTTTATTAATAAAATTTTATTAGATGCCATTAAGAAAGGGGCTTCAGATTTACATTTTGAACCTTATGAAAAGTCTTTTCGAATTCGTTTTCGTATTGATGGTATTTTATCAGAAATAGCGCGACCACCCGTATCGTTATCATCACGAATGGCTGCGCGGCTAAAAGTAATGTCTAAACTTGATATTGCCGAGCGCAGAGTGCCGCAAGATGGTCGAATAAAACTTGCTTTATCAAAGAAAAAATCAATCGATTTTCGTGTTAGTACGCTACCCACGATGTGGGGCGAGAAAATAGTAATGCGGATATTAGATTCGTCAAGTGCCATGTTAGGCATTGACATGCTTGGCTATGAGCCTGAGCAAAAAGAAATATACATGGCGGCACTCGATCAACCACAAGGTATGATTTTAGTGACCGGTCCAACAGGCTCAGGAAAAACAGTATCGCTTTATACTGGTTTAAATATTCTTAATACACAAGAACGTAACATTTCAACCGCAGAAGATCCGGTCGAAATCAATCTTGAGGGTATCAACCAAGTACAAATTAATAATCGTGCTGGCTTAACCTTCCCTAGTGCCTTAAGGTCTTTTTTACGTCAAGATCCAGATATTGTTATGGTAGGTGAAATTCGAGATCTAGAAACGGCTGAAATTGCCATAAAAGCCGCGCAAACAGGTCACTTAGTTTTATCAACATTACATACAAATTCAGCCGCAGAAACGCTCACTCGTTTACTTAATATGGGTGTGCCTTCCTATAACGTTGCTAGCTCTGTTAGTATTATTATTGCCCAACGTTTAGCAAGGCGTTTATGCCCCCAATGTAAAACCGAGGAAGAGCTCTCAACAATGCAACTTGCTGAACAAGGTTTTCCTGCTGATAAGCTAAACGAAATACAATTATTTAAAGCGGTAGGTTGTGAGCAATGTACTGGTGGTTATAAAGGGCGTGTGGGTATTTATGAGGTAATTAAAATAGGTGAAGTTATTTCGTCTATAATTATGGAAGGTGGTAATTCGCTGGATATTTCGAGACAGTGTCAAAAAGAAGGTTATAACAATTTACGTCAATCAGGCTTAATTAAAGCGATGAATGGCATGACTAGTTTAGAAGAAATAAACCGCGTTACTAGCGCTTAGCTTTTCTTTAATTAGTATTAACGGATAGCATGAATGGATAACAATAATTATTTAATTTCAATAACGTTAATGATATAACAGCTATGATGAAGATATATTTATATTTAAATAAGTAGCTTGAACAGACTAATTCTCTAGGTGTAACTATGGTCGTAGCAAAAGCAATAGCAAAAAAAAGTGCTAGCAAAGTAAAAGAATTAGATATCTTTGTTTGGCACGGTGTTAACCGTAAAGGTAAAAAAATAAACGGTGAGCTATCGGCAAATAATATCATTGAATTAAAAGCACAATTACGTAAACAAGGTATTACGCCAAGTCGAGTTAAGAAAAAAGCCAAACCACTCTTTGGCATGGGAGGTGACAAAGCCATTACTCCCGGTGATATGTCTGTTGTTACCAGGCAAATAGCAACCATGCTAGGCGCGGGTGTGCCTTTAGTACAAACAATTGAAATGATAGGTAAAGGTCATAACAATGGTAAAATGCAAAAGTTACTCGCCGACATAGGAAATAAACTTTCTTCTGGTATTCCCCTCTCTGAATGTTTACGAGAACATCCTCGATTTTTTGATGATCTTTATTGTGATTTAGTCGCTTCTGGTGAACAATCTGGGTCTTTAGAAACTATTTATGATCGTATTGCCACATACAAGGAAAAAGCCGAAGCATTAAAAGCCAAAATTAAAAAAGCAATGACCTATCCCATTGCGGTATTAGTGATTGCTGCCATTGTTACCTCAATATTGCTCATTTTTGTTGTGCCTGTTTTTGAAGAAATATTTGCTGGTTTTGGCGCTGAGTTGCCTGGTTTTACTTTATTTGTTGTTGGCATATCTAACTTTATGGTTGCATACTGGCACTTGGGTTTAGGTGCTATTTTTGCTGCTATTTTCTTATTCAAACGAGCTCATCGCAATAGCCTAAAATTACGCGATCAAGTGGATCGAAAAATATTAAAATTGCCTGTTATTGGTGACTTACTTGAAAAAGCTGCCGTTGCTCGTTACGCCAGAACATTATCGACTACGTTTGCCGCCGGTGTGCCTTTAATTGACGCTTTAGAATCTGCTGCGGGTGCGTCTGGTAATGCGGTGTTTCGTGATGCTATTTTAGAAGTAAGAGCCGAGGTTACCTCAGGAATGCAAATGAATTTAGCCATGCGTAACTGTCAAATATTTCCTGATATGGTTATTCAAATGGTCGCTATTGGTGAAGAGTCTGGTGCGGTTGATGACATGTTATCTAAAGTTGCCAATGTTTACGAAATGGAAGTAGATAATGCCGTTGACTCGTTAACAAGCTTATTAGAGCCAATGATCATGGCTGTGCTCGGTGTGGTTATTGGTGGCTTAATTATTGCCATGTATTTGCCGATATTCCAAATAGGTATGATTGTTTAATGACTAAATTGAGTTACAAAAAGAGAGTTCCTGAGTCGTCGAGACCTAGGAATTTTTTTCTTTATCATTTTATTTATCGCTGTCTTTATTATTTTTTATAACTTTCTTTATAGCTTTCTTTCTAACTTTCTTAAATGAGTCGTTTATGTTTGAGCAAACTTTAACCTTTTTCCAACAATCTCCTACAGCATTCAATATTTTTGTTGTTATTTTTTCCTTGATGATTGGCAGTTTTTTGAATGTTGTTGTATATCGGCTTCCTAAAATGATGCATAACGCTTGGTACCAAGAATGCCGTGAATTTTTGGCCGATGAAGTCAAAGATGTTCCCGCACAAAAATTAGACGCTATAACTTTATCTAAACCTGATTCAACCTGTCCCCATTGTGCTCATAAAATTCGCTTTTATGAAAACATCCCCATTGTTAGTTGGTTATTTCTCAAGGGAAAATGTAGCCAATGCAATAATAAAATATCAATACGCTACCCACTTGTTGAAGCCAGTACCGCTATACTGAGTTTAATTATCGCTTATAAATTTGGCGTTACTGCACAAACCTTGTTATTGCTAATACTCACTTGGGGATTAATTTGCTTAACCCTAATTGATTTAGACCATATGCTATTACCCGATCAAATTACTATGCCGCTGTTATGGCTTGGCTTACTCGTTAATATTAATGGTCTTTTTGTGCCTTTAACTGAGGCAATTATTGGTGCTGCTGTTGGTTACATGAGTTTGTTTAGCGTATTTTGGCTTTTCAAATTGTTAACCGGTAAAGAAGGTATGGGTTTTGGTGATTTTAAATTACTCGCTTTATTTGGCGCATGGCTTGGTTGGCAATTATTACCTATTCTAATTTTAATGGCCTCTGTGGTTGGTGCCATTATTGGTATTTCATTAATGATTTTTAAAAACCATCAACGTGATCAAGCCATTCCTTTTGGCCCTTATTTAGCGGTTGCCGGCTGGGTAACCTTACTTTGGGGTGAGGGTATTTGGTCGTGGTATTTACAGCAATTAGTTTAAACCTTACTTGAAATAACTTAATACTATGTCTAATTTTGTCGTGGGTCTTACCGGAGGTATTGGAAGCGGAAAGTCTACTGTTACCGAGTTTTTTATTCAATTAGGCGTCAATGTTGTTGACGCTGACATTGTCGCTCGTGATGTTGTTTCTCCTGACAGTCCAGCTTTATCAGCCATTAGTCAACATTTTGGTAAAGCGTATATTCAAACTGACGGGCAACTAAATAGAGCGCTATTAAGAACACGTATTTTTAGTAATGAAACGGATAAGCTTTGGTTAAATAATTTATTACATCCATTAATTCGCCTTCATTTAACAAAACAAGTTAACGCCGCCAAAAGTCAATATTGCCTATTGGTAGCGCCTTTATTGATTGAAAACAAATTAAATCATTTAGTGAATAAAGTGTTAGTAGTCGATGTCAGTGAGTCAACACAATTACAACGCACATTAGCACGAGATAATAGCTCGGCAGCTGAAATTAAATCGATAATAGCAAGCCAATGTAGTCGTTCTCATAGGAATAGCTTTGCTGATGACATTATCTATAACGATACCAATAAAAACACCAATAGCGATACTAGTAATTTAGAACAAATTAAAGAAAGAGTGAATACATTGCACCTACAGTATTTGACATTATCGACCCTAAATTAAGTGTAGTTAACAATTACACGCATCTATTTGTTTGAATATACAAATAATATTCGCCATTTTTATTATCTATGGGTAATATAGTGGATGTTGTTTTTTTGAATTTTAAGCTAATAAAATAAATTTTGTATGACTACTATTTTATATGAGCACCCGCTCAATGAAAAAATTCGTAATTATTTAAAACTTGAACAACTCTTTGTGCAAGTAACTCAGTGTGCACAAAGCGATATAATGAATTCCCATCAAGTATTTTTCAATGCTTTATTTGTTATCATCGACACCCTCGAACGTACAGATATTCGAGGTGATTTGATCAAAGATTTAGAAAAACTTGAGCAAAATTTAGTGATATGGTCAAAAGCACCAAACATTGATACCAGTGCATTAGAAAGTAATTTATCTGAAACCGTAAAGCTTATTAGTCGATTAAAAAGAAATAGCCCCATATGGTGGCAATTAAAAGAAGATAAACTTTTATCCAGTTTAAAACAACGGTTTGCCATACAAGGTGGTAACTCAAGTTTTGATTTACCACAATTACAGTTTTGGTTACATCAACCAGAAGATAAAATTACCACTGACACCGCACAATGGCTAACGCTACTTTATGAAGTCAACGCATCACTGTCATTAATTCTTAAATTTATTCGTCAACGGGCTGAGTTTGAAACCATTGAAACAGACAGTGGCTTTTATCAAGATAATGGTGAAGGGTTATTATTATTACGAATAAAAATAGAACAATCCGCTCAATATTACCCGTCAATAAGTGGCAATAAATTTCGCTATTCGGTACGTTTTATGCTGCCGTGTGAAGAAAATGGCCGCCGCTACTCTAATCAAGCAACAAAATTTCAACTCGCGCGTTGTTAGTTGTATAATGCAGCTCAAAGTCCACAACTAACCATTCTGTTTATTTAATTATTATGAGTTTAAATGTTCCTTGTCCAAATTGTAAAGCGCCTGTTGTTTGGCAAAATGAAAGTACTTATCGCCCTTTTTGCAGCAAACGCTGTCAATTAATTGATTTAGGTGAATGGGCTGATGAAGGCCACAAAATAAGCCAACCAATTTCCAACGAAGCAATATTAACCGAAGAAATGTTAGACGCTATGGAAGATGAGTTTTTATTAAACAACAAATTTTTTGTTGAGCCAGAATAAAAATAGTTGCGAGTTAAGAATTAAGTTACTTAAACGGACCAAACAGTTGGACATGGCTTAGCGATGATAACCAACCCTTATTTTCAGCTTAGCATGGCGTTAATTTTTTGGTTTTCAAAATTGACTAGAGTGTGATTTATGAAAAAAATAGTATTCTTAGTGTTATTTTTACTCCACAGTATCCAAGTTTATGGTGAAAGCTACCATATTGAGAAAGTTGAATTTATTAGCCATAACGTAAAATTATCAGGATCGATAGTATTTCCCAATAATGATGAAATACATTCTGCTGTCGTTTTTGTTCATGGCTCAGGTAAGCAAACTAGAAACATGCATTGGGCAAAACGCTTTGCTTCAGAAGGTATTGCTGCTTTAGTCTACGATAAACGTGGTGTTGGACATTCTGGTGGCGAATATGAAGGTAATCAAAGTGTCAGCGAGAAAAATATAAATTTACTTGCCGATGATTCTATAGCTGCATTGAATGTACTTTATAAACACGTTAAAACGCAAGATTTACCTATTGGTTTAACTGGCATTAGTCAGGCTGGGTGGATTGTTCCTATTGCCTTAGAAAAAAGTAAGTTAGCTAATTTTATGGTGTTGTGGAGCTCACCAGTTTGCAAAGTAAGCGAAGAAGATATTTTTAGTAAATATACTGCCGATTTAGATGGTAAACAGGTACCCAGTTATGATGAGGTCTTAAAGTCGAGAAAAGAAAAGTATATTTGGCCTGAGTTTTTAGGCAAAGACTCAGACCCAAGTGAAAGTATATCTAATCTCGAAATTCCAGGTCTTTGGATTTTTGGAGAAAATGATGGAAGCGTCCCAGTTGATTTATCCATTCGTAGACTGAAAAAGCAAATCTCTCTAGGTCACAAGTACGACTATGTACTATTTTCAGGTTTAGGGCATAATAATATGTCTGAAACCTTTGCTACTGCTGTTGCTTGGATTAAGAGAGTATCAAGCTAACAAATCACTCAAGCAAGACAATGAACAGTTTGCTCGGTTTCGCTTNNTTGCCCGTTAATGGGGCGTTAGCATGCATTGGAGAGTTAGGTGTTTAAAAAATTAGGTAATACATTAATCACAATTATAGGTTTAATCATTATCTTGAAGTATACCTTCGGATTTTTTGGTTGGGAAATGAACTTTAATCTTGAGGCTGTGGAAAAAGTAGAAATTACAACTGATCAATTAAAATATTTTCCGGACGAAAATATTGAAAGTATATTGAATGGCTTTATGGAAGAACAACATCAAAAAAGTTGGTTAGATAATGCCTCCAAGAGGCTAAATGTTGCGCCTCAAGAGTTATCTGATTCTCTTAGTATTAATTACTCTCTAGTTGAAAAAGGACAAAATGGAACTGTTGAAATTAGCTCTACTTTATCAAACAACAAAAACGTCAAGGTCGTCAAAGAATTAAAACTAGCCCTTAAGAATTACATTGGTCGTGTGATACAGCATGCTAACAAGCCAATCAAGCAGGACTAAAAACAGTTTGCTCTGTTTCGCTTCGCTACACATTTTAGCAAACAATTTTTAGTCCCCTATTTGGGCGTTATAAGTAGATATTAATTTGGAGTATTTGATAGGTGGAAGAAAAAAATAAAATGCTTTTAGGGGAATATTATGACCCTAACGATCCGGAACTTGTACAATTGCGCCTTAAAGCTCGCTTAGCTACTGAAAAATTAAATATCACTAGTGTTGCCGAATTAAGTAAAAGAGTTCACATTATTAAATCTCTCTTTGGTACGACTGGGACAAGTATTCACATTGAGTCAACATTCAATTGTGATTATGGCGAGAACATTCATGTTGGAGAAAATTTTTATGCAAATTTTGGCTGCGTTATTTTAGACGTAGCAGAAGTTCATATAGGTAAAAATTGCTTTATAGCGCCCCAAGTCGGAATTTATACAGCAACGCATCCTATAAACGCTGAAGAGAGAGTGAGTGGTTTAGAGTATGCAAAATCGATAAAAATAGGTGATAATTGTTGGATTGGTGGGCATGCAACAATAAACCCAGGAGTAAAGTTAGGTCATAATGTCGTTGTTGCATCAGGTGCGGTTGTCACAAAAAGCTTTGGTGACAATGTAGTGATAGGCGGTAATCCAGCAAAGGTGATTAAAGAGATCTAAGTTAGGAGAACTTTACTCATAATAAGCAATTCAACAGGACTAAAAACAGTTGGTTTGCTCGTGCCTCGCTATTATAACCAACAATTTTTAGCCCATTAATTGGGCGTTAGGCATTTAGACAAGGATTGGGAGTAAATTTAAAGTATGAGTCAAGAACGAAAGTATATATCAGGCTTAGGAAAAGATTCTGTCATACCTCCTGAATTAAAGGGATGGAATTGGGGGGCATTTCTGCTTAATTGGATTTGGGGAATAGGTAACAGCACTTATATTGCTTTATTAATGTTTGTTCCCTTAGTTAATATTGTAATGTTTTTTATGCTTGGTGCCAAAGGAAACGAATGGGCATGGAGAAATAGAACATGGAGAGATATTGAGCATTTTAAACAAACGCAAAGGAAATGGCGTAATGCAGGTTTAATCTTACTATTTGTTGTTTTCCCCTTATTTTTTACTCTTATCGGAAGCATACTTAAAGGTGAAGCGTTTGATCAATCGATGGTTTCTATCTCTCAAAATTCTGAGGTTATCGAGATTGTTGGCGAACCAATTGAGGCCGGCTACTTTGTTATGGGTAGTATTCAAACTTCAGGTGTTAAAGGTGAAGCGTCTTTACAATATTCAGTTTCAGGACCAAAAGGGGACGCTGATGTTTATGTGCAAGCGTATAAAGAAATGGGCGCATGGTCATTATATAACGTTATTGTTCATATCCCTGAATCAGATAAAAAAATACAGATTGTAACTCCGATAGAATAAATGCATACAAGCTAATCAATAGGACAAAATACAGTTGGCTTTTAATGAGGCATTATATGCCTTAACTTTTCCCTTGCGCTTTTATCTGTTCAAAAATATCTATAATTCTTTTTGCCATAGCATCTTTTTCATTAACTGACATTTTATTTACATCATATTTTTCCGCAATTTCTTGGAGTTTTTCTTCCGCATTTTTTCCTGTATGGCTAATTGTTACCATATCTGTTGCCGTGTTGCCAGTTACTTTTATTCAGTGTTTATTGCTACTTGGGCTACAGCATTTGTTTGTGATTGATATAATTGAGTTATATTAGAGCTGTTATTAATAAACATGAAAGATCCATTTTAAAATTACTAAATACAATGTGTAAGTTTAACGCTTACCATAAAACGGCATATAAAAGGTTGCTCAAGCAAAACTCGTAACAGTTTGCTCAGTTTCGCTTCGCTACACATTTAGCCAATATATTTTTTGCCTATTAATTGGGCGTTATGTTTCACTCTGATTTGTGAAGTCTACAAATTAAATATTGGTTGGTTTGGTGTTTTAAACGATCCTATTTTCAATATGTTTACTAACCGTATTATTGAGTCACATTTCGCCTTGTTTTTAAAAATTATTTATGAAAAGATCACAAACAGTCAATTAATAAAAGGAATGAGAATGAATATTGCTCGTAAAATCACTGTTCTTGCTGTAGCTGGCGCACTTTCTGCTTGTGCTACAACACAAGTTGATAACACGCCAAAGAACCCTACGTCTGTTGTTACTGCAAAATTTACCATCAATGGATTATATCTGCCTGATCATCACGGTACACAAACAGTATATACACGTGAAAATATGCGAGCGATTGATCAAAAAGCTGAATTTGACAGTTTTTACATGGGTTGGGCTGACTACGATAACACTACCATTTTCAGAATTACTGAAAACTTATTATGGCAAATCGATCATGATAAAAAAAGCTACTCTGAATGTCCACTAAGCGGCTGTAAAAACAGCAATTATCGGTGAACTA
>JAOPTQ010000101.1:0-19704 GCA_051531915.1 Colwellia sp. | reverse complement strand
AACTGTTTTTTGTCCCTGTTTAATGGCTTGTTATATGCCTGTCACACGATTTTACGTAGCAATTGTATAATCAACAATTACACCATAACAACTATAAATAATAATAAATAAGCCCATATACCGGATTAACTTCAAGAAACTAGGGCTAAAATTAATATTGAATTTAGCGGTATCTAAAAATTTACCATGAGATATTTGAACAAGGATTACACCAAGAACAAAAACAATAATAAAATCTACCCAGTAACCTAAACTCATTTAATTACTCCGATCCTTGAGAGGCATATAACGCCTCGTTAAGCGGCGAAAAATAGTTGGCTATAATTTGTGAGGCACGAGCAAAAGCCAACTGTTTTTTGTCCGTTTAAACGACTTGTTATGTTGCTTTACGTCTTCTCGGATTATGCTTTGTCATCACTGCTCCACACCATTGTTTTACATTACGTTTAATTTCTAATTCTTGGTCATATTTGAAGTCAAGTTCAGGATCAGTTAAAACATCCTCTTTTAGCTCATTATAATCAACTATAGAAATCTCAAATGGTTTCCAAAAACTACCACCGCTCATTCCTTGATCGCGCCCTCCAGTTAATAACTCTTCATTTAATATATGAAATGGAGGGAACTGTTTACAACAATTAATATGCAATGATAACTGTGGTAAGTATCTTAATAAAACATGCTTAAGTTCTAGTAGCTCTCTAATCCCATCAGAAGCTCCCATACCTGGTAATATTTTAATATTAATATACAACTGCGACTCCATCGACTGCAACATAACGCCTCGTTAAGCGGCGAAAAATAGTTGGCTATAATTTGTGAGGCACGAACAAAAGCCAACTGTTTTTTGTCCGTTTAAACGACTTGTTAGCAGGCTATACAACCGCTATATTGCCGTAAGTAGTAAACTGCTTTTTAGTTTCATGTTTTACAACTTTAGCTATGCTACCGCAATTTATGCACCTATATAGTGGTGTTGCGGGCTTATAGTTTTTTCGAAACTCTTGAAAAGTTCCAATTTTCCCTACATTGTTATTTTCATAACTAACTTCAACAACTTTGTGGTTCAAGCCAACTCTTGATTCGATAGCTTTAACACTTTCATTTGGATTGCACATAGTTATAATGATGCTGTTATTCTTACCACTTAAAGCCACGCATCCTGAAGTTACCATGTCAGTATCAGCAACAAAAGTGAATACGGGAAACTCTCCGTCACACTTTGAACATCTGCAAATTGAGATTTCACCTTCTTGGTACATAGAACCCTTGCCTGCTAACAGCTTATTAGACGGGAAATAAACCTTTTTTCTACAAAGTGAAAATCGTCTAATATAATTTTTAATTA
The DNA here is from genome assembly GCA_051531915.1 of Colwellia sp. Taxonomy (GTDB): domain Bacteria; phylum Pseudomonadota; class Gammaproteobacteria; order Enterobacterales; family Alteromonadaceae; genus Colwellia. Next base: position 18,356 of record JAOPTQ010000101.1, on the reverse strand, counting down.
CAATAAAACTTACTCTTATATTACCAATATATCAAGCAGTTAATTATTTTTCATTACAAAAACAAACTAAAATTTAATACCTATATTACGTTTTATCGGGCGAAAGCGTGCAAACAAGCTATAGTTATTTTTAATGGAGTTACAAATAATAAGGATATTATTAATGAAGTCACATTTTTTAAAACACATTTACCAACAAATGCTTTTAAAGCGTTATGCTAAACGTACTATTGAGTCTTATACTTATTGGATTAAAGCATATATAAATTTTAATAAAAAAACACATCCTGAACAGTGTCACGACAAAGAAGTAGAGGCTTTTCTTTCTTTTTTAACAAACACAAAAAATGTTGCCCCTAAAACGCAAGGACTAGCCTTAAATGCGTTGGTGTTTCTTTATAAAGATATTATTAAAATTCCACTCACGTTAGAATTAAATTTCAATAAAAGTGTTATTCAAACAAAATTACCTACCGTATTAACTAAAGCAGAAGTTAAGGCATTACTTAAATATATAAATGCTAATTATTCTTTACAATGTCAATTAATGTATGGCAGTGGCTTACGTTTAATGGAAGCTACCCGTTTACGCATTCAAGATATTGATTTCGATTATTTATCTGTTCAAATTTGGAATGGTAAAGGCGGGAAGCACCGTCGAGTTACCCTAGCAAAAGAGTTAGTTTCATCTTTAAAAGCGCAAATAGCTTATGCGACAAATTATTTTAATCAAGATATGGAGCATCCTAATTATAATGGCGTTTGGCTGCCTTTTGCCTTAGCAAAAAAATATCCTAGTGCACCTAAAGAGTTGGGCTGGCATTATCTTTTTCCCTCAAGCCGATTAACAATTGATCCTGAATCAGACACACTACGCAGGCATCATATAAACGAAACAGTACTAAGAAAGGCGGTAAAAATGGCAGCACAAGAGGCTAATATTGAGAAAAATGTCACCTGTCATACGCTACGGCATTCTTTTGCCACACATTTGTTACAGCGTGGTGCTGACATTCGAACAGTACAAGAGCAGTTAGGACACAGCGATGTGCGCACAACACAAATATATACCCATGTTATTGAACGCGGCGCTAGCGGAGTATTAAGTCCGCTATCTGATTTATTATAAGTGAGCGTTCTGTATTCGATAAATTATTTATTACGTGTTTTTATACGTGTTATAAAAACCGATATTAGCCCAAATATTAACAACCATGAAAAATTACCACTACTCGATTTTTCAGGATCAGTATCTATGGCTATAACATTGTTAGCAATAATAGCAACACCACCGGGATCATCAATAACACCATTGGCAATGCCGTCACTGTCATTTACGCCGCCATCTTCAATAAATAGACGTAAACAGGTGTTACCAATAATTAATCCATTTTGATATAAATCGCTGTGTGGTGCGGGGCAAACACCGTTAACTGTTCCGCTTGTGGCAATGGTATTGCTACCATTAACCAAAAAATCTTGCCAACCGGTTGTTTTGGTGAATTTCCGATAAACAGCATGTTCAACAATTGCTTGTGATAGTGGTAGCACTATAAATACAGATCGGCCAAAAGGTTGAATATTATGGATTTCAAAATCGAAATAACCACCTTGATGTTTTAAGCTGTCGCTCTCTATTAAATGCGTTGATTCAATTTCTTGTTGCGATAATTGTAAGCCGTCTGAAGCTTTTAGTCGTGCATATTTACCTAACGACAATGTTAAACCGGGCTCAGTTTCAGCCAATTTCACCACAGCAGAGTTAACATGAAGCGGTTGTAAGTAAGGCACAGTTGAAATATCTAAAAAGGCAGGTAAACCATCAAAATCAGCATCATTTAACCCTTCAGAAACATCAGACAAGCCGTCTCTGTCAGTGTCGGTGGTTGTCAATCTTGGTTGTGTAGAAACTAACGGTATTGCAAGGTGCATCGTTTGAGTTAGGGGTTCACTGCCACTATTTCCACTTGAACCACTATCTGTTACCGTCACCGACAATTTCATTAGCCCTTGATTTTCGCTGGGTAAAACAATGTCGTCTGGATTAAAAAATAGTTGATGTTTATTACCGCTTATTTGAGCAGGCAAGTAACTGGGTAATTGCCAGTCAATAGCATGACTATCATTTATATTTGAATCTTTAATGGTTAAATGAATAGTTACTTCACCATCATCTTTCGCAACATTGGTCATATTAATGTTTTGTTGCATAATAGCGAGTGTAATATGAGGTGCAACATTGGCTTCGGTAACGGTTATAGTTTGCGTATTATTAATGCCACTATTCACACCTTGTTCAAAGGTTAGTATGAGTTGTTCTTCCCCTTCTACTTCAAAGTCATCATTGAAAATTATATCAATAAAGCCTTGTGTCTCTTGGTGAATAATAATTTTATTATCTTGAATAGAAGATGCTTGAATAGAAGATGCTTGAATAGCCGAACTTTGATTCGTCGCGCCTTGAATTTGGTAGTCAACACTGTCAACATTTCCAGTGATGTTAAAAGGCAAAACTAATGGGTAACTTGGTGCAGCGCCTGACAATACAACGTTAATACGGGCAACGCCACCCTCGGCAACAATTTGATCAGCACTAAAGTTAACTAAAGGGTGAACATTTACTATTTGCTCTACTGTTGCTACATTGCCCGCATTATCTACCGCGCGCCATAAAATAGGCACTAAGCCTGAGGTGATATTTTTAGCGCCAGTTTCAAAACCAAGTGCGGTTAAGTTACAACAATTTTCACCGTCTTTACCATCAGTAACCGAAACTTGTGTTGCATCAATTAATTTCTCTAAGGTTAATTTCGTAAAAGTATGATCGGCATAAATATGCACGGCTTGAGGGGGAGCAATAATGGGCGCGTAATCATCAAGTAACGGATGTGTACCCGCTAACGCTTCTGCTGAATTAGAAATACCATCTGAGTCAGTGTCATAAGTGCCGTCAATTGGCTCTAGAGGGTCAAAGTTATGATTTTCTTCAAAATTATCACTCATACCATCGCCATCATCATCAAAGTCAGCATTGTTACCAATAAGATCACCATCGGTATCAACTTGTTCTGTTGCGTCTAATGGTAGTGCATCATAAAAATCTAAAGTGCCATCACCATCATCATCACTGTCAAGTACATTGCCAATACCATCGCCATCCGTATCATCAATTTCAAGCGGATCTAACGGAAAGGCGTCTTGTGTATCAGGCACACCATCGTTGTCATCATCACTGTCTTCGTTATCACCTAAGCCATCAACATCGGCATCATTAAATTCATCAGCATTAAGTGGATATAAATCGAAAGCATCGAGAACGCCATCATTATCATCATCTTTATCGGTAACATTACCAACACCATCACCGTCGGTATCAAGCCATTCTAGAGGGTCTAATGGTAAGTCGTCTTCAATATCGATAAAGCCATCATTATCGTCATCGCTATCGCTGTTGTTACCTAAACCATCAGCATCGGTATCTAACCATTCATTCGCATCTAGCCTAAACGCGTCTACGCCATCAAGTGTGCCATCGTTGTCATCATCATCATCGGTATTATCGCCAATGCCATCACCATCAGTGTCAAACCATTCCAATATATTAAGATCAAAAACATCAATATCGTCGATAAAACCATCATTATCGTCATCACTGTCACTGTTATTGCCAAGGCCATCACCGTCGGTGTCAAATTGTTCTAAAGGGTTCAGTGGAAATGCGTCATGTATATCTAGCGTGCCGTCGTTATCATCGTCATCATCAAGCGAGTTAGCTAAACCATCATTGTCGGTGTCTAAGTGATCTTTATCATCAAGAGGAAAGGCATCAACACTGTCAATAATACCGTCATTATCGTCATCCGAATCGGCATTATTACCAATGCCGTCACCGTCAGTGTCTATGGTTTCAAGTGCATTTAGCGGAAAAGCATCTGCTGCATCTAAAACGCCATCACCATCATCGTCATCATCTGAATTATTGCCAATACCATCACCATCAGTATCTAATTCTTCTAAAGCATTAAGTGGTTGTGCATCATCAACATCTAAAATACCATCACCATCATCATCCGCATCGGCATTATTTCCTATGCCATCACCATCGGTGTCTACTGTTTCGGTTCCATCTAACGGAAAAGCATCTAAGGCGTTATTTACCCCATCGCCATCATCATCAACATCGGCATTATCACCTATACCGTCACCATCAGTATCAATATGTTCGGTGGGATCAAAAGGAGCAAAATCATTTGCATTGCTAACGCCATCACCGTCAATATCAGCATCCGCATTATCACCAATCCCGTCACCATCCGTATCAAGTTGCTCTAAAGAATTAAGTGGAAATGCGTCACTCAAATCAGGCTCGCCATCACCATCAGCGTCAGCATCAGGGCCATCACAAATACCATCATTATCGGTATCTAAACGCTCTAAGGGATCTAACGGACACGCATCAATATTATCTTGCGAGCCATCGCCATCGTCGTCGTCATCCGCATTATTGCCAAGACCATCATTGTCTGTGTCAATATGCTCAGTACTATCGGTAGGAAGATCGTCATTTACATCTAAAAAACCATCGTTATCATCGTCATCATCAGTGTTGTTGCCAATACCATCTAAATCAGTGTCGTACCATTCAGTTGGATCATCAGGGAAGATATCAAAACCAATAATAACGCTACCATTTATAACGCCATCACCATCGCGATCTACATCGGCATTATTACCTATGCCATCAGCGTCTAAGTCACCTGACTCGGTAAAATTTAGTGGAAAAACATCTTGATCATCATCAACACCATCACCATCATCGTCATCATCGGTGTTGTTACCAATGCCATCAGCATCAGTATCTATGGTTTCTAATGGATCAAGCGGAAAAGCATCATAAACATCAATAACATTATCGTTATCATCATCAGTGTCTGCGTTATTACCAATAGTGTCATTATCACTATCAATCGTTTCATTGGGGTCAAGTGGAAAAACATCAATTAAATCAGGTGCTGAATCATTATCATCATTGGTATCTTCATTATTCCCTAAACCATCACCATCGGTATCTAACCATTCGTGATGATTTTTAGGAAAGGGATCATAATAATCGATGATCAAATCGCCATCATCATTGTTATCAAGCGCGTTATCTAATCCATCACCATCAATATCATCATCAGAATTATTACCAATACCGTCAAGATCCGTGTCAAACCATTCAGAAGGATCAGTAGGAAAAAGATCATCTTCATCCGCATAACCATCATCATCAATATCACCAACTACGGCAAATACACTCGTACTGATAATAAAGAGCCATAAGGTTAAAAATTTAAATCCACGCATTTTATACATCTCCACACGGGCATTAACGAATGCAATGTTAATAATAATTAATTGTTTTAAAAGCTAATATATAAAAAAATCAGTACCCTGATGGCTTACCAAATTGATAATTAAAACCAATAAAAATTGAGCTAACATCACCAAATTCTGCATAATCAAAGTAATGTTTAACCCCAATATGCATTGACGCTTTTCTACCTATTTTTTTATGAATTAAAAATGAAGCCACAGCATTTACATCGCCTTGCTCTGAAAAGTATTTTTCTTCACCTAAATCAGGCCAATCAAACTTATTTTCGGTGACAGCAATGCCGACTCCTGCTTGAAATTCAAATATCAAACTTTTATAAAAGCTGTTATATGATTTGGGGTAATAACGATAACCCAACATTAAATCAACCGTATCAATTGAAAAATCGATAGCTTCGGTGTTCCAAGTAACATCAATGTTTTCTAAATGATTATAGCTAATAGCCCAATTATATTCTTTTGCTTGAAAAAAATTATCTGTAATTCCTATGCTATAACCATAAGATTCAGACTGTTCGCCTTTATGTACTTGCCAAGAACCTTCTATCGCTTGACCATTAAAAGAGAGTAAAAGGGTTAGCGTGCAAAGAATTTTAGTTACTGTTGGTAAAAGCTTACTACTCACGGTGAAACCTCCTGCCAATTTATTGTCGGCTTGTTGCTGTAGGTGTTTTAAAATTATAAAGCTATAAAATTTAAGTATTATTTAGTTCTATATTTAATTATATATCTAGTTTTAATATAGTGCTTATATAGCGCAAGCAATAATTGAACCAAACAAATTAAAAGCTAAAAAATAGCATAAAAAAGCCCTCAAAATTGAAATAAAAGTGAGAGCGATTCTGACTAATAAATTAATGACTATTGCGCTATAACTAAGCCTTCTCTACGTGGGTCAGCACCGCCAATCAACCCGTATTTAGTCACTTCAATGGCATGTAAGCCACTGTTTAAATCGCGAACTTGTACTTTGTGCCCTTTAGCTTCAAGTTGATTTTTTAAACGAGTGATTTTTGTACCTCGCTCTAACGTAGTCACATCATTTCTATTGGTTATTTTGGGCAAGTTAATCGCCGCTTGTGGGTCAAGATGCCAATCAAGCACGCCTATAATGGTTTGCGCAACATAATTAATAATACGGCTTCCACCCGGAGAGCCAACAATCAGTTTAAGCGAGTTGTCTTGATTAAAAACCATCATTGGCGCCATTGAGCTTCTCGGACGTTTATTGGGTTCAATACGGTTAGCAACCCATTTTCCCTCTTTTCTAGGCGCTAATGAAAAGTCTGTTAATTGATTATTTAAAATAAAGCCTTCTACCATTAATGCTGAGCCAAAACCATTTTCAACACTACTGGTCATTGAAATAGCATTACCCTGTTTATCTATAATTGAAATATGACTTGTTGAGGGACGCTCAATCGCTGAGTCATCCGCTTGTGCTAGCGCGTTTTGTGGCGTGCCAGCTACTGCCTTGCCCATGTCAATGTTCGCATTGATTAACTTGGCTCTACTGGCTAAATACCGTTTATCAAGTAAGCCTGATACCGGCACTGAAATAAAATCAGCATCAGCTACATAACGATTTCTATCGGCAAAAGCTAAGCGTGAGCTTTGAGTGATTAAGTGTAAAGCGTCAAGATCATTTGCCTGATATTGGCTTAAATTAAAATCTTGAAGTTGAGCTAATATTTGAATTACCGCAATACCGCCAGAGCTAGGTGGTGCCATACCGCACACATTATATTTTTTGTATGTACCACAAACCGCTGCTCTTTCTTTTGCTTGGTATTTAGCCATATCAGTTAATGTTAATAAGCCCGGTGCAATAGCCGAGTTTTGAACCTTGTCTACTATTTTTTTGGCTAACCAGCCTTGATAAAAAACCTCAATGCCCTCTTTAGCAATACTTCGATAAGCGGCAGCAAGTTTTTTGTTGACTAAAATATCACCCGCTTGAACTGATTTACCATTGGGGAAAAAATACTGATTAATTTCAGGCAATTTATGAATGCCTGGGTTGAAATTAATGGCAAGTAATTTTTCTAAACGCTTTGACACCACAAAACCTTGCTCAGCAAGTGCGATAACATCAACAAATAAATCTTGCCACGGTAATTCACCGTATTGAGCATGTGCCTTTTTTAAAGCTGATAATAAGCCCGGCACACCCACGGAGCGACCACCAACAACGGCATCAATCCATCTTAAAGGTTTACCCATTTTAACAAAATGATCACTCGTTACTGATTGAGGCGCAGTTTCTCTACCATCAAACGTGGTTAATTTTTGCTGTTTGTTATCCCAATGTAATATAAATGCGCCACCACCAATACCTGATGACTGCGGCTCTACCAGTGTTAACATTAATTGCACGGCAATAGCGGCATCTATTGCACTACCGCCTTTTTTTAAAATAGCAAAACCGGCTTTGCTAGCATACGGATTAGCTGCTACCACCATAAATTCTTTACCGGTAACTGCCTGCTTTACCATTAAGCCTGTGGCAGCTTCTGGTTCACGAACTTCACGGTTTTTAGTATTAAGTTGCGTTGCAAAAAGTTGACTGTGTGCTAATAAAATAAAAAGCGTAAACAAGTTGATAATGGCTTTTAACATAGGGAGTGTTTTCCAGTAATATTTTTCAGTATTATGTGCCAATAATAAGCTTTTTAGCAGGCAACTAAATTCGAGCTATAATTTAGCCTTTATTAGGTCTAAACGACAGTTGAAATTGATTAAATTGAGTGAAATTATTCAATAACACCGTGTATTTACCAAACTCACCAGTGTCACTTTTAACCTCTGAAGCATTTAAGTACTCTTTTTCAATAAGCGCTAATGCATAGCAACAGGCTTCAAGGCTTGATAACGCATTATTCTTAGCTACTTTTCGAATTAAATATTGACCTGAGCTCGCTAATGACTCCGGCAAGCAAACTTGCGGTAAAGCTTGCAAATTTTTTGATAACATAATCATGCGGTAAGCTTTTCTCCATGTGCCGTCAATAATAAGTAAACAAAGGGGCTTATCGCTTTTATCTTCACGAATTTGTTGATTTACAACCGCTGCGGTAAGTACTTTTGCATGTTCACTAGGATAAAGTAACACTACATTATAATGAGATAAAATAGATGCTAGCACTTTATTATCGGTAAAATTTTCACCTTCTATCACTTGACAATTTTTCAGTGACTTCGATAATAATGCCACAGTACCTTTGGTTTGCTTAACCTCGCTAGGGTGCTGCAATATAACCACCTTGGTTTGATTATTTACCGTAGTAATAAAGCGACAAATACACGCCTTTTCAGGTCGATGGCAAGTAGAACATAAAAGTCTAGACATAAAATAAAGGTGTTGAAACTATAAGAAAAGATATAAAAACAGTATACTCTTTTGTCGTTAACTTATTAACTTTACTCATCGTAAAAAAATAAAAATAGACCATGAAAATAAAATCACTCCCCTTTTCTTTGCAACATATCGCGATAGTATTGCTTATCATAATATTGGCTATTATTGCCTTTATTTTTGATAACACCTTAAGTGAATATTTTGTGTATCAACGACATTTAATTAGCCAAGGCGATTTATGGCGCTTATTTACAGGTCATATTTTTCATACTAACGGTTATCACTTACTATTAAATTTAGCGGCATTGGTTATGTTGTGGGCATTACATGGTCGCTTCTATTCGATTAAAAACTATTCACTATTATTATTAACGTCGGCGCTTACTTGTAGTGTCGGCTTATATTATTTTAACGCTACTCTTATTCAATATGTAGGATTGTCAGGTGTGTTACATGGTGTTTTTGTTTGGGGCGCGCTAGTCGATATTTATAACAAAGACAAAACCGGTTATTTATTATTTTTAGGTGTATGGCTTAAAATAGCCCATGAACAAATTTACGGAGCCAGCGCAGATGTTAGCCAATTAATAGAAGCGAGTGTTGCTGTAGATGCACATTTATGGGGAGCAATAGGCGGTTTGTTGTTTTCAATCATCATGTTTATCATCCCTAAATATAGGAGCACCCTTGCAAACAAAACCTAAAAACAACCTAATATTTCGCTATTGCTTTAAACGCTGCTATAGCCTATTTCAACTAATTTATTATTAGCTTGTTCAAAAGCACGGTGACTTTAAATGGGCGACATCTTTTCACCCAAAAAATCGCAACAAAACGAGTTTAGACATGACTAAACATTTGATCTTTTCTAAGGTTTTCATTTAATTTCATTAAAAAACTATCGCTAATACTTTCTACTGATTTATTTTTTTCATTCTCTGCCATGCGTTGTTGAGCTTCATGTAAAATTTGTTCTTTTTCAAATTGAAGACTTTGTAAAAGCTTATGTTTTTCTTCATTTGAAAGGCTATCATCATTTTCAACTGCCTTTATTTTATCTTCTATTTCTTTTAGTTTTTCTCTATCAATACCCAAGCGAGCATCTAACACTAACTCCATAAGTTTTGCTGTTTCTTTAGATATAGGCTTTAAAACCTCTTCTTCAGTTTCAGACTGCTGCGTTGTACTTATCGCAAAAGCTTGATGAGTTGATTTGCCAAGCTCTTCTTCAAAGCGATTGTAAACCCCTTCTAACGTAAGATTATAATCTGTCCACCCCTCTAAATTCACTCGAAACTCAAGATTACCTCGCAGCAAAGAAAAAAGATCATTGATACCTTCAGTAGACCACTGCTCCTCAGGAGATAAAACATTGGTATTTTCATCTCCAATACCTGTACCGTAAATAGCGATATGCATTGTCAATTCAAGTGTAATCTTATCCATTTCAGGCATGTTTTTAGTGGCTTCTTCCCATGCCTCTTTAACAAATTGTGGTGAGTTCACTGGGGGGAATACAATCGTCTGCGCAAGGCCTACTTCAACAATACCATCATTATTCAAATCAACGCTGTCAGAATAATCAGGTTGTGCGAGTAAATTTTTAGCGCCCTCTTCTGATAAACTTGCTACGTGTATTGGGTTAGCAAGTGAGTGCGCTTTTTGTAATAAACTTAATTCTTCCGTGGTCATATTTTGCAAAATATCTTTTGCTGACATACGTTGTTGTTCCGCATCTTCTTTAGCTTCATTTAACAAAGCTGAAAAATTGCTAACTTCGGTATGATTTAAGCTACGCCGATCTAATAACTCTAAAGACCGATCAGACAATTCAATATTAATAATCATACTTGTTCCTGTTTCATTCAATAATGTCACGGCAAGATGTTGCCGCTTATACCGGCTAAACACATTAATTATTATTGAATTAATGCGTTAATTAGCCTATTGGTAAATAATTATTTAGAAGAGCAATAAACAAGCCAGTTAGTGATATGAAAACAGGATAATAAATTACCCTACAAGTAAAGGTTTCCTGTAGGGCGTACTTTAGTGCGACAATAGTTCTTTAACTGGGTTTTTGTAAACTATACTTACGCATTTTTTCTACCAATGTTGTTCTGCGCATACCTAAGGTTTCAGCGGCTCTGGCAACAACCCAATCATGTTTTTCTAACGATTGGCGAATAAGCGAGACTTCTAATTCGGCTAAATGCTCTTTTAAATTTAAACCCTCAGTTGGTAATACTGATGCATTAGATTGTTCAACAACTGTCTCACTTTCAAATTGCTCATCATCGTCTTCTTCGTCGCCATAATCAAAACCCGAAAACAACTCATTAATAGCGTCTTGCTCTTGCAATTCTTCAGGGTATTCCGGCTGATATGCTTCGGCATCAATATGTTGATATTTTGCAGGTAGCTCTGCAACATCAACAATTTGCTCACCATACATTATTAACATACGTTCAATTAGATTAGACAGCTCACGAACATTCCCAGCCCACGGGTGCTCCATTAATGATTCAATCGCTTTATCCGTAAAACGAACATTTCTTCCTTGCTCATGTTCAAAACGCGTTAATAATTCTTTTAACAATAATGGAATATCTTCTTTTCGCTCTCGTAATGCCGGTGTTTCAATAGGAAAAACATTGAGGCGATAATATAAATCTTCTCTAAAGTCACCTGATTTAATCATTTCTTCTAAATTTTGATGGGTCGCTGCAATTATACGTACATTGGCTTTAATGCTTTTACTACCGCCAACGCGTTCAAACGTTTTTTCTTGTAAAACACGTAATAGTTTAACTTGCATGGGTTGAGGCATATCACCAATTTCATCAAGAAATAAGGTACCACCTTCGGCTAATTCAAAACGTCCTTTTCGAGTAGAAATTGCGCCCGTAAAAGCACCTTTTTCATGACCAAATAACTCACTTTCTAATAACTCACCCGGAATAGCGCCACAGTTTACCGGAACAAACGTCGCTTTAGCGCGATCAGACAAATTATGAATATTACGCGCAACAACCTCTTTACCCGTGCCTGATTCACCAAGTACTAAAACACTGGCCGGTGTTTTTGCCACTTGTTCTATCAGAAAACGCACTTGACTCATAGGCTCACTGCTACCCACTAGCGAACGAAACAAAGCACTTGAGTTCAGCTTACTGGCGCGTTTAGGCAGTTTGTTATGATATTGATGACAATGGTGAATAAGCTCTGTTAATTGCGCATAATTTAAGGGCGTCGTTAATGTACCTATCACATTAATACGGCTTTTTAATGCGGAAGGATCAAGTACATCATGCAACAAAAAAGGAATTTCAGGATGCTTTTTTATTAGCTCTGCCGTGTTCGACGATACATCACCGGCTAATACAACGGTTAACAAACGTTCTCTTTCTTTAAATAAATTGGCCGACTGCGCTTGGTTACATTGGGTAAAGTGGGTAAAGTGCTCACCCACAAAAGATAATACCGTCGCTATCTGCTGCGCTCTGGCATTATCGTTATCAATAATTAAAATTTGTTTATGACCTTGAAGTTTCGATGTATTACCCATAAGCAATAATTAATAGACCTTGATGACTTTGCCTCAATAGTAACGATTAGTTTTAAATAATCAACAAAAAATTGACACTACAAAGCCATTTTATTGACTTTTTCATAAAGCAATTAAAAGTAAGTCGTAAGTAACCTGTTTAGAGATAAGTAATAAGAGTGGAAAAACATAACGTCAAAAAAACACTGTACTGGATAAAAAATTTTTATTACTAACAATACCTATTAAAAATAACAAAACTCAATAAACCATACAAACAGCAATTTAATAAAAACTCTTGTTTTTTCATAAACATAAAAAGTAAAAAAAATTAAAAGTTAAAAACAAATTTAAACTGGCACAAAAAAAGCATATACCAATAAAAAACAAACGATCATATTTTGAATAACAAGTAGGACAATTCTATGCTGATTATAAATGGCACTGCTGAGCTAATGCATGATAATGATAACTTTAAAAAAGGAACTCGCCATGAGTTCAATATGTTTTCAAAAAGCATGCCTTTTGAACAACAACTATCACAAATTGAAGATTATTTAGTGACTAAAGGTTGGGATAATATTGAAGTACTAAATAATGGTATAATTAATGATGTTAAAGAAATAACGCATGCCGTTTTACTTGAAGCTTATGAAAAAGCGGAAGCTGAAGGATTTGCGGTCACTATTAACCATACAGCCTTAACTTAATAAATTGATAGATAATAAATAAAATTGTACATGCCTATACACTTAGGTTGTAAAATCATAGAATTACTTGTAGGTTGCCCTTTAGGGCACCAAGAAAGACGGGCTGAAGCCCGACCTACATTAGTTCCTGAACAATCTACATAGGCATGAAATTGTATAAACTTTAAATATAGAATAACCCTTTTTATCTTTTTTATACTAAACTTTTTATATTGAACTGAAAAAGTAGTAAATTTGGAGGTGTCTATGACACATGCATCACTAAAAAAATATCAACAAACAAACAGAAGTACCGCTCAAGAAGCTTCTCCTTATCGTTTAGTTGCCATGTTATTTCAAAAACTATTAGATAACATTGCAACCGCTAAAGGTGCTATTACACAAAATGATTTCGCTAAAAAAGGTGGTGAAATATCAAATGCCATTGCCATAATTGGCGTGCTAGAAGGATCCTTAGATTTTAAACAAGGTGGCGATGTTTCTAATAATTTAGCTGCTCTTTACAATTTTTGTTCTGAACAACTACTTGTTGCCAGTACCAATAACGATACTGAAAAATTAGAAGAAATAATTCAAATACTATTACCTATAAAAGCCGGTTGGGACTCCATTCCAACAGAAAATCAAAATCAGGTCAGCTTTTAGTGGTTGCTACTATTGAGCTTGCACTTAATGAAATTATCGTCAAGTCACAACAATTACTGTTGAAGCTTGACGAAATTTCTAATGATAAAGAAATTCCTGAAAAAAAAATCACTAAAAACACAACGAAAAAAACAAGTGAAAAAAATAGTAAAAAAAGTACCGGAAATACCGAAAACACCGAAAACACCGAAAACACCGAAAATACAACCGATATATTAGTAACATTACAAAATGCACGAGCGCAATTAATCCATAATTTATTTCAACAATATTCCTCTGATGATCTACACCCATTCCTGTCTTTAGTGAACCAAGTTGTATCATTAGATGAAATACTAATCGCTAAAAGTTTAGCATTTAAACAAACTGCCGCTAAGCAATTAATTCAGTTAAAAAAAGGCCAAAAATCAACTAAAGCCTATCAAAAGTATTGATCCGCTTGGTATAACGATTAACACTACTTTAACTGACCTATTTTACGTTGTGCTTATGAGTAATAATTTAATAAAATAGGCATCACAGTGCAATTTTATTAATCGTTACTATAATTAAAGTTAAGAATTAAGGGCAAGTATGAAATAGTACCTATACGGTATAAGTTGGGCAGAGATATGAGCAGCGCTAATTTATTAACAGCAGCGAGTGATATTCAGCGAGCATTAATACCACGCCCTAACCACAACAATATAAGCAAAGAGAAGGCATTAAAACCTGATTTTGGCGAATTTGAAAAAGACATGCTAAACATTTCAACGTTAGCACAAGAAAAACTTCAAAAAGAAAAACAAGTGCAAACTAACCAAAAAATTGACAATATCGCCAACGAGGTAATAAGAATAAGCTCTTCTATTGGTAAGGCGCGCTCAACCGGTGGTTTAACCTCAAACCAAGCAACCGAGCTTTACAATAAAATAGCCAGTTTACTTTGATTTAAAAAGCTTAGGAGTAACAGCGAAGGTTTTTTGGTTATAAAGAAAGCCTGTTTATGTGCTGTTTTTTGTCGCACTAAAGTACGCCCTACCTATCAATAACAATACCAATAAAAATAAATTATTACTAACTAGTCATTTTGTTTAACCACGCCAGGCATATTGTCAAGCTGCGCCAGTAAGTAAGTACTGGTTGAGTTTAAATTGGCGACAATTAAATCCATGGCATTGTACTGGGCATATAAACGTGCTTCTAATGATTCCATTCTACGTTCAAAAACTAAATAATCATCATCTAATCGGTCTAATTGATCCTCTCGGCTGTCAATACGGTTTTGAATAATACCATCTGTGTCGTCGGTATAAAATTCAATTAACGTTGTGAGCGAAGTAGCAAAACCTTCTTCAGTATCACTACCGACAAAAAACTGTTGTAGCGCATCAACATCACTATCAATATATTCATTCAAAATTTCAGAATCTAAACTCAACACGCCATATTGGTCACTTTCTATACCAATTTGTGATAGGGACAAGCTATTGCCGTTACCGGTATCAAAACTTTCGCTGAACTCTTGGCGTAATTTATTCATAACACCACGTAATAATGAATCACCAGCAAGTGCGCCGCCACCTTCTGAACTTGATGCCCCTAGCTGATCACTTAACTCTTTTAGTTCATTATAACTTTTAATAAAGGCTTCCAAGCCAGATTCAATATTAGTATTATTTTCGCTGAAACTAATTTGACTAATATCATCATCAACGTCATGCATTTTTTTAGCGGTAATGTCTACACCATCAATAACATTTTCAAATTCATTGGTGCTGTTAGTAACAACAAGAGTGCCATCTATAGTGATTTGTGCATCGAGCGCCTCTGTCACTTCAGACAAATTGGTAATATGATTAAGCGGATTCACATCAGAAACATCATAAGCAAGGCGCGACAATCCTAAGTTATCAATATCATTACCATCACTTACATCAGTTACTGTGGTGGTAATAGTATTTGCTAGACCGGTTTCTTTACTGGTCATAATAAGATGTTGACCATCGTCATCGGTAACAATAGTCGCAATCACTGAATCATTATCAACACTCTCATTTATTGCATCACGAATATCACTTAAGGTATCCGTAGCAGAAACGGAAATATCAAAGTCTTCGCCATTTACCGCTATATTTAGCGTACCTTCACCAACCGCTTCACTTTCATCAATTGCGCCTGACATTATTTTATGTGCTTGCGCTAGTGCATCAACTTTAACTGAATAGTTACCCACTTGGGCATCTTGACTAGAAGTAAGGCTTACAAAGCTGTCAGCACCACGGGCTGTACGTAATTGATAATTATCAACATCGGCTAAATCAGCAATGGAGTCTGAAAGACTTTCTAAAGCTGATTTAAGCGCACCAATGGCTGATATATCAGTAGTTATACTAGCCTGTTGTTTATTGGCACGAGAAGTATAAGGAGCAGTTTCAGCGCCAACAATAGCTTCAACTATCGTACTTATTTCTAAACCAGAGCCAATTCCAGTAAACGTTAAATCAGGCATAATACCCTCTTAAATTTAGTCTATAAAAAATTTAATTTACAAACATTAAAATGGCGATTGAAATCGCCCCTCTCGATAAAATATTTTCAACACAACATTGCATTTCTATTAATTATAGCTTAAACCTTGGTATCAACAAAGCCACCCACCATTTCAGATAATTTAGCCACTAAACTAAGTACTTCTTCCGACGGGAATTGCTTAACAACATCGCCAGTTTCTTGATCAATCACTTTAATAACATCACGACCTGAGTCTTTATCAACCGAAAATTCTAAATTTCGATTCATTTCGCCAACAAACTCTTGCAATTGTTGAGCCACCTTCTCTAATTGCTTAGGTGTTAATGGCTGTTTATCAGCAACTTGTGCACGCGTTTTTTCTGCTGCATTGACCTCTGGCTCACTATTAACCTGATTTTTCGCAGCCTCGTTAACTTTAGTTTCCCTAACTACTTTAGTTTCATTAACTACTTTAGTTTCATTAACTACTTTAGTATTTGTTTGTCTAAGCTCAGGCGTTACATTAGTTAACCCTAGGTCTACACTATTATGAACTGCACTCATTATAGACTCCTTAAATTATTATAATAATATTTACACCATATAAATATTATTGGCCGACTAAAGTTTCCCTCTACAAAGGCATTCCTCCTCCTTGTAGAGGCGAATTAATTCGCCTAATAATATCAATAAATTAAAACCCAAAAAGGAAGGAGTTTTTTGGCTCCTTCCTTCATTCTACTTTTTAGGTTGAACCTTAACCCAATTAATCTTAACCAAGTAAACTTAATGCTGCTTGTGGCAATTGGTTAGCTTGCGCTAAAATTGACGTACCGGCTTGTTGTAAAATTTGGTTTTTAGTCATTTCCGCTGTTTCTACCGCAAAGTCTGTATCTTGTATACGACTACGAGAGGCTGACACATTCTCTTGGATATTAGATAGATTACTAATGGTATGACCAAAGCGATTCTGTAACGCACCTAAATCAGCTCGTTGTTCATCTACTTGCTTCAATGCCGCATCAATAGATTCCAGAGCAGACTGCGCACCAGCAGCGGTACTAATATCGATTGAACCAACCGCTGTACCACCCGTTGCAGTATCAGCACCGCCTAGAGTACCTGCTCCTGGAGTCGCAACTGACTCAAAAACACCTGCATCACCAGCTACACTACTACCTACAGTCATAGCGGTTACAGCATTAGTTGATGAAAAGGTAATAGAGCCAAGGCCATCTGAAATAGCACGGATCCCCAATGAACCAACATTGTCATTTACCGCATCAATAATATCATCAGTACCGACACCAAGTGCGACATCAAAACTAACACTACTTGTGCCTGATGCAGTTGTTACCGAAAAGGTTAATGTTTCAGCTAAGATACCCGTTGCTGCGTTATTAAAACCAGCGATAGTGAGCGTTTGCCCTGAGATGGTACCTAAGTCAGATGCTTTAATACTAGATAAACTCATATCAATGGTTTCATTAGCATTTGCACCTACTTGGAAACTTTTGGTACCAAAAGTACCATCAAGTAAAGTTTGATCACCAAATTTTGTAGTATCGGCAATCCGAGTTAGCTCGGTATTTAAGGCTACCACTTCTTTTTGTAGAGCGGCACGATCATCTGCTGAGTTAGACGCGTTTGCTGACTGCAAGGCTAATTCACGCATTCGTTGTAGAATATCCGTTGAAGCTGACATGGCACCTTCTGCGGTTTGTGCCATTGAAATACCATCGTTAGCATTACGTTGTGCCACGCCCAAACCATTAATTTGAGAGGTTAACCGGTTGGAAATTTGCATACCCGCAGCATCATCTTTTGCGCTGTTAATACGCATACCTGATGATAAACGTTGCATTGAGGTTGCTAAATTATTACCTGATTTAGTTAAGTTACGTTGTGCGTTTAGTGATGATACATTGGTATTTACTGAAATAGCCATAATTAAACTCCTAATTACAAAATGTAATTCTTTGATTAGTTTTTTAAAATTGGAACTATCATAATAGTCATCAAGCTCCCGTTCTAAATACCTTAACGGCAGCAATTAATTTAACTTTAATCTTTTTTTGAAAAAAGATTAAATAAGTTGTTTATAAAACATGAAGAGCCTAGCTGTTATGTATTAATGAGTAGCTCTTCCATTATAATTACACTTCCGTAGAGGCGAATTTATTCGCCTACAGTTTTATTTATCTGCACAATTGATTTGACACAT
>JAOPTQ010000100.1:0-3272 GCA_051531915.1 Colwellia sp. | reverse complement strand
GGGTGTGCTTGTGATGGGTGATGTTTAAATGTTAGAAAACACTAAAGGAGAACGTGTATGATGATTATAGGTGCAATATTAATTTCTGGTTTAATAGGCATGTTTATTGGAAGTAGTAAAAATAAAGGGACTTCTGGTTTTTGGTGGGGAGTCTTCCTAGGTCCGCTAGGGTGGTTGATAATGGCTTTTACTGATGATAATAGGGAACAGTGTCCGGATTGTAAAGGTCGAGTGAATATAGGCGCGACTAAGTGTGTAAACTGTGGGTCAGAGCTTAAAAGTAAGATTGTTGTGTAGGGAATTATGGGATCAGGAATGAGGTTGGCGAAAGGGATTCTTCGTGAAATAGAACGATCGAATAAGGCTTCTATTCGGGCAAGTGATAAAAGATTGAGAGAATATGCTCGGCAGGAAAAACAGGCTGAAAGGGAGCGAGTACGTCTTGAAAAGGAAAAAGTTCGCCAAGAGAAAGAAGATGAGAGGTTTAGGAAGGCAGAAGCTAAGTATCAACAAAAAGAATTAGCTGAGAAGATAAAATTGGACTTGGAATATGAGAAAATGGCTTTTATGGAGAGGTCTGAAATGAGAACAGAGTTAAGATTAGGGTATTTTAAATAATAGAGATTGATATGGAAATGTTTTGGATGATATTAGCGGCAACCTTTGGACTTACAACAATTATTCTGTTCATAATTTTAAAAGTTAAGAAGAGTAAGGGGAAGAGACTGGATGAGACTTTAAATGGTTTAAGTAAAAGTATAAAAGAAAAAGAAACTGAATTGAGCCAGAGAAAGCAGGAATTAAATCATCTAATTGAACTTGAGAAAGGTGAATGTGAGCTTAAAGATAGGGTGGTTCAGGGGCGGATTACATTGGAATCAATTAAATCAGAGTTAAGTGAGATGATGGCTCAAAAAGATGAAACTTCAGATCTATTAGATGGGTATAAAAACGATATTTCAATATATGAGCCAATTAATGACTTGGTGAATGTAGGGTTCTTTGAAGAGCCAGAATACCTTTTTGAGACTAGTGAACGTTTTAAGGAAGAGATAAAGCTGTTAAGGGATGCTCAGAAAGAGTTGATTAAAAAAAAGGCGGCTATAGAGGTCCCGGAAACTATAGCATTAACATCGAATAAGTCATACACCAAAAGAATTGTTGATGGGCAAGTGAAATTGATGTTGAAGGCATTCAATGTTGAATGTGATATTCTTATGAGTATGGTTAAGGCGAGTAATTTTGCAAAAATACTAGAGAGAATTGAAAGGGTTGCTACTGATTTAGAAAAGTCTGCTATATCCCTTAAGTGTGGGTTTTCGCAAGGCTATGTCAAATTAAAGTTTGATGAGTGTGAGCTTCAATATCAATATAAGTTGCGTGATCAACAGGAAAAAGAAGAACAAGCGGCAATAAAAGAACAGATGAGAGAAGAGCAAAAAGCTATTCGGGAATATGAAAGGGTACTTGTCAAGGCGCAGAAAGAAGAGTTGTTGTATAGAGATGCACTGGACGCTGCTAGAAAAGAACTTGAACTCGCTGGAAATAAAGATAAGGATGAGCTGAATAATCGGATTGCCCTCTTAGAATCACAATTGAAAGAAGCGGAAGAGAGCGAGAAAAGAGCAAAGAGTATGGCTGAACAGACTCGCCGAGGGCATGTTTATGTTATCAGTAATATTGGGTCGTTTGGTGAAGGTATCTATAAGATTGGTTTAACCAGGAGATTAGAACCAATGGATAGAGTAAAAGAGCTAGGGGATGCGAGTGTACCATTTACCTTTGATGTTCATGCGATGATATATAGTGATGATGCTCCAGCGTTAGAGAGTCAGCTTCATAGGGAGTTTACTAACCATAGGGTTAATCAAGTTAATCATAGAAAAGAGTTTTTCACTTTGGATTTGCATGCTATTAAGTCTAAGGCTATAGAGATAACTGGTAGTGAGTTGGATTTTACTATGACTGCATTGGCTGAGGATTATTATGAGACCAAGAAGCTTAAGGGGTAAGTAGTTAAATATTCATAATATAGAGGTATATATGAAAGAAATTATTGATATTATTTATAAGTAACCGTCCGGTCAGGCACATCTACAACATAAATACCATGTCTCCTATTTTTGATCAAAATCAGAACCTGGAGACATCATGTCACTAAAATACAAGCGTCATTCAAAGAAAGAAATTGCTCGCCATCTTAAAAATCAAGTAGATGGTGAGCTATCAATTACAGCATATTGCAAAAAACATAAATTGGTATATCAAACATTTTGCAGTTGGAAAAAGACAACTCCAAAAACACTTCCAACCTTTGTTCAAATTGAAGTTCCAGTGGCATCACCCAGCTCACTTGAAATTAAACTCCCCAATGGCATTCAGGCTAGAGTCGACTCTGAAACTCAAATTGAGCTCATTGCAAAGCTAATGCAGGTTTCCCGTGCTTAGCCTTAACCCGATGACCAAAGTACACATCTGTACGAGTCCAACGGACATGAGAAAATCCTTCAATAGTCTCGCCTCAATGGTGAGTGAGCTCATGATGAAAAATGTAACGTCTGGCGACTTATTCGTTTTCTTCAATAAAACGAAATCAATGGTCAAAGTTTTGTTGTGGGACAAATCGGGTTTCTCAATTTACTACAAGCGTCTTGAAGAAGGCACTTTTCATCTACCAGTATTTGATACTGATGAAGTGAACTCTCAAGAGTTTGAGTCATCTGATCTACTCCTTATTCTAAAAGGGATTGAGTTGCAAAATAGCTCTCAACATAAGCGTTTTGGGTTACAGAGAGAATAATACTTTTTATCTTTTACTGCATGAGAGAAGTAAATCAAACCACGGCTAAAGAAACATATTCTGCTGAAGAACATAATGCTGTTCTTGCTGAAAATGAACGTTTGAAAGAACAGCTCTCATGGCTACAAAAACAATACTTTGGTCAAAAATCTGAAAAAGGTACTCCGACAAAGACTGAATATGACATTGACCTCTTTGACGATCCATTACTTCTTGAAGAAGAAAGTGAGATTGATACTGAAACTGATATCATTACGTATGGACGTAAAAAACGACCCAGCACCCAAGAGCGCCAACCATTTCCGGAGCATCTCGAAAGAAAAGAAGAGTATCGAGATATTCCTGAAAGTGAAAGAATTTGCCCTTGTGGCTGCAATCTCAAAAAGATTGGTGAAGAGGTTAGCGAGACCTTAGAGTATAATCCAGCGACATGCTATGTACATAGAATCATTCGTCCTAAATATGCTTGTGT
>JAOPTQ010000099.1:0-31062 GCA_051531915.1 Colwellia sp. | reverse complement strand
TTAGTTCACCGATAATTGCTGTGCTTTTTAAACAACACTTTGTCAAAAGACATTTTTATGGGATAATGCTCGGCTGTTCTTTGCGAAAACTTATGTGTGTACTTTCTCGAAAAACAGTACTTAAAATACCACTTTACAATAGAAGTCAAGCATGAAAAACATTGAAGTTAGGGGTGCTCGCACCCACAATCTGAAAAATATTAACTTAACGATTCCTCGTGACAAATTAGTTGTCATCACAGGGCTTTCAGGTTCGGGAAAATCTTCCCTCGCTTTTGATACTTTATATGCCGAAGGACAGCGTCGCTATGTAGAATCATTGTCTGCTTACGCGCGCCAATTTCTATCGTTAATGGAAAAGCCTGATGTTGATCACATTGAAGGCTTGTCTCCTGCCATTTCTATTGAACAAAAATCAACCTCGCACAACCCACGTTCAACGGTGGGAACAATTACCGAAATATATGATTACTTACGCTTACTTTATGCCAGAGTAGGTGAGCCTCGCTGCCCTGAACATAAACAGCCTTTAGCAGCACAAACTATTTCTCAAATGGTTGATAAAGTATTAGCCCTTGATGAAGGCACTAAAGTAATGCTGTTAGCGCCTGTATTACAAAATCGCAAAGGCGAGCATGTAAAACTACTTGATAACTTAGCTGCTCAAGGTTTTATTCGCGCACGTATTGATGGCGAAGTATGCGATTTGTCTGATCCACCCACATTAGAATTACAAAAAAAACATACCATTGAAGTGATTGTAGATCGCTTGCGTGTGCGTGATGATATTCAACTGCGTTTATCAGAATCGTTTGAAACAACTTTAGGTTTAACAACCGGCACAGCTAAAGTTGCCTTTATGGATGAACCAGACCGAGAAGAATTATTATTCTCGGCTAATTTTGCTTGCTCACATTGCGGTTACAGCATGCAAGAATTAGAGCCAAGATTATTTTCATTTAATAATCCGGCAGGCGCTTGTCAAACTTGTGATGGCTTAGGTATTCAACAATTTTTTGATGCCAAAAGAGTTATCGCCAATGATGAATTAAGCCTTGCTGGCGGCGCAGTTCGCGGTTGGGACAAACGTAATTTTTACTATTTTCAAATGCTACAAGCACTAGCTGAGCATTATAAATTTGCCGTTGACAAACCTTTTAATAGTTTATCTGACGCAGCACAAAACGTAATTCTTTACGGTAGTGGCAAACAAGAAATTGAATTTAAATACATGAATGATCGAGGTGATGTTGTTATTCGCAAACACCCGTTTGAAGGTATTCTAAATAATATGCAGCGTCGCTATAAAGAAACTGAATCGAACGCGGTACGTGAAGAATTATCAAAATATCAAAACAGTCAACATTGTCCCGACTGCAATGGTAGCCGTTTACGGCTTGAAGCGCGTAATGTTTTTATTGATGATATGCCACTGCCTATTGTTGCAGAATACGCCATCGCTGATGCGCTTGCCTTTTTCAAAGGACTAACATTAACCGGACAAAAAGCCCAAGTTGCAGAAAAAATTCTAAAAGAAATAAACGAACGCTTAGGATTTTTAGTTAACGTGGGATTAAATTATCTTAATTTATCTCGCGGCGCGAATACTTTGTCAGGTGGAGAGGCTCAACGTATTCGCCTTGCAAGTCAAATTGGCGCAGGGCTTGTTGGCGTTATGTATGTACTTGACGAACCCTCTATTGGTTTACATCAACGCGACAACGAACGCTTACTCAGCACACTTGTTCACCTGCGTGATTTAGGCAATACCGTGATTGTGGTTGAACACGATGAAGATGCCATAAAAGCGGCTGACTTTGTTATTGATATTGGCCCCGGCGCAGGCGTTCATGGGGGTGAAATTATCGCTCAAGGCACTGTTGATGATATTCTCGCTTGTAAAGACTCACTTACCGGTAAGTATTTATCTGGCGTTGAGAAAATTGAAATACCTCAAAAACGCCATCCGTTTGATAAAAACAATGTTGTTGAATTAGCAGGCGCGAGTGGTAACAACTTAAAAAATGTTGATTTAGTCATTCCTAATGGTTTAATGACCTGTGTTACCGGCGTTTCTGGCTCAGGAAAATCAACCCTAATTAACGACACTTTGTACAAATTAGCGCACATAGAATTAAATGGTGCCACATTGGATGAACCAGCGCCTTATCAATCAATTAGCGGTTTAGAGCATTTAGATAAAGTTATCGACATTGATCAAAGCCCAATAGGCAGAACGCCTCGTTCAAACCCTGCCACTTATACCGGTATATTTACCGCTATTCGTGATATTTTTGCGGCCACTCAAGAGTCTCGCTCTCGTGGTTACAAACCCGGTCGTTTTAGCTTTAATGTTAAAGGTGGACGATGTGAAGCTTGCCAAGGTGATGGGCTAATCAAGGTAGAAATGCATTTTTTACCCGATGTTTACGTACCTTGTGACGTTTGTAAAAGTAAACGCTACAACCGCGAAACATTAGAAGTGTTATACAAAGGCAAAAATATTCATCAAGTATTAGATATGACGATTGAAGATGCATTTGAATTTTTTAATGCTATTCCGGCAGTAAAACGTAAATTACAAACACTGATAGACGTCGGTTTAAGTTATATAAAACTTGGTCAATCGGCAACAACTTTATCCGGTGGAGAAGCGCAACGCGTTAAACTATCAAAGGAATTATCTAAACGCGATACCGGTAAAACCCTCTACATTTTAGACGAACCAACTACCGGCTTACATTTTCATGACATAAAACAGTTGTTACACGTTATTCATCGTTTACGTGATCATGGCAATACTATTGTGGTGATTGAGCATAATTTAGATGTCATAAAAACCGCTGACTGGGTTATTGACTTAGGGTTAGAAGGTGGCTCAGGTGGCGGTGAAATTTTAGTCACCGGTACACCAGAGCAAGTGGCGCAACATAAAACATCGCACACTGCACGTTTCTTAAAAGAATTACTTGGTTAATATATAATTATACAGGGCATACTTAAGCTTTAAAACAGGGACGTTAATATGACTAATAAAGCACAAGCAAGTGAAAGTACTTCTGAACAACAAAATAATAAGATTACAATTATTGGCACTATTTTCTTATTTATTCTGCTTATGATTTTTTCAAGTCTATTACAGTTAGTTTTAGCTATTCCTATGTTTTTCACCGATATGCTATCGTTAGAAATGTTCAATTTACCTAACGATGAATTTTTCGATATGGTCGGTATTAATGGCATCACATTAATAAAATTATTGGAACTAATTTCCATCATCCTTTGCATAAATTTATTTTTAAAAAAGGATCATATTAAATTTAGCAGTTTAGGTTTAAAATTTAAAACCTATGAAACAGATGCTCTGCTAGGAGCTTTGGCTGGCATTATTGTTATGTCTATATGTTTCATATTCCTTGTGAGCGCAAATCAAATTAGTTTTATCATTAAAGACAGCTCTGAGTTTCCATGGGGTTACCTTATTTTTTTTCTCTTAGTTGCAATATATGAAGAAATACTCTTTAGAGGATATATTCAAAGCCGTTTAATGCGAGCGACTAACCCTTACCTTGCCTTATTAATCTCCTCTATAATATTTATGATTTTACATTTAGCAAATGAAAACTGGACTATTCTGTCTTTAATTAATCTCACATTAGCAGGAATACTTTTTGGGGTTTACTACTTATATAAACAAAATTTATGGTTTCCAATTGCATTACATTTTACTTGGAATTTTTTTCAAGGACCAATATATGGCTTTGAGGTCAGCGGTACTACTACATCAAGTTGGATATCAATTACCAAAACGGGTAATCCCCTAATAACCGGTGGAGATTTTGGCCTTGAAGGCTCTATTTTGATAACCATATTCGAGTTACTGTTAATTATTTTCATTTACCTTAAATTAAAAAAATCAAAATGTAACATTGATATAGCAATAGCGACTTAATTCAAATAGGAACGTGTTATGAACATAAAGGACTCACCACGACTTAGTTTTAGGCTAATGGGACAAAATGATGCCGAATCATTATTTCAGTTAGATCAAGATCCTGAAGTAATGCATTTTATTAATGGCGGCAACCCTACCAGCATGACTGATATTCATACTATTTATTTACCACGTATGAAAAGCTATACCAATGCTGAACAAGGTTGGGGGTTATGGCAAGTATCAGAAAAAATCACGCATAAATATTTAGGCTGGGTACTTGTTAGACCGATGAACTTTTTTAGCCATTCACCTAAATTTAACGATATAGAACTCGGTTGGCGTTTTTTCAAAAGTGCATGGGGAAAAGGCTACGCCACCGAAGCAGCACAGGCTATTAGTACCGCACTGGTTAATAACAAGAATATTGATTATTTATCTGCGATTGCCGTAGAAGATAATATCGGCTCAATTAATATTATGAATAAAATAGGGTTAAACTTTGTTAAAAAGTACCTGCATGAAGATCCCTTAGGTGATGCCGAAGTTGTTCTCTACCAAATGGCAGTAAAATAGCTTAAAGTAATTAGGTTCTTCAATTAAAATAAATTAAATTAAAAAACAGATGAAACCGAACCAATCAACACCAACATATCAAAACTACTTTATCTATTTACTCGCCTTCACCAGTGGCTTTTGCATTATGGGCATTGAGTTATTGGGCGGCAGAATACTCGCGCCATTTTTTGGCAGTAGTGTGCACATTTGGGGCAGTATTATTACCGTTTTCATGCTCAGTTTGGCATTAGGTTATTTGCTGGGTGGTAAACTTTCTACTCGCAAGGCGTCACTAACACGTTACGGGTTTATTTTTGTAATTGCCGCCATAACGTTATTACCTATCGTTACCTCAAGTGAATGGTTAATGGAATTAATATTTTTAACCATCGAAGATTCACGTTATGGCTCACTACTGGCATCAATGACCTTGTTTTTTATTCCTACGGTTATTTTAGGTATGTTATCGCCCTACTCTGTTCGCTTATTAGTGACCAACTCTGAAGAAAGTGGCCAAGTTGCTGGAAAACTCTATTTTGTTTCCACGTTAGGTAGCGCCATAGGTACCATCGTAACTTCTTTTTACTTGGTTATGTGGTTTGATGTAAATACAATTATTATTTGCTTTAGTGTGCTGCTTGCCCTCTTTGGTATGCTCGCCATTGCTTTTAACAAATATCAACAAGTTAACGCCAACAAAAATGAACTCTTACTCAATCATGCTTAATTTTTTATTGTCTGTTTTATTTATCATTTCAGCCACAACCGCCAACCAAGCTCAAGCCGAAGTTATTCATCATGAGCGATCGTTATATAGAAATATCATCGTGGAAGATAATGACGATTTACGTTGTTTAAAATTTAATGTAAAAAAAGCTGACTCTCAACAAAGTTGCTACTTAAAAAGTAAGCCGAAAAAGTTAGTTTTTAATTATACTAAATTATTGTTGGCAAGCTTATTGGTTAACCCTGAGCCTAAACGTATCTTAATTATTGGCCTAGGTGGCGGCACTATGTCGAATACTTTGCATCAATTATTTCCTGATAGCCGTATCGATAATGTAGAAATAGATCCTAGCGTAATTAACGTTGCTCGTGATTATTTTGGTTATATTGAAAATGATAAAGTAAAAACATTCAACCAAGATGGCCGAATTTTTATTAAACGTGCCCTATTAAAAAAACAGCATTATGACTGGATTATTCTTGATGCCTTCAATGGCGACTACATTCCTGAACATTTACTAACGAAAGAATTTTTACAAGAAGCCAAAGCATTATTAAACGAAAACGGCATGCTCAGCGCAAATACCTTTTCTATTAGCGATCTTTATGCCCATGAATCGGCTACCTATAAATCTGTTTTTGGTGATTTTTATCAGGTAAAAAATAAAACCAATAGCAACCGTATTATTTTGGTTAATCGTCATGGTTTTATTGATAAGAAAAATACCCATTCCCTCAAGCCAAAACATCATTTACAAGAAAACATAGCTGATTTAAAAACAAAACTTTACCCGTATGGTGTTGATATTGAAAAGCTTTACCGTCATATGTATTCTACTAAAAAACACCAAGACTGGCCAAATAAAACCCGTTTATTGACAGATCAATATTCTCCCGCCAATTTATTGAATTTAAAATAATAGCTCTCGCCGTTTGAGCAAAAACTAGCCAAAGGTCTAATATTTATATTTTGTCGACAGTTCTAAACTGTTAACAGTTAAAACCCCTAAATATAAATGATGGCGACAGCATAAAATGAATTATACAAAGAAGCACCTTGAAGCAGCAGAAACACCTGAAACTTATTGGAAAGAACAAGCTAAATTTGTTTCTTGGTATAAATCTCCACAAACGACATTGTCGACAAATAACAACAATTGGACTGACTGGTTTGCCGATGGTGAGTTAAATACAAGCTATTTAGCCCTTGATTATCATATTGAACAAGGTCGCGGTGATAACATTGCCCTCATCTACGACTCTCCCGTTACCGATACCAAGCAAAAATTTACTTACACAGAATTAAAAGAGCAAGTCGCAAAATTTGCTGACGTTTTGGTTAAAAAAAATGTCGACAAAGGTGATCGTGTCTTAATTTATATGCCAATGATCCCACAAGCAGCTATTGCCATGTTAGCTTGCGCACGAATAGGTGCTGTTCACTCTGTTGTTTTTGGTGGTTTTGCTGCAAACGAACTTGCCGTGCGTATTGATGATGCAAAACCCAAAGCGATTGTAAGCGCAAGTTGCGGTATTGAAATTGCTAAAATTATTCCCTATAAACCGTTACTCGATCAAGCAATAAACATTGCTCAACACAAACCTAATGTCTGTATTATTTATCAAAGAGAACAAGAAAAAGCCGAAATAAATGCAACGCGTGATCACAGCTGGCAAACCTTAATGCTTGATGCGGTAGAAATTTCGCCCGTACCGGTAAAAAGTACTGACCCTCTTTATATTCTTTACACCTCAGGTACAACGGGCAAGCCTAAAGGTGTGGTGAGAGATAATGGCGGACATGCCGTTGCCATGCTTTACAGTATGAAAAATATTTATGGTATGCAAGCAGGTGACACTTTCTGGGCGGCTTCTGATGTTGGCTGGGTTGTGGGTCACTCGTACATTGTTTACGGGCCATTATTGGCGGGTTGCAGTTCAATTTTATACGAGGGAAAACCAGTAAGAACACCTGATGCAGGTGCCTTTTGGCGCGTTTGTGCAGAGTACAAAGTGAATGCTTTATTTAGTGCGCCTACCGCTTTTCGCGCAATAGGCAAAGAAGATCCTGATGGCCTACTACTTAAAAACTACGATCTAACTTCATTGAAGCGCTTATATCTAGCTGGCGAACGTTTAGACCCTGCTACTTACCACTGGCTCAAAGAAAAAACGCAATTACCGGTTATCGATCACTGGTGGCAAACTGAAACGGGCTGGGCAATAGCCAGTACCCCCTTAGTATTCGATAATGCAAAAAATCAATTCAAACCTCTGGCAACAAAAGCAGGATCAGCCGGTTTTCCAGTACCGGGATTTAATGTTGAAATTTTAGACCCTCTCGGTAAACTCGCAGAGGCAAACCAACAAGGCACAGTAGCCATAAAATTACCAATGCCCCCCGGTTGTCTTATGACTATTTATCAAGATGATAGTCGCTTTAAGTCAGGCTATTTATCAACTTATCCCGGTTATTATATTACTGGCGATGGTGGTTACATTGATGAAAATGGTTACTTATTTATTATGGGACGAACTGATGATGTTATTAATATTGCCGGTCACCGTCTTTCCACAGGAGAAATGGAAGAAGTTCTTTCTGAACATATTGCCGTTGCTGAATGCGCAGTTATTGGCATCAATTGCTCCTTAAAAGGACAAGTCCCCTTAGGTTTAGTGGTGATCAAAAATGGCGTTACTGAAACAGATGAGGAATTATCTACCGCATTAAAACTCAGTATTAGAGAAAAAATTGGCGCAATCGCTTCATTAAGAGAAGTACTTATTATCGATCGCTTACCCAAAACTCGTTCAGGAAAAATATTACGAAAAACATTAAGACAAATAATTGATGGTCAAGAAGTTGAAATTCCCTCAACAATTGATGATCCCGAAGTGATTAAAGAGCTTTTTCCAAAACTATCAGGTATGAATGTAACGTAAACTCAGCTATATAACTATCTGAATCAACAAAAATAAAACTTAGCGACTTTAGATTAATTAGTTTTTACATCAATAATAGAATAGAAAACGCGCTATAAAATGATGATAAAAATCAAACTAAAGTCGACTTAACAACAAATGATGCAGAATAGTTCCTTTATCTCTTGCGATTTACTCTTTGAGGAAATATCATTAAGATTGATAATAATAATGCTTTGCTATTATTTAAATGTTGTTAATTGCTCTCAAAAGGTAGATTTTTTACTTAAAAGCTAGATTATATCCGCTTTATCGGTTGAGGTTTCACCTAGAAATTTAATTTCTAGTCGGTATATTTATAAATATAACAACAATTATCAAAAACATAGCTAATAATTAAAAAATGAGTAAAATGAGGTTCTTGTAAATTTTTGCATTGATTTCAGATTAACTTTACATTTATTTGGGAATGATAAATATGCGCTTGGCTTTAATCGCTCTTACCATAAGTTGCTTTTCAATTGGGTTTTCAACCCAAGCATTTGAAGCAGTACAGCTACAAAATAAAACAGTTAAAAGCTTAGAAATTGAATTGACCAGTAAACAAAATGAATATGATGACTTTGTTGTTGCATTAGCAGAGTTAACGAGTCAAGTGTTCAATGAAAACGCCAATTTAACTCATTTACGCAGTCAAGGAAAAGAGCTTCAACGACTACGGGAACAAGCCTTACTCAATATGAATGAGCAATACGAATCTATGGTTGATAATCCTGACCAAGATATTACTGAAGCTCAAAACAATTACCGACAATCTATTATTGATCAAAAACAAAACCGCGATGATATTAAAGCTAGAGTTAAAAATTTAGCGGATGCAAAGGCCGATCTAGCGAAAGCAAATGTTGATAGATTTACCTTAGCGAATGCCCGAGAAGCATTAGTTGAAGAAATAAAAATTGCGCGTGTCAAACGTTTACGTAATGAATTTGAAAAAAATGACGAATTACAAGTCACTCAACAAGTTGATTGTGACCCACAAGAAACATTTACAAAATGTATCACCCGCGGCAATTTGCTCGCCAAACAAAAAGCATCGAAAACTTTCTTAAATACCCTTTATAACTCAGCAACTGAATCCCGCCTAATCAACAAAAATAAAAATGATTCTGCAGCGAGAGTGCGCTTATTAAAACATAAAGTCATTTTAGGCGAATTTAGTGGCCAAGGTGTTTATGGCACAACAATTACAGTAAAAATGCAAGGTTCTTTGCCCAACTCAGAAGCCTGTACATTATTAGATATTTCAACGCGTTATTGTACCTTTGTAGAGAATCAAGCATCACTCGGTGAAGCAGTCGATAATTCTTCCTCCGAAAATTTCATGTCAAACGATGACAGTGTATTATACGAATTGACTGTACGTTCTGATCAATATGATGATGAAGTGTTTATTGATGGTGTCAGCTACGGCTCAACTCGCCTGTCAGTGATGTTAACGTCGGGTAAACATAATGTGGTGATTAGCAAGTATGGTTATACCGATCACGAACAAAATATTCGATTAAATAAAAATATGCTTGTTAAAGCCGAATTAGTTAAGTCAGCGTTAAACTTAGCTAACGGAGAAAAAATACAAGATATTTTATCGGGTGATCAATTAGGCCCAGAGCTTATTGGCATTCCGGCAGGTAACTTTCAAATTGGTGATCTTAAAGGTGCAGGTTTAAAAAATGAAAAACCGGCTTATAGTGAACAAATATTAAAAGCCTTTGCGGTAGGTCAAAACCAAATTACCGTCGGTGATTTCAAACGTTTTGTTAAAAATACTAAATACGTAACAGAAGCAGAATCAGAAAATGGTTGTGCCTCATTTGTTGAAGGAAAACCTCAATATGATTCTGTACTTAATTGGCGCAATCCTGGTTTTAAACAAACGGATGAACACCCGGTCGTTTGTGTCAGTGAAAAAGACAGCAACACCTACTTAAAATGGTTATCAAACATCACGGATCGTAAATATCGCTTACCGAATGAAAAAGAATGGGAATATGTCGCAAGAGCTGGCAGCCATGACAACTACTGGTGGGGAAATGATGTTGGTAACGGCAAAGCAAATTGTGCATACTGCGGCAGCCAGTGGTCAAATAAAAGTACTGCGCCAGTAAAATCATTCAGAGCCAATAAGTTCGGCTTATTTGACACCGTAGGTAATGTTTGGGAAATAACCCAAGGTGATAATGTAGTAGCTCGAGGGGGTTCATGGAATTTCGCTCCTAAACTTGCTAGAACATCTGTGCGTTTAGAGCTTTCAGGCAGCTTTCGTTCAAACTATATTGGTTTTAGAGCATTGCGTGAAAATTAATTCGTAATCACTTTATTAATACCTTTCTTCCTGAACAAAAAAAGAGCCTTATGGCTCTTTTTTTTATACTTATTTACTCATACCAAATTGATTAAGTTTCTGTTTTAGTTGAACCCACCACGGCATGATTAATTTCAGCCATTTCTTTTACTGTTAAATCACGCCATTGACCGGGTTTTAATGCGCCTAATTCAACCGTCATAATACGTGATCGTTTTAGCTTTTTAACCTCATAATCTAAATATTCACACATACGGCGAATTTGTCGGTTCAACCCTTGTGTTAAAATAATAGTGAAAACAAAGCGACTTTTTGCTCGCACGATACAAGGTTTGGTAATAGTGCCTAAAATAGGAACGCCTCGCGACATACGCGTAATAAAGCGCTCACTAATCGGTTTATCTACGGTGACAATATATTCTTTATCGTGGGCATTTTCAGCACGCAAAATTTTATTGACAATATCGCCATCACTGGTTAAAAAAATCAGCCCTTCTGAGGGTTTATCTAATCTACCAATAGGAAAAATTCGCGCTTTATGACCAATAGCATCAATAATATTTCCGCGTACATGCGCCTCAGTAGTGCATGTAATGCCAATAGGTTTGTTGTAAGCAATATAAATTCGATCTGACTTATTATTTGCACTGGGAGTAATTGTATTTCCATCCACTTTAACCACATCGTCCACTTGAACTTTAGTGCCTAATTCTGGTATTTTTCCGTTAATAGTGACGCGATTACTTTCAATCAATTTGTCTGCACCACGACGTGAACAAAAGCCGGATTCACTAATATATTTATTTAAGCGTTTTTCATTCATGTTAGGGGTTGTTTTTTCAGACATTTGATTTTCAAGGATGTTAATTTGAATAGTATTATACCCAAACCACTTCAAGATGCGAGTTTCAGGATTCGAGAGAGAATAATGATAAGACGCATCTTTTTATTCATGGCTATTCCCTTAAAAAAAGGTGCAACAATGAACATGGTTTTCCTAAAAGTATTTCTAATTCCAGCTGAATCCTGCATCTTGAGGTGGCTTGGATATACACCTACCAATATTAAATAACTTGTCTCCCATTTTGAATAAGAGCCACTAATGGGTTAACGCCAAATTGATAACAAAGCTCGGCGGGTTGGTTAATATTCCATACGGCAATATCAGCGTCAAAACCTACTGCTAATTGCCCTTTATTTTTCGATAACCCTAACGCTTTAGCACCATGACAAGTAACGCCCGCCAACGCTTCAACAGGTGTTAATCTAAATAAAGTACATGCCATATTTAACATTAGTGGTAGTGAGCAAAGTGGCGATGTTCCTGGGTTAACATCTGTTGCAATAGCCATTGCAACACCATGTTTACGTAATAATTCAATGGGTGGTAATTGTGTCTCACGTAAAAAATAAAAAGCACCGGGTAATAATACGGCGGTCATACCTGAATCTGCCATTGTTTTTACGCTACTCTCAGGTAAAAATTCAAGATGATCAGACGATAACGCGTTAAAACTTGCTGCTAACGCTGTGCCGCCCAAATCAGATAATTGCTCCGCATGCACTTTAACATCTAGCCCATGCTTTTTAGCGGCAGTAAATACTTGCTCTGTTTGTTGTAAATTAAAGCCAATCTTTTCACAAAACACATCAACCGCATCCGCTATATTTTTTTGGGCAATGGCGGGGATCATTTTATCACAAACTAAACGGATATAACCATCAGAGTCATCTATAAATTCAATAGGCAGCGCATGAGCGCCAAGGAATGTTCGCTTTATAGTCACCGGAAGCGCTTTGGATAATTGTCCGGCAACATTGAGTATTTTCTCTTCATTAGTGAGATTTAAACCATAACCTGATTTTATTTCTACTGTAGTAACGCCTTGCTGATGTAACGCGGTTAATCTTGGTAGTGCACTTGCCAATAATTCATCTTCACTTGCTGCTCTAGTCGCTTTTACCGTAGAAGCAATACCGCCACCCGCTTGGGCAATATCTTGATAACTTTTTCCTTGTAAACGCATTTCAAATTCACTAGCGCGATCACCACTATAAACAAGGTGAGTATGGCAATCAATTAAACCGGGCGTTAACCATTGCCCTTTGCCATCAATTACATCCAAGTGGTTACTATCATAATGCGGTAATGCTTTTTCCTTACCTAGCCACACTATTTTTCCATCGCTAATGGCAATGGAGGCTTGTGTAATTTCCCCATAGCCAACAATACCTTGAGTCATTGTTGCAAGGTTTACATTCAGCCATAATGTTTGCCAATGCTTGGTATTAAAGCCAATAGGTGTGTTATTCATTATAGTAACTACCATAAAAAAATAAAGGTGATAAGTGTAACTCTAACTGAGCAACAATCAACAAGCAATAGTTGTATATACAACTATTGCTTTGACAATAAAAACATGACATTGTATATACAAGTCAACTTCACTTGAATTATCTATGATGAGTGTCATTACACCAAGTAAAAACAATAAATTGCCCAAGTATATTGTCATTAAACAACATATTTGTAAAAGAATTGAAGCGGGACACTGGCCTCAAAACTTTAAAGTTCCCTCAGAAAACGAATTAACTCAACAATTTAATGTCAGCCGTATGACCGCACGCCGCGCTTTACAAGAGTTAACTGAGCAAGGTATTTTAGTTCGTGCTCAAGGCTCTGGTACTTTCGTTGCAACATTTAAATCACAATCATCATTAGTAGAAATTCGAAATATTAGCGATGAAATCAATGAACGTGGTCATAAATATCATGCCAAACAATTATTATTAAAATCTATTAGCGTAACGGAAGAACTGGCCATTTTATTGAATTTAAAAAATAATGAGCATGTTTTTTATTCGCAAGTATTACATTTTGAAAATGACCTACCCATTCAATTAGAGCAGCGTTTTGTTAATGCCTCACTTGTACCTGAATATTTATTGCAAAGCTTTACCGAAATAACGCCGCATGAATACCTCTCTTCTGTTGCACCTTTAACAGAAGCAATGCATGAAATAGAAGCGGTGTTAGCTGAGGATGAAATATGCCAATTACTTAACATTGAAAGCAATGAACCTTGCTTACAAGTTAAACGCAGAACGTGGTCTAGCAAAGGGGTTGTTAGCTTGGCTATATTAACATCGCCCGGAAATAAATATCGCTTAGGTAATCATCTTACTTTTTAATTACCACCTATTTATCAATAATCATTTTATTAAAAGCTTCTATAACGTCTATAGTAAATAGTGCGTTTTGAAGAGGACACAACATGACTAATAACACTCAATTAGAATCGAGCAGGCTTGATAATAGCCGTATTATTCGCGCTGATCGTGGCAGTAAAATCACGGCAAAAAGTTGGTTAACTGAAGCGGCTAAGCGTATGTTAATGAACAATTTAGATCCAGAAGTTGCAGAACACTCGCAATCACTTGTAGTTTATGGTGGCATTGGGCGCGCAGCACGAAATTGGGCATGTTATGACAAAATTATTGAAGTATTAAATCGCTTAGAAGACGATGAAACCTTAATGGTGCAATCAGGAAAGCCTGTTGGCGTTTTCAAAACACATAGCGACGCACCTCGGGTATTGATTGCTAATTCAAACTTAGTGCCCAAATGGGGTAACTGGGAGCACTTCAATGAGCTAGATAAAAAAGGGCTGATGATGTATGGCCAAATGACCGCAGGTTCTTGGATTTACATTGGCTCGCAAGGCATAGTGCAAGGTACATACGAAACATTTGTCGCCATGGCAAAACAACATTTTAGCGGCAGCAGCAAAGGTAAGTGGGTACTTACTGGCGGATTAGGCGGTATGGGTGGTGCTCAACCCTTGGCAGCAACAATGGCTGGATTTTCAGCTTTAGTAGTTGAATGTGATGAAACCCGAATAGATTTTCGTATTCAAACACGTTATGTTGATGTTAAAGCAACCAACTTAGATGATGCTTTAGCCATCATTAACAATGCGACAGCGAAGGGAGAAGCGATTTCTGTTGGTTTACTTGGCAACGCTGCTGATGTATTTCCTGAGTTAGTAAAACGCGGTATAACGCCTGACGTTGTTACTGATCAAACTTCAGCACATGATCCACTAAATGGTTATCTTCCACAAGGTTGGACCATGGAATATGCTGCGCAAATGCGCTTAAAAGATGAGACAACGGTTATAAAATCGGCAAAAAAATCAATGGCAATTCAAGTACAAGCAATGCTTGATTTGCAAACAGCAGGCGCTGCAGCAACAGACTACGGCAATAACATTCGTCAAATGGCCTTAGAAGAAGGCGTTAAAAATGCTTTTGATTTCCCGGGCTTTGTGCCGGCTTATGTTCGTCCTTTATTTTGTGAAGGTATTGGACCCTTTCGTTGGGTTGCCCTTTCAGGCGATCCCAAAGATATTTACAAAACAGATGCTAAAGTTAAAGAATTAATTCCTGATAATCCACAGTTACATCACTGGTTAGACATGGCGCGGGAGCGTATTGCTTTTCAAGGTTTACCGTCTCGTATTTGCTGGCTTGGTTTAAAAGACCGTGCGCGTTTAGCATTAGCCTTCAATGAAATGGTTAAAAATGGCGAATTATCTGCACCGATTGTTATTGGTCGTGATCATTTAGATTCAGGTTCAGTTGCTTCGCCAAACCGCGAAACTGAAAGCATGATGGACGGCTCTGATGCAGTGTCCGATTGGCCATTACTTAATGCACTACTTTCAACGTCGGGCGGAGCAACATGGGTAAGCATTCACCACGGCGGTGGCGTAGGCATGGGTTTTAGCCAACACGCAGGTATTGTCATTGTTGCTGATGGAACTGAACAAGCTCACACTCGTATTGCGCGTGTTTTGTGGAATGATCCAGCAACCGGTGTTATGCGCCATGCCGATGCAGGTTACGACATTGCGATTAATTGCGCAAAAGAGCATAACCTTGATTTACCTATGATCACAGGCCTAGATAGTAATAGAGGATCTTAACCATGACTATTATCAATAAATTAAATATTATGCCAGGGCAACTCACCCTTGCACAATTACGTGCGGTAGCCAAATACGATGGTATTCAATATTGCCTAGATAAAAGCGCTTATAATGCTATTAAGCAAAGCGCTGACGCGGTACAGCAAGTGATTAAAGATGATCGCGTTGTTTATGGTATTAATACTGGCTTTGGCTTACTGGCGAATACTCGCATTAAAACGGATGACTTAGAATTATTACAACGCTCAATTGTGCTTTCTCATTCTGCGGGTTTTGGTGAATATATGGAAGATGCCACTGTACGCTTAATGATGGTGCTAAAAATCAATTCATTAGCGCGTGGTTTTTCTGGTATACGTCTACTCGTCATTCAAGCACTGATCTCTTTATTAAATGCACAAGTTTACCCCTGTGTACCTAAAAAAGGCTCTGTCGGTGCTTCGGGCGATTTAGCGCCATTATCACATATGGTTTTACCTTTACTAGGTGAAGGTGAAATGTCTCATAACGATGAA
Organism: Colwellia sp.; assembly: GCA_051531915.1. Classification (GTDB taxonomy): domain Bacteria; phylum Pseudomonadota; class Gammaproteobacteria; order Enterobacterales; family Alteromonadaceae; genus Colwellia. The sequence goes on along the minus strand of JAOPTQ010000099.1, from coordinate 15,051 downwards.
ATTATTCCAGCGACTGAAGGCTTAAAAATAGCAAGACTTGAACCTATAACATTGGCAGCTAAAGAAGGCCTAGCTTTATTAAATGGCACACAGGCCTCAACCGCCTTTGCCTTAGAAGGCTTATTTCACACGGAAGATTTATTTGCCGCTGGCATTACTATTGGCTCAATGTCAGTAGAAGCAGCTTTAGGTAGTCGAGCGCCCTTTGACGATAGAGTGCATCAAGTGCGCGGGCAAAAAGGACAAATAGATGCGGCATCGGCTTATCGCTCAATGCTTGATGACAGTTCAGAAATTGGTTGCTCACATGAAGCCTGTGAAAAAGTTCAAGACCCCTATTCTCTGCGTTGTCAGCCTCAAGTGATGGGTGCGTGCTTAACGCAAATTCGCCAAGCCGCCGAAGTATTACATGTTGAAGCGAATGGCGTAACTGACAACCCATTAGTTTTTGCCAATGAAGGGGATTTCATTTCTGCCGGTAATTTTCATGCAGAACCTGTCGCCATGGCTGCGGATAATTTGGCACTTGCTATTGCTGAAATTGGTTCGTTATCAGAACGCCGTATGGCGTTATTAATTGATGCAAGTTTAAGTAAGTTACCGCCATTTTTAGTCGATAATGGCGGTGTTAACTCTGGTTTTATGATTGCACAAGTCACCTCTGCAGCTTTGGCTTCTGAAAATAAAACCCTCGCACACCCAGCTTCAGTTGATAGTTTACCCACCTCAGCCAATCAAGAAGATCACGTTTCTATGGCGGCTTTTGCTGGGCGACGATTAACCGATATGAGCGAGAATACCAATGGTGTTCTCGCCGTTGAATATTTAGCCGCAGCACAGGGATTAGACTTTAGAAAACCGCTTAAAGCCGCTAAAAAAATTGAACTTGCCAAAGCGATATTACGTCAAGAAGTCAGCTTTTATGATAAAGACAGATACTTTGCCCCAGATATTGCAGAAGCCTCGGGCATCATTAGTGATGGCGATTTAAATCAGTTTATGCCCAAGCAATTGCTGCCAAGTTTTCTATAGTTTTTCAATGATCGCTTGTGCTGTTTTAAGCGTGCGAACCTCTTGAAACAGCTCATCGGCTTCAACATATTGTAGTTTTAAATATTTAAGCCATTGTTTAATGCGATTTGGGTAATATTTACTTTTATCACCGTAAATCTCAAATTCGGTATATTTCAACAATAAAGCTTGCACTTCTGACCAAGGCATAGCTTTTACTTCTTGTTGTACTGATTGTTTAATAACATGAGCCAAATTAGGTAACATTAACGCGCCACGCCCCACCATAATATCTTGGCAGGTAGAGATTTCTCGACACTTTTGCGCATCAATGTGATTAAAAATATCACCGTTAGCGATCACAGGGATATTAATTTTCTGTTTTATTTTTGCAATCCACTGCCAATGTGCCGGTGGTTTGTAGCCTTCAATCTTAGTGCGAGCATGGACAGTCAGCTCATTAGCACCCGCAGCTTCTATAGCTTGAGCATTTTCAATCGCGAGGTTTTTATCTTCATAACCTAAACGTATTTTGGCGCTGACAATAATATCGTTAGGGAGTGCCTCTTTTACCGTTTTAACAATTTGATAAACACTTTCAGGGTCTTTTAATAGTATTGCTCCACCGCGATTTTTATTCACTGTTTTTGCCGGACAACCAAAATTAAGATCAATACCACTTGAACCTAATTCAATAACTTTTACTGCATTTTCAGCCATATATTGTGGATGCTGCCCTAAAAGCTGTACTCGAACAGGGGTGTCTGCATTAGTACTGCAACCATAGGCTGTTGCGCTTTTAAGCTCTGGACATGAACGAAAAAAAGCTCGGTCTGAGATCAATTGATCAACCACTCGTACAAATTCAGTGACACATAAATCATAACCGCCAATAGCAGTTAATATGTCTCTCATTATATGGTCAAGAACCCCATCCATTGGCGCTAAAATTACCCGCATAAATTAATACTCACGGGGTATATTATCGCAAATGGCATGGTCACAAGCGACTGCCCATAAAAAAGCGTAACGAAGAGAAGAATGAGTAAAATAATTGAACATTAAAAAATGAGGAAAGTGATACTGAAAAATAAACAAATAGAGCACAAAAGCCAGACTTTATTACTAATCTTAAATTTACCTAATTGATATTCACCGCTTATTTTTTTTAGCAATAGATAAAAAGCAAGGGTTGCTAAAGCAATACCAAAATGAACCACTAAGGTTAATAATTCTGCATTTTTTTGCCATAGAAAGACGGGACCACGATAAGTTACATAAAACAAATCGAGTATAGAAATATGCAGCCAAATAATGACAAAAAACATTTTTCGTTGGTGACGAATAATAAATTGTGAAGAGAATAAATTCAAAAAATGATCCTAACTATTTTCAGTAAGACATCCCTATTATAACCAAGCTAGTAAGTCAGGGTAAACAAAGGAATGTGATAAATGTAACTTTGCTTTATCGCCGTTAACAATACGAGCCACTTTTTCGGTCTTTATATTAACCAATTTTTCCATAAAAATTGGCGGGGTTACGTTTAACGCTTTAGCTGCGGCTTGATAATAGCTTTTTTTACTTATATGCGTATCACTAACACCGTTAAAAACACCTTGTGGTGAATTTATATCAAGTAATGAAACAATCAATCCAATGGCATCTTGCTGATGAATAAGATTAACACTAGCCTCCGGATTTTTAAGCTCTTTATTCTCCTTATTTTTGTTTTTGCTTTTGTTTAGAAGAAACTTACCCGGATGACGATCTGGACCAACTAAACCCGCTAATCTTAATATAGCGCTTTGTTTAGTAAAGTTAAGTACTGCTTGTTCCGCTTCATATAAAATTTGCACTTTATCTGCGCCTTCACCCGCAAGAAAATTTAATGGCGTTTGTTCATCAACAATATCGTTAAGCCCATTATATATTGCACTACTACTGAGTAATATAATGCGTTGAACAATGCCTCTTTGCTCCGCGGCTTGTACTATTTGTTGCATTTTTTCAGGATAATCTCTTTGCCCTTGTTTAAACTTGGGGGGAATAGCAACAACTAGCTGTTGCTGTAAAAATACATCATGCTGTAACAGTTGCTCATTATCAACCGGTAAACTGAGTATTTGTGCAGTAATACCTAACGTATTTAATGCGTTAACATTATCTTGTTGGCTACTCGTCGCTATCACCTTAGCTTTTGTTGCTAATAATTTTTTTGCTAACGCTTTTCCTAACCAACCACAGCCAATAATACCGACAGAAGCGTTATATTTAATATCATTCATTATTTTTCTTATGCTTTCTTATTATTTTCTTATTTAAAGGATTTATTTAGATGACCGCAAGGTATTCATTAGTTATGCTTATATAAAATATAAAAACACCTATCATTTATGCAACTAGAAAAACATATCGTTCAGGGAAGTCTACTTTATTTAAGCAGAAATGATAATGCACTTTCTGTGTGTGAAAATGAACACTATCGCTGGTTAGCATTTTCTACTGTTATCCAAAGTGTAATGCATAAAAGAAAACCTTGGCAATTAACACTACCTCATCAAACCGCATTATTACTACCTTTATTATTTTTTAAACCCGACAATATTGTTGAATTGGGTTTAGGCGGCGGAAACATTGCCCGCTTTTTAACGCATTTGTCCAAAAAAATTTCGGTAGAGAGTATTGAAAACAATGCGCAAGTTATCGAATGTTTTAAGCAGTATTTTAACCCTGAAAACACCTTGATAAATATCGTAAATAAAGACAGCGAACAATGGTTGAGCCAACAACAAAGCACGAATATTGATTGGCTGATCTGCGATATTTACAAACAAGAATCGCCCAGTGCTAATTATACAATGAAACAACTGGAGTTACTTACTGATAAAATTAATGATCACGCTTGTTTATCCATTAATTTACCCGATTCAAGTGACAACGATATAAATTTATACTTAACTGTTTTACAACAACTACAAAGCAATCATGACATTGTTTATTTTCATGTGCCCAACTATCTCAATATCATCATTCACCTAATACCTAAACACTGGCGAACCACCCGTTTATTAAAGCGAAATAAAAGTAGTTATTTATCTCGTCATACTTTTTTACGTTGGCGTAATTTCTGGCAACATGGAAAAGGGGTATATTGTTAATGTAAAAGGTATTATATCGTTAACGTAAAAGTTACCGGCCCATCGTTAAGTAACTGCACTTTCATGTCAGCACCAAATTTTCCCGTAGGTACGTTAAATCCTTGCAGCCTTAGTTGTTGACAAAAAAACAAGTAAAGTGTTTCACTTAATTCAGGGGTTGCTACCGTACTAAAACTAGGTCTCAAACCATTATTAGTCTCTGCTGCTAAGGTAAATTGAGAAACTACTAAAATATCACCATGAACTTGCTTAACATTTAAATTCATCTTGTCATTTTTATCACTAAATATTCGGTAACCCGCAACTCGCTCAGCAAGGCGCTTGGCTTTTGCTAGTGTATCATTAGGCTCTACCGCTAAAAACACCAGTAAGCCGTGATCTATTTCTCCAATATTCTTTTTGTTTACCATAACGCTTGCCTGCGTTACTCGTTGTATTAAAGCAATCATTTTTATTGCGCTTCCTCATTCTGATGGCATTCAAAATCTTGTAAGGATGCCGTAATAAAGGCGCCACCAAGTACAATTAGCCAAGAAAGATAAACCCATAAAAATAAGATAGGAATCGCCGCTAGAGCGCCATAAATCGCTTGGTAAGAAGGAAACTGCGTTACATAAAGTGCAAACGATTTTTTCGCCAATTCAAACAATAATGCGGCAACAAAAGCGCCCGAAATTGCATATTTAAATGGAACTGCCTTGTTCGGTACCGCCATATATAAAATAACAAAAGCTGAAACAGACGCAAGAATAGGTAAAAGTCTTAAAAAAACATGTGTCAGACCAAAAGCATCATAGTCACCTAAAGACACTAGCGAAACAAGATAAGAGGTTACCGCAATACTTGCTCCAATAAGTACAGGGCCTAAAGTTAACACCATCCAATACATGGCAAGGGACGTAATCGTTCGCCGTTTGTCTGTCACTTGCCAAATTCTATTTAATGCTTTATCAATAGCTGACATTAACAGCAAAGCAGCAATGAATAAAAAAGAGATGGCTATAGCTGACATTTTAGAAGCATTCGCCACAAAACCTGCAATATACTCTTGTACAACATTACTGGCCGTTGGTACAAAATTGTTATAAACAAACTGCTCAACGCTATGATGAATATCGGCAAAAATAGGAAAAGCCGTCATCACGGAGAGCATCACCACAAGTAAAGGCACAAGCGACATTAAACATACATAAGACAGGTAACCTGCAACAACTTGCAATTGCTCTTGTTTTATACGTTTTTTAAAGTAACGCAAAAATATCACACTTTTGTGCCAAAATGGTGAATGAATTAACTTTATGATTAGATTCATATTTAACCTAAATTTAGGATGGGAATATACTAATTTATAACGATATAAATTTATACTATGATAGCATTAGCGAATAAAGTAACAAGACAAAAAGAGAAAGTGTAATGGCTACTCAAGGATCTACTGGTAATATAATTGCGGCGATATGTAATATTTTTTTCCCCGGCCTAGGGCAATTAGTACAAGGCAGATTAGTGCCTGCAATTTTTTTTGCGATTATTTGTGTTGGTGGTTACGCTTTAGGTTGGCTAATTGTACCCGCGATTGTTGCTGGAATATTCCATATATGGTCAATTATAGACGCTGCTACTTTTAAAAGTGCTTATTAATTAAATTTTATCTAGAACACAACTTTAATAGAAGATGATTGTTATGGGCGAAAATTTTTATCAACATCGCTTTATAAACTCGCGCGAGGCTCGGCAATAAGTAAATTTTTATGACTTTTATCTATCGATACCGAACTAACAACATACTGATTAATTTCGGCAAGCAGCGTTGATAACTGCTGTATTTGTTTCGGGCTAGCTTTTCCTTGGCTAAAAGCATAGCTCAACTCTTGTAGTGTTTTTAATTGTGAAGGAGACATAATAAACAAGTCCTTTTGTGAAAAATAAAAAGAGAAAACGAAGCGTTAACGTTAGTTCATCTGCATAACAGTTGCCGATTTTCTAGCATGAGAAAGTTCTCTGCCGTCAAAAATATATTCTTGATATAATACTTTTAATTCATAGCGTTCAATAACAGAAGCCTCATTAGCAACCATTTTTTCAAACAAAACACCCAAGCGCTTTAATTTACTCTTATCCATTACTTTTGCTGCCATTAATAACTTAACTCCATAAAGCGTAGCAGTAAAAATTGAATTTTTCCGGTGATAAACGTGATAAAAATCACACTATTATTTATGATGATTATTAATTTAAAAAATATTTCATATAAAACAATAGGCTATTAAACAAGCAGAAAATACAAATAAAGATAGCTGACAGCAATTGCAGACATGTCTTACAAATTCTAATCTTTTCACAAATAAAAAAACCGCTTGATGGGTAGCATCAAACGGTTTTTTCGATTAACTATTCGCTAGCAATTGGCTAATAAGGCTATTTTGCCGGTCTAGCTTCACGTTTACGTTCATTTTCTTTTAAGAGTTTTTTACGAATACGAATATTCTCAGGTGTAACTTCTACTAACTCATCATTATCAATAAACTCTAGAGCTTGCTCTAAAGACATTAAAATAGGTGGTGTTAATGTTTGTGCTTCATCAGTACCTGAAGAACGAACGTTAGTTAACTGCTTACCTTTAAGCGCATTAACCGTTAAATCGTTATCACGGCTATGAATACCAATAACTTGACCTTCATAGACATCAATACCGTGCCCAATCATCATACGGCCACGAGACTGTAAGTTGAAGATAGCGTTAGTAAGCGCTTTACCCGTTGCGTTAGCGATCATTACACCATTTTTACGTTGGCCAATGTCACCACCTTTATGAGGACCATATTCGAAGAATGTATGGTAAATCAAACCAGAACCAGACGTTAAAGTCATAAATTCAGTTTGAAAACCAATTAAACCACGACTTGGCATAATGAAGTCCATGCGAATACGACCAGTACCATCTGGTGCCATATCCGTTAATTCAGCTTTACGAACACCCATTTTTTCCATGATCGAACCTTGATGTTGTTCTTCAACATCAATGGTTACGGTTTCATAAGGTTCTTGTAATACGCCATCAATCATACGCTCAATAACTTCTGGACGAGATACTGCTAACTCAAAACCTTCACGACGCATGTTCTCAATTAAAATACCTAAGTGAAGCTCACCACGGCCCGATACTTTAAATTTATCAGGATCATCTAACTGCTCAACACGTAATGCTACGTTGTGCACAAGCTCTTTTTCTAAACGCTCTTTAATGTTGCGCGAAGTAACGAATTTACCTTCTTTACCACAAAATGGAGACGTATTAACTTGAAAAGTCATATTGATGGTTGGTTCATCAATAGATAACGCTGGCAGACCTTCTACCTCTGTAGGACAACAAATGGTGTCTGAAATTTTCAATTCACCCAAACCCGTAATAGCGATAATATCACCCGCGAAACCTTCGGCAATATCAAGTCGATCTAGACCTAAATAACCAAATACTTTACCAACTTTACCATTATGTACGCCGCCATTAGCAAGCTGAATGGTAACTTGTTGGTTAGGCTTAACACTACCGCGTTTAATACGACCAACACCAATTACGCCTAAATAAGAGCTGTAATCAAGTTGTGAAATTTGCATTTGAAATGCTCCTTCAGGATCCGCTTCAGGAGAAGGCACTTCTTCAATAATGGTGTCAAATAAAGGCGTCATATCGGTGCCAATTTCACCTTCTTCAAGTGATGCCCAACCATTAATTGCAGAAGCATAAACCACTTTAAAATCAAGTTGTTCGTCAGTAGCACCTAAGTTATCAAACAATTCAAATACTTGATCCATAACCCAATCAGGGCGAGAACCTGGTTTATCAACTTTGTTAATCACTAAAATAGGCTTTAAACCTTGCGCAAAGGCTTTTTGCGTAACAAAACGCGTCTGTGGCATTGGCCCTTCTTGCGCGTCAACAATCAATAATACGGAGTCAACCATTGACATAACACGCTCTACTTCACCACCAAAATCGGCATGGCCTGGAGTATCGACAATATTTACGCGGTAGCCATTCCAGTTAACGGCGGTATTTTTCGCTAAAATAGTGATACCACGTTCTTTTTCAATATCGTTTGAATCCATCACTCGTTCGTCATGGCCAACACGTGCATCTAAAGTACCTGATTGCTCAAGCAATTTATCAACAAGGGTGGTTTTTCCGTGGTCAACGTGGGCAATAATTGCGACGTTGCGTAATTTATCTAACACTGGCGTTACTCGCTGTTACTATCATTTACCGCTTTTCAAACACGTAAATGACTAAAGGCTATAATTGGGCGCGCATTATACAGCAAATGTGTTTATAAATAAATCAATATGATTGACCATATCTAGAATATGTTGTTTTTAATGACAATATAATTATTCTATAGTGAGTATCGCTATAGCACTAGAAATAGAATGCACCACATTGCAACACTCACTGCACCAAAACAAAGCAAAAATAAATCAAACTCATTTTAAAAGGCTTAATTATCAATGAGATTGGCTTTGGCATGATTTTAGCTAAAATAAAAAATAACGAGCATTAATGGTTGATATAACTTAAACTAATCTATAAATACTTTATTTATAGTACTAACCCCACTGGAGAGACAAAATGTCACAAGCGGTATTCGATTTAATTAAAGAGCACGATGTCAAATTTGTTGACCTTCGTTTCACTGATTCAAAAGGTAAAGAGCAACACGTTTCTATACCTCATCACCAAATCGACGAAGATTTCTTCGAAGATGGTAAAATGTTTGATGGTTCATCAATTGAAGGCTGGAAAGGCATCAATGAATCAGACATGGTATTAATGCCTGATGCTGCTACCGCTGTATTAGACCCGTTTACTGAAGTTGCTACCTTAAACTTACGTTGTGATATTGTTGAACCTACAACAATGCAAGGTTATAGTCGTGATCCACGCTCTGTAGCTAAACGCGCTGAAGAATACATGCGTAGCACGGGTATTGCTGATACGGTATTAATTGGTCCAGAGCCAGAGTTCTTCGTTTTTGATGACGTTCGTTTCCACACAGATATGAGTGGTTCATTCTACAAAATTGATGATAAAGAAGCGGCTTGGAATTCAGGTACTGAATACGAAGAAGGCAACATGGGACATCGTCCTGGTGTTAAAGGCGGTTACTTCCCAACAGCACCCGTTGATTCATCACAAGATTTACGTTCAGCCATGTGTTTAATCATGGAAGATATGGGCTTAGTTGTTGAAGCGCATCATCATGAAGTTGCAACTTGTGGTCAAAACGAAATTGCTTGTCGTTTTAATACTATGGTATTAAAAGCTGATGAAGTTCAAATTTATAAGTATGTTGTTCATAACGTAGCGCACGCTTACGGTAAAACAGCTACTTTCATGCCTAAGCCTTTAGTTGGTGATAACGGTACTGGTATGCATGTTCACCAATCACTTGCTAAAGATGGTGTTAACTTATTCTCTGGTGACAAGTACGGCGGGTTATCTGAACTAGCTATTTATTATGTTGGTGGTATCATCAAACATGCTAAAGCATTGAATGCCTTTACTAACGCATCAACTAACTCATACAAACGTCTTGTTCCTGGTTTTGAAGCGCCTGTTATGCTTGCTTACTCTGCACGTAACCGCTCTGCTTCTATTCGTATTCCAATGGTTCCTAGCCCTAAAGCGATGCGTATTGAAGTGCGTTTCCCTGATCCAACCATGAACCCTTACTTAGGTTTCACCGCCATGTTAATGGCCGGCCTTGACGGTATCAAAAATAAAATTCACCCTGGCGATGCTATGGATAAAGATTTATATGACTTACCAGCCGAAGAAGCCGCAGCTATCCCACAAGTAGCTTCATCTTTTGAAGAAGCACTTGATGCATTAGAAGCTGACATGGACTTCTTAACTGAAGGTGGTGTTATGGATGCCGATATGATCAATGCTTACATTGGCCTTAAACGTCAAGAGATTGAATTACTAAACTCTACTACTCACCCAGTAGAATTTGATATGTACTACAGCGTATAACCTCTCTGTAAACATACTTGTTAAAAAGCTCACTTCGGTGAGCTTTTTTGTTTATATTTCTTAGGCTTATATCTTAAACTAGCAAAAGTTTATATTTTAGGTGTATACTCAATTAATAGATTGTTTTTTAGTCTCACTAAAAGCATTAAAACACACTTAGCTAACTATGGTTAAATTTTTATTATTAGCATTAATAACAATATCATTAGCAACTCCCGTTTATGCGAGTTCCGCTAAGATTTACGTTTGGCGTAATGAAAAAGGTGTTTTGGTCTATTCTGATACCCCAAGATCTGGTGCTGAGGAAGTAAAAACTAAACCCGGTAATATATTAAAGTCATCAACAAGTATTGAAACCTCAGTGCTAGATATCACCCCTAAAATTATTAAAGACGATTACCAAATAGAAATAACCGCACCTGAAAATAATGCCACGATCAGAGATAACACAGGCTCTGTCGTTATTAGAGGCCTTATTAAACCTTTATTTAAATCTGGCTATAATGTTCAATTATATCTAGATGATAAACCTCATAAAAAACCTCAAAGTTATTCAAGATTTGCCCTGCGAAATATAGACCGAGGTGAACACGAAATAGTAATAGAGTTGCTTAATAAAGAAGGCAAGGTTATTGCATCATCAAAACCAACAATCTTTTATATGCATCGTTCCTCGGTAAAATAGCACCGAATAGCGCCATTTAAGCCTGCATATACCGCAGTTATCTAATATACTAAAATAAAATGCACCTTAGCGGTGCGTTAATTGGTCAAAAATAGGGCTTCCTTTTGCATACAATACAAGATATTCAGCAACTCAAGCTAAACTACCAGCAAGCATTGGCAAATCAACTGGTCACTGCGGTTTTAATTCTTGATCAAAACTTAAACATTGTTTATGTAAACCCCGCTGCAGAAGCTTTGTTAGTTAAAAGTTTATATAAATTATACGGTTGCTCTTTTGATTTGATTTTTAATAACACCTCTATTAATCAAACACGATTACAACAAGTATTGGCAACAAGACAAGAACTTACTGATAGTGATATTGCGATTGAATTTTCAGAAACACATCGATTTACAGCAGAAATAACCGCTTCTTGTGTTGAATTTTTACAATTGCCCCATGTGTTGTTAGAGTTCAAACAAATAGATCAACAAAAACAAATAAGTTTAGAAGTTTTTCAACAGCAACAATCGCTTGCTGCAAGAGATTTGATAAAAGGTTTAGCGCATGAAATTAAAAATCCGTTGGGCGGTCTACGAGGCGCAGCACAATTATTGAATAAAGAATTGAATGCAAGTCAGCAAGAATATACCGCAATGATCATTGAGCAAGCAGATAGGTTAACAAATTTAGTTGACCGTTTATTAGGCCCTAATCAACTCCCGCAATTTAAAGCGCATAATATTCATTCCGTATTAGAAAAAGTTTGCCAAGTGGTTAATTATTCTACCGAGCAAGAAAATAAAATTTATCGTGATTATGATCCTTCATTACCCCCAATAGAGTGCGATCAAGAAAAGTTACAGCAAGCGGTATTGAATATTGTTATCAATGCCATTCAAGCAATAGATAAAGAGCATACCATCACGCTTCAAACGCGTATCGCTAGCAATAAAACAATTAACGGCAAAAAGATCAAACTCACCGTTCAAATTAGCATAATTGATAATGGCCCTGGAATCCCTGAAAAAATTCAAGACACACTTTTTTACCCAATGGTTTCTGGACGTTCAAATGGCACTGGTTTAGGGCTTTCTATATCACAAACCTTAATAAACCAACACCAAGGTAAATTATCCTGCCATAGTCGCCCCGGATGTACAAAATTTATTATTTTATTACCCTTAGCTCAAGAGAAAAAAATATGATCACCGAACAAGTATGGATAGTTGATGACGATAGCTCAATTCGCTGGGTATTAGAAAAAGCTTTTGCGAGTGCCAATATAACGGTAGCTTCATTTGAAAGTGCTGAAAATTTATTAGTTGCCCTTGATCATGATCAACCTGAAATTATTATTTCAGATATTCGTATGCCCAACATGGATGGGATGACTTTACTTAATACCATTAGTAAAGATCATCCTACTATTCCGGTCATAATAATGACCGCACATTCTGATTTAGACAGTGCTGTTAATGCTTATCAAGGTGGTGCCTTTGAATACTTACCCAAACCCTTTGATATTGATGAAGCAGTTAGTTTAGCTAAACGCGCATTAACGCATGCAAGAGAACAAAATGCGAAAAATCAACGCAAAGAAAGCCCTGCACTCGCCGCTGGATTAATTGGCGAAGCACCAGCAATGCAAGAAGTATTTCGCGCTATTGGTCGCTTATCCCGTTCAAGCATTAGCGTATTAATTAATGGCGAATCAGGCACTGGCAAAGAACTTGTTGCCCATGCGCTTCACTCTCATAGCCCTAGAAGCACCGCACCTTTTATTCCCTTAAATATGGCGGCTATCCCAAAAGACTTGATAGAGTCAGAGCTTTTTGGTCATGAAAAGGGCGCTTTTACCGGGGCAAATACTGTTCGCCAAGGTCGTTTTGAGCAAGCTCACAGTGGTACTTTATTTTTAGATGAAATTGGCGATATGCCGCTTGAAATTCAAACACGATTATTACGAGTATTATCAGATGGACAGTTTTACCGTGTTGGTGGACATTCTCCGGTGCAAGTTGATGTTCGAATTATTGCGGCTACACACCAAAATTTAGAAGATCGAGTCAAAAAAGGTGAATTTAGAGAAGATTTATTTCATCGACTTAATGTCATAAGAGTCCATTTACCCAGCCTGCGTGAACGCAAAGAAGATATAGAGCAACTCAGCCTGCATTTTTTAAAACAAGCCGCCAACGAATTAAGCGTTGAGTCTAAGTCACTCAGTAAAAAAGCGTTAATTTTTTTACAACAATGTCAGTGGCCTGGCAATGTCAGACAATTAGAAAATATCTGCCGATTTTTAACTGTTATGGCGAGTGGACAAGAGATTTTACTTGAAGATTTACCCAGTGAATTAACGGAAAAAACCTCTCAATTATCGGTTCAAGTAAGTAGCTGGCAAGCGGCACTTAGTGATTGGATGGATCAAGAATTAGCACAAGGAAAAAGTGCTATTCTTGATACCGCCCAGCCAGAATTTGAAAAAATAATGCTTGAGCGAGCTTTACTTTTCACACAAGGACATAAACAAGAAGCCGCTAAAAAATTAGGTTGGGGAAGGAATACATTAACAAGAAAACTGAAAGAATTAGATATTAACTAGACTAGTGCCTTAGGCTCTGATTAACTTAAGCCGAAGCACAAGTCTCTTCATTACACTGCTTACAACTATTACATAATTTAATGTTAATAAAGTGGGCGGCTATAATTAAGCTAGCGCCACCGATGATAAAGTATATTTCAACCGCTTCAGAAAAATCATGTTTGATCCAATACAAAGCAATGCCTAAATATAGTAAATAAAAAGGGTATAAGCGTTTGTGATAGCGTTTAAAGCCAGAAAACAAAGCAACGGTGCCTAATACTGCCGTCATCATCAAAAATATATGTTCCCAAGTGTGATCCGCTAAAAAGCTTAAACCCATTAATGGTAAAATAGGCAGCAGAATAGGTAGCAAAATACAATGTAATGCACATAATGATGTTGCGGTAATACCTATTTTATCTAACATTTGAGACCTATAATTTATACGAAAATTATTGTTGCGAGTAAATCACCCAGAACAAATGTAATAATATCACAATTGATATACTATAACATTAGTAAAATAACTAAAATTGCGCAAACATTAGCCACAATGAATTGGAAAGGTAATAACTTGTTCTAACTGTTCAACATCAAGCGCTAACATAATCAGTCTGTCTACGCCTAAAGCAACGCCTGAACAGGGTGGTAATCCCCATGATAAGGCAGAGATAAAATTATTATCAATAGCTTTATTTTTTAAACCCAAACTCGCTCTTTTTTTATTATCTTCTTGAAAACGTTTATATTGCTTTTCTACATCAGTTAATTCATTAAAACCATTAACTAACTCCACGCCCTTAAAATAGCATTCAAAACGTTGCGCTACTCTAGTATCCTCAGGACAAATTTTAGCTAACGATGCTTGAGAGCTTGGAAAGTTATAAACAAAGCAAGGCGCTACTATGCCAATATTGATTTCAATTATTTCACTGAAAATAAATTGTAATAGAATATCAATATTAGGCTCAGCGGCTAACCAATCACTCATTTTATTCTTTTCAATGATGATAGCTAATAATTGCTCTCTACTTGCCGCTAACGGATCTAAGCCAATCTGCGCTATAAATAACTGTTGATAAGTTATTTGCGTTGGTTCATTGCACACTAAAATTGTTTTTAGTAATTCTGCAACTTCCTTCATTAACTCAAAATGATCAAAACCTAAACGATACCATTCAAGTAGTGTAAATTCAGGGTTATGATAACGACCGGCTTCTTCATGACGGAAAGCTTTAGCTATCTGGAAAATACTGCCATAACCTGATGCTAACAAACGCTTCATGTGAAATTCAGGTGAGGTTTGTAAATACAAGTCAATTGAGTGATCAACTGAACTATCACTGAGAAAGTTATAACGACATGATAATGCCTCTAAGTGAGCATCGGTCACTGTGCCTAATGACAACGCAGGAGTTTCTACTTCAACAACATTACGCCCTGCAAAAAATTGACGAATTTGTTGTAAAATTTGTGCGCGTTTTTGTGCGTTTTGCCACGTAAGTGTAGGTTGCCAAGACATATTTTTGAGTTCCAAGTTTTCAAAACAGTAAATACCGTCATCCCTGACATAAAAAAGGCCGCTTCC